>CAZSRR010000021.1:0-126195 GCA_964609175.1 uncultured Bradyrhizobium sp.
GCCCGGCCATGACGACCTGCAGATTTCATATCGCTGTGGACTTGCCTTCTCGATGACCACGCTGTTCACCATCCTGTTCGACGGCATCGCCTACGGCATGCTGCTGTTCATCATGGCCTGCGGGCTGGCGGTGACGCTGGGGCTGATGAACTTCGTCAACCTCGCCCACGGCGCCTTCGCCATGACCGGCGGCTACATCTGCGCGGTGCTGGTCAACAATTCCGGCTGGCCGTTTTTCGCGGCGCTGCCGCTGGCCTTCGTCTCGGCCGCCGTGATCGGGGTGGCGCTGGAGCGGACGCTGTACCGCCATCTCTACACCCGCAGCCATCTCGACCAGGTGCTGTTCACCATCGGGCTCACCTTCATGTCGGTGGCGGCGGTGGACTACGTCATGGGATCGTCGCGCATCTTCATCAAGCTGCCGGCGGCGCTCGAAGGCCAGTTCGACTTCTTCGGGGTCGGCATCGGCCGCTACCGGCTGATGATCATCGCGATCTGCGGCCTGCTCACGGTGGCGCTGCAGTTGATCCTGTCGAAGACGAGATTCGGCAGCCGCTTGCGCGCTGCCGTGGACGATCCCCGCGTCGCCAGCGGGCTCGGCATCAACGTGCCGCAGGTGTTCGCCTTCACCTTTGCGTTCGGCTGCGGCCTCGCGGGACTGGGCGGCGCGCTCAGCGCCGAGATCCTCGGGCTCGATCCGTACTTTCCGCTGAAGTTCATGATCTACTTTTTGATCGTGGTCACCGTCGGCGGCTCCTCCAGCATCACCGGGCCGTTCCTTGCATCCCTGCTGCTCGGCATCGGCGATGTCGCCGGCAAATATTACGTGCCGAAGATGGGCCCGTTCGTCATCTACACCATCATGATCGTGATCCTGATCTGGCGCCCCAACGGCCTGTTCGGCCGCACGGCGGCGCGGTGAGGGCGCGATGAACGCCGTCTCCGACGTCTCCTCTCATGCCATGGCCCGCGCCCGCTGGCGGCCGGCCGAAATCGCGTTCTGGGTGCTCGCGGCTTCCTGCGCGTTCCTGTTTCCGTCGCGTTACCTGATCATGACCGACATTATTCGGCTGGCGCTGTTCACGCTGTCGCTTGATCTGATCCTCGGCTACGCCGGCATCGTCTCGCTGGGGCATGCCGCGTTCTTCGGCGTCGGTGCCTATTCGGCGGGGCTGCTCGCGCTGCACGGCATCATCAACGAGCCGGTCATCGCGCTGGTGGTGGCCGGCCTGATCGCGATGGTGCTCGGCTTTGCCACCAGCTTCCTCGTCATCCGCGGCGTCGACCTGACCCGGCTGATGGTGACGCTCGGCATCGCGCTGCTGCTGGAAGCGCTGGCGGAACGCTTCTCCAACATCACCGGTGGCACCGACGGTCTGCAGGGCATCGAGATGCAGCCGATCCTCGGCCTGTTTGCGTTCGACATGTTCGGCAAGACCGGCTTCTTCTATTCGCTGACCGTCCTGTTCCTGCTGTTCTTGCTGGCGCGGCGGATCGTCAACTCGCCGTTCGGCCTGTCGCTGCGTGCGATCAAGAACAATCCGCTGCGGGCGTCCGCGATCGGCGTGCCGGTCAACCGCCGCCTGATCGCGATCTATACGGTCGCGGCGTTCTATGCCGGCATCGCCGGCGCGCTGTTCACCCAGACCACGGCGCTGGCCTCCCTCGACGTGTTCGCCTTCGAGCGCTCGGCCGATCTGATGCTCGTGCTCGTGATCGGCGGCACCGGCTATCTCTATGGCGGATTGATCGGCGCGGTCGTGTTCAAGATGCTGCAGGAACTGTTCCAGACGATTACGCCGCAATACTGGATGTTCTGGATCGGTCTGGTGCTGGTCGTGATGGTGCTGGTCGGGCGCGAACGTATCCATCGCTGGGCGCTGTGGGCGCCGAACCTCGTCATCCGCCGCGTGTTCGGCCGCAAGGCCGTCGTCGCCGTTCCCGAAAGCGATGCGTCATGACGATCGCGCTGGAAACGAAGGGATTGGAGAAATCCTTCGGTGGCCTGCGGGTTACGCGCGACCTGTCGCTCCAGGTCAAGCAGGGCGCCCGCCACGCCTTGATCGGGCCGAACGGCGCCGGCAAGACCACCGTCATCAACCTCCTGACCGGCGTGCTCCAGCCGAACGGCGGACAGATCCTGCTCGAAGGCAGCGACATCACCAATCTGGCCGTGCACACACGGGTGCTACGCGGTCTCTCGCGCACCTTCCAGATCAATCAGCTCTATGCCGATTTGACCCCTCTCGAGACCATAGGGCTCGCGGTGTCGGAACGGCTCGGCCGCGGCGGCGACTGGTGGCGGCGGATGGGCACGCGCGCCGACGTCAACGAGGAGATTGCCGAAACGTTGTCGCGTTTTCATCTGCTCGACGTCATGAACGAACTCACGGCGACGCTGCCTTACGGCAAGCAGCGCCTGCTCGAGATCGCGGTGGCGATCGCGACCAGGCCGCGCGTGCTGCTGCTGGACGAGCCGGCTGCAGGCGTGCCCGAAAGCGAGCGCCACGACATCCTGGCCGCCGTCGCCGCGCTGCCACGCGACGTCACGGTGCTCTTGATCGAGCACGACATGGATCTGGTGTTCTCGTTCGCCGACCGCATCTCGGTGCTGGTCAACGGTGCCATGTTGGTGGAGGGGCCGCCGGAGGACGTTGCGCGCGATCCTCAGGTGAAGGCGGTCTATCTCGGCGAGGCGGCGGATGTCTGAGCTTCTTGCCATCGACGCCTTGCGCGCCGGCTACGGCGAAGCCGTGGTGCTGCCCTCGATGTCGCTGAGGCTTGGCGAGGGCCAGGTGCTGGCGCTGTTGGGGCGCAACGGCACCGGCAAGACCACGCTGATCAATTCCATCGTCGGCATCACCCGCCGCTTCGGCGGAACGATCGCGCTCGGCGGGCAGGAAATCACCGCGATGCGGCCGGACCAGCGGGCGCGGGCGGGGATCGGCTGGGTGCCGCAGGAGCGCAATATATTTCGCTCGCTGACGGTCGAGGAAAACATGACCGCCGTGGCCCAGCCAGGTCCCTGGAACGTGGACAGGGTTTACGAAATGTTTCCGCGGCTGAAGGAACGCCGCAACAATTTCGGCAACCAGCTTTCCGGCGGCGAGCAGCAGATGCTGGCGATCGGCCGCGCGCTGACGCTCAATCCCAAGGTTTTGCTGCTCGACGAGCCGACCGAGGGGCTGGCGCCCATCATCGTCGAGGAATTGCTCCGGGCGTTGGGCAGCATCACCCGCTCCGGTGGCATCTGTTCGATCATCGTCGAGCAGAACGCACAAAAGATTCTAGGGCTGGCCGATCGGGTTGTGATATTGGAACGCGGCGCGATCGTGCATGATGCGGCCAGCCACGCATTGAAGGCCGATCCCGCGGTGCTCGAACGCCATCTCGGCGTTGCCGCGGCCGCCGCGCACTAAGGCGCGATCAAAGTCGTCGCGCTTTAGGTTTTTTGTTTGAGCATGATCTTTCGGAAAGCCGTTTCACGCTTTTCCGGATCATGCTCTGGAAGAGATGGGAGTTGAAACGATGCAGAGAACCCGAGCCCCGTTCCGCGCCGATGAGGTCGGCAGCCTGCTGCGGCCGCAGCGCATCAAGGAAGCGCGCGCCAAGCTGGAGAAGGGGGAGATCACCGCGGACGATTTGCGCAAGGCCGAGGATCTCGAAATCGAGAAGGTCGTGCACCGGCAGGCCTCCACCGGGTTGAAGCTCGCGACCGACGGCGAATTCCGCCGCTCCTGGTGGCATTTCGATTTTCTCGCCAAGCTCGGCGGCTGCGAACTGTTCCACCCCGAGACCGGCATCCAGTTCGCGGGCGTCGAGACCCGCCACGACGCCGTCCGCGTCATCGGCAAGCTCGACTTCCCCGACGACCATCCGATGCTGGACCATTTCCGCTTCCTGAAGAAGCAGACCGACAAGGCGCACGTCACGGCGAAGATGACGATCCCGTCGCCGGCGGTGCTGCATTTCCGCGGCGGCCGCAAGTCGATCTCCAAGGAGGTCTATCCGGACCTCGAGGAATTCTACGCTGATCTAGGCAAGACCTACCGCAAGGCGGTGAAGGCGTTCTATGACGCCGGCTGCCGCTATCTGCAGTTCGACGACACCGTATGGGCCTATCTCTGTTCGCAGGACGAATTGCAGAAGGCGCGCGACCGCGGCGACAATCCCGATGGCCTGCAGCAGACCTACGCCCGCATCATCAACTACGCGCTGGCCGAACGGCCGGCCGACATGGTGGTCACCACCCATGTCTGCCGCGGCAATTTCCGCTCGACCTGGATCTCCTCGGGCGGTTACGAGCCCGTGGCCGAGACCATGCTGGCCGGCACCAATTACGACGGCTATTTCCTCGAATATGATTCCGACCGAGCGGGTGGTTTCGAACCGTTGCGCTATCTGCCGAAGGGCGACAAGGTCGTGGTGGTCGGCGTCATCACCTCGAAATTCGGCGAACTGGAAAAGAAGGACGACATCAAGCGCCGCATCGAGGAGGCGGCCAAATTCGTGCCCCTCGATCAGCTCGCGGTTTCGCCGCAATGCGGCTTCGCCTCCACCGAGGAAGGCAACATCCTGTCCGAGGAAGAGCAGTGGGCCAAGTTGCGGCTCGCGGTGGAAGTCGCCGAGGAGGTTTGGGGGAAGTGACGCATGGCGTCAGTCCGGGCGCATCAAGGATGCGAACCCGGAATCTCGAGATTCCTGGTTCGATGCTTCACATCGCCCCGGAATGACCGTGCGAGCGCACCGTCACCTGTCCGCCAGATAGACCTCGCCGAGCAGCGACGAGTTCGACCACGGTACCTGCTTGCCCTTGGTCGCCGCGACGACTTCGGCGCGGACCCGCGTCAGCATCTGCTGCACTTCCAGCCCGGGCGTGCCGATGTGGCGGGTCAGCGCGGCCGAGAACGGGCTGTTGGGACCTTCGCCGTCGAGCGCGACCTGGCCGGGCGCGGTCGCAAACGCGATCAACGTGCCTGCGCCGAACGTCGCGCCGTTGCCCAGCGTCGTCGGCGCGGCGAGGCCCGACGATCCGGCCTCGATGTCGCGCGTCGGGCCGGTCGAGGCGACGCGCGGCGCCATCGGGTTGTTGCGGCAGGCATCGAGGATCAGGATGTTGGTGCGGACCTGGTCGTCGAGGGCGGCCATGATCGTCTCCAGATCCATCATCGTATCGGTCAGCCCGCCGCTGCCCTGAAACTGGATATCGACCGGCACCAGATAGTTGCGGCCGTCGATCTGCAAGCCGTGACCGGCGTAATAGACCACCGCCACCTGCGACCGCGCGGCGTCGCGCAGGAAGTCGATGATCGTGGCTTCCATCGCGGCGCGGTCGAGGTCGGTACCCTCGGTCACCACAAAACCGATCGCGCGCAGGCTCCTGGCCATCGCGCGCGCATCGTTGGTCGGATTGGGCAGCGGCCTGACCCGCGCATAGGCGCTGTTGCCGATCACGAGCGCAACGCGCCTGACGGCTTGTTTCTCGATCTCGGCTTTCTTGCTGTCGGCGCGCCTGCGCATTTCCTCCGCCGGCGCAGGCTGTGACGCCGCGGCGCCGGCCGGCTTGGCTGGCGCTGCCGCGCTGGCCGGCGGTGGCGCTACTTTGCCGGCCTGGTGCGGTGTCACTGTGGCCGCCGTACGCGGCGCGGGCGGCAGCGGCCCCGAAAGCAGCGACTGGCGAACCTTTGCGGTGGCCTGGTTGGCCTTGCTGCCGGCGTCGGAAGCCTGCCCCTGCAGCGCAGCGGCGTAATCCAGCTTGGCGCGATCGATATCGCCTTTGGCTTCGTAGGCGAGCGCGCGGTGCGTATGGGCCGAGATCAGCACGCTCGCTGGCGGCGTCATGACGTTGGCAGGCGCCTTTGCCCTTGCAAGCCGGATCGCCTCGGTCGCGTCGGCGATGGCGCGGTCGAGATTGCCCTTGGCGCGCCAGATCACCGCCCGGCTGGTCAAGGGTTGCGGCAATGCCGGATCGATCCTGATCGCTTCGTTGATGTCGGCGAGCGCGCCGTCGAGGTCGCCAAGCGCCAGCTTCGACAGGCTGCGGGTCTGCCAGGAAAGCGCCGACGACGGCGCCGACTGGTCGCGCGACTGGGCGTGCGAAGGTGCCGACCACAGCGCCGTGGCGAGTAAGGCCAGGATCAGGATTGCGCTACGCATCAGGTCCCCATGATTGGCGGTCGCAAGTGGCGGATACCGCTTTGTCGCGAGTTCCCGTGGGACGGTTCAAGTCGCCCCGGTGATGGATTCCGCAGCGAGTTCGATGGGTTATTAGGGCTAATTCCTTGCCTTGCGGGTGCGAACCTCGATCGATCCGTTCGACATCTGGACCTCGAACCGGGACAGAAAGCTCATCCCCAGCAATCCATCGACGCCGGCGCCATAGCTCTTGGCGTCGGTGTTCTGGATCGCCACCGGAACGTTGGTCGCGACCAGTCTGCCGAGCGTTACCTTGTCGGCTTTCGCAAGCTTCGCCTTGGTCAGGCCGTTGGCGGTCGCGAGCGTGATCTCGCCGGCGCCGGCCTGCGATATCTTGGCGCGATCGGCGAAATTCGATTTCATCGCGACATAGGTCGCGCCGGTATCGAGAATGAACAGGCCGCGCACGCCGTTGATCTCGACCTTGACCGTGACAACGTTCTGCCCGCGTAACGGATAGACTTCCTTCTGGAAACCCTTTGCGGACGCGCAATTGCCCTTCGCCTCGTAGTCGGCGATGATCTTCTGGGTCTGGCTGGTGTCGCGGGTGGCGGGATCGAATGCGACCCACATGTTGATGGGCGCCGCCGCCTCGCAGAACCGATTGAGCGCCGCGTAGGCGGAAGCCATGTGCATGAATACCCGGCTCGATATGCCTTTCTTGTCCGATCCGAACAGTTCGATGGCATTGGCGAAGTCGACCAGCGCCCGCTGGGGGTCGCCTGCGCCTTCGAGAGCTACGCCGCGCAGATAGTGCGCCTCGCGATTGGCGGGCGCGCGCCGGATGAACTCGTCGGCAACCTCGACCGCTTTGGGATAGTCGGTCAGCCGCAGGAAGATGTCGATCGATCGGTGCAGGGCGGTGACCGGCGCGCCGCAATTCAGCACGAATTTGTACAGTCCGTTGGCCGCCTCGCGCCGGTAGCCGGCCTTGTCCAGTGCGAGCGCAAGATCGCCGATGCTTTTCTGGTCGCATGGCTCGCGCTTCAGTTCTTCGAGCCGGAGCCAGACATAGGGATCACGCGCTGCCTTTGTCGGCAGGACGCCAAGCCGCTCATAGACCCCGGAAAACACCTCGGCGGGATTTTCGTCCAAGGTAGCCCGCCATTGCCGGACCCTGCGCTGCCAACAGCAGCAAGGCGGCGCAATATCGTTTCAGCATCCCCAGCCCCAAAGTATCAATTTACCGTCTTCTATAGGGCGAAGCGCCGCAGGTTCCAATGAGGCGTGTTCCGCTTTTCGCACGTATACACGGTGGGCAGATCGTGTTAGGTGGTGTATCTGACGTGACGTTGCCCACCCATATTTCCCATTCTTCCTGCCCGATGAAGAACGACCAGATCCTCAGCCAGATCACGGACTTCTGCCGCCACTCGGACATGGCGGAGACGACGTTTGGGCGCCGGTCGGTCAACGACGGCAAGCTGGTGCACCGGCTGCGCGAGGGCAAGCGCATCACCATCGACACGCTGGATCGCATTCAGGCCTATATCGCGACCTCCACCGGCACGCTTCCGCCGCCGCGCGGGCTCGACGTGCCGCCGGAGAAGCGCGACCCCCGAGGCAATTTCCGGTTCTTCGAGAACCGGCAGAAGTATCTGCTGTTCGTCCACACCTGCAGCGAGAAGCGGGTGATTGCCGAGCGGGTGGGGCTGGAGCTTTCCAGCCTGCATCCGCGGCCACCGGCCTTGCGGGTGTTCGACGCCGGCGTCGGCGACGGCTCGGTGTTGGCGCGGGTGATGCGCTCGATGCACGGCCGCTTTCCCCACATGCCGTTCTACATCGCCGGCAAGGAGTTGAGCCTGGAGGACGTCCGCCTGACGCTCGACAAGGTGCCGGACCGGCTATTTGAACATCCTGCAACCGTCGTCGTGCTGACCAACATGCACTACGCCGAGGCGCCATGGCTGACGCCGGCCTCGCCTGCGGCAGCGGCCGGCATGATCTGGCACGAGGTCGCGCTGCGTGGCGCGTCCTCAGGAGAATTCGAGACGCAGATCGCCGAACTTGGTTCATTCCTGGAGCAGAACTGGCGCGCCAATGTGAGCTCCAAATCCGGCATGCCGATCTATGAGCGCCCGGTGGCGCTGGTCGTGTACCGGGAAGACCATCGCTTCCTGCTCGATTCGATCATTCCACGGGCGGGCCGGACCGAAGCCAATTTCGACCTCGTCATCGCCTCTCAGCCTTACCGGGCCAAGTCCTCCGTGAATTTTCGGGCCAAGCGGATCATTGCTCCGCTGGCGCGAGCCCTGCGGGCAGGGGGAAGGTTGATCGGAGTGCACTCCCACGGGCAGGACCCGGGCCTTGAAATCATCCAGGCCGTCTGGCCCGGAGAAAATCCTTTCGCCGTGAGCCGTCATGAGCTATTGCGCGCGGTGAAATACGAGCTGGGATCGGCTGCACGCGACCTTAACTTTAATGCGTACGCCGATAACCGGTCCATCTTCCGGTATGATATGGAAGCGCTGCCCAACGAGGTCTCCGGTTCGATCGGTACTTCGACGGCTTTTGCAGCGTGGAATGCGGCGACCTATGTCGCCCAGATCGAAGACGACCGGTTGACGGAGATGACTGAGAACAGCCGGGCCCTCGATGCCACGAGAGAGGTTCTGCGCAAACATAACGGGCTTTGGTTTTACGACGAATCCTACGTCATCTCGCGCCGTCGCGACTGACATTCCGGGAAAGATCACACAGAGCCGCCGGCAGCCGGCGGGAACAAGGGGTTGTTGATGCGCGCGTCTTATCTCTTCACCAGCGAGTCGGTTTCCGAGGGACACCCGGACAAGGTTTGCGACCGTATCTCCGACGAGATCGTCGATCTGTTTTTTCGCGAGGGCCCCAAGGCCGGCATCGACCCCTGGGCGATCCGCGCGGCCTGCGAAACGCTCGCCACCACCAACAAGGTGGTGATCGCCGGTGAAACCCGCGGACCAAAGTCCGTCACCAACGACCAGATCGAAAGCGTCGTCCGCGCGGCGATCAAGGACATCGGCTACGAGCAGGAAGGTTTTCACTGGAAGACCTGCGACATCGAAATCCTGCTGCATCCGCAATCCGCCGACATCGCGCAGGGCGTCGATGCGCTGCAGCCCGGCACCAACAAGGAAGAGGGCGCGGGCGACCAGGGCATCATGTTCGGCTACGCCACCAACGAAACACCGGACCTGATGCCGGCGCCGATCTTCTATGCCCACAAGATCCTGCGGCTGATCTCGGAAGCGCGTCATTCCGGCAAGGAGAAGGTGCTGGGTCCGGACTCCAAGAGCCAGGTCACCGTGCAATATGAACACGGCAAGCCTGTCGGCGTCCGCGAGATCGTGGTTTCGCATCAGCATCTCGTCGAGGACATGTCCTCCAACCAGGTTCGGGAGATTGTCGAGCCTTATGTGCGCCAGGCGCTGCCGGAAGGCTGGATCAACGGCAAGACCATCTGGCACATCAACCCGACCGGCAAATTCTATATCGGCGGTCCCGACGGCGACGCTGGCCTGACCGGCCGCAAGATCATCGTCGACACCTATGGCGGCGCGGCGCCGCATGGCGGCGGCGCGTTCTCCGGCAAGGACCCGACCAAGGTCGATCGTTCGGCGGCCTATGCCGCGCGCTACGTCGCCAAGAACATCGTCGCCGCGGGTCTCGCCGACCGCTGCACGTTGCAGCTCGCCTATGCCATCGGGGTGGCGCGGCCGCTGTCGATCTATATCGACACCCACGGCACCGGAAAGGTGCCGGAGGAAAAGCTTGAGAATGCCGTGCGCGAGGTGGTGGACCTGACGCCGCGTGGCATCCGCACGCGGCTCGATCTCAACAAGCCGATCTACGCGCGCACCTCCTCCTACGGTCATTTCGGCCGCACGCCGGACAAGGACGGCGGCTTTTCCTGGGAGAGAACCGATCTGATCGACGCGCTCAAGGGCGCGGTTTAATTCCTCGCGTTGTTTTGGGGGCGCTCGCCGCGGCGAGCGCTTCCGGACTTCTTATCCACCGTTTCGTGCTTCCGGGTTCGCCTCTCCATGACGATCCGGAACGACGCGCTCAACAACAGGAAGCTCACATGAACGCCCCCATCAAGCCCGGCTTCACCGACTACATCGTCAAGGACATTTCGCTCGCCGATTTCGGCCGCAAGGAACTCTCGCTGGCCGAGACTGAAATGCCGGGCCTGATGGCGACGCGCGAGGAATACGGCCCCAAGCAGCCGCTGAAAGGCGCGCGCATCGCGGGCTCGCTGCACATGACGATCCAGACCGGCGTGCTGATCGAGACGCTGGCCGCGCTCGGCGCCGATATCCGCTGGGTATCGTGCAACATCTATTCGACGCAGGACCATGCGGCGGCGGCGATCGCGGCCGCCGGCATTCCGGTGTTCGCCGTGAAGGGTGAGACGCTGGCCGAGTACTGGGACTACACCGCAAAGCTGTTCGACTGGCACGGCGGCGGCCATCCCAACATGATCCTGGACGACGGCGGCGACGCCACCATGTATGTCCATCTCGGCCTGCGCGCCGAGAACGGCGACACCGCCTTCCTCGACAAGCCGGGTTCGGAAGAAGAGGAAGTCTTCTTCGCGCTGCTCAAGAAGCAGCTCAAGGAGAAGCCCAAGGGCTACTTCGCCGGGATCGCCAACAGCATCAAGGGCGTTTCGGAAGAGACCACCACGGGCGTGCATCGTCTCTACGACATGCAGAAGGCCGGCACGCTGCTGTGGCCGGCGATCAACGTCAACGACAGCGTGACAAAATCGAAATTCGACAACCTCTATGGCTGCCGCGAATCGCTGGTCGACGGCATCCGCCGCGGCACCGACGTGATGATGTCGGGCAAGACCGCGATGGTCGCCGGCTTCGGCGACGTCGGCAAGGGCTCGGCCGCCTCGCTGCGCCAGGCCGGCTGCCGCGTCATGGTCTCCGAAGTCGATCCGATCTGCGCGCTGCAGGCGGCGATGGAGGGCTACGAAGTCACCACGATGGAAGACGCCGCCCCGCGCGCCGACATCTTCGTCACCGCGACCGGCAACAAGGACATCATCACCATCGACCACATGCGCGCGATGAAGGATCGCGCCATCGTCTGCAACATCGGCCATTTCGACAACGAGATCCAGATCGCGGGCCTGCGTAACCTGAAGTGGACCAACATCAAGCCGCAGGTCGACGAGATCGAATTCCCCGACAAGCACCGTATCATCCTGCTGTCGGAAGGCCGCCTCGTGAATCTCGGCAACGCCATGGGCCATCCGTCCTTCGTGATGTCGGCGTCGTTCACCAACCAGACGCTGGCGCAGATCGAACTGTTCGCCAACAACAAGGACGGCAAGTACAAGAAGGAAGTCTACGTGCTGCCGAAGACGCTGGACGAGAAGGTGGCGCGGCTCCATCTCGCCAAGATCGGCGTCAAGCTGACCGAACTGCGCAAGGACCAGGCCGACTATATCGGCGTCAAGCCCGAAGGCCCGTTCAAGGCGGATCATTACCGGTATTGATCCCCGGGGCTTTCGTCTCTGCGGTTAAGATTTTCGTCATGCCCGGGCTTGTCCCGGGCATCCACGTCTTTAGAGTTGTCCTGAGCAAAGGACGTGGATGGCCGGGGCGAGCCCGGCCATGACGGCAATTGCGGCAGCTGCGGAGCCCGTCATGTCCAACGAACATTTCGACGTCCTCATCGTCGGCGCCGGGCTGTCCGGCATCGGCGCGGGCTACCATTTGCAGGACAAATGCCCGGGCAAGAGCTACGTCATTCTCGAAGGTCGCGACTGCATCGGCGGCACCTGGGACCTGTTTCGCTATCCCGGAATCCGCTCCGACAGCGACATGTACACGCTCGGCTATTCGTTCAAGCCGTGGACCGAGCCGAAGGCGATCGCCGACGGGCCACGCATTCTGAACTACGTCCGCGAGACGGCGGCGGAAAACGGCATCGACAAGCACATCCGCTTCCATCATCGCGTCAAGCGCGCGTCGTGGTCGTCGCCGGAGGCGCGCTGGACTGTTGAAGCGGAGCGCATGACGGGCGAGGGGACGACGGAGATCGTCCGATTGACCTGCAATTTCCTGTTCATGTGCTCGGGTTATTACAAATACGAACAAGGCTACTCGCCGGAATTTGCCGGTAGCGCCGATTTCTCCGGCCAGATCGTGCATCCGCAGAAATGGCCCGAAAATCTCGATTATGCCGGCAAGCGCGTGGTGGTGATCGGCTCGGGCGCAACGGCCGTGACGCTGGTGCCCGAAATGGCCAAGACCGCAGCGCACGTCACCATGTTGCAGCGCTCGCCGACTTACGTCGTGGCGCGGCCGGCCGAGGATGCGCTTGCCAACAAGCTGCGCAAGAACCTCTCGGCCAGGCTGGCCTACCACCTGATCCGCTGGCGCAACGTGCTGTTCGGCATGTATTTCTTCCAGCTCTGCCGGCGCAAGCCGGAGCGTGCCAAGCAGTTGATACTGGGCGGCGTCAAGATGGCGCTGGGCCCGGAATACGACGTCGGCAAGCACTTCACGCCGCGCTACAATCCCTGGGAGCAGCGGCTCTGCCTGGTACCCGACGGCGACCTGTTCAAGTCGATCCGTGACAAGCGCGCTTCCGTCGTCACGAACGAGATCGACGCCTTCACCAAAGGCGGCATCAAGTTGAAGGATGGCAGCGAGCTCGAAGCCGACATCATCGTCACCGCGACCGGGCTGGTGCTCGAGGTCGCGGGTGGCATCGACGTCAGCGTCGACGGCCGCGCGGTCGATTTCGCGCGCACGCTGAACTACAAGGGCATGATGTATTCGGACATCCCGAACATGGCGTCCGCTTTCGGCTACACCAACGCGTCCTGGACGCTGAAATGCGACCTGACCTGCGAATATGTCTGCCGGCTGATCAACTACATGGATCGGCACGGCTACAAGCGGTGCATGCCGCACAACGCCGATCCATCGGTCGCCGAACTGCCGTCGCTGGATTTCTCCTCCGGCTATGTGCAGCGCTCGGTCGCCAAGCTGCCGAAGCAGGGTTCCAGGCGGCCGTGGCGGCTCTACCAGAACTACGCGCTCGACATCGTGACCCTGCGTTATGGCAAGATCGACGACGGGGTGATGCAGTATTCGTGACCGGTTCCGCGTCTTATGCAAAAGCGGACACGGCTTTGAGACCGGAATGCAGGCAGACAGGGGGCGATGCGGCCCGACGCCCCATGCGTCATTTCGCGTATACGAGCTTGGCTGCGAATCGCTCAAGCTGCTCCCAGGGTTAACGCCGGATTAACCGCGTATACTTACGCTGCGTGGCTTGCGGCCCTGACAGCACGAGGAAGCCCCATGGACGCCCAGCGAATTGCCATCGATGCCGTCGTGGCGCTGACCGGTTGCGACCGCGAGGCCGCCGCCGCTTTCATCCGCAAATTCTATCTGGCCGGCGTTCGCGATCCCAAGCGGCTGACTTTCAAGGGCCTGCAGGCGCTGCGGGGCTGACGTTCGGCTTGGTCTGGAAATGACCGTGGATCGATAGGCCGGCGCGAGCGCCCGCCCGACGGAAGGTGCCGGCATCCGGAGCAGGTGCCGGCCGGAATGTTCCGGTTTTCCCACCGCGGCGCATGGTGGCGCGCCGGTGGCTGCGTCAGCCGACGACGACTTCGCTGATCTGGATGACCGGGGACTGGTCGGTATAGTTCGGGATGTCGGCCATGATCTCCTTGGCGTGAGGCCCAAAACCGGCCTGGAAGGCCTCAACCGAGTCGCAAAAGATGTGGCACATGCCGACATACGTGGCGGGCGCGCCGGGGGCGCCGCCGGCCATGCCCTTGTCGACGGTGTAGGACTTGCACGCATCGCCCATCCGCGCCTTGACCAGCGGCATGTGCTTGTCGCGGTAATAGTCGTGATCGAAGCGCCCGCCGGGCGTATTGGGATACATCACGCTTACCTTGATCATCGGTGTTTCCTCCGCTCTGACATTTTGCCGTTATGGTCCGGCAATAATCGAAATCTGTGTCAGTTTTGCGGATCTTGCAATCGGAACGCGACGCTCCCCATTGGACGATAGGCTTCGTTGCCGTGTCCGGGGACCAGGCCGGTACATGCCGGAGCCACGGCCGGACTGTTCGAAACGGCGCCCCCCAGGTGCGATGCGTCGACTGGAAATCGCAGGCGCTGGTATTGGGCCAGCAATTCGCCGTAGCACTCGCAGGCGTTCTTCTCCAGCGCGTCGGAATCGGAGATTTCGATGTGACCTCGGCTATACCTGATGACGCTCGACTGCTGGAGGATATGGGCCGCGTGGGACACCGCGTTTCGGCGCGAGCCGATCATCGCCGCGATGTATTCCTGCGTGAGCTTGAATCGGTTGCGGCCGCTCAGGTCGCGCACGCGGAGCAGCCATCTTGCCAGCCGGGCGTTCACGCTGTGCAGCGCATTGCATGCGGCCGCCTGCTGCGCCTGCACATACAAGGCTTGACTGTGCCGGACCATGACTTGATGCAGCGTCGTGCTGTGCCTGGCGGCCGCGCGCAACCTGTCGACCTCGATCATCGAAGCCGACCCCGGCAATACCACGGTCGCCGTGATCAGGCCGACCGGCTCGCCCATGACGGCGAGGACGCCGAGCGCGCTGTCCGGGCCGACCAGCGCAACCTCAACTCTTTCACCGGAACGGAATTCCACGACAAGCGCAAGGACTGCGTCGTGCGGAAAGTAGACGTTGGTGATGGCCTGACCCAGCTCGGCCAGGGTGTGGTCCGGGGCGAGCTCGACGGCTTTCAGATATGGCTGAAGCGCTTCGAAGTCTTCGTCGCTCAAGGATCTGAGGAATCCGTTCTGCTCGCGACCGGATGAATTCATCATGCGTTCCTTGCTGGATGTGACGTCGTCGATACTCGCTCTCTAGGGAGGTGCCTAGGCGCGAAGGTTGATCTTCCGCAATTTGCTCGACGATCCCGTAGTCACACGGTGCCGGTCGCCCGTGGTTTCACGGAGCGTTGGGTTCGGCACGACCGCCGCACCGGTAGCAAGGTGCGCCGTGACTCCAATGGCTCCCGAACGAAAAAAGCCCCGGATCAGATCCGGGGCTTTGCGTGCATTGGCTTTGAATTCGGCTTATTCGGGTTTGCCGATGTCCACCTTCAGCGTGCCGACGCCATCAACGCCGCATTCGAGCTTGTCGCCGGGCTGGAGCTGGGAGACGCCGGCCGGCGTGCCCGTCATGATGATGTCGCCGGCGGCGAGCTTCACCTGCTGCGAGAGCTGCCAGATGATTTCGGGCACGTTCCAGATCAGTTCGGTGAGGTCGCCCTTCTGGGCTTCCTTGCCGTTGACCGTCAGCCAGATCTTGCCCTTGGTGGGGTGGCCGATCTTCGCAGCCGGCTGGATCGCGGAGCAGGGCGCGGAGTAGTCGAACGATTTTCCGATCTCCCACGGCCGCTCCTTCTTGCGCGAGGCAATCTGCAGGTCGCGGCGGGTCAGGTCGATGCCGACGGCATAGCCATAGACATGGTCGAGCGCCTTGTCGGCGTGAATGTTGAGGCCGCCGCTCTTCATGGCGACGATCAGCTCGACCTCGTGGTGCAGATCCTTGGTGAGCGGCGGGTAGGGGATCGTGGCGCCGTCGGGCACCAGCATGTCGGCGTGCTTGGCGAAGAAGAACGGCGGCGCGCGCTCGTCATTGCCCATCTCGCGGATGTGCTCGAGATAGTTGCGCCCGACGCACCAGATGCGGCGGACCGGATAGACGCCGGTCTCGCCGACGACGGGGAGCGAGGCCTGCGGGGGAGCGGGAATGACGTAGGAGGCTGCGTTCATGAAAATGGTCTCGGATGGTTGCAGGTTAAACTCCGGCGCTTTGCCTTTTACGCGGTTGCGCTGACGGGCGCCAGACTGGGGTGGCCGGCGTCTCTCTGCTGCAGGCGGAAGAACGAGGCGTAACGCCCGCCGCGTCGCAGCAGGTCGTCATGCTGGCCACGCTCGACGATCTCGCCGCCCTCGACCACCAGGATCGCGTCGGCGTGCATGATGGTGTGCAGGCGGTGGGCGATCACGATGGTGGTTCGGTTCTGGCAGAGGTGGTCGATCGCTTCCTGCACGGCTTTCTCGGATTCCGAATCCAGCGCCGCGGTCGCCTCGTCCAGCAGGATGACCGGCGCGTTCTTGAGCAGCGCGCGGGCCACCGCGATGCGCTGGCGCTGGCCGCCGGACAGTTGCGTGCCGTGCTCGCCGACCGGCGTGTCATAGCCGAGCGGGAAGCCGACGATGAAATCATGCGCGCAGGCGGCCTTCGCCGCCGCTTCGATTTCGTCCTGCGTGGCGCCCTCCTTGCCGAAGGCGATGTTGGCGCCGATCGTGTCGCGGAACAGATAGACGTCCTGCCCGACATAGCCGGCCTGGGCGCGTAGCGAATGGCGCGAGACGTTGGCGATGTTCTGGCCGTCGATCAGGATTTCGCCCTGCTGGATCTCATAAAGGCGCAGCAGCAGTGCCAGCACGGTAGACTTGCCGCCGCCGGAAGGGCCGACCAGCGCGGTGGTCCTGCCGGGCTCGGCTGTGAAGCTCATGCGGCGCAGCACCGGCTCGTTTTGTCGATAGCCGAACGTGACGTCACGGAACTCGACGCGGGCATCGCTGAGCTTCAGCGCCGGCTTGTCGGAGTCATCAGGCTCGCTCGGCGGGCTGTCGACGATTTCCAACAGCTTGCGCGCGCCGATCAAGTTGCTGTTGAGCTCGATGTTGAGCCGCGCCAGCCGCTTGGCCGGCTCATAGGCCAGGAGGAACGCGGTCAGGAACGAGAAGAATTGTCCGGGCGAGGCGCCCATCGCGACCACGCGGTAGCCGCCATACATCAGTCCGCCCGCGATCGCGAAGCCGCCGAGCGTTTCCATCAGCGGGCTGGAGCGGTTGGACACGCGCGCCATCTTGTTGGCGTTGCGCTCGACGGCGGCGATGCTGGCATCGATGCGCTCGCGCATCGCCTGTTCGAGCGTGAACGCCTTCACCGTGCGGATGCCCTGCAGCGACTCCTGCATCGTCTCCATGATGTCGGCGGTACCGGAGAACTGATTGTGGGCAAGGCCCTTGATGCGCTTCACCAGCTTGCGCAGCACGATCATCGCCGGCGGCGCCACCGCAAAGCCGAGCAGCGCCATCATCGGATCGGTCATCACCATGACGACAACGAGCGCGATCAGCGACAGCAGGTCGCGGCCGATGGCGTTGATCAGGAGGTTGAGCACCTGCGTCACCGACGTGGCGCCAGCGGTCAGCCGCGCCAAGAATTCCGAGGAATGCCGCTCGGAGAAGAACGCGATGTTTTCGCTCATCAGCTTGGCGAACAACGCCCGCTGGTTGTTGGCGAGGATGGCGTTGCCGATCTGCGACAGAATCACGGTGTGCCCGTAGGTCGCGGCACCCTTGATGGTGAAGATCGCGACGGTGACCAGCGAGAGAATCGCAATGCCGCGTACGTCCTTGTCGACATAGGCCTTGTTGATGACCTCGCCGAGCAGATAGGCGGAACCGGCGGTGGTCGCCGCGGCAACGCCCATCAGAGAGAACGCCAGCAGATAACGCCGCCAGTGGGCCAGCCCCTGTTCGGCCACAAGACGGCGGATCAGGATCGCCGCGCCATAGGGGTCGTCGGTGATTTTTCGAGGCGATTGGCTTGGAAGTTCGGTCATCCGCGTTCCATTGACGGCGCCGGGCCGAGGGGCCGCGCGTCAGGGCTGCTGCGAAGCCTCCTTGCCTGCTCGGCGAGGCTTTTTCAAGCCCAATAAGCGCTTGATTTCAGGCCGATTCCGCATGCTGCGGAAGCCCGCCGCGGTCGCGGAACAGCTTCTCTTCCCAGGCCAGCGCGTGGGTGGCGATGGTCTCCAGATCGTCGAATTGCGGCGTCCAGTCCAGCGTCGCGCGAATACGGCTGGTGTCGGCGACCATGGTCATGATGTCGCCGGGCCGGCGCGGCGCGTAGGACACCGCGAAATTGCGCCTGGAGACGCGGCGGACGGCCTCGATGGTCTCGAGCACCGAATAGCCGCGGCCGTAGCCGCAGTTCAGCGTGATCGAGCCTTTGCCGCTCCGCAAATAGGCCAGCGCGGCGCGATGGGCCTGGGCGAGATCGCTGACATGAATGAAGTCGCGGATGCAGCTTCCGTCGGGCGTCGGATAGTCCGTGCCGTAGACATCGATCTTGGCGCGCTGTCCGGTGGCGGCTTCGACCGCGATCTTGAGCAGATGAGTAGCGCCGACGGTGGCGAGGCCGCAGCGTAGTTTCGGATCGGCGCCGGCGACGTTGAAGTAGCGCAGAACGACGTAGTTCATGCCGTGCGCGGTAGCGACGTCGTGCAGCATGATTTCAGTCATCAGCTTGGACGACCCGTAGGGCGACGCGGGCCGCGTCGGCGCGTGCTCGGGGACCGGCACCTGGTCCGGATTGCCATAAACGGCCGCCGTCGACGAGAAGATGAAGCGGTTCACGCCCGCCTTCACCGCTGAATTCAGCAGGCTGCGGGTGGTCATGGTGTTGTTGCGGTAATAGCCGAGCGGGTCGCGCACGGAGTCCGGCACCACGATCGAGCCGGCGAAATGGATGATGCTCTCGACGCCGTGCTGGGCGATCACGCCTGCGACGAGGTTCTCGTCGCCGGCATCGCCGACAAACAGCGGCACGCCCTCGGGCAGGAAGTGCGAGAAGCCGGTGGAAAGGTTGTCGACCACGACGACGCTTTCGCCGGCATCCGCCAGCGCGTGGACCATATGACTGCCGATATAGCCGGCGCCACCAGTGACCAGCACTGTCATGAGACACCTTTCCCTGTTTTATTGAGGCCGACGCTATCGGAGCTGCGGTGAAGACAGGGTTTCGGTGGGCACCGAACTGGCCACTATGCTTAATGTTGCGTATAGGAACTGGCCGAAACGGAGCCGGACGTGGCGATCGAGACTAATTTGGCCAGTGATCTGCAGCTGATCGTGCCGAATCTGCACAGGCGCTATTCGGGCGTCACGGCGACCAACCGCATGGTGGCGCCCAGGTTGGCCGCGATGTACTGCGCGGCCTGGCTCGGCCCGCACGCGCCCGACGGTATCGCGCGGATCGGCTTTTTCGATCTGTTGAAGCTCTGGCGCCGCAAGACGCCGCTGATCTGGCACGCACGGCGCAATGACGAGATGATCGCCGGCCTGTTGCTGCGCGCGCTCGGCTGGCCGCTGAAGCTTGTGTTCACCTCGGCCGCGCAGCGGCATCACAAGCGGCTGACGCGCTGGCTGATACGGCAGATGGACGCGGTGATCGCAACCTCTGAACTCTCGGCATCGTATCTCAAGCGCAAGGCGACAGTCGTGATGCACGGCGTCGATACCGATGCGTATGCGCCGCAGGCCGATCGCGCGGCGGCGTTTGCTGAAGCCGGATTGCCGGGACGCTACGCGATCGGCTGCTTCGGCCGGGTGCGGGCGCAGAAGGGTACGGACGTGTTCGTCGCGGCGATGTGCCGGCTGTTGCCGCGCTATCCGGATTTCACCGCCGTCATCGTCGGCGCTGTCGTGCCGGAGCAGCAGGGGTTTGCCGACGGCCTGAAGCAACAGATCGAGGCGGCCGGCTTGCCATCGCGCATCGTCATCACCGGCGAGCTGGAGATCGAGGAGGTGCAACGCTGGTATCGGCGGCTGACGATCTACGCCTTCACCTCGCGCAACGAAGGTTTTGGGCTGACGCTGATCGAAGCGATGTCGTCAGGCGCGGCGCTGGTCGCGGCGCGCGCCGGCGCGGCCGAATTCGTCGTCGAGGACGGCGTCACCGGCGTATTGACGCCGCCGGGAGATGTCGAGGCGCTGGTGGCGGCGCTGGAGCCCTTGATGCGCGATCCGGCGTCGGCAAGCGCGATGGGCGAGCGGGCACGCGCGCGGGTCCTGGAGAGATTCAGCCTGCAAGCGGAAGCGAACGCGATCGCAGCGGTTTATCGCACGCTCGATTGAGCCATCACGCCTTGTGCGATGTCGGCCACTTCGGACGCCTCGATGTCGCGCATGCAGCGGTGGTCGTTCATGGTGCAGACCGTGCGCTGGCACGGCTGGCAGGCCAGCTTCGATTTGTTCTGCAGAACCGTAGCCGCGAGGCCGTTCAGCGGCGCCCACAGATAGGGGCTGGTTGGGCCAAAAATGCCCATGGTCGGTGTGCCGATGGCGGCCGCGATGTGCATCAGCCCGGAATCGTTCGAGATGGCCACTCCGGCCGCCGCCATCGCCAAAATGCCGTTGCGCAGGTCGGTGCCGGTGAGATCGCGCACCTTGCTGCCGCCGGCGGCGACGATCTCCTGCGCCAGCGTCTTCTCGCCGGGGCCGCCGACCACCCAGACGTCGAGGCCGCGCTCGATCAGAAGCCGCGCGGCCTGCGGATAATAGGTCCATCGCTTCGAGGCGCCGACCGAACCTGGAGCCAGGGCCACCGCCGGACCTGAACCCAACCCGTTGGCCTGCCGCCAGCGCGCGATCTCCTCCGGCGGCACGACGAGTTGCGGCACCGGCCATTCCGGGGGTAGCGGCGCGTCGGCTGGCAGCGCCAGCGCGGCATTCTTGTCGATGAAGCGGGGCAGCGCCTTCTCGCCCCAGCGCATCCGGTTGATCAGGCCGAACCGGGCTTCGCCGAAAAAGCCTACGCGCTCGGGGATACCGGCCAGCGTCGGCGCGATTGCGGCTTTCCAGGTGCGCGGTAGCACGAGGGCGGTGCCATAGCCCCGGGCCCGCAAATCGGCGGCCAATCCCCACTGTTTGGCCAGGGCGAGCCGGCTGCGCGGCAAATCCCAGACGATGCCCGCCCGGACACCGGGCATGTAGTCCACCAGCGGCGCGCAGAGGGAGGTCACCAACAGGTCGACCGGGCGGTTGGGCCAGCGCTGTTTCAACACCCGAACCACGGTATGGCCCCGGACGAAATCGCCGATCCACATATACGGCACGATCAGGATTGGCCGGGTATCGGCTGCATCCTCCACTTCAACTCTATTTGATGAACTCGAATTCATATCTTATTTGTGACGCTGCTAACCGACTGTCCTCCCGTCGGTAACCGCTCTGCATCGACAGGTAAAGCGATCCATTCGCCTGTGTTTTGCCAAACATGCCAGATTGCCTGCCGCGCAGGAGTGGGGCAAAGCTTCGCCCGACTAATCGTCGCAGGGGATGGCATGTTACTGGTGACCGGGGGCGCCGGTTTTATCGGATCGAACGTCGTTGCCGCGCTGAACGAGGCTGGCCGGGACGTGGCCGTATGCGACATGCTGGGCCAGGACGGCAAATGGCGCAATCTCGCCAAGCGCCGGCTGGCGGACTTCGTGCCGCCCTCCGAACTGATGGAGTGGCTGAAGGGCCGCCGACTGGACGCCGTCATCCATCTCGGCGCCATCTCCGAAACCACGGCGACGGACGGCGACTTGGTGATCGAGACCAATTTCCGCCTGTCGATGCGGTTGCTGGACTGGTGCACCGCGAACGCCACCCCGCTGATCTATGCGTCCTCGGCGGCGACCTATGGCGACGGCGAGCAGGGGTTTCGCGACGACCAGTCCATGGCCGCCCTGCAGAAGCTGCGGCCGATGAACCTCTACGGCTGGAGCAAGCACCTGTTCGACATGGCGGTCGCCGAACGCGCGGCGCGCGGCGACCGGCTGCCGCCGCAATGGGCCGGGTTGAAATTCTTCAACGTGTTCGGGCCCAACGAATACCACAAGGGCGCGATGATGAGCGTGCTGGCGCGCCGCTTCGACGACGTCAAGGCCGGGCGTCCGGTGCAGTTGTTCAAGTCGCACCGCGACGGCATCGCCGACGGCGACCAGCGGCGCGATTTCATCTATGTCGACGACGTCGTGCGGGTGACGATGTGGTTGCTGGCATCGCCGTCGGTCAGCGGCCTTTTCAACGTCGGCACCGGCAGCGCGCGCAGCTTTCGCGACCTGATGCTGTCGGCCTATGCCGCGCTCGGAACCACACCGAACATCCGGTATATCGACATGCCCGAGCAGATCCGCGGCAGCTATCAATACTTCACCCGGAGCGACGTCGATCGGCTGCTGCGCGCCGGCTACAATGGCGGCTTCACCGCGCTGGAAGACGCGGTCGAGCGCTATGTGAAGGGTTTTCTCGACCGCCCCGATCGCTTTCGCTGACAGGCACCAGGTAGACCGATGTTCGACTTCGAAGCCCTCAGCCAGGCGATCCCGCGTCAGACCGTGCTTTGCGTCGGCGATCTCATGCTGGACGAGTTCGTCTATGGCGAGGTCTCGCGCGTCTCGCCGGAGGCGCCGGCCCCCGTCATCGCGGTCCAGCGCAGCGAGACCAATGTCGGCGGCGCCGGCAACGTCGCCCGCAACATCGCGTCGCTCGGCGCGCGCTGCATCTTCACGGGGTTAGTCGGCGAGGATGACGCGGGCGCGAAGCTGAAGGCCGAACTGATGCGCGAGCCGCTGATCGAGCCCGTGCTGGTGTCCGACGCATCCCGTCCGACGACCCGCAAGGTGCGCTTCGTCTCCGAACATTTTTCGACGCACATGCTGCGCGCGGATTGGGAACTGGCCGTTCCGGCGGCCTCCGACGTCGAGCAACGGCTGATCGACGCGATCCTGCCGCAGCTTGAGCGCGCCGACATCGTGCTGCTGTCCGACTACGCCAAGGGCGTGTTGACGGCGCGCGTCATACGCAACGTGATCGATGCCGCCAGGAAGCTCGGCAAGCGCGTGATCGTCGATCCCAAGAGCGCCAATTTTGCGATCTATCGCGGCGCCACGCTGCTGACGCCGAACCGCAAGGAATTCGCCGAAGCTACCCGCAGCCGCGCCGACAGCGACCTCGACATCGCCGCCGCGGCGCAGGACGCGATGGTGCTTGCCGATTGCGAGGCGATGCTGGTGACGCAGAGCGAGCACGGCATGACGCTGGTGGTCCGCGGCGGCGCGACGATCCACGTTCCCGCGCTGCCGGTCAAGGTGCGCGACGTCTCGGGCGCCGGCGACACGGTCGCCGCGGCGCTGGCGATCACGCTGGCGGCCGGGGCGGAGTGGGAAAACGCGCTGCGGACGGCGAACGCAGCAGCGGCGGTGGCCGTTGGGAAGAAGGGAACCGCCACCGTTACGCCGTCCGAGCTGCGGCGAAAGATCCTGCCGCATGCATCGCTGGCGGCTGAAGAGAAGATCGTGCCGGCCGGCGGCGATCTCGATGCGCATCTTGCGGAATGGCGCCGGCAGGGGCTGCGCATCGGCTTCACCAATGGCTGCTTCGACTTCCTGCATCCGGGCCACGTCAAGGTACTGACGGCCGCGCGCCGCGCCTGCGACCGGCTGATCGTCGGGCTCAACAGCGATGCCTCGGTGAAGCGGCTGAAGGGCGAGGGCCGCCCGGTGCAGAACGAAGGCGCGCGCGCCGAGGTGCTGGCCGCGCTGGAGGCGGTCGACCTGGTCGCGATCTTCGCGGAGGACACGCCGATCGATCTGATTGCCAGGGTGAGGCCGAGCGTGCTGGTCAAGGGGGGCGACTACACCCGCGAACAGGTCGTCGGCCACGAGATCGTGGAGGCAGCCGGCGGCGAAGTGTTGCTCGTCGATATTCTGCCTGGTCACAGCACGACCTCGCTGGTCGACCGTGCGCGGGGAGGCAGGGCGTGAGCCTGAGCGCTGCGGCTGCGCCGATCGCGCCAACGGGGCGGCACTGGCGCGACCGGGCCCTGTGGACGACGATCGCGGACGTTTTCGCCATTCTGACGGCGTTTTCGCTGCCCTGGTCGACGACGGTGGTCGCGGTCTTCCTGCTCTGCTGGCTCGGCTCGGTGGCGTGGGTGATGGATTGGCAAGCCTATGGCCGCCTCCTGAAGCTGCCGATCTGCTATCTGCCGTTTGCGCTGGTTGGTGTGGCGATCGTCGGCACTCTCTGGTCGGACGCGACATGGAGCGCGCGGCTTTACGCGGTCAGCCCGACTCTCAAGCTGCTGGTGTTGCCCGGGCTGTTCTATCATTTCGAACGGTCCTCGCGCGGGATGTGGGTCTTCGCTGCGTTCCTGGTTTCCTGTGCGCTGCTGATGATGATGTCGTGGCTGGTGGCGATCGAACCCGGCCTTTCGATGAAGACTCCCGGCGAGCCGGGCGGGCGCGGCATCTTCGTCAAGAACTACATCGATCAGAGCCAGGAGTTCGCGCTGTGCGCGGTGGCGCTGGGATATCCGATCATCCGCCTGTTGCGCACAAACCGGATCTGGCAGGCGCTGGCGCTGGGTGCCATTTCACTCGGCTTCGTCGTCAACATGGCGTTTGTGATCGTTTCGCGCACGGCGATGGTCACGATTCCGATCATGCTCGCGGTATTTGCGCTGCTCCATCTGAAATGGCGGACCAGCCTGCTGATCTTCTGCGGACTGGCCGTCATGGCGGGTCTGGCGTTCGCGACGTCGACGCCCTTGCAGCGGACCACCGACGCCTTCGTCAGCGACTATCTGCGCTACAAGAACGAAAACCTGCCGACATCGGTCGGGCTGCGGCTGGAATACTGGCGCAAATCGCTGCAATTCTTTGCCGAAGCGCCGTTCATCGGTCACGGGACGGGATCCACGCTCGATCTGTTCAAGCGCGCGGCCACCGGCGAGGAGGATCGCGCCACCGCAAAGGTCATCGGCAATCCGCACAACCAGACCCTCGCCGTCGCCGTTCAATGGGGAACGGTCGGGATCGTCCTGTTATACGCAATGTGGCTGGTGCATCTCCTGATGTTCCGCGGCGACGATCTGGCGGCGTGGATCGGGTTGCTGGTCGTCGTGCAGAATATCTTCACCTCGCTGTTCAACTCCCACATCTTCGATTTCCACGAGGGCTGGATGTATGTGCTCGGCGTAGGCATCGCCGGCGGCATGACGCTGGCGGCCAGGAACCGTTCCGCTGCCGCGGAACCGGTTGGGTCATGATGGCATCGGAACACCAGCGAAGGCAGATCAACTCGATCGGCTCTTTGCTGTCGTTCATCGCGTCGGCCCGGCACGATGCGTTTGCGCGTATGCTCAATGTCGACCTCATCACGGTGCTGGTGGCTTTTTTGCTGCCGTGGTCGACCAGCGGCGTCGGCATCGGCATGCTGGTCTGGCTTGTGGCGGTCGCCGCGACGCTCGAACCGCGCCCGTTCCTGTATTCGTTGCGGCGGCCCATCTGCGCGCTGCCGATCGCGCTGGTCGCACTTGCGGCGATTGGCACCCTTTGGTCGGACGCCTCGTGGAGTGAACGCCTTTATGCGCTGAGCCCGGCGACCAAGCTGCTCTTTCTGCCGCTTTTGCTTTATCATTTCGAACGCTCGACGCGCGGCATGTGGGCATTCTTGGCCTTCCTCGTTTCCTGCACGCTGATGACGGCGGCGTCCTGGATGGTCGCAATTGAGCCCGGCCTCACGATGAAGGCCCCCGGCGAGCCGGAGGGGCACGGCATTTTCGTCAAGAACTATATCGCACAGAGTCAGGAATTCGTGCTGTGCACGGTCGCGCTTGCCTTCCCGATCGTCACGCTGCTGCGCGAAGGAAAGCTCCTGCAAGCGCTTATGCTCGCTCTGGTTGTAGTCAACTTCGTTGTCAACATGGTCTTCGTCGTCGTATCGCGCACGGCGTTGGTGACGCTACCGGTGATGCTCGCCGTGTTCGCGATGGTGCACCTCAAGTGGCGCACCAACGCGTTGTTGTCCGTCGGCGCCGTCGTCTTCGCAGCGCTGGCCTGGACGCTATCGCCCCAATTGCAGGCGACGACGGACAGGTTCTCGAGCGACTACCGCGTCTACAAGGAGCAGAACCAGCCGACGTCGATAGGGTTGCGGCTCGAATACTGGGAGAAGTCGTTGCGCTTTGTGGCCGACGCGCCGGTATTGGGCCACGGCACGGGATCGACGCGGGGGCTGTTCGAGGCTGCGGCGACCGGGCCTGCCGGGCTGGCGCAAGGTCATGTGATCGGGAACCCGCACAACCAGACCCTCAGCGTCGCAGTTCAGTGGGGCATGGTCGGGGTCGTCATTCTCTACGCGATGTGGTTCTCACACTTCGCGCTTTTCCGCGGCGAGGGTCTGGCAGCCTGGATCGGTCTGATGGTGGTGCTGCAGAACATGGTCAGTTCGCTGTTCAACTCGCATCTGTTCGATTTTCACGAGGGATGGATGTACGTGCTGGGCGTCGGTATCGCCGGCGGCATGGTGCTGCGCGCCAGACATGAGGCGGAATCCTCGGGAACCTCGCGGGCATGATCGCTGGCATGCGCGCCGCAGATAATATATCAGCGGACAAGGGATGCGCCTGGCGAATCCCATCCGCTTGCCGCAGCCGGTCGATGGAATGACGTCGCTTTCACAACTGACCCGTCGCAATTACCTGATCGCGCTGCATGACGCTTTAGCGACGGCGTTTGCGTTGCTCGCGGCGTTCTATCTGCGATTCGAGGGCGGCGAGGCGTTCTATGCCCGGCTGCCGCTGTTGCTGCGCATTCTGCCGCTGTTCGTCGCCTTCAGCGTGGTAATCTGTTACGTCTTCAACCTGACGACGACGAAGTGGCGTTTCATCTCGCTGCCGGATGCGCTGAACATCATGCGCGTGGCCAGCGTTCTGACGGTGGCGCTGATCGTGCTGGACTATGCCTTCATCTTCGGGGCATCGAACAGCAAGGCGCCGGTGCTGTTCGGCCGCATCACCATCGTGCTTTACTGGTTTCTCCAGATTTTTGCGCTGAGCGCACTCCGCTTCGGATACCGCTATTTCCGCTACTCGCGCGTTCGTCGCCATGCCCAGACCGACGGGGCGTCGTCGACGCTGCTGATCGGCCGCGCCGCCGACGCCGAAGTGCTGCTGCGGGCGATCGAAAGCGGCGCCGTCAAGCAACTGTGGCCGGTCGGCGTGCTGTCGCCGTCCGCCGCGGACCGCGGCCAGTCGATCCGCAACGTGCCGGTACTCGGCGGCATCGACGACGTCGAGGACGTCGTGCGCGACTACGCCGGACGGGCGAAGCCGATTTCACGGATTGTCATGACGCCGTCTGCGTTCGAACCGGAGGCGCATCCGGAGGCGGTCCTGATGCGCGCCAGGCGGCTCGGCCTGTTCGTCAGCCGCCTGCCGTCGCTGGAAGGCGGCGACGTGCCGCGGCTGACCAACGTCGCCGTGGAGGACCTGCTGCTGCGGCCGAGCGAGAAGATCGACTATGCCCGTCTCGAGTCACTGGTGAAGGGCAAGGCGGTGATCGTGACCGGCGGCGGCGGTTCGATCGGCTCGGAGATCTGCGACCGCGTCGCCACCTTCGGTGCTGCGCGGCTGCTTGTGATCGAGCATTCCGAGCCGGCGCTCTACGCGGTGACGGAGGCGCTGACGGCGCGCGCAACCCATGCGGCGATCGAGGGGCGAATCGCCGATATCCGCGATCGCGACCGGATCATGAGCCTTATGCGGGAGTTCAAGCCGGACATCGTGTTCCACGCCGCCGCGCTGAAGCACGTCCCGATCCTCGAGCGCGACTGGAGCGAGGGCGTCAAGACCAACATCTTCGGCTCGGTCAACGTCGCCGACGCGGCGCGGGCGGCCGGCGCGACCGCGATGGTGATGATCTCCACCGACAAGGCGATCGAGCCGGTCTCGATGCTGGGCCTGACCAAGCGCTTTGCCGAAATGTATTGCCAGGCGCTCGACCACGACCTGATGACGCAGTCGGGCGGCCAGCCGCATATGCGGCTGATCTCGGTGCGGTTCGGCAACGTGCTGGCCTCCAACGGTTCGGTGGTTCCGAAATTCAAGGCGCAGATCGAGGCCGGCGGCCCGGTTACGGTGACGCATCCGGACATGGTCCGCTATTTCATGACCATTCGCGAGGCCTGCGACCTGGTGCTGACCGCTGCGACGCATGCGCTGACGCCGGCGCGGCCCGACGTTTCCGTCTACGTCCTCAACATGGGGCAGCCGGTCAAGATCGTCGAACTTGCGGAGCGCATGATCCGCCTGTCCGGCCTCGAGCCCGGTATCGATATCCAGATCGTTTTCACCGGCATGCGGCCGGGCGAGCGGCTGAACGAGATACTGTTTGCCAGCGAGGAACCGGCGGTGGAGATCGGCGTCGCCGGGATCATGGCGGCCAAACCAAACGAGCCACCGATGCATATCCTGCGCAAATGGCTTGCGGCGCTGGAAGACGCCATTGCACGCGACGACCGCTCCACCATCCGCGCGGTGCTCAAGGATGCCGTGCCCGAATTCGGTTCGAACGCCGCCTGATCTGTCCGGCGTCCGCCGGGTAGGCGGCCACCTCGAAAGCGATGATGCCAAAATCCGGAAAAGTCGTCGTCGTCAGCCAGCATTATCCGCCGGACCCGAGCACCACGGCGGCGATCATGGCGTCCATTGCGGAGCGCGTGGCGCGCGAAGCGGAGGTCTTGGTGCTGTCGGGAACGGCGGGCTCGGCCGCCATGGCGGCCGTCGGCAAGCCGCCCGTCATCGAAGTGAGAAACCGGATGCCCGGCAAGGCCGCCTTGCTCAAGCGCGCGCTGGCCGAGTTGCTGTTCACGGCCCGGATGTTCGGCGCGATGCTGATCAATCTGCGCCGCGGCGACGTCACGATCACCGTGCCGGCGCCGTTCATGCTGCCTTACGCCTTTGCCGCCGCGGCGAGACTGAAGGGGGCGAGACCGGTGCTGGTCATGCACGATCTCTATCCCGACGTGCTGGTCATGGCGGGATTGCTGAAGCCGGATTCCTTTCTGGCGAAGGCGATGCATGCCCTCAACGCCCCGATGTTCCGCGCACTGGACGCCGTCGTCGTCATCGGCCGCGATACCGAGAAGCTGCTGCTGCGCTATCGCGGGATGACGCGCGAAAAAATCCGCTTCATTCCGAACTGGGCGACGCTAGCCCGGGGTGTTCGGGCCATCGACCCCGACAACCCTTACCGCCGTCCGCTTTCCGCCCGCTTCGTCGTCGGACTGTCCGGCAATCTCGGCTTCACTCACGATCCCGTTATCGTATTCGAGGCGGCACGCCTGCTGCGCGACAATGGCGATATCCATTTCCTGCTGTCGGGCTGGGGGATGGGCTTCGATCATTTGAAGGGCCTGCAGGCCGAGGCAAGGCTGCCAAACGTCACGCTGGTGGACCGCGTCGAGGACGACCAGTTGGAAATGCTTCTTTCGGCCGCCGACGTCTGGGTAATTCCCTACCGCAAGAACGTCGCAGGCGTATCGGTGCCGAGCCGGTTCTACAATCTGCTGGCGATCGGCCGCCCGGTGATCCTGGTTTCAGAAGCCGATGCCGAGGCGGCGCTGACGGTGATCGAGCATGATGTCGGCTGGGTGGTCGAGCCCGGCAGGGCGGAAGAACTGGCGGGTACGATCAGCCGCGCCGCCGGCGCCCAGGATCCGCGGCGTGCCGCGCGTGCTGCCGAAATCGCGGGGCGTTTCGACTTCGAGGCGGCAATGGCCGGCTATTGCGGCCTGGTCCGCGAGCTCCTGCAAAGCAGGCCGGATTAGCCGGACGGCGCAAGCCGGCGCGAAAAGCGGTGCATCAGGAACGCCGTGGCGATGCCGCCGAGGATCAGGAGCAGGATGGCGACGGCTCCTGACGACGTCATGGCCGAGCCAATTGCGAGAGCGGCAAGCAGGAGGTTGAGCGCAAACACCTCGCCCACCACGCGCGAGACGGAAAAACCGTTATCGGTGGCGCGCTGATAGAAATGGGAGCGGTGCGCCGCCCAGAACGGTTCGCGCTTCGCCATCCGCCGAAACAGGGTGACGGTCGCGTCGGCGAGATAATACAACGGCAGCAGCAGGGCCGCCGTCACCTGCTGATGCCAGGCGAGTTGCAGCAGGCACCAGCCGGCCAACAGGCCGATCGGCAGGCTGCCGACATCGCCGAGAAAGATTTTGGCAACCGGCCGGTTGAACGGCGCAAAGCCCAGCATCGCGCCGAACAGCGCTGCGGCGGCCACCGTCGCGGGCGCCGGAAGTTCGGCCAGCCAGCCGAGCAGAACGAGCGCCCCGGTGACCGGGACGATCTCGGCGACCGTCATCAGGTCGAGCCCGTCCATGAAGTTGACGAGGTTCACGAACCACAGGCCCAGGATGACCAGCAAACCGCGTTCGATCCAGAGCGGAACGGCGGGAACGATCCGCAAGGCTTCGGGCGCGGCGACGATCACCGCTGCAACCGCGGTGCCCTGCAGCAGCAGACGCGGCGCGACCGGAACGGTTTTGACGTCGTCGACAAAGCCGACCGCCGCGATGAACAGCGTTGCGCCGGACACGATCAGGGGGATGCCCATGTCCGCTGCGCCGGCAAGTCCGATGATCGCGGCGGCGGCAGCGAGCGTCGCCGCGATCACCGCGATGCCGGCGCCCTGCGGCGTCGGAATCCGGTGCGAGGAGCGCGCGTTCGGCTTGGCCAGCGCAATTCGCATCATCAGCGGTCGAATTGCCCAGGTCAGGACGCCCGACAGCAGCGCCGCCGTCACCGCGGCGGCCAACGACAGCAGGAGGGGCGAACTGGCCATTCGACTCGCGTGGAAGTTTGCTGCAGGGGACTATTTTGGAACCTGGATCGGCAACGTGCCCTGTGCGGCCTTTTCGGCGCTCAGGATCCACACCAGCCCGCCGACCAGGCCGACGATGAACGATACCGCGCCATAGAGCAGCGAGATGTTGACGCCCTCGCTCGCCATCAGGCCGGCATAGCCGAACGCCAGGCCCATGGTGGCCTCGCGGACGCCCCAGCCGGCAATCGAGATCGGCAACATGGTGATCAGCATCACCGGCGGAACGAGCTGAAAAACCTGCCCGAACAGCACGGGGGCTGCGATCGACTGCACCACGCACCAGGCGATGACGACGGCCAGTACATGCACCAGGAGCGACAGCACCGCGACTTTCGGACCGTGCGCGCGGCTGAACAGGACTCGATTGGCGATCACCGAACAGGCGTGGATGTGGTGGGTGCCCCACCAGTGCTTCAGCCACGGCCACGGCAGCCGGCCGATCAACAGGAACCCGAGACCGCCGGCGAGCGCGGCGAAATCGACGAACAGAAGCGCCGACCTGCCGTGCGGGTCGCTGATCAGGCGGTAGCTCCACGGCAGGCTCGCGACGATCACCACCGCGAGCGCGATCAGGCCGATGGCGCGGTCGACGAAAATGGAATAGGTCGCCGCCCGCCAGCCATGGCCGCTGCGCGCCACCAGCCACAGCCTGACCGCGTCGCCGCCGATGGAGGAGGGCAGCGTCTGGTTGAAGAAGGTTCCGATCACGTTGAAGCGCATCGCCTGCCGGATCGGCAGCGGCGCGCCGCACTCGGCACTGATCTCCCGCCAGCGCAGCACGCCGACGAATATCTGCAGAAACGTCACGGCGATCGCCACGCCGATCCAGCCCAGGCTGGAGACGTCGAAGCGGGCGAACAGGTCCGCGAAGTCGACCTTGCGCAGCGAGAAATACAGCAGCGCCGCCGAGATCAGTATCTTCAACGCAGAGAGCAGGATACCGCGCATCTAGCCTGTGCCGGGTTCGGGGAGGGGTGCAGAAGGCGATGGATTCGGCGCCTTGGTATGGTTTTCGGACCGGTAAGGCAATAGCAGGCCGAGCCGGCTTGCAGCCCCCTCGTCAAGCCGGGTAAAGAGGCGCGGATTGAATCTGCGGCCTCTCAGGGAAAATGATGCCGGATCAGCCAATATTGGTCACCGGGGCCGCGGGTTTCATCGGCTTCCACGTCGCGCGGCGGCTGCTCGCCGAGGGGCGTTCCGTGGTCGGTCTGGACAATCTCAACGACTATTACGACCCCGCGTTGAAGAAGGCGCGGCTCGACGTTCTGCGCGGCGAGTGCGGCTTCGCGTTCGAGCAGATCGATCTCGCCGATCGCGGCGCGATGCAGCGCCTGTTTGCCGGGCAGCGCTTTGCCAAAGTGGTGCATCTGGCGGCCCAGGCCGGCGTGCGCTATTCGATCGATCATCCGCATGCCTATGTCGACGCCAATCTCGAGGGTTTCGTCAATGTGCTGGAGGGCTGCCGGCATCATGGATGCGGCCATCTGGTCTATGCGTCCTCGTCATCGGTCTACGGCGCCAACACAAAGTTGCCGTTTTCGGTCAATGACAAGACCGACCATCCGATCAGCTTCTATGCCGCGACCAAGAAGGCCAACGAGCTGATCGCGCATTCGTACAGCCATCTGTACCGGCTTCCGGTGACCGGCCTGCGGTTCTTTACCATCTATGGACCTTGGGGCCGGCCGGATATGGCGATTTTCCTGTTTACCAAGGCGATTGTCGAGGGAACTCCAATCCGGCTGTTCAATCATGGCAGGATGCGGCGCGACTTTACCTATATTGGCGATGTGACACGTGTCGTCACGAAGCTGCTCGACCTGATTCCCGATGACGACGGCATGACGGCGCCGGCTCGAATTTACAATGTCGGCAATAATCATCCGGAAGACATTGCGCATGTGGTAGCGGTTCTGGAGCGGGAGTTGGGCCGCGCGGCGGTGACGGAGATGCTGCCGATGCAGCCCGGCGACGTGACCGAGACCTTTGCCGATGTCGCCGAGTTGATGCGCGACACCGGTTTCAGGCCACAGACCTCGATCGAGGACGGGCTTGCCGATTTTGTCGCCTGGTATCGTGAGTACTACAGGATTTGAAACGCCGATGACCCAAAGAATTATTCCCCTGATCATGTGCGGTGGCGCCGGAACGCGGCTGTGGCCGGCCTCGCGCGAGGTTCACCCCAAGCAGTTCCTGTCCCTGTTCGGGGCTCGCTCGACGTTCCAGGACACGCTGCTCCGTGTTTCCGCCGCTGATCTGTTTGAACGGCCCGTGATCATCACCAACAACGCCTATCGCTTCATGGTGCGGGAGCAACTGGCGGAGATCGGTGTGGAAGCCGACGTGCTGCTGGAGCCGATGCGGCGCGATTCCGGGCCCGCGATCGCGGCCGGCGCGGCCTTTGCGCAAACCCGCGACAAGGACGCGATCGTGCTGGCGCTGGCCGCCGACCATGTGGTGAACGACACATCCGCCTTCCTCGCCGCCTGCCGCGAGGGACTGGCCGCTGCCGAAGCCGGACACATCGTGACCTTCGGCGTGCAGCCCGAACGCGCCGCCACCGAATACGGTTACATCAATCCGGGCCAGGTCATTGCCGGTAAGGTCCGCGCGGTCGCAAGGTTCGTCGAGAAGCCGGATCCCGCAACGGCGGCGGATTATGTCAAGTCGGGCTATCTCTGGAACAGCGGCAACTTCATGTTCCGCGCCGCCGTGCTGTCGGATGAATATGGCAAGGTCGATGCGGAGAGTGTCCAGGCCGTGAGCGACGCGGTGACGAAGGCCGACACCGATCTCGGCTTCGTCAAGCTCGACGCGGCGGCGTTCGGATCGGCGAAGTCGATCTCGATCGACTACGCGGTGATGGAAAAGACCACGCGCGCCGCGGTCGTGCCGGTCGCGTGCGGCTGGTCCGATGTCGGCTCCTGGCACGCGGTGTGGGAATTGTCCGCAAAGGACACCGACGGCAACGCGTCGCGGGGCGCGGCGGTGTTCGAGGATTCGCGCAACTGCAACGTCTCGAGCGACCGCGCGCTGGTCGCGCTAGAAGGCGTCGACGATCTCGTCGTGGTCGCGACCCAGGACGCAGTGCTGGTTTCCCGGCAAAAGGATGCCAACGGATTGAAGCGGCTGGTGGCCAAATTGAAGACGGTCGCCCCGCAGGTGACCGAGGATCATATTCGGGTACATCGTCCCTGGGGATCCTATCAGTCCGTCGACAATGGCGACCGACACCAGGTCAAGCGCATCATCGTCAAGCCGGGCGGGCGGCTGTCGCTGCAGAAGCATCATCATCGCTCCGAGCACTGGATCGTGGTGCGCGGAACGGCGCAGGTCACCGTCAACGAACTGGTCAAGACCGTGCACGAGAACGAGTCGATCTACATCCCGATCGGCGCGGTGCACCGGCTGGAAAACCCCGGCAAAATCCAGCTCGAACTGATCGAGGTGCAGACCGGCAGCTATCTCGGCGAGGACGACATCATCCGAATCGAGGACGACTACCAGCGGAGCTAAGGCGCTTTCCAGCGAAGCTCGACCTCGGAACGGAAAAAGCGCGGATCGGCCGCGGTTTTACGGCCCGCCAGACTGTAACTGTTTGAATCAAAACGTGTCTAAAAACCGCCGATCGCGTTCGCCACGCCTGTGACGGCGTGCTAGAGGAACCGCCGGGGGAAGTTACCGGCGCAACCTCTGCGCAGAGTTTGTTTGGGGTCGACACATCATGAGTTCCAAAGGGTCCGCATCGGATGCCAAGATCGGTGCCGTCGGCGGCTTGCGCGTCGGCGTGATCGGTGCGGGTGTCATGGGCAGCAACCACGCCCGAGTGCTGGCCGGCCTGCCGGGGGTGACGCTGGTCGGCATCGTCGATCCGCTGCCCGAACATCGTGCGCGGGCCACGGCGCTGGTCGGCTGCCGAGCATTCGCCGAACTCGACGAGCTGTTTGCGGAGGGCGTAGACGCCATCACCATTGCCGCGCCGACCCATCTGCATCACGAGATGGCGCTCGCCTGCATCACGCGCAACATCCACATTCTGGTCGAGAAGCCGGTCGCCTCCACGGTGGAGGAGGGGCAGGACATCGTCAATGCGGCCAGGAGCGCCGGCGTGACGCTGATGGTCGGCCATGTCGAGCGCTTCAACCCGGCGGTCGCCGCGATCAAGCAGGCGATCTCGGGCGAGGACATACTGTCGATCGGCATTACCCGGGTCGGGCCGTTTCCGCCGCGCATGTCCAATGTCGGCGTCGTGATCGACCTCGCTGTGCACGACATCGACCTGATCCGCTGGTTCACGGAGTCCGATATCGTCGAGGTACAGCCGCAGCTTTCCAGCGCCGTCGCCGAGCGAGAGGACATCGCGCTGCTGCAGTTCCGCACCGCCTCCGGCGTGCTCGCCCACATCAACACCAATTGGCTGACGCCGTTCAAGGCGCGCAGCGTCACGGTCGCCACCCGCGGCAAATACGTGATGGGCGATCTGCTGACGCGCCAGGTCACCGAATGCTTCGGCTTCAAGCCCGACGGCAGCTATTCGATGCGGCACCTGCCGGTCGGCCATGATGAACCGCTGCGCGCCGAGTTGCTCGCCTTTATCGATGCCGTCCGCACCGGCGGCGCGCCGGCAGTCTCGGGGGAGGAGGGCGTCGCCAGCCTCGAAATCGCGATCCGCTGCCTCGAGCAGCCCGCCAAGCCCGCGGCTTCCGCCGTGCGCAAGGGACCGCGCCGCATCGCCGGCTGACCCCCCAAGTTCCGATCCAGCAAGGCATCATGAATCAGCACATGCGACCAGAACCTGTTCCCTTTTATGACCTCGGTTCGCAGCGCCGGCGGCTCGGCACGGCGATCGACGAGGCGATCGCACGCGTCACCGGCCATTGCCTCTTCATCAACGGACCGGAAGTGCTCGAACTGGAGAAGGCGCTGGCGGACTTCTGTGGCGCCAAACATGTCGTGAGCTGCGCCAGCGGCACCGATGCGCTGCTGATGGTGCTGATGGCGATGGAAGTCGGCCCCGGCGACGCCGTGCTGTGCCCGTCGTTCACGTTCTGCGCGACCGGCGAATCGGTGGCGCTGACCGGCGCGACGCCGGTGTTCGTGGATGTCGATGCAGCCACCTTCAATATGGATGCCGCCTCGCTGAAGCGCGGCATCGCCACCGCGAAGCAGCGTGGCCTGAAGCCCCGTGCGGTGATCCCCGTCGACCTGTTCGGCCAGAGCGCCGACCATGATGCGATTGCCGAGGTCGCACAGGACGAGGGCCTGTTCGTGCTTGATGACGCCGCGCAGGGCTTTGGCGCGAGCTACAAGGGCCGCCGGATCGGCTCGCTCGGACTTGCGACCGCGACCAGCTTCTTTCCGACCAAGCCGCTCGGCTGTTTCGGCGACGGCGGCGCGATCTTCACCGATGACGACACGCTGGCCGATACGCTGCGCAGCATTCGCGTGCACGGCCAAGGCTCGGACAAATACGACAATGTTCGCCTCGGCCTGACCGGTCGCCTCGACACCATGCAGGCGGCAGTGCTGATCGAGAAGCTGAAGATTTTCGAGGACGAGATCGCCGCGCGCAACCGCGTGGCGGAGCGTTACGCGCGCGGCCTCGGCAATGTCGTGACGGTGCCGCGGCTGGCGCCCGGCTGCAGCTCGATCTGGGCGCAATACACCATCCGCCTCCCGGAGGGCACCGATCGCGACGGTTTCGCCGCCGCGCTGAAGGCGCAGGGTGTTCCGACCATGGTCTACTACACCAAATCGATGCACCAGCAGACCGCCTATAAGGCTTATCCGGTCGCTGAAGGGGGCCTGCCGGTGAGCGAAAAGCTCTCCGACGACGTCATCAGCCTGCCGATCCACGCCTATCTCGACGAGGCGGCGCAGGATCGCGTGATCGCGGCGGTGCGCGGCGCGCTTTCCGCCTGATTTCACCGCGCCGGGAATATGCGCTAGAAGCACCGCATGCTCGGACGCATCTTCACCGTCGGCGGTTATACGCTGCTCTCACGCCTGACCGGCTTCGCGCGCGACATCATGCTCGCCGCGATCCTCGGCGCCGGCCCGGTCGCGGACGCGTTCTTCGTGGCGCTGCGGCTGCCCAATCATTTTCGCGCGATTTTTGCCGAAGGCGCCTTCAACGCCGCCTTCGTGCCGGCCTATGCGCACGTACTCGGCAAGGGCGAAGTTTCGGCAAAACTGTTCGCCGACCGGATCTTCACGCTGCTGTTTGCCACCCAGCTCGCTCTGCTCGTCCTGGCCTGGTGGTTCATGCCCGAGGTGATCGCGGTCCTCGCGCCGGGGTTCAAGGACGACCCGGCGCGCGGCGAACTGGCGATTTCGCTGACGCGGATCACGTTTCCGTATCTCTTGCTGATCACGCTGGTGACGCTGTATGGCGGCATGCTCAACGTGATGCATCGCTTCGCCAGCGCTGCCGCCGCGCCGATCTTTCTCAACCTCTCCATGATGGCGGCGCTGGCGCTGGCCGCGTTCTTCCCGGGTGCGGGCCATGCCGCCGCATGGGGTGTGCTGCTGGCGGGCGTTCTCGAATTCCTGCTGCTGGCCGGCGACGCCGCCAAGACCGGCATCCTGCCGAAGTTCGCCGCGATCAAATTCGACGAGGACGTGCGGGCATTCTTCCGGGCTTTGGGACCTGCGACCATCGGCTCGATGGGCACGCAGATCGCCATGTTCGCCGATACCATCATCGCGACCTTTCTGGCTGCCGGTGCGCTTTCGGCGCTCTATTACGCCGACCGTCTCAACCAGTTGCCGATCGGCGTGATCGGCATTGCGATCGGGACCGTTCTGCTGCCGGAGATGTCGCGACGCATCACCGCCAACGATGTTACGGGGGCTTCGGCCGCGCAGCGGCGGGCGTTCGAATTCTCGCTGTTGTTTTCGGTACCGTTCGTCGCGGCTTTCCTGACGGTGCCCGACGTCATCATGCGTGCGATGTTTGCGCGCGGCGCGTTCTCCAAGGCGGATGCCGCCGCGGCGGGCGCCACGCTGGCCGCCTATGCAGTCGGGCTCATTCCGTTCGTAACGATCCGCAGCGCGGTCGCCACCTTCTACGCCCGTCAGGACACCGCAACGCCGGTCAAGGCGGCGCTGACCGGCGTTGCCGTGAACGTCGCGCTGAAGGTCGCGTTGATGGGCGCGTTGGCGCAGATCGGTCTTGCGCTCGCCACCGCTGCCGGCGCGTGGGTCAATCTGCTGCTGGTGCTGTTCTTCGCGGTGCGTGCCGGCCATCTCGAACTCGACCGCGCCTGGATGAATTCGCTTCTGAAGTTTGCGGCGGCCGGCGTCCTGCTGGCCGCCGCGCTATGGGGGACCGCCCGATTCGCCGCCATGTATTTCGCGCAGATGCCTGCGTTCCGCGACGAGACCACCTTGCTGCTGCTGATCGCGGCGGGCGCGTTCGCCTATGGCGTCCTGATCGTATTGCTGTTCGGCAGGGGGTGGATATTCGCCCTGCTGCGGGATCGGCAGTCCAAAGCCTAAGCAACTGTAGATAAAAGAAGAATGGAGAAATGCGGCGTGCAGCTCCACGCTCGCGCCGGGCCAGCGTCATGACCAGCCTGATCGCGGAGTGTTGATCGCGGCGATGCCTCGTTTGCCGAATCAAAACCCGGCTTTGCGCGCGAAAATTTTGTTGCAGGCGCGAAATGGGGTGGGGCATGCGGGCGATCCTGTCGCGGGCATCGGCTGAAAGCGGTTTGCGCTGAGGCGCGAACCACTGCAATATGGAACGCTTCTAGAGTGCGCCCCGGAGTCGGTTTACCGTTTCCGGCTAGGGCTGCGCGCAGAAACAAAAAAGCTGGGGCGGATGCCGGTTCGAAGAGGCGTCATCCTGCTCCCTGACAATTGGAGACAAGATGGCAGCTCCCATCAAGTTCGGTGTCGGTCAAAGCGTTCTCCGCAAGGAAGATGACGCGCTGATTCGCGGCAAGGGCCGCTACACCGACGATCACTCGCCGCAGCCCGCGTTGCACGCGCTGATGCTGCGCTCGCCGCATGCGCACGCCAAGTTCACCATCAACGTGACAAAGGCTCGCGGCATGCCGGGCGTCGCGCTGATTCTGACAGCAGCCGAGGTCGGCGATCTCGGCGACCTGCCGTGCCTGTTCAACCTGGAAACCGATCCCTTCACCGGCCCGCCATACCCGATCCTCGCCAAGGACGAGGTGCGCCATGTCGGCGACGCCGTGGCCTTCGTGGTTGCCGATACGATCGACCAGGCACGTGATGCGATCGAGGCGATCGACGTCAAATGGACGCCGCTGCCGGCGGTGGCCGGCGTCGTCAACGCCGTCAAGCCGGGCGCGCCGCAGGTCTGGCCTGACAAGCCTGGGAACGTCCTGTTCGATGTGCCGATCGGCGACAAGAAGGCGGTCGAGGCCGCGTTCGCCAAGGCGCACGCGGTCGCCGAGATCACGATCGTCAACCCGCGCGTCGTCACCAACTTCATGGAGACGCGCGCGGCGGTCGCCGAATACGACGCCAAGCGCGATCATCTGACGCTTACCATCGGCAGCCAGGGCAGCCACCGCCTGCGCGAGATCCTGTGCGGCATGGTGCTGAAGATGCCGATGGAGAAGATGCGCGTGATCTGCCCCGACGTCGGCGGCGGCTTCGGCACAAAGCTGTTTCCCTACCGCGAATACGCGCTGATCTCGGTGGCCGCGAAGAAGCTGCGCAAGACCATCAAATGGACCGCCGACCGCTCCGACCACTTCATGGGCGACGCGCAGGGCCGCGACAACGTCACCACCGCGAAGATGGCGCTGGCCGAGGACGGCAAGTTCCTCGCGATGGACGTCGACCTGATGGGCGACATGGGCGCCTATCTCTCGACTTTCGGCCCCTATATCCCGCATGGCGGCGCCGGCATGCTGCCGGGGCTCTACGACATCCAGGCGTTTCACTGCCGAGTCCGCACCGTGTTCACCAACACCGTGCCGGTCGACGCGTATCGCGGCGCCGGCCGCCCCGAGGCCGCCTATGTGGTCGAGCGTCTGGTCGATGCCGCCGCGCGCAAACTCGGCATGACGCCGGATGCGATCCGGCGCAAGAACTTCATCCCGCCGAAGGCGATGCCCTACAAGACCGCGACAGGGAAGGTCTATGATTCCGGCGATTTCACCGCGCATATGAAACGCGCGATGGAAGTCGCCAACTGGAAGGAGTTTCCCAAGCGCGCCAAGGCGGCGAAGAAGGCCGGCCTGGTGCGGGGTATCGGCATGGCGAGCTATGTCGAGGTCTGCGGCACCATGGGCGAGGAGACCGCCAATGTCGCGCTCGATCCCAACGGCGACATCAGCATCCTGATCGGCACCCAGTCGAGCGGGCAGGGCCATCAGACAGCTTACGCGCAACTGGTCGCCGAACAGTTCGGCGTGCCGCCGGAGCGCGTCCACGTCCTGCAGGGCGACACCGACAAGATCGCGACCGGCCTCGGCACCGGCGGCTCGGCCTCGATCCCGACCGGCGGCGTCAGCGTCGAACGCGCCACCCGCGAACTCGGCAACAAGCTGAAGGAAATCGCGGCGGAGGCGCTGGAGACCAGCGCCGGCGACCTCGAGATCAGCAACGGGCTCGTGCGCATCGCCGGCACCGACCGCTCGATCAGTTTTGCCGACCTCGCAAAACGCCCGGGCGTCGATCCCTCGAAACTGAATGCCAGCGCGACCTTTGCGCAGGCCGACGGTACCTATCCGAACGGGACGCACATCGCCGAAGTCGAGATCGATCCGGCGACCGGCATCATCAAGATCGTCAACTACGTCATCGTCGACGATTTTGGCGTGACGCTCAATCCCTTGCTGCTCGCCGGCCAGGTGCATGGCGGCGCGATGCAAGGGATCGGCCAGGCTCTGATGGAGCAGGCGGTGTACAGTTCGACCGACGGCCAACTCGTCACCGGTACGTTCATGGATTATGCGATGCCGCGCGCGGCCGACGGCCCGTCATTCCACTTCGAGACCCACAACGTGCCGTGCACGACCAATCCGCTCGGCGTCAAGGGCGCGGGCGAGGCAGGCGCGATCGGCTCCTGTCCGGCGGTGGTCAACGCCATCATCGAGGGGCTGTGGCGCGAGTACCAGATCGATCACGTCGACATGCCGGCCACCGCCGAGCGGGTCTGGATCGCGATCCGGGAAGCGCAGAAAAGGCATAATCTCTGATTTTTCGTCGCATGCGGAATGATGCAGCGCATGCGGTGTTCGGCAAAACAGGCGGGCTCGCGGTGGTCGCGGGTGCGCGCGCGTCATAGCCAAAGAAGGGGTAGCCAATGAAGCGTGTCTGGGTGGTAGCAGGTATCTTGATGCTGAGCGGCGGTGCGGTGGTGGCGCAGCAGGACGTGGCCGTTCAGCAGCAGAACCTGATGAAGGCGCAGGGCAAGAACATGTACGGGGTCTTGCTGAAGATGGTGAAGGGCGAAACGCCCTTCGATCAGGCCGCGGTCAATGCCGCGCTCGCGGAGCTCGAGGTCGACGTCGCCAAGATCCCGGCCGTCTTCACGCCCAATCCGAAGGTGGATGTGGTGGGTGCGACCTTCGGGTCGTCGCAGAAGATTTGGCAAAACAAGTCTGATTTCGACGCGAAGGTGACACCCGTTACCAAGGCCATCGTGGATGCCAAGGGAACGGCCAAAGACGCCGCCAGCCTTAAGGTAGCGTTCGACGCCATCCAGGCCAAATGCAACGACTGCCACGAGACCTATCGCGTAAAACTCAAGTGAGCCATCGAGCAGCTGGAGCCCTGTCAATCTGATCGAGCCAGGACTTTGGCTCCAGATCTCGTTTGACGCGGATTGCCCACCAACGTCAGCCGCTTTGCTCGAAAACGCCATCAACAGGGGGCGGACGCATCGATGCGTCCGCCCCCTCGTTTGTGGAAAGCGAGACTGGCTTACTTCGTCACCTGACCGAGGATTTCGCCGCCTGGATTGGCTTGGGGCCGCAAAAGCAATGATTGTTCAAAAATTTGTGCAAGCTTCTGGCGCAAAGTGCAGTCATATTGGCGCTTTATCGGTTGTGGTTGCATCACAACCGCAGCTTCGCTTTTCGTCATGAAACGCTTTCACGACAACCGGCACCCGTATCGATCGAAAACGTTATCGCAACCCGCGCAACTGACGACGGACCGCAAATGCTGCGACGAATTCTCCTTGGCTTGATCCTGGCTGGCGTTGTCGGCCTCGGCATCTTCTGGTGGCTGACGATCCCGGCGGTCGTCGCTCCTGCTTCGCTTGCCGCTCACACGCCGAACGTCGCCAACGGTCTCGCCGTGTTCAATGCCGGCGGCTGTTCCTCCTGCCACGCCGTTCCCGGCCAGCCCGATCGGCTCAAGCTTGGCGGCGGATTGGCAATGCCGTCGCCGTTCGGGACGTTCACCGTTCCCAACATCTCGCCCGATCCGACAGACGGTATCGGCCGCTGGAGCGAAGCGGATTTCGTCACGGCGCTGCTCAAGGGGACATCGCCGGACGGCCGGCATTATTTCCCGGCCTTTCCCTATGCGTCCTACCAGCACGCGACCGTCGAGGACATCCGCGATCTCTTCGCCTATCTGAAGACGCTGGCGCCGGTGGCCGGCAAGACGCCTGACCACGACCTGCCGTTTCCGTTCAACATCCGCCGCAACGTCGGCATCTGGAAATGGCTGTTCATGGACGGCAAGTCCTTCACGGCGGACGCCTCGCGGTCGCCGTCATGGAATCGCGGCGCCTATCTCGTCAACGGACTCGGCCATTGCGCCGAGTGCCACAGCCCGCGCAATGTCCTCGGCGGCATCGTCGCGGCGCAGCGCTTGGCAGGCGGTCCCAACCCGGAGGGCGAGGGCTGGGTGCCCAACATCACCCAGAAGGGACTGGGCGACTGGAGCGCGAAGGATATCGAATATTTCCTCGAAAGCGGGCAGATACCCGAAGGCGACGCCGCCGGCGGATCGATGGCGCGGGTCATCAGGAACACCTCGCAATTGTCGCCGCAGGACCGCGCCGCGATGGCGGAATATCTGAAGTCGCTGCCGCCGGTCGAGGGGCCGCCGCGGCCCGGCAAGGCGAAGCAGGGCAAGGAAGGCTAAGTTCCCCGGAGATCCGCCCGCGACGTTGCGCGATCAGGGCGTCAGGGCGGCGGTGACCGCCTCGCGCCGCTCCGGCGGCACGACGGGCACGATCATCAACGGCCGGCGCGGCATCGGCGCCGCCGCCGTCTTGGTCCGTTTTGGGTCCGCTGCCCGTCTGGAAGCCGTGACGTCGGTCAGCGGGCGATCGACGGCGCCCATCCGGTACGGCCCGACATCGCGCTCGAAATAAGCGGCTGCGAAGCGGGGATGAAACTGCAGGCCGAGATTATAGCTGGCGAAGGCGGGGACGCGCTCGAGGCGGCCGACCGGCCTGACGTCGTTCTCCTTCGCGGCCGGTGCCGCGGCAGCGACGGCTGTACCGGTCGTGATCTCCTCGCGCCGCGCCTGCGGCTCAGCCGGCGCCGGGTCCGGGTGCGCCGCGGTAACCTCCTGCGGACCGCTGGCGGTCAGGCCGGCGACCATTTCCGCGGCGCCGGGCGCCTTGGAAAACAGCCCGAACACGGTGTAGCCGCCGACCAGCACGGCCAAAATCACGCTTGCCACCATTGTGTTGGAAGCGACCTTGCGCACGGTTTCGTAGGTGCGGGTCGATGGGGCCGTCTCCGGCTGCAGCGCAATGGCGAGCAAATGGTCGTAGGTCGCGCGCTGGTCGGCGTCGGTCAGGATGTCGTAGGCGCGCATCAACTCCCTGAACCGCACGTCGGCATCGGGATTGTCAGGGTTGGTGTCGGGATGCGTCGCCTTGGCGGCCTTGCGAAAGGCGGCCCGCAATTCCTCTGCGTCGTCACTCGGAAGCGCGCCAAGTAAATCGTACAGCGTCCCCATCGGTGGTACTCGCGACTAAACCCCTTCGGAAAATCCTCCGCCGCGGAGCTTCCGGTTGACGACACGATTATTAACAAAAAATATCAAGGCGGTAGGATGATGCTCTTGTGGCAAAAACATGCAATTCCGCCACAATGGTTAACGGCCATTAACGGGATACCTGCTGGCGCGACCCGCATCGGGGGGTGTCCGCGCGGAGATCGAAGAGATGGCGGCCGATGCCATCGCCAGGTTCGATCCGGACACGTTCTGGCCGGCCCATCCCAGCGACGACAGCGTGGAAGATGGCAACCCCGGTTTCTACACGGGCGCGGCCGGGGTCATTTGCCGGTCGCTTCGCCTGGGCCGCAGGACCGCTCACCAAGGGCCCCGGCCTTTGCCAAGGCACGGGTGGGAACGGTTACGCGTTCCTGAAACTCCACCGCCGCACCAACGATCCCGTTTGGCTCGACCGGGGGCGCCAATTCGCGATGACGGCCATCGTCCAGCATCGCGGCGCGCGGTCCGTCGCCGGCCGCGGACGGTATACGCTTTGGACCGGTGATGTCGGTGTTGCCATCTTCCTGTGGGATTGCATCACCGGAGACCCTCGCTTCCCGACGATCGACGTGTTTTGACGCGTGAACGGCCGCGCAATTCTTCACTGCGCACGACGTTGCACGCAGACTCAGTTTGTCTTGAACAGCCCACTGCCGATCCATAAGCTGGACATGGTCGGCAAGCCACGTTTCGGAGGATGCCGGTATGGCATTGGACATTCTTTCTTCCGGGTTCGCTACGCTCCAGTATGAGGTCGCCGAGGAGAGGGCGTCAGCGCTCGGGCGGCTCGGGGCGCGGCTGGAGGCCGCGTTGGCAGCGCTTGCCGCTTGCCCGCAAACGGCCAATTCCGATCGGAAAATTCGCGACAATCTCGTCGAACAGGCAGGGCATGCCCTCTGGCTCTTCGTCGTGCAACGCGAGGCCTGCGGGCTCAGAAAAATCGACCACGTGATCCAGATTTACCGGGTGCCGGACGAGGTGGTTGCCCGCATGAACCCATCGTCTGCGCCGAGCACCCCTCCGACGAAGGCGATGGGCATCGGGGCAATACTGCCGCCGATGTTCTGACACCGGTTTCAATCGCGGCAAAGCTAGCCAGGGCCGAACGCCTTGAAGGTGATGATGGTGTGGGTGTCCTGGATGCCCGGGATCACCTGCACCTTCTCGTTGACGAAGTGGCCGATGTCGGTGTCGTTGTCGACGTAGAACTTGACCAGCAGGTCGTAATCGCCGGCGGTGGAATAGATCTCCGAGGCGATCTCGGCCTCGGCGAGCGCGTTGGCGACGGCGTAGGACTGACCAAGCTTGCATTTGAACTGGACGAAGAAGGGAACCATCGCTGTCGTCTCCGCAAAATTTGCCCCAATAGGCCAAAAACGACGCCTCAAGGCAAGCCGAAGCCAAGCCAAAGCCAAGCCAGCTTGCTGGCCATGGCGGGGCGCGCTAGGACAGGCCATGGCTGCAAAACCGGCATTTCGACGAGGCTTGCGATGACCGCGCCGATCGCGCTGACCATCGCCGGCTCCGACTCTTCCGGCGGCGCCGGCATCCAGGCCGACCTCAAGACGTTCGCAGCGCTCGGCGTCTACGGCGCTTCCGTGATCACGGCGCTGACCGCGCAGAACACGCGAGGAGTCACCGGCATCCACCAGGTGCCGGCCGAATTCGTCGCCGCGCAGATCGACGCGGTATTTTCCGACCTGGACGTGGGTGCAGTGAAGATCGGCATGGTCGCGCATCCGCCCGTGATCGAGGCCATCGTCGCGGGCCTCAAGCGCTGGTCGCCGAAACACGTCGTGCTCGATCCCGTGATGGTCGCCACCTCGGGTGACCGGCTGCTCGCGAAGGAAGCCGTCGATGCGCTGCGCACCAGACTCATCCCGCTGGCCACGGTGATCACGCCCAACCTGCCGGAAGCCGCCGACCTGCTGGGCGAAGGCGTGGCGGCTGACGAAGCCGCCGTCGAGCAACAGGGCAGGCGGCTCTTGACGCTCGGCTGCAAGGCCGTGCTGATCAAGGGCGGCCACGGCAAGGGCGCCGAGAGTATCGACTACCTGATCGATTCGGCTGGCGTCACCGCGCTTGCCGCCCCGCGCGTCGCCACCAGGAACACCCACGGCACCGGCTGCTCGCTCTCCTCGGCGATCGCCGCGGGGCTCGCGAAAGGCGAGGCGATGGAAAGCGCCGTGCGCGACGCCAAGGCCTTTGTCAGTGCCGCGATCGCGGCGGCCGATCGCTTCAGCGTCGGGCACGGCCACGGCCCGATCCATCACTTCCAGAAGTTCTATTAACCCTGTTTTGCGCCGTCCTCTGCGCGTCCGCGCAAGACAACGCGATGTTGCCGCGCCGCTGTCGCCTCTCTGTCGCATCGCGCTGATACCGCTAACACAGGGGGGCGCGGCATTGATTCCCGTGAGGCCTACAGTCGCGTGAACAGTCATCGCCCTGTCACAGAATTCTGTCAGGGGACAGGTATGGGTAGTGACACCTTGAGTGATGAAAGCCCGGAGCGGCGCTTTCGTACCTTGTTCATCTCCGATGTCCATCTTGGAGCCCGCGGTTCGCAAGCCGACCGCCTGCTGGACTTCCTGAGAAACCACGACGCGGACACCATCTACCTCGTCGGCGACATCGTGGACGGCTGGGCGCTTCAGTCGAGCTGGTACTGGCCGCAGTCGCATAACGACTTCGTGCAGAAGATGCTGCGCAAGGCGCGCAAGGGCGCGAAAGTCATTTACGTGCCTGGCAACCACGACGAGTTTCTGCGCAACTACTACGGCACGCATTTCGGCGGTATCGACGTGGTCGAAAACACCGTTCACGAGGGCGTCGACGGCAAGCGCTATCTGATCATCCACGGCGACATCTTCGATCTCGTGGTGCAGAACGCGCGCTGGCTCGCCCATCTCGGCGACAAGGCCTACGACTTCGCCATCCAGATGAACCGCCTGGTCAACTTCTTCCGCCGCATGTTCGGCGTGCCCTATTGGTCGCTGTCGCAATGGGCGAAGCAGAAGGTCAAGAACGCCGTGAACTATATCGGCGCGTTCGAAAAGACCTTGGCCGGCGAGGCGAGGCGGCACGGCGCCGACGGGGTGATCTGCGGCCACATCCACTACGCCGTGATTCGCGACGAGCACGGCGTCCGCTACATGAACTGCGGCGATTGGGTGGAAAGCTGCACCGCGCTCGTCGAGCACGAGGACGGCCGCTTCGAGATCATCACCTGGGCCGATCCACAGCGCAGGACGGCCCCCATTCCCCGCGTGGCGGCGCGCGCCGCATGACGCACATCCTGGTCGCAACCGATGCGTGGCACCCGCAGGTCAACGGCGTGGTGCGAACGCTGGTCGCGACGGCGGAAGCGGCCAGGGGGCTGGGCGTCGAGATGAGTTTCCTGACGCCTGACAAGTTTCGCACCGTCGAGATGCCGGGCTATCCAGGCCTGCGGCTGGCGCTGCCATATCCCCGCAAGATCGCGCAGCTGATCAAAGCCGCCAGGCCCGACAGCATCCATATCGCAACCGAAGGCCCGATCGGGCTGTCGGTGCGGCGCTATTGCCGCAAACATGGCCTGCCGTTCACGACGAGCTTTCACACCCGTTTCCCCGAATATGTCTCGGCGCGCTCGTCGATCCCGGAAGCCTGGGTGTGGCGCATGCTGCGAGCGTTTCACCGTCCGAGCCAGGCCGTGATGGCGGCAACGCCGGCGCTGGCGGCCGAATTGCGCCAGCGCGGGTTTCGCAATGTCGTACTGTGGTCGCGCGGTGTCGACACTTCGCTGTTCCATCCACGCAGCGCCGATCTGTGCCTGCCGATGCCCGTCTTCCTCAGCGTCGGGCGCGTGGCGGTCGAAAAGAACCTCGAAGCCTTCCTCGATCTCGACCTGCCCGGGACCAAGCTCGTCGTCGGCGATGGACCGGCGCTGGCCGGGCTGGAGCGGAAGTATCCGGACGTTGTGTTCCTGGGCGCACGGCATGGCGAGGAGCTGGCTGAGATCTACGCTGCCGCCGACATCTTCGTCTTTCCCAGCCGGACCGATACGTTCGGCCTCGTGCTGCTCGAGGCGCTGGCCAGTGGTCTGCCGGTTGCCGCCTTTCCGGTCACGGGTCCGCGCGATGTGATCGGCGCGGCGCCGGTCGGCATCCTGGACGAGGATTTGCGCGCGGCCTGCCTCGACGCGCTGCAGATTTCGCGGCAGGATTGCGTTGAATTCGCCACAGCCCACACCTGGGCGGCCTCGGCCCGGGTTTTTGTCGAGCACGCCACGAGTGCTCGCCCGGTTGCGGCGGATGGCGGGGTGGCGGCCGAATTCCGGGCCGAAGACCCGCATTTCGCGGCTTGAAATCACGGCATCGCCGGCTCGGTATTTCCCTTTGCATCACCGTAATGCGTCTTGCCCGCCTGTCGCCAGCCGCGATACAAATAGCACATGCCACAACCCATCCAAAATCCACCGATTGGCGCCGCCGATATCGAGGCTGCTGCCCGGGTGGTCGCGCCCTTTGCGGTGCGCACGCCGCTGTTGTCGTTCCCCGTTCTCAACGAACGGGTCGGGGCAAAAGTCTTCCTTAAGCCCGAAATGCTGCAGCGGACCGGATCTTTCAAGTTCCGGGGCGCTTTCAACAAGCTGGCCTCGATCCCGCAGGACCGGCGCGGCGGCGGGGTGGTCGCGTTCTCCTCCGGCAACCATGCCCAGGGCGTGGCGGCCGCCGCGCAGATCCTCGGCATGCAGGCCACCATCGTGATGCCGGCGGATTCGCCCGTCACCAAACGCGAGCGCACCAAGGCATACGGCGCAGAGGTGGTGCTCTACGATCGCGACAGGGAAGACCGCGAGGCGATCGCCAACGGCATCGCCGACAAGCGCGGCGCGACCCTGGTGCGCCCCTATGACGATCCCTTCGTGATCGCAGGGCAAGGAACTGCGGGCCGCGAGATCGCCGAGGACATGGCTGCGCTCGGGCTCGTGCCCGACATCGTGGTGGCGCCGGCGTCGGGCGGCGGGCTGATCGCGGGCGTCGCGACTGCCGTGAAGGCAAGGTACCCGCAGGCCGAGGTGGTTGTCGCCGAGCCCAAGGACTATGACGATCACGGCCTGTCGCTGCGCGCCGGCCACCGCGAGGCGCATCACGCCGCCGGCCGCACCATCTGCGACGCGCTGATGGCGGCGATGCCGGGCGAGCTTACCTTCTCGATCAACAGCAAGCTGCTGGCCAATGGCGTGACCGCCTCCGACGAAGAAGTCGGCGCGGCGGTCGCCTATGCCTATCGCGAATTGAAGCTGGTGGTGGAGCCCGGCGGCGCCGTCGGTCTTGCCGCATTGCTGGCCGGGCGCATCGACGCCAGGGACAGGAACGTCGTCATCGTTCTCTCCGGCGGCAATGTCGATGCTGACCTGTTCGCCAGGCTGGTCGCCTGATCGCTACGGTCCGTCGCCTTTGTAGCCTGCATGAGCGCAGCGATATGCGGGACCTGTGCCCGAGGCATCCTGCATGTCGCAAGCGCTCATGCAGGCTACAATTCCATCTCACGCTCGACGATCTGAAACGAAACCGGGCAGAGCACGCGATCTGCCCGGTGTTGCGTCACTTTCAGCTCAGTGCCGCCGTCCAAACCCGCCGCCGAACCCACCGCCTCCGCCGAACGATCGTCCGCTGCCGAAGGAATGCCCGCCACCGAACGAATGCCTGCCGCCGCCAAACCCGCCGCGCGCGAACGACATCCGTGACGGGCCCGGCGAGAAGCGCTGGTTGAACCGGTTGCCCATGCTGCCGCCGAAATGACGCGGGCCGTTGCCAAACATGTGCTTGTTGCCGGTCCGCATCGAATGGTTGTCGAACCTGCCGGGCATCTTCGAAAACCTGCCGTGGTGGCCGGCATTGAACGGACCTTGCTTGTTCCTGCCGGGCAGCCCGCCCATCTTGCCCATGTGGCCGTTGCCGAACGGCTTCGATGCGCCGTGACCTGGCATGTGCGGGAAGCCCGGTCCGCCGCCACCCTTGTTGTGGGCGAACGCATGGCCGAAATTGCCGTGCTTGTATGACGGCGACTGCTTCGCCAGATGCGTGAACTGCATCAGCGGCACCGCCTTCGGCGCGCCGTACAGTTTCAGCGCGGCGGGCGCGTAGAGGCTCGTGGAATATTTTTCGTGGAACGTCTTGTAGGCGAACGGCGAGTTCGCGAGTACCGCCTTGTGCCAGGCCTTGGCGACTTTCAGATTGTACTGCAGCACGCGGATGTCATCGGCCAGCGGGTCGTTCGGATAGAGCCGGATGAACTCCTCATAATGTTCCGGCGTGCCTTCTGACACCACGTAATCATAGGCCTGGCGCACCGACCGCGAGGGCAGGTTCGCCGCCATCTGCACCACCGGGCGGCGATCCGGCGCACGGCCTGCGGCCACTGCCGTATCGCCGAAGAAGAAGAAATCGGAGGTCAGCGACGAGCTTTCCCACGGCGTCTGGCGGCCTCGTGTCGCGTGGTTGACTTCGAGCCGGACGCGCTTGAACAGCTGTTCGATCGGCAGGTTCGGCTCGCGCGCGATGTTGAGGAACGCAGACGTATACGGGCTGTGGCCGCCGTCGCCGTCCGCCGCTTCCATGCCCGGCGAGGTGGAGTAGCCGACGATCGAGCCGTTCGGCGCATCGACGATGGCAAGCCCCCGCCCGGCGTCGTTGATCTCAGGGAATGGATTGTTGCGGCAGGCGTCGAGCACCACGATGCGCATGCGGCTCGTGATGGCGTCCAGCGTGCCCATCAGGTCGACCAGCCGCAGCGAATTGCCGTCGAGATCATATGCCGTCGAAATTTTCGCATCGACCGGCAGCAGATAGTTCTCGCCCTCGATCTGCACCCCGTGACCGGCATAGTAGATCATCGCGACGGTGCCGGGGCCGCGCTCGGCGACCTTGGCGGTGAAGTCCTGCACGACCCTGACCATGTCCTTGCGCGTCAGGTCGGTGGCCTGGGTGACCTCGAAGCCCGCCGAGTTCAGCAGTTCCGATATCGAGCGCGCGTCGTTGCCGGGATTGGCGAGCTTGGGTGCGGACTGGTAATTCGCGTTGCCGATCACGAGCGCGACGCGCTGATCCGCCGGCGGCGTCTGCATACCGTTCCGGATGTCGGCATTGGGCGCTTCCGCAAACGCCGTACCGGCCGCTGCGAAACTCAACAGGCCGGCCAGCAGGCGCAGGCCGGCGCCCAGATGCGATGGCTTGAAGCGGGACATGGCTGCCTCCTCAGCGGAATGTGAGCTGCCGGCACGCTAGGCGAGCTGCGCGTCGCCGTACGTGACTGCGATCACGTCTGCTTGGGGGGATGCATCTAAGGGTTGCTGCCTCGCAAAGCGACCGGACCGCGCCGGGCGGCGGTCCGGAGGTCTCCGCCAAAGCCGGTGACGCCATTAACCCGCTGAAATGGCCTCAAAATCATCTATACGGTGGGGTGCACATGGTGTTCAATCCGGGCATCGCCCCCTCGGGCACAGGCCCGCCCGGCAGCGGCAACCGGATGCGGCTCGCCGTCTGCCCTGCCTCGTGGCGGTGCGGCGCAACTGAACATGGTGGGTCATGAGCAGCCAGCCGGAGCCAGATCTTCTCTTGGGCACAATTTTTCGAACGCGCGCGTCGGCGAATGGAGAGAACGAAGCGCTTCATCCCGAGCGCCGGCAGCTCACCGTCGCCTTCATCGACATCGTCGGCTCGACCCCGCTGAGCGAGCGGATCGATCCCGAGGAGTTCTTCGGGGTCATCAAAACCTATCGCGATATCTGCGACGAGCAGATTCGCCGCTATGGCGGTCACATCGCCCGGCTGATCGGCGATGGATTGCTGGCCTATTTTGGCGTGCCGCAAGCCCATGAAAACGATCCCGAGCGTGCGGTGCGCGCCGCGCTGGCGGTCGCTGCCGCGATCAAGGACCATCATTTTCCGCTCTCGGACGGCAGCTTCGTTCGCCTCGGCGTCCGCATCGGGGTCAACACCGGGGTGGTCGTCGTCGGCAGCGTGCCCGGCGAGCCGCCCGAACGGCGGGAAGTGTTCGGCAGCCCGGCCCATGTCGCTGCCCGCCTGCAGGGGCTCGCCGGCGAGAACGGCGTCGTGGTCGGCGTCAGCACGTATGAACTGACGCGGGGCACGTTCAGCTATGCGCCGCTCGGCCGGCGGTCGCTCAAGGGCGTGGAGGGGCCGGTCGAGGCCTGGCGCGCCGAGGCGCTGGCGGCCAGCGAAAGCCGGTTCGAGCGCGCGCGGAGGTCGCCGCTGGCGCCGATGATAGGCCGTACCGGCGAAAGCGCGTTGCTGGCTGAGATGTGGCAACGGACCCTTGCAGGGGCGGGGCAGGTCGGCGTCATTTCCGGCGAACCCGGCATCGGCAAGTCGCGTCTGATCCGCCAGTTCCGTAGCTCGCTGGGTACCGCCCCGCGCGATATTCTGTCGCTGCAATGTTCGCCGTTCCACGTCAACACGCCGCTGGCCCCGGAAATCGAGCGGCTGACGCGCGCCGCCGGAATCAAGGAGACCGACGACGCGGAACTCGCATTGGCGAAATTGCGTTCGCTGCTGGCCAGGGCCGTCACCGATGTCGAACGGGCGCTGCGCTACTATGGCGCGGTGCTGTCGATCCCCGCATGTTCGGGATACGAGCCCGCGGATCTCGGGTCGCCCTCGGAGCGCGGGCGCGCCTTTCAGGCGTTCATCGACGCGCTTGTCGCTGCCTCCCGCAAGGGGCCGATTCTCGGCGTCGTCGAGGACGTGCAGTGGATCGACCCGACCACCATCGAACTGCTGCTGCGCGTGATCGCGCACTGTCCCGACGAACGGATCATGGTGCTGATCACCCATCGCGACGATTACGGTGCCGACTGGTTGTCGGACCTGCCGGTTCGAAGAATCCCGCTGCATAAGCTGGCGCCGCACGAATGCGAGCAGATGGTCGCAGCCGTCGCAGGCGGCGATATCGTGTCGCGCCGGATCACCGGCCAGATCGTGGAGCGAACCGACGGCGTGCCGCTGTTCGTCGAGGAGTTCACGCGGGCCGTGATCGATTCCCGCGCCGCCGGGCCCGACGTCGACGGTCTTGCGCTGGGCGAGAGACTGCCCAAGCCACTGGTACCCTCGAGCATTCACGATTCGCTGATGGAGCGCCTCGATCGGCTCGGTCCCGCCAAGCGCGTCGCGCAGATCGCCTCCGTGTTCGGCAGGCAGTTCAATTATGAGGGAATCCTCAACATACTCCCGAGCCAGGGCGAAACGCTGAAACGCGCGTTGCAGGCGCTGGAGAGCGCCGAGATCGTGTATCCCGTGGAGGGATCGCAGGGCGATGCGTTCGCTTTCAAGCACGCGATGATCCAGGAGGCGGCCTATTCTTCGCTGCTGCTGGAGGACAGGCGCGAGTATCATGCCCGCGTGGCTTCGTGGCTGCTGCAGGAGGCCGCGATCAAGGAGAGCAGCCAACCCGCCGTGCTCGGCTATCACTACGCGCGCGCCGGCAACATTCCCGAAGCGATCGAGGCATGGCTGCAGGCGGGCAAGTCCGCGCTCCGCCGCTCGGCCACCAGGGAGGCGGTGGTTCACCTCCGCGAAGGCCTCTCGCTGATCCCGCGACTGCCCGCTTCCCCCCAACGCTTCGAGACCGAGATCGCGCTGCAATCCAGTCTGGCCATGGCGTACACCGCCAATGCGGGGTGGTCCGATCCGCACGTCTACGAATCCTACAACCGCGCCCTCAAACTCTGCGAGAGCCATGGCACCATTCGCGAGAAGGTGACGGTGCTGTGGGGAAGCACCATTGCCAAGCTGGTCAACTGCGAGCTCAGCAGGGGCCTCAAGCAGGCGGAGGATTTCGTCCGGCGGGCGGAGGAGTGGGACGACGGCGAGGCCGCGCTGATGGCGTACACCGCCGCCCTGATCGCCAATTTCTTCCTCGGCCGCCTCGAGCCGGCCAGCGAACTCGCCGCGCTGATCAGCGCCCGCTACGATCCCCGCAAGCACGGCAAGCTGGTCCAGACCTATCAGCACGATCCGTTGATCGTGTCGCTGGTCTATTCCGGACACATCGAATGGCTGCTCGGCCGGCCCGGCCGCGCCAGGGAATGCTGTGTGACCGCGCGGCAGCTCGCGAACGAGATCGGGCATCCGTTCATGCTGGCGTTCGCCTCGATTCTCGGCGTGTCCGATCACTGGTATGAAGGCGATCTCGCGGCCAACCTGGCCAGCGTCGAACGCGGCCTGGAGGTTGCCAACGAGTACGGCTATCCGATGTACGGGGTCATCGGGCCGTTATGGGCGACCTCGGCGCTGACGGCGCGTGGCCCGGCGCCGGAGGTGCTCGAACAGCTGTGCGGCCTGCTCGGCAGGCTCCCCGCCGAGACCCGCTGTATTCAGATGCCGCTATATCGCATCCTGCTCGCCACCGAATTCGGACGGATCGGGCAGGTCGAGCGGGCGCGGGACCTCGCGGCATCGGCGGCGGCCGTGATGGAGCAGACCGGCGAGCGCTGGGCGGCGCCGGAGATCTACCGGATCCACGGCGAACTGCTGTGCCGCGAACCGGCGCGGAGCGAACGGACCGCCATGCGCCTGTTCAAGCGCTCGCTCGCCTCCGCCAGGAAGATCGGCGCGGTCGGCTGGGAGTTGCGCACGGCGATCAGCATCGCGCGTCTCGCCGAGGGCGCATCTGCGCGCGCCGAAGCGCGGGACCTGCTGATGTCGACCCGGGCAAAATTCGCCTCCGCCGAAACCTCCCGCGACCTGCGCGAGGCGGATGAACTGATCAATGCCTTGAACCGGTGAGGCGCCGCGAACAGGGCGCTACACCACCCTCATCGCAACGACATTCACGGCGGTTCGTATCGCTTCGTCCAGGTCGTCGGTGATGAACGCAGCGACCTGCCGCACGAAAGCATGATCGTGAATGTTTCCGTTTTCCATGGCGAGGATGATCGGGATACGCAAGGCATCCGCCCAGGCCATTTCCATGATCGTCCCGATGGAGACCCGGTCGGCTTTCAGGAAATTGACGAAGAGCGCGTCACAGCGCGATACGTCGAAGCGATCTCTCGCAATGGTCCCCTGCGGCGTGCTCAGCAGATGATCGGGATAGGCGTCCTTGAGGACGGCTTCCCTTTCAACGTAGTCCTTTCCGCGCAGCGCCGAGAAGGCGATGACGTCCGGGGGAAGCCTGCGCTCGACGTATTTCCGCCATTCCAGAGCATCGTTGTACGATATTCCGGTCAGTGGCCCCGCGAGAAAGATCGCTTTCCTGGACATATGCGAGACAGCTTCGCCAACAGTTACAGAACCGGGCGTTCAAAGATAAATGGCTTTGGCGGGATCGCCTTCCGCGCGCGACGCTGCAGCGGAATCGCAAGCAGCAGCATGGGATGGAGATTCAAGGTCGAGACCTGAAAGGAGGGACCGAGCTTTTTCCTGAGCTGATCTGTATCGCTCGTGCCGTGGTTGTTCACAAAGAACCGCATCGTGCGGTAACGACCATCAAGATACATGTAGCGCGTGGCGTTCTCGCGCGCAAATACCGTCCAATTTGCGCTCTTATATGAGCTCGCATTGAAGCCGAGATTCGGATTGACAAACGAAAGCATCAACTTGGTATCAAAATCCTTGATCAGCCTGAGGCGCAACTTGCCATGGAAATGACTGAAGGTCTTTTCGGGCGCCCAACGAAATGAAAAGAATCGCGACAACATGAAAACCGACCTGGGATCGACGTTTGGGGCGATCTTTTCTTCCGCATGTCCAAGGTCGAGAGGTGCAAGGCTACCGATGCAAACGATCCTGCCGCTAGTCTTGTCTCGAAATGCAAAATGCTGCCCGGGCCGATATGAGCCAATGTAGTGGAAGCATTCATGAAAGATCTTTGCGGTCTCCTCATCGAGCGAGATAAATTCGAGATCGCCGAGTGCTATCGGCGTCTCCGGCGGCTTCAACCACTTCGTGTATGTACGCTGAATGTCTTCAATACCGTCGGAGACGGCTAGCATCTCTTGCTGGATGATGCACTTGCTCGGCAGAGAGTCACCGACGAACCGCGGAAGGTGCAGGAGAAGCCGCGAACGCAGGGTCAGCGGATCTATTGAGCGATCACGTGCGTACGAAAAGACGTTGTCCTCATTGCCCCGGACGAGTGCTATTAGGTCGTCTATATCGCCGCAGGACGGTCGCTTGGTTTCAGCGAACCCTTCAACGGACGGTTTGAAATCTGGCAATACGCACGGACGCAGATCCGCAACCGTATCCATCCGCTGCCCCCAGCCGCACGATTCGGTAGAAGATCTTTTGACACGCAATCGATTTAGCCGCACCGCTATTCGTTGCCATGGTTGTAGAATTCCAGGCACTGTTGCAATTTTGCGCGATGCCCGCGCAACCAGTGTTTTAGGTAATGAAGTCGGCAAGCTGAATCGTGAAAGTTTTCCGGCATCGCTTTTGATGCATTGGAGATGCCGGAGGTGTCGAAGTAATGCTTCGACAGATCCGGCAAAATTCTCCAAGCGTCCCGCGCGGCTGGCGAGTCGGGGGGCTCATCGCTCCCCTTTGATTGCCTGTTTGGTCGTCTGCTCCACACTTCTCACAAGCCGGGCCACGACTCGGTCAGGTACTTTGCTGCGTTTTCGACGGCTCGAATTCACTTGCCAGATCGCCCTTACGACTTCGAAGAGAATTTGCTTCACCGAATCGGCCGACAACGGAACGAGGATATGTGCGCCGCTATTGTTTGGGTCGGTGCCGGCGGCAACGAGCGTAGCAGCAAGCGCCCTTTGAGGAACGTCGATGCTATCGCTGTAAAAGATTTCCCACTTGAAATCTGGCACGACAAACAGGGGGACATCGTCTGCCTGGATCAGTACCAGGTGACCCTCGCATGATCTTTTTTCTGTTTCTGAAAGGCTCGAAAAAAGCGTTGCCTTGAAATTCGCGAACTGCAGTTCTATGTCGACAAAATTGTTCAGATGCTGAAGATATTCTTTCGTCGGACGCAGGTAGATGAAGAACGATTTCCGGCGGATGGCATTCAGTATCGCCTGCTTCAAAACCGTTTCGTTCGGATTCATTTCCAACGGCTGCTGGGTTGCGGAAATGTAGATGAATACATCGTCGCTGCCCATCGACTCGAAATTCCTGACCACGTCCCTGATGTTCTTGCTTGTCAGCTCCTCGGACGATTGCAGTTCCTGAAGCCGCTCGCGATAGGCTTCCTTGAGCTGCTCGCCGATGGTGAGGGACCGGCCGGGATCTGCGTCCGCGCTGCGAGATAGAGCCTGTGCGCCAAGGATGGAGCCGTCCTCGATCTTCGGCGCCAGTTGCTCGATCTTCCTGATGAGTTCGGGGCTCGCCGACCGTTTGGTGCTCAGGACGTTCGTCAGGGTCGACTGCGTAACACCGAGTTCCTTCGCAAGCGCCGCCATCGATTCGAGCCCCGCGGCGTGAGCGACCGCCTTCAGGTAGATCTTGCGACGCTCCTTGAGTTCAGTGCGGTCCACAACCGTCCCCCAGCGTTCGCGGCCGTCCTGATGACGGCGACATGACGTTCCGCCACTACACTTTGTTGGGTCCAAAACCGCATCGACTCTAGATCAGGACCAAAGTTCTTTGACCGGAAATTGAAGCCATTCCGATTTGAAACTATGCGCATCATGAAAAGAAACTTTTCTTGCAATATAGCCGATTTCCACCGACCATGCAGCACGACTTCGACGCACGGAGCCCGGCAGACCTCCCATCCGACGGATGGGGACACGGTCAGGGTCTGCATCGCCGAACGGCCGGCTCGCGCGCCGCGGTCCAGGAGCGAACCGTGGGCTTGTGGCGCCTGCCCGAGCGTACCGAAGGTCGGCCCCCTCCCACGAAAAGCGACAAGAAACCCGCTTGGCTGGTCGAACGGCCAGGCGGTCCGCAGGAGGATGTTCGATCAACGGGATGTGGAGGCGAACATGACCAACGAGAACCAAATACGTATCGATGACGGCGGTGACCTGACGCGCTTCCCCTGGCTCGGCACCTATCGATTGTCCACGCTCGAGTGCCGGCTTCTGGCGGACGGTTTGCGTCAGTTCCAGGTCTTTACCGACGGAGGCTTTCCGCAGGATGTCGGGCGCCAGAGCCTGCTGGCCCAGATAGCGGCCGACAAGTTGATCGCGAACGCCGCGCCTGGCCTCGGCCGCCTGTTCGAACGGGTACGCGCAAACCTCATCGATGGCGCCCATGTTACAAATCTGCCGACGGACAGGTCGATCGCCTCGCTGCTGTCTCTCACCCTGAGCAATTCGATCGGCAGAGTTTTCAACTACGGCTCAGAGCATGGCGATCGACTTGTGACGGAGGTTACGCTCGACCGTCGCGAAACAAAGCTGCCGAGCGCCGAGTTCAGCTGGCAGACCGAAGGAGCGTTGCTCCCGCGCGAGCGTCGCGCCGAGTGGATATGCCTGCTCGGCGTCGAGCATACACCGGGGAGCTACACTGCCTATGCATCGATCGGGCCCGTGGAGCGGGTTCTGAGCGCCCGCGTAAAGGCCTGGCTCAACAGCCCGTCCGCATGTTTTCGGTCGCCGCAAAGCCCGGCAATGGGTGTCGGCAACGGCTCGATGCCGCGCGCCATCCTGTCGCGCTCGCCGCTCGGGCAGGTGGAGATCGTCTGGCCCGCCGATGCCGTTTGCGCGGCAAGGCCGGGAGATGCGACCTTTGACGATGCCATGAGGGAGCTTTCCGCGGAAATCGACCGGCAGCACGTGCGGCTGTCGATGGAAGCCGGCTGCTTTTTGGCGCTCAACAATCTTCGCGGCCTGCACCGACAGGCGCTCGCCAGCGACGGTTATCAGCGCTTCTACAAGACCTATGTCCGGCAATCCCTGCGGGTATTGCAGGAAACCGGAGAGGCCGGTCCCATCTTCGCCGCAGCCGGAGTGGCCGCGCAACAGGCGGCAGCGGATTTGGCGCGGCCGTCGCGGTGAACGAGAGCGGATCGCCGATACGCTTCCCGGCACACGCCAGGAGGCAGTCGCAATGTTGTATAGTTCCTGGTGTATTTCTGTGGCATATTTAGTTGTCATTGAAATCGGAGCATTGCTCAATGAGCGCGCAAGCGATCTTGCGCCTGCTGATCGGCGAGTGCGGCGTTGCGCTGCGCCTGCCGACGGGCGACAACCAGATCGCGGCCCATATTGCTGACGAGACGGGGTTGGCGCAGGGGACACTGCTTGGCATCCTCAATGGAACCACCACCCGCCTCAACGAAAATACGCGAAACAAGCTGGCCGAGTTTTTCAACCGCGTCGCCGTGCCTCGGATCCAGCCGGTCTGGCTGTCGAGCCGGTCGATTGCCGAATTCAGGGCGCAACGTGTCGAGTCCGCCGTCATTCCGCTGACGATGCCGACGGACTATCGCGCCCAGGCGGCGGCGCTGCAAAACTGGCTTTGTGGAATTCATGTCGTCTACCGGTACAGCCTCGACTTCATCGATACCGGGGATGTGGCGCGGGAGATCGTCCACATCTGGAACCAGGATTCCGTTCTCCAATTCAGGATGTCCTTCGTCAATCCGTCCAGCGGCGACATTGGCCCGGTCCATTTCTATGAAGGTCCGGTCCTGCTGGTGGGGCGCACCGCGGTGCTGATCGGCACCAATGTCGAGCCGAGGACGGCACAGCGCCAGTATGATCGTGCGCGCGTGATCGTCATCGACCATGACAATGGCGGCGGGGACACGCAGGATTGCAAGATCGGACTCATGACGACCACGCGCCCCCGGCGCGATCATGCGCCTTGTACCGCCAGCACGATCCTGCTCCGCGCCCAGTGGAACGTTCCCCAGGCGTCGCTGGAGAAGCTCATGGTCAGTGCCACCGTCATTCGATCGCTCGACGAAACGATTGAAAGTGATTTCGGATCCGCGCACGGCGGACTCATCAGGCTTTTCCTGGACAATCGGCCGCTTGGATACCCTCTTGAACCGGAGCTGGCGGCGCACGCGAAGCCCGGACCACCGCGGCCGGATCGGGTGTTGCGATTGGACACCGAGAGATTTGCCACGCATATGCGGCACATTCTGCTGGACGCGGTGGCCAACAATGCCATCTGTGCGCCCTTCAAGGAAAACTGGGGCGCTCAGATGCGGAAGTGAGCTGCCGCGTCGCCGATGCGAAGGCTGATCAGTTCGTCACGCCAGCCCGTCACGTCGTCAGCGATGCCAGATAGCGGATCGCCGAGAGGCTCGGCAGGAACGTGTAGGCGCCGCCGCGCGTCGAGACGAATTCCGGCAGGCCCCGCAGCCTGATCGTGCCGCCGGATTTGAGCGGCAGGTCGAACCAGCTGGTGGCGGGATTGTTGGTGCCGGTGATCGGATCGTTGGAGCCGGTGATGCGCGGATCCTGCAGGCCGAGGTTCAGCCAGTCGCACGACATCGCCTCGAACTGCGCGCCGAGGCTGGCGCCGATGAAATTGCCGAGCAGGCCGCGCTCGGGCTCTTCGCCGTTGACACCCTTCGTTGCATCGTAGGCTGGACCATAGGGCACGCCGCGCCGGACCAGCCGCCGGCTGTTGTTGGCGACTCTTTGCACAATCTGCCCGCCGCGCGGGTTGCACCGGCGGATGTGGGCGCCGTAGGGGCAGCGGGAATTTTCGTCATAGTCGAATTTCGCGTTGTACAGATGCGGCGCAGGCATGTCGGCCGAAAGCGCAAGCGGCGTGCCATCGCGCCACCGGCCGCACAGATTGGCGGCGACGATCTCGCGCAAGACGGCGTGGCGTGAGGGCGGTACAATGGAAAGGATCTCGCAGATATTCGCTTCCGCGCCGGGCGGCAGCACGTCGTCGACCTGCGGATGCGCAAGCAATTCGGACGCGGCCTGATCGAGATATTTTTCGAAGCCGACCACGTCCTGCTTCAGCACGCGAAACGCGTTGAAGGTGCCGTTGTGCCCGAGTTCTGCGGGCTGTGGCACCCGCCACAGCAGGCCTTCCAGATTGGTCTTGTGCCCCAGCAGCACGGTGCCGAGCGGCGCCAGCGGTTGTCCGTCCGCATGGCGCTCCGGATCGTGAAGACCCTCGAACCTCGGCTGCATGATGTTGTCGCGATAGCCGAAGTGAACGAAGTCGCGATTGAAGGCATATCCCTCGCGCGTGCCGAGCAGCGTCAGGGCGTTGCGGTCGAGCGCGCGCTGCTGGACCTGGTCCAGTTGCTCGATTTTTTCGGCATAGATCGTCGCGATCAGATGGATTCGATCGGGCTGATCGAACGGCGGCGGCCATTTTTCCGGCGCGCTCTGCCCGACATCGCCGAGCTTCACGGCGCGGGCGGCCATGCCCTCGATGAATTCATTCGGGAACATGTCGAGCGAATAATTCGGCGTGCCGAGCGCGCGCAGCCCCTGATAGGTCAGGCCGATGTTGAAGCAGGTGTCGGGCCGGGCTTTGCCCCAATCCCCACTCGTGATCTGCGGCACGTCATGGTCGCGGCCGGAGATCGCGGCGGCGAGCCAGCGCCGGGCCGCATTGCGATCGGCCACCTCGAGAACGAGGTAGCGGACATAGGGCTTCTTTGTGTAACCGCGCAGGATGTTGCCCTGCAGATCGGAGAGGTCGATTGCGCTCACCAGCCTAACCCCAGTTGTTTGCGGACCTGTGCCACCGAAAATCCGGGATACGCCCGGTAGCCGCTGCCGAGCGAGACGTTGGGGTTGGCGCGAAGCTGCAGCACCATCTTGCGCGGCAGCAGCGTCAGATCGTCATTGACGGGCGCCACGGCCTTGTCGCCGACAAGCGCTTCCTGGTCGCGCAGGAAGTCGGTCGGCGTGTCCGGCACCTGGTAGAGGTCGCGCGCGTGCACCCACTGGATGAACGCCTCGACGTTCTTCTCGCACGGAATAACCTGATCGCCGCCTTCGACAAGGCCGACCACGGCATCGAACACCTCGCCGATCGTGGCGATGAAGTCGCGGATGTAGTTTGTGAAGTCCCCGTCATAGACCGAGAACATGCAGATGTTGTCGCCGACGATGACGAAGCGCGCGAAATGCACGGTGCCGACATTGTTCAACCCGGCGAAGATCGCGTCCTTGTGCTGGGCGATCGCCATGGCGGCATGCGCGCGTCCGACGGGCGACTTGTCCTTGAGCGGCATGATCAAATTCATCATGCACTGGACGTTGTCGCCGGGCTGGAACGACGGGTGGGGACCGCCGGGCAGGGGTTTGACCGGCGTCAACCGCGCCCAGATCGGCACCAGGATCCACGCCGCCACGAACTTGAAGAACGGCGTTTCGGGCAGCCGGTCCACCCAGCGGTCCATGATCCCTGCGTTGTCAGGCATTGTCCTGTCTCCACTTGAAGGGACAGCCACCGCGCATCTCGCGCGAGACTTCGTAGGCGCCCAGACGTGCCTGGAGGATCGGATCGTTGGAGGCTTCGATGCCGGGCGCGAGGCGGCAGGGATTGAAACTGATACGCTCTCCGGCCGCGGTTTGCTCCTCGCCCTCGGGGATATCGGTGAGGGTGAGGGTGCCCATGGCGATCCGCTGCCGGGTGCCGGGCCACGGCTTGGTGCAATCGTCGAGCGCGTCGCCCGCTTCGCCGATCGTCATCATCAGCATGAAACGGGCCGGCCATCGCCGCAGCCGGTCCTTCAATTCGTCGAACAGGTACTTGTCGCACGGCGCGGGGGTCTTCTCGATGTTGCGGACGCCGGCGACCGGCTGCCAGTAGAACCGGACCGGGCGGCGAACGCCGTCGGGCGCCGTCACCCAGAACGTATGCACGGCGTGATAGCTGGCGCGGGCATAGCTCTCCGGCGCGCCGATCTGTCCGACCTGGAAAATCCCCAGCTGCGAGAAGCGGTGCTGGTTGGCGTAACGCAGCGCGCCTTCGTCGATGCTCTGGGTCTCCTTCGGGTACGGATTGCGCTGCGGGATCTTGAGCTGCAGAAAATCGAAGATCTTCAATAGCCAGTGCCGCCGTCGAAACGGCTCGCGCTTGGCGATCTCCGAGAACTTGAAAAAGTCCTCGACGTTGCGGACGAAGAATTCGCCCAGCGTCGTGGCGATCAGGTCGCTGCCGGCGTCGTTCTTCAAATGGAAGCGGACCGCCATGCCGCGGACGTCGGACCATCCGTCATGCTGCTCCAGCCCGCCCAGTCCGTTGGAGAAGCGGATCGAGACGTCGACGGGATCGCCGTTGAAGTGCTCCGCGGTGCAATAGGTGCGCGCCACCTCCGACGCCACGAATTTGCCCTTCACGCCGATGCCGATGGTGTGGACCGGCCGCCTCTCGCCGACCGGAGCCGGCAAATTTTCGTGGATGACCTCAACGAGGCGCTTCGCTGTTGATGGATCGACCATGCCCCCTCCGAGATGGGCAGACCGCTGAAAATGCCGTTGGCGGTGCCCGTGTCTATCGAATTCAGCCTGTTCCCTTCAGCAAATGTTACCTTCGATCGCCGGCCGCATTTGTGATCTAGTTCACAGGTAAGCGGCGATGACCTTGAGATGGAGCGCGCCAGGGGAGCGAAGAGCTTCGCGCCCTGGCGCGCGAGGCCGTTATGAGAAGAACGCGATCTTCTCGGCCTGGCTCATGCGCCGGATCGGGGCCAGCGGATCGTTGGCCGCGGTGATCGGCTTTTTCAGGAGGCCGCTCGCAAGCAGGCTCGAGCCGAGCGACATTTCCACGGCCGGCGCCGGAACCGGGTCGGGCGGAGCCGGCGCCGCCTGCACCATGTGTTGAACCGACGGTGCGGCAACGGCTTCGAGTGCCTTGGCGGCGATCGCGGGAGCGGCCGGTGCCGGTTCCGCGGAGTGGGCCGGCTCAACAAGCTCGATCTCGTCGTCAGCGATCGGATCGGGCGCGCCCATCTCCATCGCGACCATGTCGAGGATCGCCTCGTCATGGGCTTCGGCATCCGCGGCGTCCGCGTCGCCTACGTGCGCGTCGAGGGTGTCCGCTGCGTCGAGGGTCTCCGCTGCGTCAAATGTGCCCGCCGCGCCGAATGTGTCCGCCGTGTCGAATGCGTCCGCGGCCCCTCCCTCGGAGTCCTGAAGGTCGACATTCTGGGGATCGGCGCTCTCGAACGCGGTCTGCGCCACGGTAGCTTCTTCGCCGGCGATGTCGGCCTGGGCGGGCGCAGCCGTTCCAGCGTGCGCGGCTTCGGCGCGCATATTCGCCGTCATGGCTGGCAGCTTGGCGGCGGACGCCGCGTGGGCGGCCTCCTTGGCAAGCTCCTTGGCAAAAATTCGTTGGGCGATCTCAGCCACCTGGTCCAATGCCGGCGTGGCGACGGAGGGCGCCGCCGCCGCTTCCGTCTCTGCCGCAGCGTCGTCGTCGCTGAACTCCACGAGCCGGCTCTGCAGCGCGGCAAAGGCCGCGCGCAGCGCCGCACGCGCCTCGTCGGTCGACAACTGATCGGTGCCCTTCTCGATAACCGAGACCTGCGAATCGATCAGGTCGCAGATCCGCCCGTCATTGCCGATTTCGCGCAACCGCCAGGCGATTTCCCGCAACACCCGGGCGCCTTTGCGGACCGGCGCCAGCCGCTGCTCCAGCGCCAAGCTGTCGAGCGCCTCCACCGCCGATTCCTCGGTCAGCGCGACCGAGTTGCGAATGGCGGCGAGCGCCTCGGTCAGCCGCTCCGTCGCCGCGGCCGCCGCAGCGACGGCCTCCTGGGCCTGCTGCGCCGAGAGCCCTTCCTCGCGCTGCAGTTTGGCTTCCCGCTCGCGCTCTTCCTCGCGCTGCCGTTCGAGGTTCTGCTCGATCCGCGCCACGGCATCCAGCACCATCCGGGTGTCGGCATTGCGGTTGCGCTTGGCGTATTCGGTCAGGAACCAGCGGCCGCGCGACGTTTCCATGAACGCTTCGGCGATCGCGGCATAGTCTTCCTCGCTCGGCAGCGTGGCGCGTGCCGAGATCGGAGAGAGGGCGAATACGTCGTCGGCCATGGCAAACTCTTCGCGCAAATCAGCGCGCACTGCGATAACGAGACAACACGATCCTGCCCGAATCGCAATCGAATTGATGCCCAGCGAATCACAAATTCCCACAGCTTCTCAAGACGCATCGCGTCGTTTCGCGACCCGGATGGCGTTGTTTTACGCCACCCTGTTCGGAATGACCGGCACCCATCTGCCGTTTTTCACGGTCTGGTTGAAGGCGGTCGGGATCGATGCATTCTGGATAGGCTTGATCACTGCGGTTCCCTCGGTAACCCGGTTCACGGCGTTGCCGCTCGTCACCGGCCTGGCGGAACGGCGCCAGGCCCTGCGCGGCGGCATCGTGCTGACCTCCTGCGCGACGGCTTTGGGCTTTGTCCTGCTCGGCACCCAGCATTGGCCGGTGCTGGTGTTTCTGATCTACGCGCTGACCTGCTGCCTGTGGACGCCGATGGTGCCGCTGACCGATGCCTATGCGTTGCGCGGCGTAAAGCGCTACGGGCTCGACTACGGTCCGTTGCGGCTGTGGGGCTCGGCCGCCTTCGTGTTCGGCGCGCTGGTCTGCGGCATGCTGTTCGATCTGATTGCGGCCCAACACCTGATCTGGATCATCGCCGGCTCCGCTGCGCTCGGGGCGCTGGCGAGCCTCGGGCTGCCGCCGCTGGACGATGTAAGGACGGCCCGGCCGGATAGCGGCGGGGCGGACGCGCTGCTGCGCGATCGCGGCTTTCTCTCCGTCATCGTGGCGTCGGCGCTGATCCAGGGCAGCCACGCCGCCTATTACATCTTCGCGTCGATCGCCTGGCAGCAGGCCGGCTTCGACGGACTGACCATCGCCGTGCTCTGGGTGCTGGGCGTGATCGCCGAGATCGTGCTGTTCGCGCTGTCGCCGCGATTCACGCTTTCGCCGTGGGCGCTGGTGGTGATCGCGGCGCTGAGCGCGGCGGCGCGCTGGGCGGTCATGGCGCTGGATCCGCCGCTGGCGGTACTGGCGGTCGTCCAGCTCGCGCATGCGCTGAGTTTCGGTCTGACCCAGGTCGGCGTGATGGGCTTGCTGCTGCATCAGGTGCCCGGCCACATGATGGCGCGCGGGCAGGGCTATCTGACCGCCTGCGCCGGCATCGTCGCCGGCCTCGCGTCGGTCGCCTCAGGCACGGTCTACGAAAGCTGGGGGCAGGGCATCTACTATGTGATGGCCGCCATGGCCGCGTCGGGCGGGCTGGTGGTCTGGCTGTCGCGAAACCGGTTGGCGCATTGATGCGTTTTCAGGCGGAGCGGGTACCGGTCGCGTCGAGAAAATGTGCAAACAACCAGCGTCGGGATATCGTGAAAAACGATGACAGTGCTGGACTGTAACCCTAACCAATTAGCCTGAACCAGTCCTTGACGGTAAGCACCAGGCGATCGATCTCGTCTTCCGACATAGGACAGCAATGAGCTATTGGGCCGCGCAGCATGTTCAAGTTCTTCACGATACGCTGTACGGCTAGACGGCTTGTAAATATCAGCTCGAAGTGCGTCCAATTTGCCCCGATGATGTCGGAAAGCTGGCCGAACGTCGTGTAGTCAATTGCTCGTTCGGAGCGCTGGGTCATGCCCATATCGATTTCGTCTTGGATCAGCTTTTTCACATAGTCTCGGATGGCTTGGGGCACTTTCTGTTCCCACCAGTCCGCGCCTTCGGCCTCTTCCATCGTCTCAGTAATCAGCTTTCGGGCTGATTGCTCAAGGCAGTAGAACAGCTCGTAGTATTGAGCCATCGCTGCCGCGTGTTGTCGGACTTCCTTTTCAAATTGAGGATAGTATTCAAGCGCGCTCTGCTTGATGGCTGGGGGAACGTGGCCGAGTTCGATGTTGTACTGCTGCTCTATGGTTCTCAACTCGTCCGTGATTATCATCCCGGACATGCCGAATGAGCGTACGTAATCCTCAGTTTTCATCTGTGGCCTTCAGGAGGTTTTCGCGAAGGCTTTTGAATATCGCATTGAAAACTGCGATGTCCGAAGTGGCGGGGAGATTGAGATTGATGTTGTATCCCAGCCGAAGCCCAATGGTCTGCGCTTCGGGCGGTGCAAGCTGGGGAGGATTCATGTGGGGTGCTGGCATAGCCGGAGCTGACGGGACGGTTATCTCCGGCTCAGCAGCGGCATCAAAGTCGGCGTGCTTCCGAATAGCCTTGATGCACGCAAGGATCATACCCACCATTGATGCGTCTTTGGCGCTCCCAGTTTCCTCCACGATAAGGCCCCTGAGCTTGTCGTCGGTCAGCGCGTACCAGTACTCATTCCGTACCGCCAACGGGGCGTAGCCGATCTTAAGCGCATCCGCTGCTGCCCTTCCCGCGCTCGCGTCATTTCGGAAGCGTGTGTAGATATCGCTTGGCGAGCCATCGGGCCGGACAAAACCGACTTTCCGCAGGAATGCGGCCATCTGATTGCCTGAGCCACCAGGAATCTTCAGGATCGTTTTTACGAAGTCCTGGTTGACGCTCTGCGGGGTGGCCGCAGCCTTAATATTCTGCAAAGCCTTGTCGATATTCCCTGGCGTGGTGACGTAAGGCAGCGCGGCCATGCGATTCCCGGAAAATTATATGAAAGCATAATCCTGCGCGGCGTTATAGGAATTGCAACAGGTATCGTCACGTTACCCACAGTTGTGCGCATAGTTGGCGTGACCAAACAAAATCTCAACCGGGTCGCGGTGGACCTCCAATTGAGCCTGATAAGGTAGCGCTGCTTCAAGAGACATATCTCGGCCTCCTTCGCGGTGTCGTCCGGAATGTGGTTTTGTATTACGGTCACTGACCCGCTGTTGAAGCTTGTCCCGTTCGGCCGTCACGACTGGTAGCACTTAACTCTCCTCGATACGGCTTAGGCCCGCGTTTGGCGGGTTTGAGAACGCGCTTCGTTTTCCGTTCCAGAACGCGATGGCAGAGCGGGAATTACGGTGCCAGTGCACAAAATTTTTAGTGGACTGGACTACAATCACAATTCGTGCACCGCCGACTGATTTGCTTCCCAGCGCAAGAGCATTTTCACACCACGCTCTGCGACACTTCAACACGACGGGCAAATCAGCAAAACCCGTCCAGCCCTCCGCGCAAAAATATTCCACTTAACGCGCCAGGCAAATCAGCGGCATAACTCCGCCCGTCTCACTGCCTGATGAGGGGCGCTCGCGAACGTCACGAACGCGCAGCGGGATGCGATGGACGCGGATGGCGTGACAGACGTGCACGCCGGAGGCGTACGGCGAAGTCGTGTGGTCCTGACGCCCCGATGCTGGCGTCAAGTTGCGCAAAGGCTCACGCCTTGCGCGATGACGGTGACAACGAGCCCGGCCCGACCGGGGAGAGCACGATATAAGCCGTAAAGCCATTGCGCAGGGAAGGCCGGGATGCTTCCGCCGAACCTGTATGCTCGTGTGCGCATCTCCACCATTTCTTGCACACGGGACCGCGGGTGCGGCACGCATCCGGTCTTCCCTGCGCCCTCATTTTTCGAGGAGGGCAAAACGAATGCAAAGCTCGGACAAAACATGTCGCGAGATCGCGAGCCAATATCCACGTCATTCGTAGAGGGTGAGAAAGAATGTAGCCCGCATGAGCTCTTGCGATATGCGGGACCGGTGTCCGCAGCAACCCGCATATCGCAAACGCTCATGCGGGCTACATTCCTTTGCACACGAGACTGCGGGTGCGGCACGCACCCGATCTTCCCTGCGCCCTCACGATGGAGGGCGGAACGTTTTCTGCAAACCTCGGACAAAACATGTCGCGAGATCGCGAAGTCATGCGCTGTCGTCATTCCGGGGCTCGCGAAGCGAGAAGCCGGAATCCATCAGGCGGCGGAGCAGGTGGTGACATGGATTCCGGGCCTGCGCCAGGTGGCGCACCCCGGAATGACGAGGCGGAAAAACTCAATGCTCCTCGAACAACATCCGGAACGGATAAGGCTAGCCCCACAGAGCGGCTTCCGGCGGATAGACCAGGCTGCCGTCATATCGCAGCCCGTTGTCGCGGTCGTGCGCCAGCAGCAGCGGGCCGTCGAGATCGACGAAACGCGCCTGCGGCGTCAGCAGCATCGCCGGCGCCATCGAAAGCGACGTTGCGACCATGCACCCGACCATGATCTCGAAGCCGAGCGCTTGCGCGGCGTCCGCCATCGCCAGCGCTTCCGTCAGCCCGCCCGTCTTGTCGAGTTTGATGTTGACGGCGTCGTAGCGGCCGCGCAGGCCCTCGAGCGAGGCGCGGTCGTGCACGCTTTCGTCGGCGCAGACCGCGACCGGTCGCCGGATGCGCGCCAGCGCTTCGTCACGGCCGGCCGGCAGCGGCTGCTCGACCAGCGTCACGCCGGCATTGGCGCAGGCGGCCAGATTGGATTCGAGATTATCCAGCGTCCAGGCCTCGTTGGCGTCCACGATCAGTTCGGATTCGGGGGCCGCTTGGCGCACCGCCGCGATCCGCGCGTCGTCGCCGTCGCCGCCGAGCTTGATCTTCAACAGCGGCCGGTGCGCCGCTTTTGCCGTCGCCGACGCCATCGCGGCCGGCGTGCCGAGCGAAATCGTAAACGCGGTGATACAAGGGCGCGGGGCGGAGCGGCCGAGCAGGGTCCAGGCTCGCCGCCCGGCCTGCTTGGCTTCGAGATCCAGCAGCGCGCAGTCCAGCGCGTTGCGGGCGGCACCCGCTGCCATCGCCGATTGCAGCGCCGTGCGGTCAAGTCCCTTCGCAACCGGTTCCTGCATCGCTTGAAGCGCTTCGAGTGTCGCTTGCGGAGTCTCGTTGTAGCGCGGGTAGGGCACGCATTCGCCGCGGCTGGTGTGGCCGTCCTGGCTGACGGTGGCAACCACTGTCACCGCCTCGGTCTTGGCGCCACGGCTGATCGTGAAATGGCCCGCGATCGGCCAGCGCTCGATGCTGACAGCAAGCTTTCGTGATGGGCTGGAAGTCATTTTAAAATCTGGCAATTTCGTGAACCGCAAGCTTGCCCGCCGCAGCCAACTATGGCTGGTTAGGAGCGGATTCGACAAGGCCGCAGGCGTGCGGGATTTCGGCGTTTTGCGCCGCTATCGTGGTGGCCCAGGGGACAGGCATCGGTGAACGGCAACCCGACATTGGAGCGGATCGCGCGGGGTAACGGGCTGGCGCTGTGCGCGACCGGAACATGGACGGCCCGCTTTGCGCCGATGCTGGAACGGTTGGTCGCGGACGCCGAAAAGCTGGGTGGCAAGACGCCCGGCATTGTCATCGACGCCTCCGGCGTGGCCAAGCTCGACACCTTCGGCGCCTGGCTGATCGAGCGGCTGCGCCGCAGCCTGACCCAGGGCGGCGTCGAGACCGAGATTTCTGGTCTCTCCGCCAATTATGCCAGCCTGGTCGACGAGGTGCGCCGGGTGAAGGCCGGGCCGGCCGTCGAAACCGACCGGGTGACCATATCGGGCATGCTGGAGCAGATCGGCCGCGCCATCGCCGGCATCGGCGGCACCCTGATCGGCCTGATCGAGATGCTGGGCGCGGTGCTGGCGGCGGCCGGCCATGTCCTGATCCGTCCGCGCGGTTTTCGTTTGACCTCGACCATCCACCATCTGGAGCAGGTGTGCTGGCGCGCGGTGCCGATCGTGGTGCTGATCACGTTCCTGATCGGCTGTATCATTTCGCAACAGGGCATTTTTCATTTCCGAAAATTCGGCGCCGACATCTTCGTGGTCGACATGCTGGGCGTGCTGGTGCTGCGCGAGATCGGCGTGCTGCTGGTCGCGATCATGGTCGCCGGCCGTTCCGGCTCGGCCTACACCGCCGAACTCGGCTCGATGAAGATGCGCGAGGAGATCGACGCGCTGCGCACCATGGGGTTCGATCCGATCGAAGTGCTGATCCTGCCGCGCATGCTGGCGCTGGTGCTGGCCTTGCCGATCCTGGCGTTTCTCGGCGCGATGGCCGCGCTCTACGGCGGCGGGCTGGTGGCGTGGCTCTATGGCGGCGTCGATCCGGAAGCCTTCCTGCTGCGGCTGCGCGACGCCATTTCGATCGACCATTTCGTGGTCGGCATCATCAAGGCGCCGGTCATGGCCGCGGTGATCGGCATCGTCGCCTGCGTCGAGGGGCTGGCGGTGCAGGGCAGCGCCGAGTCGCTCGGCCAGCACACGACTTCATCGGTCGTGAAGGGGATCTTCTTCGTGATCGTGATGGACGGCGTGTTCGCCATCTTCTTTGCCTCGATCGGAATGTGACCATGCAGAATCCGAGCATGTTGTCCGAGATTTCCGACGCCATCATCCGCGTCCGCGACATCACCGTTCAATTCGGCAAGACGCGCGTGCTCGACGGCCTCGATCTCGACGTCAGGCGCGGCGAGATTCTGGGCTTCGTCGGCCCATCGGGCGCCGGCAAATCGGTGCTCACGCGCACCATCATCGGCCTGGTGCCGAAGATCGCAGGCCGCATCGAGGTGTTCGGCGTCGATCTGGACGCGGCGGGCACGGCCGAACGGCGCGGCGTCGAGCGCCGCTGGGGCGTTCTGTTCCAGCAGGGCGCGCTGTTCTCCTCGCTCACCGTGCGGCAGAACATCCAGTTCCCGGTGCGCGAATATCTCAGGGTCTCGCAGCGGCTGCTCGACGAGATCATGGTGGCCAAGCTCGTCATGGTCGGCCTGCGGCCCGAGGTTGCGGACCGCTATCCGTCCGAACTCTCCGGCGGCATGATCAAGCGGGTGGCATTGGCCCGCGCGCTCGCGCTCGATCCCGAACTGGTGTTCCTCGACGAGCCGACGTCGGGCCTGGACCCGATCGGCGCCGGCGATTTCGACGAACTGGTGCGCACCCTGCAGCGCACTTTGGGCCTGACGGTTTTCATGGTAACCCACGATCTCGACAGCCTTTACACGGCCTGCGACCGCATCGCGGTTTTGGGGAACGGTAAGATCATTGCTGCAGGCTCGATTGCCGACATGCAGGCCTCGCAGCATCCCTGGCTCAGGCAATATTTTCATGGCAAGCGCGCCCGCGCCGTCATGGGGTAGAGCGTTTTCCAACGAAGTGGAGACTGGTTCGCGCTAAGAAGACGTCAAAACGGTCCCCGTTCCGGTTCAATCGGAAAGGGCCTCCAGAGCGCGGTGACGATGTGGGCACGGTTTTGACGCGATCATGCCCGAACAGGCGATAAGCGACGGGTCCGCTCGGCGAAGCTGAACGGATGCAGATTCGGAGTACCTTGAGCTATGGAAACGCGGGCGAATTACGTCCTGATCGGAGCCTTCACGCTGGCGGTGATCGCCGCCGCGTTCGGCTTTGTGCTGTGGTTTCAGAGCCTGCACACCACAAAACTGCGCAGCCCGATCCGGATCGTGTTCGAAGGGCCGGCGTCCGGCCTGCGCAACGGCGGCAACGTCAATTTCAACGGTATCCGGATAGGGGAGGTCATCTCGGTCAAGCTCGACAATCCGCGCCGCGTGGTCGCGCTGGCGATGGTCGAGAATAACGCACCGATCCGGAAAGACACGCTCGTCGGCCTCGAGTTCCAGGGCCTCACCGGCGTCGCTGCGATCTCGCTGAAGGGCGGCGAGGAAAACGCCGCCGCCGTGCCGCTCGACGAGGACGGCGTGCCGGTGCTGACCGCCGACCCCAGCGCGCTGCAGGACGTCACCGAGTCGATCCGCGCCACGCTGCAGAACGTCAACCGCATCGTCGCCGACAACCAGGAATCGGTGAAGAACTCGCTGCGGAACCTGGAAACCTTCACCGCCGCGCTCGCGCGCAACTCCGAGAAGATCGACAACGTGATGCTGCGGGTCGACGGCGTGATGGGCAAGGCCGACAGCCTGATGCTCGGCCTGAACACGATTGCGGGCGGCGCCGCCGGCGGCGAACTGAACCTGATGGTGAAATCGATCCGCGAACTCGCCGAGGACTTCGACAAGCGCTCGGGTGCGCTGATGGCCGACGGCCGCCGCACGCTGGCCGACATCAGCCGCGCCGTGAACAATTTCGACCGCAATCCGAGCCGCGTGATTTTTGGCGGCAGCAACAATCCGCCGCCGGCGGAGGCAACGGCAACGACTTCGCCCAGGGGCGCGAACGCCTCGGCGGGTCCGAGGGCGCCGAGCGGGCAGAAGCGGCAGTAAGCCGCGCAGGGCGGGTTAGCGCAGCGTAATCCGCCACGCCTCCGGACGCAGACTATCACGTCAGCTTGAAGCCTCCCGTCTCGTCATGCGGGTCAGTCAGCGGCGGATTACGCTGCGCTAATCCGCCCTGCGAGCCCGCGGTGCGTCACGAACATGAACGTTCAACTCTGGCTCGATCCGCAGGTCGGCCCACCGACCAGTGGTGAGCGGGACGCATTCCAAGTTTGTCGCAAACCGGCGACGAATCGCGATTCGGATGCCTTATACGGAATGACAGTTGTGTTCGTTGGGGGTTCAAGCGGAGCCCGTTTGCTGGAATGATTGTTGGAAAGAAAACGAAGGCATCGCTGCCTCCGCTTCCTTACCCCAATTATCACTCGAGCCTTACCCCAGCCGTCCCGCCGCGTGCGCGAGCAGGGTGTAGACCAGTCCGGTCTCCGACGTCAGGTGGCCGCGCAGCGCCTGCGATCCGCGGTCCTCGCGGGCGACTTCGTCGAGCAGCCGTTCGAACTCGGCGATGTAGCGGTCGACCGTCTGCTTGAAGCTGCGGTCGGCGCGATACTTGCGCGAGACTTCGTCGAACGCCTTCTGGCCGGCCGGCGTATAGAGCCGCTTGGTGAACGCCTTGCTCTCGCCGCGCTGGTAGCGGTCCCACATTTCGCCGGCAAGGCTGCGATCCATCAATCGGCCGATGTCGAGCGACAGCGACTCCAGCGGATTGGCGGCAGGCTGCGGCGCGCGGCCGCGCGGCGGCTGTCCGGCGCTGGCGTCGGTGCGGTTGAGGAGTTCGGACAGCCATCCGTCCTGGCCGCCGCCGGCCGGCGACATCGGCGGCGCTTCGGCGCGGCGGCCGCCCGGCGAGCCGCCGAGATCCGGCGGCGGCAGCGTCGAGGCGCTCGGTATGTCGCGCATGCGGACCTCGGCGTCGCGCATCCGCGGCTCGTTGCTCTCGCGTATCCGGGGCTCGCTGTTGCGGTTGGTAACCGCGGCCAGCAAAGTCTCTTCCTGACGCGCCGGTGCGCTGCTGCGGCCCGGGGTCACGACGTCGAGGCCGCGGCCATGTTGTGCGACGATCCGGTTCAGTTCGGCGAGCGCCTCGATCTGGTCGACGATCACCTTGCGCATCTGCGCGGTGTTGTCGGCCGCCTCCTGCGGCATCTCCAGCACGCCGCGGCGCAGCTCGTTGCGCGTCGCCTCGAGCTCGTCGTGCATCTCTGCGGCCATCTGCTTCATGGCCTGCACCATCGTCGCGAACTTCTCGGTCGACTGCTTGAACATCGCGTCCGTTTCGACGGTGCTCTGCTGGTACATGTCGTTCATCGCTTCGATGGTCTGCCGGCGCTCGTTTTCGGCAGCGGCCCGCACCGCCTCGAACTGGCGGTTGAGCGCGGCCGAGCCGGCACCCGCGGTCTCCGCCACCACGCGCGCGATGTCGCGGGCGCGTTCCTCGGCGGCGGCCAGCGATTCGTCGAGCAGGGTGGTGAAGCGCGACAGCCGCTGGTCGAGGTCGGTGGTGCGCAGGTCGATGGTGGTCACCAGCGAATCGAGCTGCGACTTGCGGTCGGCGACCGAACTCGTGGTGGCGCGGTTGGCCTGTTCGACCGCGGCGGCGGCCTCGACCAGCTCCTTGCCGTGCCGCTCGAACTCGCTCGACAGTGCGCCGAGATCTTCTAGGGCCTTCGAGGTCTTGCTGTTGAACAAGGTGAGCTGGTCTTCCAGCGCCTGCGTGGCGACCCCGTTGCGGGTGGTGACGTCGTTCATGGCGGAAACGAAGTCGGCGACGCGCGTCACCAGCGCGCGCTCCAGCGAGTTGAGGTTGTCGTGGGCGCCGGTCAGCACTTCCTGAAGCAGGATGTTGCCTTCGCGCAGCCGTTCGAACAGTGCCACCGTATCGGTGCGGAGGATCTTGCTGGTCTCCTGCATTTCGGTGACGGCGGCGATCGAAACCTGGCGCGACTGCTCGATCGCCGAACGCGACGACTGTTCGAGATCCTTCAGCGACTTGGCCACCGCGCCGGTGGCGAGGTCGCCGGCGGTCGTGATGGTGCGCGCGACTTCCGAACCGTGCGTTGCCATCGATTGCGAGAATGCCAGCCCGCGGGTCTCGATCGATTTCAGCGCGTCGGCGGTAACGCGGTCGACGTCCGTCGTGAGCTGCGCGGTCCGGGTGGCGAGCGCCTCGACCAGCGTACCGCGGCGGGCATCGACGATCTGCGCCAGACGGTCGGTCTGCTGCTGGACATAGGTGACGATCTCGTCGGTCTTGCCGGTCATGGTCGCGCCGAAATTGCTGCTTGCAGCAAGCACCGAGCGCTCGATATCGGTCGAGGTCGACTTGACCTTGGTGTTGACCTCGTTGGCGGCGGCGATCAGCGCGCTTTGGGCATTCTGCGCGGTGGTCTGGATGGTGTCGGTGGTGCCGGCGGTAACGACGCCGAGCGCTCGCTCCATGTCGGCGGCAATTTCCTTGATCTGGTTCGCGGCCTCGGACGATGCCGTGGACAGCGAGGTCTGCGCCTCGCGTGCGGTGCCGAGGAGGGAGGAGGCGGCATTGGCGCCGACGGCGATCAGCGTGCGCTCGACATCCATCGCCAGCGATTTGACGTGGTTGGCCGCCTCGGTCGATGCCGTGATCAGCGTGCTCTGCGCTTCGCGCGCGCCGGATGTGATCGACTCGGCGGTGGCGTTGCCGGCCATCGCGAGCGAGCGCTCGACATCGGCGGTCAGCGACTTGACCTGGGTCGATGCTTCGGCGGAAGCGCTCAGAAGCGCGCTCTGGGCCTCGCGGGCGCCCGCGGTGATCGCCTCGGCGGTCGAGATCCCGCTGATCGAGAGCGAGCGCTGGACGTCGGCGGCAAGCGACTTCACCCGCTCGGCGGCCTCGGTGGAAGCGGTCGCCAGCGTGCTTTGCGCCTCGCGGGCGCTGGCGACAACGGCTTCGGCGGTCGACGTTCCAGCGAGCGTCAGCGAGCGCTCGACGTCGGAGGCGAGCGACTTCACGTGATTTGCCGCATCCGCGGATGCGGTCACCAGCGTGCTCTGCGCTTCGCGTGCGCCGGCGAGAACCGACGCGGCCGTGGCGTCTCCGGCGGCCGAGAGGGTACGCTCCACGTCTGCGGCAAGCGATTTGATCTGCGACGCCGCCTCGGAGGAGGCCGATACCAGCGTGCCCTGGGCTTGCTGGGCGCTGGTCACGATCGACGTCGCCGCGCCGGTGCCGATCGCGGCGAGCGAGGCTTCGATTTCGGTCGACGTCAGTTTGAGTTGTGCGCCGACATCGGAGGACACCATCAGCAGGGCCTGCTGCGCGCTGCGCGCGCCGGCCTGGATCGTCTCCGCGGTGTTGACGACGAGGTTGGTCAGCGAACGTTCGGCATCCTCGACATGCGACCTGATGCCCGAGGAAAGCATCTCGGCGCGCGACATCAGGTCTTCGCTGGCCTGGCGGCCGCTGCTTTCGATCCGGCCTGCCGCTGCCTCGACGCGCGAGCCGAGCAGATCCTCGAACTGTGCCACGCGGCTGTCGATGGTGCCGGCAATACCGCCGACGCGGTTCTCAATGCCGCTGGCGAGGTCGCCGACGCGGGTCTCGATCCCGCTGACGATGTTGCCGACGCGGCTCTCGAGGCCGTGGTGGATTTCCTGGAAGCGTGCATGGATAGTATCGACAAGATGGACGCTGCGGCCGTCGATGGTTTCGGTGACGTTGGCAATGCGATGGTCGACCGCCGCAATCGCCTGCGCGGTACCTTCGGTCAGCGAGGAGGTCAGGAGGGTAAGCCGCTGGTCGAGCGACTGGATCGCCTGCGCTGCGCCGTCGGTCAGCGAGCCCGTCAGCGAGCCGAGGCGGTTCTCGATGGTTTCGGTGACGGACGTGGCGCGGCTGTCGAAGGTGGTCTCAAGCGACTTGAGGCGGCGGTCGATCGTCTCGTCGAACGACTTCATCTTGCTGTCGAGCGAGGAGTCGAGGCTGGTGACGCGGGTGCCGAGCGTGGTTTCGAACTGCAGCAGGCGCTGATCGAGAATCGCCGTGATCTCGCCGCTGTTGGCGACCAGGCGGGTGTCGAAGGTGTCGACGTAATTTTTCAGGTTGTCGCTGATCTCCTGGGTGCGCTGGCCCATCCGCTCGACGATGTCGCCGCCGAAGGTCTTGACGGTGCGATCGAATTCCGAGATGTGACGCGTGATCAGCGCGCCGAGCGTGCCGCTGTCGCGGGCGAATTTTTCCGCCAGCTCGCTGCCCCGGTTCTTCACCAGTTCCTCATAGGCGTTCATCTGCAGCGCGAGGTTGTCATGCGCGCTCTCGGTCTGGCCGATCACCTTGGCGACCAGCGTGTTCACGGTCACGTCCAGCGCTTCGCTGGCCTTGTCGCCGGATGTGAGGATGCGGCCGGCGAGTCGGTTGCCGGCCTCGTCGATCTTGTTGACGAGGTCGCCCGAGCGCAGCTCGAGTTCCAGCAGGAGCGAGTCCGACGAATTCTTCAGGGAGTCGTGGACCTGCTCGGTGCGGTCGGAAATGCCGTCGACGATGGTCGAAGAACGCTGTTCGAACTCGCTGGCGATGCGGTCGATGCGCTCGTTCAGCAACTCGTGGACGCGGTCGGCGAGGTCGACGAACTCGTCGTGGACGTGGCCGGTCTTGAAATTGAGGCTGGTGGTCAGCCGCTCGGAGGCGTCGAGGACGGCGCGGGTGGTCTCGGCGCTGGCTTCCTCGAGCCGGTCGAGCAGGTCGCCGCCGCGCTCGCCGAGCGCCAGGATCATGTTGTCGCCGGCGTGGCTCAAGGCACTGGTGATGTGCTGGCCGCGCTCTTCCAGCGCGCCGGTGATGCTCTTGGCGACCTCGTCGACGCGCGAGGCGATGGCGTCCGAGATCAGCGCGATGTCGTGGCGCAGGTCGATCTGCACACCGGAAATGGCGCTGCGCACCTGCTCGGCCTGGCCGACCAGATTGTCGCGCTGATGGGCGATGTCCTGCAGCAGGGCCCGGATCCGCACCTCGTTGTCGGAATAGGCGCGCTCCAGGGCTGCGACCTCGTTGGCGACCAGCGTTTCCAGTTCGCCGGCGCGCGCGATCGCGCGCTCGACGCCGTCCCCCATCGCGGCGACTTCGCGGCGTATCGCCTGGCCCACGGTCACCATCGAATCGGCGGCGGCGCCCTCGGGCTCCGAGAAGCGGATCGCCACCTGCGCCATCGACTGGGCGATCATCCGCATTTCCTGGCCGCGCCAGGCCAGACTCGCCAGGAAATAGAACAGCAGCACCGGCGCAAAGAACAGCGCAGCAAGGCCGGCGAGCACCAGCACGCCGCCGCTTTGTCCGATCGCCGCCTGCAGCGCGGGCAGGAAACTGACGGTCAGCAAGCCGCAGCCGACCACCCAGACGCCACCGAACACCGAGGCTAGCGTATAGACGCTGCGCGCCGGCTGGTTCTTCTGGATCGCCTGCAGCAACTGTCCGATGGTCTCGCGGTCGTCGTTGGCGGCGCGGCGGGGGCCGCGTGGCTCCTCGATCTTGTCGAACGCCGGCCGGTCGCCGATTACGCGTTTTTCGAACGGCATTTCGGGAAAGGGTGGAGCCGACGGCAGGCTGGGCGGCGGCAGCTCGCCGCCGACCGATTTCCGGTTGGGATCGGCGCTGCTATCGACGTTCAACGCCTGGGAATCGCTGATGTTGAGCGCTTCCTGGATGGCCGAAAGCGCGACCTCGGTGGGGTCTTTGACCTTCTTTGGATTGTTAGCCATGTTCAGTCCGACCCCTCCACGTTTACGCACCCGGCCGTTCTTGCAAAAAGCCGCAAGCTCGAAGCCGGATTCATAACCCCCCGCAGACCGCAAGCGTGCCCCGCCGGCAGCTGGTCTACCCACATCCGGCAGGCATCCTATTGGTTGAGCGGTGCGAATGAAATGGCCGCGATTAAGACATCCTTAATCATCGTTAACAGGGCTGTCCGCTAACACCTTCAAAGTGCACAAAATTCTTCGACGCTATCCGCATTTTGGGCCAAATCTTGTCTAAATACGGACATAAGTACGGCAAGTTCGGGGAACGTTCCGTTAACTGGTGGCGTGGTTGGCTGTGGAAAATAGCCCCCACCGAATCACTTCGGCGGGTGATCCGGACATTTCGACCATGTCGCTCAATCTCGAACGGATAGAATGGATGCCATCGCCACCGCTGGCCCCGGGCGACGGGCCGATTGATTTCGACCACCTCCGCCGGATGACGCTTGGCGATGCTGCGATCGAGCAGGAGGTGCTGGCGATGTTTTCCGCGCAATCGGGAAATCTGGTGCATACGCTTGCGGCCTTGCCGGCAGATTCCAGCGTGCTGGCGCATACGCTCAAGGGCTCGGCCCGGGCGATCGGCGCCTTTGCGGTTGCCGATGCCGCCGCGCGGCTGGAGGCGGCCATCGCCAGGGGCTTCGACGCCCCCGCCGCACTTGCCGAACTCGGCGAGGCAGTTGCCGAGGCACGGGCCGAAATCGAGGCGGTTCTGCGCCGTTCATGACCGGGTGCCGGGTAAAACCCTGGCACATGGGTCCTTCACGTTTGCGTCCCGAACGCTGGCGCTGTACGGATCGACCCGTTATAGGTCTGCCAAGACCCACATTTACGCATTCCGGCAGCACGAGCGATCATGGCTAAAATCCACTTTGTCGACCATACCGGCGAGAAACGAACCATCGAAGTCGAGAACGGCGCGACCGTGATGGAAGCCGCGATCCGCAACGCCATTCCCGGCATCGAAGCCGAGTGTGGTGGCGCCTGCGCCTGCGCGACCTGCCACGTCTATGTCGATGAAGCCTGGCGCGAGAAGGTCGGCGCGCCGACCCCGATGGAAGAGGACATGCTGGATTTCGGCTTCGACGTGCGGCCGAACTCGCGGCTGTCGTGTCAGATCAAGGTAACCGACGACCTCGACGGCCTCGTGGTGTCGACGCCGGAACGGCAGGCCTGATTTCAGGTCGTTCTGCGCATAGATCCACAGCGTCGGTATCCGCGAGGTCAGGCCGAGCGTGGCGAAGGCGCGCACCAGCGCATCCTCGTCGCAGACGTCGTTGTCGGCGCGCGAGCCGCGGCCGCCAGCGAGGTTGATGACCGCGGCCAGTCCCTTCGGCGCATCGGCGGATAGCGGCGACATCGTTGCACGCGCCGCTGCCTCGCGCGGAGTGCCGTGGCTGAGCAATGCGAGCGGATAGCGTTGCGTGCCCGATGGCGGCAGCAGCATCGCTTCAAGTCCGCGCGTGCCGGCCGCCTCCATCGGAAGGCGCAGGTCCTCGCGATGGTACGTTTCAGCCGCGGCGGGCTGTAGCGCGATGCCAACGATCAGTGCCGCAAGCATCGCCAGGCGGTTCATGCCGGATTGGCCCCGCGGCGGATCCAGGGCTGGAATTTGGCGATGATCTCCGGCGTCAGCGGTATCGGCTTTCGCGTGGCCTCGTCGAGCAGCACCGACACCGATTGCGCCGAGGCGACGCAGATGCCCTCGGAGAACACCACCTGCTCGAAGGTGACGGAGGTGCGGCCGAACTTGACGACGCCGAGCCCGAGTTCGATCGTGCCGGGCCAGCGCAGTTCGGCGCGAAAATGGATATCGAGCCGCACCATGATCCACGCGACACCATCCGGCATCAGCCCGTAGCTCTTGTCCTTCATCAGCGTGACGCGGCCGGTTTCGAAATAGCTGGCGTAGACCGCGTTGTTGACGTGGTTGTTGGGATCGAGATCGGCAAATCTCACATTGTCCGACAGGCGGTAGGGGAAATCCTCCAGACGCGGGGCCGCGTCGGTGCGCAAGGGGGCGTTCACGGCACTCAATCTCCGAAATTCTCTTTCCCTTACAGCCCAGTTGTCGAGTATCGGCAAGGGCTTGCGGCCTTGGCGAACGTTATATTTCGGCTTTCCTGATGCCCCTGGGTTGGCTAGACAGATGCAGCCTTCCCGACAGGTTCAACCGAAAAGAAGCTGACATGAGCGAAGCGATCAAAACCGATGTGCTGATTATTGGCGCGGGTCCGTGCGGCCTGTTTGCGGTGTTCGAATTGGGCCTTCTGGACATGAAGGCGCATCTGGTCGACATCCTCGACAAGCTCGGCGGCCAGTGCGCGGAGCTCTATCCGGAAAAGCCGATCTACGACATTCCCGGCATTCCCATGGTCACCGGCCAGGGCCTCACCGACGCGCTGCTCGAACAGATCAAGCCGTTCGGCCCGACCTTCCACCTCAACGAAATGGTGGAGACGATCGAGAAGATCGGCGATCCTTTGTTTCGCGTGACGACCGATGCCGGTCAGGTGTTCGAATGCAAGGTGGTGGTGATCTCGGCGGGCGGCGGTTCGTTCCAGCCGAAGCGGCCGCCGGTGCCGGGCATCGAGGCTTATGAAGGCACCTCGGTGTTCTATGCCGTGCGCAAGATGGAGCAGTTTCGCGACAAGAACATTCTGATTGTCGGCGGCGGCGATTCCGCGCTCGACTGGACGCTCAATTTGCAGCCGATCGCCAGCCGCGTGACGCTGCTGCACCGGCGCGACGATTTCCGCGCAGCCCCGCACAGTGTCGAGCAGATGCGCGCGCTGGTGGCCTCAGGCAAGATGGATCTGAAGATCGGCCAGGTGACGTCGCTCGAAGGCGAGGGCGGCAAGCTCTCGGCCGCGATGATGAAGGGCAACGACAACGCGATCTCGAAGATCGACTGCGATACGATGCTCCCGTTCTTCGGGCTCACCATGAAGCTCGGGCCGGTGGCGAACTGGGGCGTCGCGCTGGAGAACAATCTGGTGCCGGTCGACACCGCGGCGTTCGAGACCAACATTCCCGGCATCTTCGCGATCGGCGACATCAACACCTATCCCGGCAAGCTCAAGTTGATCCTTTCCGGCTTCCACGAAGGCGCGCTGATGGCGCAGAAGGCGCACCGCTACGTCTATCCGGACAAGCGGCTGGTGTTCCAATACACGACCTCGTCGTCGAGCCTGCAGAAGAAGCTCGGGGTCAACTGACGTCCCGAAATGTGACAGTTCCACGCGCGTTCATGCATGGGCGCGCGGACCTACGTCGCTGGCACCGTCCGCGAAATGGCCGTAGTCTGCGGCCATTGGTTTAGGGATTTTATCGGGTGATGACGATGCGCAAGCTCGCTGTATTTCGACTGATATTCGCCGTCGCGATCGGCATCGCGTTATCGGGCGAACTCGCCGCGCAACCGCTGGAGCCTTCCGCGGCCGGGCTGTGGGAGAAGACCGAGAAGGGCAAGCCGGTCGGCTGGTTCCTGGTCGTCGATCGCAACGGCCTCTTCGAGGGCGTGTTCGCCAAGCTGTTCCTCGATGCGACCGATCCGCCCGTTCCGACCTGCGCGAAATGCACCGACGACCGCAAGGACGCGCCGTGGCTCGGCATGTCCTTCATCCGCGACATGAAGCGCGACGGCCTGAAATACGAGAACGGCAACGTGCTCGATCCGCGCGACGGCAAGATCTACAAGGCCAAGATGACGCTGAGCCCGGATGGCCAGACGCTGACGATGCGCGGCTATCTCGGCATCTCTCTGCTGGGTCGCGACGAAGTCTGGACGCGACTGCCGGATACGTCGCTGGCGCAGGTCGATCCGGCGATCATCGTGAAGTATCTGCCGGCGCAGGCGGCGGCGATGAAGCTGCCGATGGCGCCCGGTGCGGCGAAGGCGCCAGCAGCGCCGAAGAAAGCGACGGCGCCGGTCCCTGCGCCGGCGAAGTAGGGCTCGGACACGTCCGACCGCGGCCAAGGGCTGGCGCAAGGTAGTTACCTTCGCCGGGCTTGTGGTTACAGCCTTAGGCCACTATATGGATTAGTATTCGATTAGCCGTTGTGCCTTTTTGAACGCGCCCACCGGCTCCTTCCCAAAGTCATTCGACCAGTTGGATTGGATCGCGTGATCCTCACGCGATGAGACTTTGGAGAAGAAAGATGCCCACAGGGACAGTTAAGTGGTTCAACGGCCAAAAAGGCTTTGGCTTCATCCAGCCGAATGATGGCTCAAAGGACGTTTTCGTGCACATCAGTGCGGTCGAGCGGGCTGGACTGTCCGGCCTTGCCGAAGGCCAGGCCGTCAATTTCGAGCTGAAGACCGACAAGATGCGCGGCAAGGTGAGCGCAGAGAATCTGTCGCTTGCCTGAGCCGTCAGCCATTTCACGGATGTACTGGAATGGCTGCGTGCCCGCTCGACCGATCGGTTGAGCGGGTTTTTTGTTCGTGATGAGGGAGAGCGAGAATGGCGAGCAACAAGTTAGCCGGTCCATCTCCAGAAAGCATCGCGCGTGCCAATCGCCAGCGTCTGGCACAGGAAGAGGGCGCGAAGGCCATGGCGGACATCGAGCGCGACGCCATCGCGATCCGAAAGAACATGGACCGTTTGCGTCTGCTCCGGGAAGCGAGGGACGCGGAAGCCGCTGCGGCTGAGCCAGCCGGCCCGACCAGCTCCAAAAAGAAGCGCAGCCGCAAGGTCTAGCGACATCGAGAAAGGCAATCGGCAACGCTGTGTCTTCATAATATTCGGACGCTGTTCTGAAACCTTTTTCCTCCGCATCTGTTTTCGTCGAGCGCGCTGGTACGCTCAAAAGCCCGCGCGCCGTGAAGTACGCGGTCGGAATCGGCCTGCATGGTTTGCCGAAGGTTTTGGTCGCTTTTTCGGCCGCTGATTTTTCGTGCCGTCCGGCAGTCATCGAACGGCATTCCTGATTTTGTAACAGGAGTTGGTTGTCATGAGAGTTTGCGTGATTGCAGCCGCCGGCGTGATGCTAGGATTGACCGGTATCTCCCAAGCCGCCCCCCTGGATTCCCCCGGTACCATCTATATCGATGGCGTGGCGTGTAACTTGCCCTGTCAGGCCTACATGGATTGGAGCCGACGGACGCTCAACGCAAACCAGGCCGCAGCCAAGGGCGCCGCTGACGTCTCCAACATCAAACGGCAGGTTTCGCGGAAGCGCGTCGTAAAACATGTCGAACCGGCATTGTCCGACAAGCCGCAAGGAAAGAAAACGCAAGCCGCGCTTTCGTCGAGGCCGGAGCCCGCGCCACTTCCGGTGCCGAGAAGCGTCCCAGCCGACGCTGAGCGCCCCGCTGCCACGGCCGCGATTGCTGCCGATCCAGAAAGAAACAAGGGCGGCGAAACACAGGCCGCGCTGTCGTCTGAACCGCAGGCCGCGCCGCTGCCGGTGCCGAGAAGCGTTCCGCCCGACGGTGACACCCCTGCCGCAGTCGCGCCTGCCGTCGATCCAGCGCCGCCCTCGGCTCCTGAACCGCTGGGCGAGGGCCAAACGCGCAGCGCTGAATCCAGCGGCCCTTCCGCGGACAGGACGCCTCAGGAATTGGTAATGGCCGCCTTGGCGATCGCCGAGCAAACGGCAGGCGCCGCACCATCTCAGGTGATCGGCGACGACAAGATCAAGGCTGACGCGGCAACCGTCCCGTCGTCGCAAGCTGTCGACAATCTGGTCGCGATATTGATCGCCAGGCCCGACGTAAAATCGCCAGGCGAATTGAAGGGCCAGAGCGTGGCGATCGACAAGGCGTCGGGACACGAGGCGGAAATTCGTTTCGCGCTGATCGCCGCGGGCGCGACCGGGGCCGAACTTTTGGCCAGCGATGACGGTGCCATCGATCGGGTTATCAGCGGTGACGTTCCGGCGGCCGTTCTCAAGCTGGTCTCCCCGGAGGCGGCGGAAGCTTTCCCTGACGTCAAGGATCTAAACGTCCTCCGCGTTCCACTCACGCCGCGCTAGCCTCCGGAAGGGCAGGCGCATCTGCGCCGGCCAATCGACCGGAGGAAGGGACTACAGCCGCATCTGTTGCCATCGCATAGGGCTGGCAACGTCACGATCTTATCGCGGTGAATCCTGGATGAGGTTTGGCATTCCACCCGAACGAAGTCCGACGACGCGTATTGCTCTTTCTGCGGCAAAGGACCCGACGCGGTCGCTTGCATCGTGGCGGGACCGAACGTGTTTATCTGCGATGAATGCATCGGGCTGTGCATCGTCTGCCTCCCGCTACGTTCGCGGTTGAATGCTTTAGCCGTAATGTTTCTGCCCTGGAAATGGCGCTTTCGATTAGCGGGCGGATAACGCGTAGCCATTTGCAGTCAGTCGACGCACGCAAAGCTACTCAGGACAGCCGTTGACCAACCGGATGTCGCGGTGGCGGACAGCTCGCTCGCCCGGGATTGGAATGACTTTGGTCACTTGGAGAAGCGTGGCGTCATGAAGATTGAACAGAAAGCGGACGTCCGGATATCCCGGAAATTCCGTTGCGGACCTTGGATCGTGGAATTGAACCTGGATGTAGTGCGGCACGATTGACTCATCATGATACCATGACCCCGTGAGAAAGAGTCGGCGCGACGAGCTCTGCGGAATCAGTTCCAGTAGACAACGTGCAACCCGGGTCTCCCGCCCGGAGGCCAGGAAGTCCAACTGCTGCAAAGTCCCCTGATCGTCGTCGGAAAAGGAAAAATGCAAGCGCGTTGAGTTTTGGTATGCCGAAGGAAGCTCCGGAATCACGCCGTCCGGACGAACCGAAAGGATAAGATCCTGGTGAGCAAGCGCAGCATCTGCGAGCCAAAAAAGCGCGACAATAGCTGTGAGGAATCTCATTGATCTACAATGTCGCATCGGGCCGCCGAATTCACAGGAGCAGGCTTTAATTCAACCCCGTCCGGCCCGGCGGCCGCGGTGGCGCATCCGGCGCCACCTGTACCGGCGCCATCGGCTGCGAATTCACTTCCGGCACCCCCGCATCGAGCTGCAGCACGGACGCTGCCGCTGGCACGGCGGCGTCCGCCATCGCGGCGTGGCCTTCGGCGGTCGGATGCACCGCGCCGCCATAGACCGCCGACAGCACGCCCCAGGTCGCGTCGTGGATGTCCGAGGGCTGCTGCGAGGTCGGCAGGCCTTGGGGATAGGTCATCGCGGTGAAATAGCTGTCATTGGCGTCGCGGATCCAGCGGGCGCGGGGGAGATAGGCGCGGTATTCGCCGGCGCTGCGGCCGCACAGCATCGGCTGGCTCGCGGCGGTGACGATATCAGGGTCGAAGCTCTCGCCGTTGGCGGCAAAACATTGCCGATCGAAATCGGGGTCCGTTTCGGCGCGCGCGCAAAAGCCGTGGCCGGCAAAGCTCGTTTGATGGCCGTCGACGAAGGTCATGCGGTCGGCGCGCGGGTTGCGGCACAGGATGCCGCCCTCGCACAGCGCCAGCGCCTGCAACTGCGGCAGGAATTCGCGCTCGACGAAATTCGAGACCGTGGCAAGTCGCTGCGGCTGCGCGTTAAAGGACGGATGGATGTCGAACCCGGCGCGACCGCCGGGGCAGGGTGTGCCGCCGTTGGTCAGCGTCGGATTGGCATAGGATGTGTAGACCACGCGCGAGAGGTCGCCGACCAGCGGCTTCAGCGCCTCGCGCAGCTTGGCAAAGCCCTGCGGCAGGTCGCGTGTCATCGCGCGGCGCGCATCTTCCACCGAGGCCATCACGCCGGAGCGGCGGAACAGCGCGCGCTCGGTCGCGCTGTCGACGATCACATCGGCGACAAGGCCGGAGAAGTAGATGTCGTTGGCGCCGACCGACAGCAGCACGAGGTCGAGCTTGCGCTCCGGCTGGCGGCGTTTGGCGGCGGCGAGCGCGTCGCGCAGTTCGGCGAGTTGCCCGTTGACGGTGCCCTGGCAGGCGCCGCTGCCGGATTTCGACGGCAGGCAATCTCGCGCGCGTTGCGAGCCGAACAGCCCGTCGGCGATGGTGGCGCCGGTGCAGGCCAGCGGCAGATAAGTCACCGCGATGTGCGGATATCGGATTGCGAGCGCAATCGCGGTCCTCGTCTGATAGCTGTAGAGCGAGCGGTGGCAGGCCGGATTGAACCACAGCGCGCTCTGGCGCTGCCACACGGCCAGCGAGTCCGGCGCCTCGCAGGCGCGGCCGCCTTTATAGCCGGCGCGGCTTGGCCGGTAATACTGCGCGGCCGCCGTGCCGAGATACGAGCGGAAGCAAAAGCCCTCGTCGGACAGCGCCACCGGGCGGTCCGGATTGCCTTCGCCGGAGGCGATGCTGTCGCCGAGGCCGGCGATGAAGATGTCGCGGACTGCAATCTCGGTAAAGACGCGCTGGCTGCCCTCGGCGCTCGACATGTCCACGGTGGCGACCGTGGTGCGGCCATAGCGGACGCGGGTGTTGACCGGCTCGGCGCAGTCGAAGGTGGAAGTCGTCGGGCCGTCGCCGTCGTCGAACGTCCAGGCGCAGGTGGCGCCGACCGGCACCGGGCCGGCCAGCCGGGCCACGATCGGATGATCGGCCGGCGTCAGATAGCTTTCCTTGACGTTGTCGCGGGTGCAGGGCTCGTTGACGCGGCCGGCAAGATCGATGCAGAGCCGGTTCACCGTGTTGCGCGCCCAGCCGCGGCCGTCGCTCTGGACGGCAAGCGCCTGCTCGGCGGCCAGCACGCTGCGGCCGCTTCCGCTTTCGAGATGCAGCAGGAAATCGCGCTCCTCGCGGAACAGGCGGAAGCGGTTGCGCACTTCCCACGAGATCTGCAGCGGCCCGTAGCCCGGGTCCTGCGCTTGCGCCGCCGATGTGGGCAGCCCGGCGAGCATGGCGGCAACCAGCGCAACCGGCAGCATTTTGCGTGCAGAGAATCCGACCATGGCGCCGTTTGACGTTAGCGGTGAGGCAGAAATAAGAGAATGCGGCGGCTATGCGTCAAGACACCAGGCGGCACCGATAACGACGGCGTTACCGGCCCCGGGATTGCCGCCGCTCGATCGGCGGCTGGACCCGCGCCTCGACCCGCGCCTCCACGCCAGCCTTGGCGGTGTAGGCTCCGCCGAGCCGGCGCCGCTCCAGCCAGGGCTGGATCACGCTGAGCCAAAGCTCGCGCCCGCCCATGATGCAGATCGAGATGCCGAACGGGATCAGGAAATAGAGGATGCGGAACACCAGCAGCGTCGCCAGCAGCTCTTCCTTGCCGAATTGCTGCAGCGCCACCAGCATCGCAGCGTCGAACACCCCGATGCTGCCGGGCGCATGGCTGGCAAAGCCGAGCAGCGTCGCCAGGATGAAAACGACGGCCAGCGAAACGAAATCGATGTAGGGCGACGTCGGCATCAACAGGTACATCGCCAGCGCGCAGAAGCCGAGATCGACGACGCCGATCAACACCTGCAGCAGCGTCAGTCGCGCCGAGGGCAGCACTACCTTCCAGCCGTTCTGTCCGAGTTCGCGGCGCTTCTCGCCGGTCACCAGCCAGACGAAATAGGCGCCGATGCCGACGAGACAGCCGATCGCGATCAGCCGGTTAACGGCCGGCGGCAGCAGGTCCATCGCCGACGCCGCTTCGGGATGCCAGGCCATGCCGATCCCGAGCACGAACAGGTTGCCGAGCCAGAAAGTGAGGCCGGAGAGGAAGCAGATCTTTGCGACGTCGATCGCGGTCAGCCCGTAATCGGAATAGATCCGGAACCGGATCGCGCCGCCGGTGAAGACGGTGGCGCCGATATTGTGCCCGATCGTGTAGCTGGTGAAGCTCGACAGCGCGGCAATGCGATAAGGCACGTGCGTCTTGCCGATGGTTCGCAGTGCGAAGAAATCATAGAAGGTCAGCGTGCAGAACGCCCCCACCACGCACAGCGCGGCCAGCGCGATCCGATGCGGGGAGATCTCGGTCAGCGCCGTCAGGATGACCCCGGTATCGACCCCCTTGAGGGTGCGCACCAGATGGGTGACCGCCAGCGCGATGATGACAAGACTCGCGGCAATCCCCAGCCGTTTCCAGCCGATCTTCTCCTTGAAGCCACGCCCGAGCGTGGTCAGCAACCGATGCATTCATCCTCCCGACGGGGGGCAACTACGTAAAGATGGGCTGTCGCAAAGGGCGACAGTCGACGGTCAGAGGCACCGTGCGCGAAATCCATAAGCTAAAACCAGCTCCTTGTGCAGCCCCTTGACAAACGCGCCTTTTGGCGGGGGTGACCCGCTTGTCATACGCCCTACATATGTCACCGCATTAACGATGTTGAGTCGCGGCCGGCGCGTTCCGGGCGCATTTTTTGCCGTTTCAGCCGTTCCAACGAGGCGTTTTCGAGGCCTTTAGGAACATCCCTTTTGCTAGCCGGTTGGCCTCCGACAGCCGCGAACATCGAGCTTGCGCACCTGGTCGTGCACCCGGGCCGCAGACGCCGTTCGCCTGCATGTTCGACACACGAAGGAAGGACCGCAAATGGGACTGTTCACCAGAGACATCAAGACCATGGACGACCTGTTCGTCCACCAGCTGCAGGATATCTATTATGCCGAGAAGCAGCTCGTGAAAGCGCTGCCCAAAATGGCCGAGAAGGCCACCGACAAGCAGTTGAAACAGGGCTTCCTGACCCATCTCGACGAGACCAAAACCCATGTGCAGCGGCTCGAGGAAGTCTTCCGCATGCACGGCGCCGAGGTGAAAGCGGTGAATTGCCCCGCGATCGACGGCATCATCCAGGAGGCCGACGAGGTCGCGGGCGAGGTGGCCGACAAGTCCGTGCTGGACGCCGCGCTGATCAACGCGGCGCAGGCCGCCGAGCATTATGAGATCACCCGCTACGGCAGCCTGATCGCGTGGGCGCGCCAGCTCGGCCGCAACGACTGCGCCAGCGTCCTGCAGGCCACGCTGGACGAGGAAAAGACGACGGACCAGAAGCTGACGTCGCTCGCGGAAGGCAGGGTCAATTTGCGTGCGGCGGGCTGACCGGCCCCAACTGAAGCTGCATTGAGGCAAAACGCCGCGCGGCCATCTGCGCGGCGTTTTCGATGGTGCCTTTCACCGCCTGATGGAAGGCTTCGAAGGCGCTCCCTTGCGCAGCGCGAAATGCGCACCGCAGAATGCCATGACCGCGCCGAGACACAGCGCCGCCAGGCCGGCGAGCACGCCCGAGACGGTCGGCAGCGGGCTTGGCGCCGAAGCGGCCTGACCGGCGCCGGCCAGCACCAGCACGCCGACGGCAACCAGGAACTGTCGCATCCGGATCGGAATCTGGCCCGAGGCTGCGCTGTGCATCAAATTGGCGGTAAAGTAGCCGCCGGAAAATCCCACGGTGGCGATCAGCCACCACGCGACCGCGGCACCCGCGGGCATGAACTCGGCGGTATCTTTTCGCCACAGGCCGCCCAGATCAAGCCCGTAACGCGCCCCCAGCATGTGTACCGCAAGCGCCAGCAGCACGCCGGAAACGATGGCGCCCGCCAGAATCAGTCGAGGTGGAAAATAGGTCGTCTCGGCCATGGCCCGCTTGTAAGATAAACGCGGCGAGCCGCGCAAGCAGGCGGTTTTGACGACGCGGGATGTCCAAAATTGCCGATTTCTCTGCCAAACACGGATACCGACGGCGAGGGCGCGCGCCCGATCCGCTACGACTACAAGGCGTCGCTGGTCTCGTCGGCGTATCGATTCGAACTGACCGACGATGGCTTGTCCTGGCAGATCGGCCGCCGGTCCGGCGTGTGGCCGTATGCCGACATCGCATCGGTCCGCCTGTCGTACCGGCCGATGTCGATGCAGCCCCGCCGCTTTCGCGCCGATCTCACGTTAAGCGACGGCGAACGGATCGCCATTGTATCGACCAGCTGGCAGACGGTCACGCTGATGACGCCGCAGGACCAGGATTACCGCGCCTTCATCATCGAACTGCATCGGCGAATGCAGGCCGCAGGCAGCACGGCGTCGCTGACCGGCGGCATCGGATCGGCAAGCTATGCGCTTGCGGTGGCGATCCTGGTGCTGCTGGCGATCGCCATGATCGGCTTGCTTGCGCGCGCGCTGGCCACCTCCGAATTCACCGGCGCGCTTTTCCTGATCGGTATGGCGGTCTGGTTTGCCTGGACCATCGGTGGCTTCATCCGTCGCAACCGGCCATCTCGATATTCATTCGACGCGCTGCCGGATAAGCTGCTGCCATAACGTTTATCGCAATCAGGCGACACGAAACGTGATTTCGCGGGATGCGGTCGCGCGGTGCACCGTGTGGCAATCCCCTCAGCAAGGCGCTCACCGTGACGACTCCGACGCTAGCCCCAACCGAGGCAGAGATCACCGCGATCAACGCGCGGCATCTGGTCGACACGCCGCTGCGGCCGGCCGACCTGCTATTCGTGTTCGGCACCCGCGAGGACGTCGAGTTGCGCGTCGACGAGGCCTGCCGGCTGTGGCGCGACGGGTTTTTCCGCTGGGCGATCGTCAGCGGCGGCGTCACGCCGGGCTCGGATATTTCGGAATGCGAGATCATCGCGGGCGCGATGGTCGCGCGCGGCATTCCCGACAATATCGTCCTGAGAGAAGACCGCGCGAAAAACACCGGCGAGAACGTCATCTTCTCGCTGCCGATCATCGACGAAGCCCTGGGCCTCGCCAACATCCGCAGCGTGATCTGTCTCGGCAATACATGGACCGCGCGGCGCTATCCGATGACGCTGCACCGGCACTGGCCAGATGTCGAAAAAATGCTGGTCACGGTCGACAGTTTTTCGACCCCGCGGGCGCTCTGGCACGCCGACGCTGAATTCGCGCGTCGCGTGCTGCATGAATGGCGCAAGATCGAGCCGTACAAGGCGATGGGATTTATCGCGGAGTGGCCGGTCTGCGAAACGCCGGCGCCGTAACGCTACTCCGTCGTATCCACATCTTCCTTCGCCGTCAGCATGCCCGACAGCGTGCGCAGTGCCAGGTCGAGCTGTTCATTGCTGGGCGCACCGAGCGCCAGCCGCACCGCGTTCGGCGCATGGCCGGGAGTGATGGCGAAGGTGGTCGAGGGGGTCAGCGCGATGTCGCGGCGCGCGGCCGCGGCGACAAAGGTCTGCGAGCGCCAATGCGGCGGCAGCGTGAGCCACAGATGGTAGGATTTGGGATTGCACTGGATCTCGAAGCCCGCAAAATACTTCGCCGCCAGCTGCTGGCGCCGCGCGGCGTCGATCCGCTTCAGCCGCGAAAGCTCGGCGACCGTGCCGTCGGCCATCAGCCGTTGTCCGGCGGCAAAGGCAAATCCGGAGGCGGTCCATCCGCCCGACCGCACTGCGGCCATGACGCGTTCGCGCAGCCGCGGCGGCGACACGATGAAACCGAGCGCCAGCCCGGGCGCGACCTTCTTCGACAGGCTGTCGAGCGCGATGCAATGATCCGGGGCGAGCGCGGCCATCGGCGTTTCCTCGTCGAGGAAGCCGTAAACCGTATCCTCGATGATGGTGAGGCCGAGCTTTTCGACGACGCGCAGCAGGTCGGCGCGGCGCGCCGGCGGTATGGTCATGCCGAGCGGATTCTGGATCGTGGGCTGGATGTACAGCGCCGCGAGCGGCGACTCGCGGTGCGCCTTCTGTACGGCGTCCGGGCGAACGCCGTGCTCGTCCATCGCGAGCGGCACCAGCGTGACGTTGAGCCGCGCGGCGATGTCCTTGATGAAGGGATAGGTCAGCGCCTCGACGCCGCAGCGGCCGCCGGTCGGCACCAGCGCCGCGAGGGCCGCCGCGATGCACTGCCGACCGTTGGCGGTGAACACCAGCTGGTCGGGGGCGGGGGTCCAGTCTTCGCGCGCGAGGAACTCGGCCGTGATGGTTCGCGCGGCCAGGGTGCCCGTCGTGTTCGAGTGCCGCAGCGCCAGGTCGAGCACTTCGGGGCGCTCCAGCCCGGCAAGGCTTCTGGCGATCATGACCGATTGCGTCGGCAGGATCGGATAGTTCACTTCCAGGTCGATGCGCCCGACGCGTGGCTCTGATGTCAGCGTGATGCCGCGACGCGTCTCGCCCGACACGAAGGTGCCGCGTCCGACTTCGCCGACCACGAGGCCACGGCGCAGCAGCTCGGTGTAGACGCGGCTCGCGGTTGAAACGGCGATCTTGCGCTCATAGGCAAAACTGCGCTGCGGGGGCAGGCGGTCGCCCGGCTTCAGCGCCCCATTGGCGATCTCGGTGGCGACGCTGTCGGCCAGCTTCAGATACTCGAATTTCGACATAATTGCACCGAGAGCAATGTTTTCCTTGCTCCGAGCAATGTATCGGATCATTTTGGAACCATCAAGCCAGAGATTGCACTGAGAGGGGTGCACAACAATCGGTCCATCAGGGTGCAGATGCTCTCGCAAGCGTTTGCGCCGGCGGGAGAGGCTTGGCCGCCAGAAAGCACGGAGAAGCGCGATGACGACGATATCCAGAACCGCAGGCCAACCTGCAATTTCCGGCGCAATGGGTGGCTTCTTCCACCTGCTCGGCAAATGGGTAAGCGCCGTCGTCAACCATCTCGCCCGCCGTCAGGCCATCCAGACCTTGCACGAACTCGACGACCGCGCGCTCCGCGATATCGGGATCGAGCGCAGCCGGATCGAATCGGCGGTGCGCGGTGACCTCGCTCCGGACTTCACCCGGATCATGTGAAGGCAATTGTATTGAATGCTCCGAGATGTTCGGCTCGGTCGAAAGACCGGGCCGAATTGCCGGGTCAGGCCAATGCGCGGCTACGGCCCAGCGGAAACGTCTCCCCGTCCCGCAACCGAAGGTAGCGAACGGCTGACTCCCAGGTTCCTACGATGCAGGTTTTCCGCGCGATCGGTAGCTCAATCCTCAGCGGCAAATCAAGCGAACCTGAAGGACAAGCGGCCTGCGTGATGTTCTAACAAGCGACGAAAAGCGAGCCGATACCGAACAAATATCTTGATCGTGCGAATTTCCTGCAACGCGGCGACGGCGGAATCCAATCTGTCGGTGACCTAAATTCCAGCGTGGAGCAAGGTAACGTGATGACCGTCGCCATCGTCAAGATCCTCGCGATCTGGACGGCCCTCTCAGTGCCCCTTAGCCTTCTGATCGCACCAGCGCTTGCTCGCCGGCTTCGGTTCACATCCGCCGAACATCGGGCGATCCTTCGCTTGCAAAGACGGCGCGCCAAGTGCTGGCAAAGATGCGGGTTACCGCGCTGCTCGGATGTGGCTGGGGAAATGAAGCGATCTCGGTGTTGCGTCTAGTGCCGCACTACCAGCACCGAGCACTTGGCGTAGCGCACGACATGGCCGGCGTTGGAGCCCAGGAAATAGGTCCGCATTGCCGGCCGATGCGAGGTCATGACGATCAGGTCGGCCTGGATCGCGGTCGCCTCCTCGAGGATCTCGTGATAGATGCCGCCCTGCCGCACCGCGACGGAAATGCGCGCAGGTTCGATGCCCGACTCTTTCGCCACGATGGTTAGCGCCTCTTCCGATGTGGCGCGCTGCTGGGCGTCGAAATCGGCCGGCACATATTCCGCCAGCATCACCGGGGTCATCGGCAATACGTTCAGCAGGCGTACCTTGCCGTTCCAAGTCTGCGACAGCGTCGCGGCGGTGGCGATGGCAGGTTTGGTCAGATCGGTATCGGCGAGGTCGATCGGTACGAGAATGGACTTGAACATCGGCGCCTGCTGCTTTCCGCCCATGCGGGCCTGACTTGTCAGGATCGGGTGCTAGCCTCTTGTTCTGGCGCATTTTCTTTCACGCGAACTCGTTCTCAATTCGCTCGAAATGCTTGTCGCAGAGCTTAGCATAGCAAAGCCAAGTTGTCCGCGCGGCTCAATCGTCCAGCGCCTGCCGCAACAGTTTCGGGCTGGTGAAGCGCACGAGCTTGCCGCGACGGAAGGCGACTTCGTTCCAGTCGTCGATCGCAAAATCCAGGATGGCGAGGCCGGCGGTTGGCAGATTTTCCTCAAGCGATTTCTTCGCCGCCGCGTCGCCGCTGCCGGCCAGCATCAGCGCCAGTTCGTGCATGCCGGGATTGTGGCCGATCAGCATCAGGCGCGCCGGATCGGTCACCGAGGCCATGCGGATGATCTGCAGCAACTGCGCCGGCTCGGCGCCGTAGATTTCGTCGAGCCATTCGACCTGCGGCTGGGGAGCCTCGTGCACCGCATCCTGCATCGCATCGCGCGCGATGTCCCAGGTCTGCTTCGCCCGCACCGCGGTCGATACTTTGACCGAGTCGGGGAGGGGTGGATGCTGGCCGACCCAGGTTCCGATGGCGGCGGCGTCCAGCCGGCCGCGCTCGTCGAGCCGGCGGTCGTGGTCGCGGCCCGACGGCGCGTCGTGTTCGGTCTTGGCGTGACGCAGCAACATCAAACGGCGCATGGGCGCGATCTCGATTCGGTCTTAGTTGGGACTAATCTACAAGCTCATGTCGCCGACAAGGTGACAAGCGCCGTAGCGGTCCGTTAAGAAACGCCATGCCCGAGACTTTCACAAGTGCGACCAACGGCCCCGATGACGGGCCTTTTCGCGCGCGGCTGGCGTTCGACCTGGATGTCGACATTTGTGTGGTCGGAGCAGGGCTTGCCGGCCTCACGGTGGCGCTGGAGGCGGCGCGGCTCGGCGCCAGCGTGGCGGTACTGGAGGGCCGGCATGTCGGATGGAACGCGTCCGGCCATCACCTCGGCACGGTGATGCCGGGTTACGGCCTGCCGGTCGGCGACTTGATCGCGCGCGTCGGCCTTAGGGATGCGCGCGAATTGTGGGCGATGTCGAAGGAGGGCGCCGAGTACGTTCGCGCCACCGCCACCGAGGAGGCGATGCCGGGCATCGCGCTCTCCGAGGGCGCGCTGGAGGTTTCCAATGTCGACGCCGGCGAGACGCTGATCAGTCGGCTGCAGACGCTGAGCGAGGACTTTGAGACCGAGGTCGAGGGCTGGCAGGTCGATCGCGTCCGCGATCAGCTCAAGACGGCGCGGTATTTCCACGGCATCTATTATCCGCGCGCTGTCCAGATCGACGGCCGCAAATACGTTCACGGGCTGGCCGCTCTGGCGCGGCGGGCGGGCGCGCGCATCTTCGAGGATACGCCGGTCGTCAGCATCGATTCCTCCGGCATCCGCAAGCGCATCGTGACGCCGTCGGCGCGGCTGCGCGCCTCGCACATCGTGCTGGCCGGCAATGTCCACCTCGGCGCCACGCTGCGCCGCCTGTCGGAGACGCTGCTGCCGGTCTGGCGCTATGCTGCGATCACCGAGCCGCTCGGCGAGCGCCTTCACGAGGCGATCAGCTTCAAGGGATCGATTGCCGACAGCGACGGTATCGACCATTTCCGCATCGTCGATGGCGACCGGCTGCTCTGGGCCAGCCCGGAAACCACCTGGGAGGCGCGGCCGAAGCGTTTCGCTCCCGCCATTCAGCGCCGCATAGCCACGGTATTTCCCCAACTCGGCAAGGTTGCGATCTCGGACGTGTTCGGCGGCGCGGTCGGCGTGACCGTGCACGGCATGCCGCAGATCGGCCAGTTGCGCAAAGGGCTGTGGGTCGCCTCCGGCTTCGGCCGCCATGGGCTGAACACGTCGGCGATGGCCGGGCAAATGATCGCGCGCAGCATTTTGTGGGGCGAGGACCGCTGGAAACTGTTTTCGCCGTTCGAACTGGTCTGGGCGGGCGGCACCACCGGCCGCGTCGCCGGCCATCTGATCGGCCTGTGGGGGCGGGGCCATTCGGCCGCGGCGGGTGCGCTGGCCCGCTACCGCGAAGGCGCCCGCGCCCGGGAGCGGATCCGCGAGGCACGCCTGGCGGAAGCCAACCGCCAGGCCGGAACCCGCCCGTCCGCCCGTTCACCGGGTGGACCCCGCCCGGTGTCTCCTCAGCCGACTGCGGCACCGGCTGGCGAGATATCCGCCGCGTCCTCGCAGGAAAGTGAGATTATCAGGGGCGGTTCCGTGTAACGTCGGCATGCTCGGGCCGTACCTGATGGCGAACCGTTACGTCCTGCCTCGCACGGAGATTGAAATGATGGACCGCCGTATCCTGCTCGCATCCGTAGCCAGCCTGTTCGGTCTGGCCGCCTTCCGCTGGCTGCGCACCAGCCCCGCGCAGGCCGCGGGAAAATTCGAGATCGAAAAGACCGATGCCGAATGGCGCGCGCAACTGACGCCGCAGCAGTACGAAATCCTGCGCAATCATGGCACCGAGCGGCCGGGTTCGAGCCCGCTGTTGAAGGAAAAGCGCAAGGGCATCTTTGCCTGCGCCGGCTGCGACCTGCCGCTGTTCTCCTCGGATACCAAATACGATAGCGGCACGGGCTGGCCGAGTTTCTGGAAGCCGCTCGACAACGCCCTCGGCGAAACCAAGGATACGTCTTACGGGATGACGCGCACGGAAGTGCATTGCCGCCGCTGCGGTGGACACATGGGCCATGTCTTCAACGACGGACCGCAACCGACCGGGTTGCGCTACTGCATCGACGGGTTCGGGCTGGTGTTTCACCCCGCCGGACCGCAGGCCTCCTGAGGAGGACCGCCCGGCAAATGTTGCCCGCCCGGCAAATGTGCCCCGGTCCGTGGACCGGGGCTTTTTTATTAAGCCATTGATATTTTTAGATTTTGTGGTCTGGCACAGCACTTGCGACAGCTTCTCCCGACGCGGCCCCGGTTTCGCAAAAACGGCGGGCCGTCCGGATCGAATGTGGAGAATTTGTCATGGGTATCTTCGGCGCTCTTACCACCGCGGTCGGCGGCCTTCGCGCCAACTCCTACGCCCTGGAAAACGTCTCGGGCAACATCGCCAACTCGCAGACCACGGCGTTCAAGCGCATCGATACTTCTTTCCTCGATCTGATCCCGCAGACCGCCGTCACCGCGCAGCTCGCCGGCGGCGTCACCACCCAATCACGCTCCACCAACTCGGTGCAGGGCGACGTCCAGTCGGCCTCGGTGGCAACCTTCATGGCCATCAACGGCAATGGCTTCTTCGCCGTGCAAAAGCCCGGCACCTTCACCGACGGCACGCCGGTGTTCGACGGTGTCGACCGCTATACCCGCCGCGGCGACTTCCAGCTCGACAAGAGCGGCTATCTCGTCAACGGTGCCGGCTATTACCTGCAGGGCGTGCCGATCGACCCGACCACCGGCAACCCTTCCGGCAGCTCGCCGCAGGTGCTCCGGTTCCAGAACGACTTCCTGCCGGCGCAGGAGACCACCCGCATCGACTATCGTGCCAACCTCGCCAGCTACCCGCTGACGACTAAGCATGACGTGTCCGTTGCCGGATCGGAATTGATCGCGCCGGGTTCCTACAGCACCGGACGCAATCCGCTGGCGCTCGGTACGCCCGCTGCGCCCTATACGGATTCCTCCGTCAGCGGCACGACGCAGAGCAACAAGGCGACGCCGTCGGTCGCGAATACGCTGGCGACCTTGCTCAACGGCACGGCGCCGAGCGACTCGATCTCCGCGAACTTCGTTGCGGGCGATACCATCACGGTGAACGCCCAAACCATCACCTTCATGGCGTCAGGCGCCTCCGGCAACAACCAGATCAACATCACCGACAGCATCGGCACCTTGCTGGGCAAGATCGATGCGCTCACCGGCACCTCGGTCGCGTCGACGATCAGCAGCGGTTCGATCACCCTGCATTCCGGCATCGCCTCCGACCTTTCGGTCAGCAGTTCGAATACGGCGGCCTTTGCCGCGCTGGGCTTCACGGGCACCGTGACCGCGACGCGCGGCGGCGGCGGCGGCATCGGCACCGGCCAGGTCATCGGCAACGACAATTCGACCTTCCTCAACGAATCGATCGCGGGCGGTGCCGTCACGACCTACGACGTCTCGGGCGCGCCGGTGAACCTGCAATTCCGCTGGGCCAAGACCGACAGTTCCACGTTGGGCGCCGGCCATACCGACACCTGGAACCTGTTCTACCAGGTCAATCCGAACGCGACCGGCACGCAGGTCGCCTGGCAGAACGTCAACACCAATTTTACCTTCTCGGCCTCGGGCCAGATGTCGCCGGCCGTGCCGTCGGTCACGCTCACCAACGCCGTGGTCAACGGCATCTCGCTCGGCAGCCCGGTCATCAACTTCGGCACCGGCGGCCTCACCCAGTTCGCCGACGCCAACGGCAACGTGCAGGTCAACCAGATCCAGCAGGACGGCTTCCCGGCCGGCCAGCTCCAGTCGGTCGGTGTCGGCGCCAACGGCCGCATCGTCGGCAACTATTCCAACGGCCGCAACCTCGACCTCGCGGAAATCTCGGTCGCCACGTTCAACGGCACCAACTTCCTCAAGCGCGTCAACGGCGGCGCCTTCGAAGTCACCGACGGATCGGGGCAGGCCCTGTTCGGCAAGTCCGGAACCATCGTCGGCTCGTCGTTGGAAGGCTCCAACACCGATATCGCGGACGAGTTCACCAAGCTGATCGTCACCCAGCAGGCCTACTCGGCCAATACCAAGGTGATCACCACTTCTAACACGATGGTGCAGGACCTCCTGAACGTGCTGCGATAACCCGCGGCGTTCGAGATGCGATCTGAGATGGGCAGTCAGTCATGGGTTTGAGTCAGGCTCTCTCCACCGCGATGTCCGGCCTGCGCGCGACGCAAGCCGCGATTTCGCTGGTCGGATCCAATGTCGCCAATTCGGAGACGCCGGGTTACGTCCGGAAGTCGGTGATCCAGGTCGCCGGCATGACCGGCGATTACGGCTCGAGCGTTCTGCTGAACGGCGTCGACCGTCAGCTCGATCAGTATCTGCAGACGCAGCTTCGGACCGAAACTTCCGGCGCGGCCTACGCCGACATCCGCTCGACGTTCCTGCAGAATCTGCAGAACGTCTATGGCAACCCCTCGGAAACCGGCACCATCGAGGACTCGTTCAACAAGCTGTTGACCGCCTTCCAGGGCCTGTCGACCAGCCCCGACTCGCAGTCGGCGCGGATCGGCGCCGTCAGCGCCGCGCAGACCATGGCGCAGACGCTCAATGCCGCGACGCAGGGAATTCAGAGCCTGCGGGCCAACGCCGAGATGGGCATCAACGATTCCATCACGACGGCAAACAACGCGATGGCCCAGATCGCGTTCATCAACAATCAGCTGCAGAACAACGGCAAGACCGACGCGGCGACGGCGTCGCTGCTCGACCAGCGCGACCAGTACATCACGCAACTGTCGAGCCTGATGGACATCCGCACCGTCGTCAACGATCTCAACCAGGTAACGGTGTTCACGAATTCGGGCGTCCAGCTCGTCGGCACCGAGGCCGCGAAGCTGACGTTCAATCCCCAGGGCACGGTCACACCCAATACGCTGTACAATCCGACCGACCCGACCAAGAGCAATGTCGGCACCATCACGATCAATTTCCCGCATGGCGGCAGCTACGACCTGGTGTCGACCAAGTCGATCCGGTCGGGCAAGATCGCCGCTTTTCTCGAGTTGCGCGACAACACGCTGGTAAAGGCCCAGGCGCAGATCGACCAGTTCGCAGCCTCGATGGCAAGCGCGCTGTCGGACAAGACGACCGAGGGCACGGCGGCGCCCGCGTCGGTGCTGCCGGCCGCGGGTTATGATCTCGATCTGACCGGACTGCAGTCGGGCAACGTCGTCCACGTCAGTTACAAGGACAACACCACCGGCGTCACGCACAACCTCTCGATCGTACGCGTCGACGATCCGAGCGTGCTGCCGCTGAGCAACACGGCGACGCTCGATCCGAACGACGAGGTGCTCGGCATCGACTTTTCCGGCGGCATGGCCTCGGTGGTCACCCAGCTCAACGCTGCGCTGGGCGCGAGCGCCAATCTGCAGTTCTCCAATCCGTCCGGCTCCACGCTGCGCGTCCTGGATGACGGCGCGCCGAATCGCTCGGACGTGCTGTCGGCGTCGGTCACGACGACGATGTCATCGCTCACCAGCGGCAACCCGCAGCTTGCGCTGTTCACGGATAATGGCGGGCTGTACACCGGCGCGATCACCGCCAACGGTTCGCAACAGACTGGCTTTGCCGGCCGCATCAGCGTCAATCTCGGGCTGCTGGGCGATCCCTCGCGCGCCGTCATCCTTTCCACCAACCCATTGACGCCGGCAGGCGACACCACGCGCTCGGACTTCATCCTGACGCAACTGCAGTCGGGAACCTATCGTTATTCGCCGCAGACCGGCATCGGGACCACCGGCGCGCCGTTCACCGGCACGCTGACCAATTTCGTCAAGCAGTTCATCAGCCAGCAGGGCGAAGCTGCGACCGCTGCCAAGCAACTCGCCGACGGCCAGTCGGTGGTGCTCAACACCCTGCAGAAGAAAGTGACCGATGCCTCCGGCGTCAACATCGACGACGAGATGGCGCATCTGCTCGCGCTGCAGAACGCCTATTCCGCCAACGCGCGCGTCATGTCGTCCATCAAGCAGATGTACGACACGCTGATCCAGGCCATGTGAGGGTATCATGTCGATCGATGGCGTTAACGGCAGAACGTCCTATATCGGGACCACGATCCTCAATATCCGCGCGCAACTCGACGACCTGACCCAGCAGCTCGCCAGCGGCCGGGTCTCGACGACCTATGCGGGGCAGGGCGCCAACCGCGGCTTTGCGCTCAGCCTGCGCGCCCAGGTCAGCAGCATCAATGCCTATGCGGACACTGCGACCAACCTCAACACGCGGCTGAACGTCGTCAACCTCGCATTGCAGGGATTGTCCGATATCGGCACGTCGGTGAAGAAGGCGGCCAGCACCTCGACCATCGTGCTCAACGACAACGGTCAGACCTCCGGTCAGATCACCGCGCAGGCGGCGTTTTCGAACGCGGTGTCGCTTCTCAACAGCCAGACCGGCGATCGCTATCTGTTTTCCGGGCGAACCACCGACACTTCGGCGACGGTGCCGTCCGACGTCATGCTCGACGGTATCGGAACCCAGGCCGGCCTGAAGCAATTGATCGACGAACGCCGCCAGGCCGATCAGGGCGTCGGCAACATGGCGCATCTGACGGTGTCTGCGCCGCCGCTGACGACCACCGTAACCAGCCTGGCCGAGGATGGTTCGTCGTTCGGGTTGAAGCTCGGGGCGGTCACTTCGTCGCTGACCGGTGCTACCGTGACGCAGCCGACTGGCACGCCACCGTCCGTCACCGTCGATCTCGGCGCCGTCAATCCCAACGATGACGAGAAGATCACCTTCAATTTCAACCTGCCGGACGGTACCTCCGAGTCGATCACGCTGACGGCGACGACGACGAACCCGCCGCCGACGGGCTCGTTCCTGATCGGCGCCGATACCGCCGCGACCACGGTAAACCTGCAGGCCGCATTGACGTCATCGATCCAGACGCTCAGCGATACGTCGCTGGTCGCGGCGTCCGCGATCGAGGCATCAGAGAATTTCTTCAACCCGTCGGCGACCGTCACGGGTACCGCCGTCAACAACCAGGCCGCGACGCCGGCGCCGATCACGGGCGTCACGTTGCTTTCGGGCACCGCCGGAACGGACTCGCTGACCGCAAGCTTCGCTGCGGGCGATACTATCACGGTAAACGGCACGGTGATTACCTTCGTCGCATCCGGCGCGACCGGCAACCAGCTCAACGTCACCGACAGCGTGCAGGCGCTTTTGGCGAAGATCGATTCGATCACGGGCACAACCACACCCTCGACCGTGACCGGCGGCGTGATCGCGCTGCACGGCGGCGACGGCGCCGCGCTGGCCATTTCCAGTTCAAACGCGACGGCTTTCGCGGCGCTCGGCTTCAGCGGGACGCCGAGCGCAAATCCGGCGCCGCTGCGTGTCAACGGCCCGCCGTTCGCCACCGCCACCAACCTGGTCGGCGGCACGTCGGCCAACACCGTCTCCTGGTACACCGGCGAAGTCGGCACCGACCCGGCGCGGGGGACCGCGATCGCGCGCATCGACCAGTCGATCACCGTGCAATATGGCGCGCGTGCGAACGAGCAGGCGTTGCGCTATCAATTGCAGAACATCGCCGTGTACTGCGCGGTCACGACCAACGCCAACAATCCGAATTCGAAGGCGCAGGTCAACGCGCTGCAGCAGCGGATTTCGGCAAACCTGGCGCCGCAGACCGGTCAGCAATCGATTCAGGACATGCAGGCGCAGTTCGCCGGCGCGCAGAACGCGATCAAGGCCTCGACGGACCGTCAGACCCAGCTCAAGGGAATGGCGCAGACCATGCTCGACCAGATCGAGGGCATCAATCAGGACGAGGTCGCGACCAAGATTCTGGCGCTGCAGACCAGCCTGCAGGCCTCGTATCAAACCACGTCGATGCTCTACCAGACCACGCTGACCAAGTTCCTGCCGATCTGATCAGGGGCGTGCGGCAAAGTGAAAAGGCCTCCCTCGCGGAGGCCTTCTTTCTTGATGGCGGTCGCCCTACGCGGACTTGCGATCGGCCTCGTCGAGCAAGCTCAGTTTGCGGGCTTTTTCCAGGATCTGTTCCTCATGGCCGATCAGCTTCTTCGATTCCTTGAGCGCGTGATAAAGGTCGCCGTTCAGGATGAAGTTGTTGATGCTCTCGATGAAGGGCCAGGCGCTCGGCATCGTCGTCAGGATGTCGCGCACCAGGCTGAAATAGGTCGGATGATGCGCCATCGGATCCGGCGACAGGTACATCAGTTGCACGGCGAGATAGACCAGCTTGGCCGGCGTGTCGGCGGTATCCGGCGTCAGGATGTCCTTTTCGCGCAGGATCGGAATCCTGTCGCCGTCGATCAAGAGCCTGGCGCGCTGGTCGGTATTGGTCACAACGCAGGCGCCGATAATGATTCGTTCGTGCGGTTTGAGCTCGACTTTCAAGGCCATGCCTGTTCTCCGTTTGACGCTTTGGCGCGTTGTCGTGCCCGCCGGCAGACCGCATCTTTTCTGATGATGGTTAACCAATCGTGAACGCGCGAGTTGTGCCCATTTGACGGGGCTTTTTCGTCAACGGCCCGTAACAATACGGACGCGATTTCGAGGCGACGGATTAATCTCAAATTCACCGTCTGCCGGGCGGCTTGTCAGGCCAAATTCATTGTTTCTTAGAGACTTGGTTTCAGAGTGAGGTGTCGCCTGATCGAGAGGTTGGGCAGTGGCTTGTCTTAATTTCACACCAGAAAGGTATGAAAGATGTCCGGTATTGTTCTTTCGGCTTCGGTTCGCCAGAACCTCCTTTCGCTGCAGTCGACCGCCGATCTGCTCGCGACTACGCAGAACCGACTTGCCACCGGCAAGAAGGTCAACACGGCCCTCGATAATCCTACCAACTATTTCACCGCGCAGTCGCTCGACGCGCGCGCCGGTGACATCAACAATCTGCTCGATGGCATCGGTAACGGCGTGCAGGTGCTGCAGGCCGCCAACACCGGCATCACCTCGCTGCAGAAGCTGGTCGACACCGCGAAGTCGCTAGCCAACCAGGCGCTGCAGAGCGCGGTCGGCTACTCGACCAAGTCGAACGTCTCGGCCACGATCGCCGGCGCCACCGCGACCGACCTGCGCGGCACCACGACCTATTCGAACGCGACTGCGACCAGCAACGCGCTGTATTCCGGCGCCGCCGGCGGCACGACCGCCGCCACCCCGACCGCGACACTCGGCGCCACCATCGGTACGCGGGTCGCGTCTGCGTTGGTTCAGGATAACGCCACCGCGCCTGCCAATATCACGACCGCGACCAAGCTCTACGGTCCGGGCGGCGCCGGCGTCGCCGGTCTCACGACCCAGGGCACTACCTCGTTCCAGGACGGCGACACCTTCACGGTGAACGGCAAGACCATCACGGTCAAGGCCGCAGCGATCCCAGCTGCCGCGGCACTTTCCGCCGGCCAGAGCTACGTCGGTAACGTTGTCACCGACGGCAACGGCAATTCGACGCTTTACCTCGGCGATCCCGCCACGACGAACTCCGCTGCGGACGTCGGCGACCTGCTCACGGCGATCGACCTGGCGAGCGGCGCGCGGTATGTCGACTCGGTGGCCAGCGGCCTCGCCACGCTCGGCGGTACGGCGAGCAGCATCGCCGGCGGCATCGTGACGCTCCGGACCTCGACGGGTGCCGATCTCTCGGTCACCGGCAAGGCGGACAGCCTGAAGGCGCTCAACCTGACGTCGGCGGTCGGCGGCGGCGCCACGACGATCAGCGCCACCCGCGCGGCCAGTGCCGCCAGCCTCGGCAATCTGATCGCCGACGGTTCGAGCCTGATCGTCAACGGCAAGACCATCACTTTCAAGAACGCGAACGCCGCCGCCGAAGGTGCGGTCCCGACCGGTTCGGGCGTGTTCAACACCAACGCGGTGACCGACGGCAACGGCAACTCCACCATCTTCCTGCAGGGCGGCACCCTGGCTGACGTGCTCACTGCGATCGACCTCGCGACCGGCACCAAGACCGCGTCCAATTCGGGCGGCGTCGCGACGATCACCACCGTGGCCGGCGGCACTCCTTCGTCGGTTGCCGCCAACGGCACGCTGAAGATCAGCACCGGCACGGCCGAGGATCTCTCGATCACGGGCACCGGCAACGCGCTGGCTTCGCTCGGTCTTACCGGCAACACCGGTACGGCGACTTCCTTCACGGCGGGCCGCCAGGCGGCGCCAGGCAGCCTGTCGGGCAAGACCTTGACTTTCACCTCCTTCAATGGCGGTACGGCGGTCAACGTCACCTTCGGCGACGGCTCCGGCGGCACGGTGAAGACGCTGGATCAACTCAATGCTGCGCTGCTGGCCAACAACCTGAGCGCAACGATCGACTCGACCGGCAAACTGACGATCTCCGCCAGCAACGACTACGCTTCATCGACCCTCGGTTCGCCGACGGCCGGCGGCGTGATCGGTGGCACGCTGCCTGCGGCGATCACCTTCACGACCGCAACCGCCCCGGTGGTCGATACGGCGGCGCAGACCGTCCGCAGCAACCTGGTAACCCAGTTCAACGGGATCCTGGCGCAGATCACCACCACCGCACAGGACGCGTCGTTCAACGGCATCAACCTGCTCGGCGGCGACCAGCTCAAGCTGACATTCAACGAAACCGGCAAGTCGACGCTGAACATCACCGGCGTCAACTTCAATGCGGCCGGCCTCGGCCTGGCGGACCTCGTCAGCGGCACGGACTTCATCGACAACTCCGCCACCAACAAGGTGATCACCAACCTGGCTGCGGCTTCGACGCTGCTGCGCACGCAGGCTTCCGCCTTGGGTTCGAACCTCTCGATCGTGCAGATCCGTCAGGACTTCTCGAAGAACCTGATCAACGTGCTGCAGACCGGCTCTTCGAACCTGACGCTGGCCGACACCAACGAGGAAGCGGCGAACAGCCAGGCGCTGTCGACCCGCCAGTCGATCGCGGTGTCCGCTCTCGCGCTGGCCAACCAGAGCCAGCAGAGCGTGCTGCAGCTGCTCCGCTAAGCGCAACGGCGACGTCGACGATCAAGGCGGCGGGGGAAACCCCGCCGCTTTCTTTCGGGTGGACGGACATCTCCGAAAATGGAAAACGCCGGCGTCGATAAAAACATCGAAGCCGATAATTTGGCCTCCGATGTTAATTCCATCGGAACCTGATCGCCTGCATGCTGGCTCAAATATGGAATTTTTGCCGGAGTTCCAACACAATAGGTAATTCGCGCTAACCATATTTAAAGGCGAAACCTATACGAATGTTAGGCAGTCTTTTCTGAGATTTCCGCGGTCTTGCAAATCGCTCCATCGAGGTTCGTGAATGTCTAATGCAGCCCAGGCCTATGCGCGTACATCGCAAACGACGACGTCTCCCCGTGAAATTGAAGCGCAGGCGTTGCTGAAGGCTGCACGTCAATTGCAGGAAGTGCAGGCCAACTGGAACGGCCCGGATTCGGCGATGCACAATGCCTTGCTGTTCAACCGCAGGCTCTGGTCGATCTTCATGAGCGCCGTCGAGGCGAACGAGAACCCGCAGCCGATCGAGGTGCGCCAGAACATCGCCAACATCGGCGTGTTCGTCATGAAGCAGACCGTCGACATGCAGTTGAATCCGGATCCGGCCAAGCTGAAATCGCTGATCGACATCAACTGCAACCTCGCCGCCGGCCTTTCGGGCCGCGGCTAACCGGTTCGGGTGGGGTAACCGACATGGCTGACCTCTGGAGCATCATCTCGGCCAACTACAAGACGGTGGGGCTGACCGTTCCCTCCAAGACTCCCTATGTCGCGGTCGATCCGACGCTGTACGAAGGAAGCTGGACGGGCAAATACCCCGACAACAAGTCGTTCAAGTTCACAATCTCGAACGTTACGGGTTTTCGCGCCAAGGTGCAGTACCAGAGCGGCGGGACCAACAAGTTCCAGGAGGTCCTGATCAAGGACAACTCTTTCCGCATCGGCGACACGAAGTTCACGCTCTCCGCGCTCGGCAAGGCGCAGATCAAGAACGTCGTCACCGACCCGTCAAGCGGCCAGACCTATCTCGACCAGGCATACGCCTCTCGCTCGAGCTAATGGCACCTCATCGGACCTGATCCAAAAGATATGCCCCCGAACCATGTTCGGGGGCATATTTCGTCCGAAGAGCACGCTCGCTAGTCTTGTCGATCAGGCCGTGCGATCGGTGGCGGCCAGGCGTTGCGGGGCGTCCTTAGTGAGATCGAGCGTGTGGAAGTAGGCGCGCCGGCGCAGCACTGCTTCCTCGGGATACTGCTTCACCACCTGACTCGTCTTGGTATCGATCACCTGATAGACGACGGCGCGGGCATCGCGGTCGATCACCACCTGGTTGGCCACTGCGGCATTGGAAATCGCGGCATTGGAAATGGAGACGCGGACGGCCGCGGAATCGGTGCTGGCGCGCGCAGTATTGTCGACCGCCGCGACGCTCTGGCTCGCCGGCAGTACGGTTGCGACCGCTTGTTGAGCCGCCTCGCTTACCTGCGGAGCGACCGGTGCGGCAACCGGTGCCCCCACCGGTTTGATGTTGAAATCTGTACTCATGGCAGCCTCCTGGCTTGCACAAGTCAAATCCCAACCCCTCGTCAAAGCAATATATGCCGAGACCTCTCAACATGGTGTTAGCGAATACGCTCAATTGCGCGCTGAAGCGGGGCGTCAAATTTACGGAAAATTGTAGCGAATTTCACGCCGTCGCGACGCTCCAGGCTGATGGCGCGGAGGACCCGCTCCGAGGGGCGCCCGTGGGCTTTAGGCCGCCAGTACTCGTTCGCCGAGAAAACTGATGACGCAGAAAGATTAACGTCTACCTACAGCGAACGGCTGACGGCGAGCGGAGTGATGTTGCGCGGTCCGGGCGCCGCGCGCTGTCCCGACGCCGTATAGGTGTTTGGAATGTTCTTGCGCTGAATTTCGCTGTTGACGCCGCGCACGATGCCTTCGGACACCGCGTGCGCAGTCGCCAGGACGGTGAGGTTGATCTGCAGCAAGGCGCGAAAAGTATCGTGGTGGTTGCGCAGCGTGGTCAGCAGTTCGGGCGACACCTGCGCCAGATATCTTTGCGCGTTTTTCAGGCTTTCGACCGCGACCATGTAGCGGCGCGACAGTTCGCCCTTCTGCTCTTCGAGCCGCATCGCATCGCGCACATTGCCGGCGCGAACCAGTTCGGTCTCGCGTTCGATGATGCCGAGCAGGGCGCTCATCACGTCCATCAGTTCTTCGGCGAGCTTGCGCGCCTCCGCCGGCGTGGTGATGCTCCTCGTGGGAGCCGGGGCGGGAGCGGGGGCTGGACGGGGTTGAGGACGCGCATTCATGTCGGGGTTTCCTTCTGGGTCAGCCGGCCCGGTTGGCTTGCTGCAGGATCAGGGTGCGGAAGACGTCATGCGAGATGCCGATGCCGCCGGACCGGGCAAAGGATTTCGAATATTCGTCCGTCAGCATCGAGCGCCAGGCGCCGGTGCCGGTTGTGTCGCCGAACGGTCCGTCGCCTTTGACGCCGCTGGTCATCTGCGAAAACATCGAGTTGAGGAACATCGCCTCGAATTCCTGCGCCTTGGCGCGGGTCTTCTGCTGCGCCTCGGGCGAAACCTTCTTCAGCGCCTCGGTGAGCGCCAGATCCTTGCGGCCGTTGTGCAGCGTGGACTTGTCGATATTCATCACATCACCTCGATGTCGGCCTGAATCGCGCCGGCGGCCTTGATCGCCTGCAGGATGCTGATGAGGTCGCGCGGGCCGATGCCGAGCCCGTTGAGGCCGTCGACCAGCTGCTGCAGCGAAACGCCGTCTTTCACGACCGCGAATTTCTTGCCGTCCTCGCTGACGCTGACGCCTGACCTTGGGGTCACCACGGTGCGGCCGCGCGACAGCGGGTTGGGCTGGCTGACCTGCGGGCTTTCGGAAATCGTCACGGTGAGGTTGCCCTGCGCCACCGCCACGGTGGCGACGCGGACGTCGCGGCCCATCACGATGATGCCGGAGCGTTCGTCGATCACGATCTTGGCGGCGAGATCCGGATCGACCTGCAACTGTTCGATCTCGGTCAGGAAGGCGACAACGTTGCCCTTGAACTCGGCCGGGATCGACAGCTGCACCGTGGAGGGATCGATCGGCTCGGCGGTCTTGACGCCGAGGAAATCGTTGACGGCGGCGGCGATGCGTTTTGCGGTGGTGAAGTCGGCGTTGCGCAGCGCCAGGCGGACGTTGGGCAGGCGGTTGAGCGCGAATTCGATCTCGCGCTCGATGATGGCGCCGTTGGCGATCCGGCCCACCGTGGGGACGCCGCGCACGATCTTGGCGGCATCGCCTTCGGCCGCGAAACCCGAGATCGCCAGCGAGCCTTGCGCCACCGCATAGACGTTGCCGTCGGCGCCGAGCAGGGGGGTCACCAGCAGGGTGCCGCCGGTCAGGTTCTTGGCGTCGCCGAGGGCTGAGACCGTGACGTCCATCCGCGTGCCTTGAGTCCCGAACGCCGGCAGATTTCCGGTGACCATGACGGCGGCGACGTTGCCGGTGCGGATGGTGGCGCCACGGATGTTGACACCCATGCGTTCGAGCATCGCCTGCAGCGATTGCTTGGTGAAGGGGATGTTGTTGAGCGTGTCGCCGGTGCCGTTGAGGCCGACCACGAGGCCGTAGCCGATCAACTGGTTCTGCCGCACGCCTTCGATATTGGCGAGATCCTTGATTCGCGACGTCGCGCCCGCGGGCGAAGACGCCAGTGCCAGCGCCAGCAGCGCGGCGCAGGCCGCCCAGATCAAACTTGCCGAACGGATGCCGGGCATCCTGTGCTCCCCTCGAGCTTTCCAACCGGACCGCAGCGCCACTCCCATGGCGGCGATCCGCGATTAACTATGCGAGGGTCGTGCCATGTCGCGCCTCCGCGGCAATGGCTTGATATCGTTGACGTTCGCGCGATGCGGTATGCTGTGCTGGCTTCACCACGGTGGGCGAAACTGCCGTGCCCCGGCAGATTTTGCCGGGCGATTTACGCCTCGTTAACCATAAGGAGGCCAAGCTCGCCTCATTCTCACGCCGAGAGCATCACGATGCGCATCTACGGACCCAACGGCACCACGATCGGCTCGCCCGCGAGCCACACGCGGCGAACCAGTTCGACCGGCTTCTCCCTGCCGGAGACGCCATCGACGCCCGAGGAGCCGCGCTCCGCGGCAGCACCCAAGGCTGCGGGCAACATCGACGCGCTGCTCGCGCTGCAGGGGGTCGAGGATCCGACCGAGCGCCGCAAGCGTTCGGTGGCGCGGGGCAGGGGCGCGCTCGACGTGCTCGACGAACTCAAGATCGGCCTGCTATCCGGCAATCTCGACGCGTCCACCGTGAATCGTCTGCGCGACGCCGCGGCCAATCTGAAATCGTCCTCCGGCGATCCAGGCCTCGACGCGGTCCTGGCGGAGATTGAACTGCGGGTTGAAGTCGAACTGGCAAAGGCCGGACAGACCTGACATTTCGGCGAATCAGCAAATGAGCGCCGCCGGGATCACGCGGCGATGTCCTTGCGCGCGGCGTCATAGCGGCGCTGTGCGTTCAGCACCTCTTTCAGGTTCTGCTCTGCCCAGTCGCGCAGGGGATCGACGGCGCCGGCGAGCGTCGTGCCGAGCGGCGTGATCGAATACTCCACCGTGACCGGTACGGTTGCGATCGCGCGCCGCTTGATCAGCCCGTCGCGTTCGAGCGATTTGAGAACCTGGCTCAGCATCTTCTGCGAGATGCCTTCAATCGTGCGCCGTAACGCATTGAAGCGCATCGGCTCGTCGCGCAGCAAAAGCAGGATCAACACCGCCCATTTGTCGCCGACGCGATCGAGTATCTGGCGCGTCGGGCAATCGGCCGAATAGGCGTTCGGGACTTTCGAATGGGCGGCCTTCACGGCGGTTACTCCGGCGTTATCAGGTGAGGCGAAAGTGCGCTCTTAACACCTACCTACTTTTCGCTATCTAGTCACCATTGGATACTGCATCACCGTATCGCCAAGGAGACTTTGATGAAAATCGCCGTCATCGGCGCGTCTGGCAATGCCGGGTCGCGCATCACCGCCGAACTCGCCGGCCGCGGCCACCCGGTCACCGCCATTGCCCGCCATCCCGATCGAATCGTCCCGAATGCCAACGTCACGCCAGCGAAGGGCGACGTGATGGACCAGGCCGGGCTTGTCCGGCTGATCACCGGCCACGACGTGGCAGTCAGTTCGGTCCATTTTCTGGCCAGCGACCCGGTCAAGTTGATTGCGGCAGCCAAGGCATCGCAGGTCGGCCGCTACCTGGTGGCCGGCGGCGCGGGCAGCCTTGAAGTGGCCCCCGGTGTCCGGCTGGTGTCCACCCCTACCTTTCCCGTGGCATACAAGGCTGAGGCCGAAGCGGGTGCCGCATTCCTCGACTTGCTACGGGCCGAGCCGGAACTCAACTGGACCTTCCTGTCGCCGTCGGCGCTGTTTGTGGCGGGCAAGCGTACCGGCAAGTTCCGGCTCGGGACCGACCGGCTTTTGACCGCAGCCGACGGCAACAGCTCGATTTCCTTCGAGGATTTCGCAGTTGCACTCGCCGACGAGATCGAGCGCCCGGCCCATATTCGCCGGCGTTTCACCGTCGGTTATTGATCCGCGGAGGAATAAACTCCGTCAGTGCAAGGACCGGGCCCGCCTATATTGTCTGTCACAACCCGTCGCTATATAAGGCCCGCGCGGACGGACCATTTTCCGCCCGCCTTGCACGTGAACATGGGTTTTCCTTTGGAAAAGTTGAAGAATTATCGACCCTCCGAAAAAGAGCCCTTCATGAACGACCGGCAGCGCGACTATTTTCGCGCAAAGCTGCTGGCTTGGAAGGACGAGATCCTGAGGGAATCGAAGATCACCCTGCAGACCCTCCAGGAAGAGAACGTCAATCATCCCGATCTCGCTGATCGTGCCTCTTCCGAGACCGACCGCGCCATCGAACTGCGCGCCCGCGACCGCCAGCGCAAGCTGATCTCCAAGATCGACGCCGCGCTGCAACGTATCGAGGACAACACCTACGGCTATTGCGAGGAGACCGGCGAGCCGATTTCGCTGAAGCGGCTCGAAGCCCGTCCGATCGCAACCCTGTCGGTGGAAGCGCAGGAACGCCACGAGAAGCGCGAGAAGGTTTACCGGGACGAGTAGGTACCGGGCGTGCCGGCCGCCGACGGTCGGTGCAGCGCCTTGCAGCAAGAAGGCCGCCGCTGATGGACAAAATTCTCGCGGCCGCGCAGTTGATCGCCACCGCGCGCCGGACCGGCGCGCCGATGGCGGCGCTTCCACCTGATCTCGTTCCGGCCGACGAGGCGGCAGGGTATCAAATCCAGCGTGCCGTCCACGACCTGCTGCTGCCGCAGACCGGCAGCCTGGTCGGTTACAAGATCGGCTGCACCAGCCCGGTGATGCAGCAATATCTCGGCATACCCCATCCCTGCGCCGGCGGCGTGTTCGCCAAAGGCGTGCACGACAGCGGCGCCCCGCTGCGATACGGCGACTACGTTCGCGTCGGCGTCGAGTGCGAGATCGCGGTGCGGCTGGCGCGCAGCCTGTCGCCCGGCGAGGGGCCATTCACAGCGGAATGGATGATGGAGGCGATCGAGGCCTATTTTCCCGCGATCGAGATCGTCGACGACCGCTACCTCGAATGGGAGACGATGGGCGCGCCGACCCTGGTGGCCGACGACTTCTTCGCCGCCGGCTGCGTGCTCGGCGCGGCCGTGCCGCGCACCAAGGCGCCGGATTTGCTCACAGTGAAGGGCCGCGCCTTGATCAACGGCGAAGAGGCTGGCCGCGGCAGCGGCTCCGACGTGCTCGGCCACCCCCACAACGCGCTGGCCTGGCTCGCCAATCATCTTGTGGACGAGGGCAAGGGGCTGCATGCCGGACAGATCGTGCTGACGGGCAGTCTCGTGAAGACGGTGTGGCTCGAGGCCGGCGACAGCGTCCGGATGGAACTGGACGGGCTGGGAACGGTCGAAGCGACATTCGAGTGAACCGCGCTATGGCAGAGAGCGTCCCGTCGATTCTCGAATCCGAAGCCCGTGGCGAGACCGCCGACATCTATGCCGACATTAGAGCGGTTCTGGGCACCCCCGTCGTCAATCTGATCTGGCGCAATCTCGCGACCATGCCGGGCGCGCTGTCATGGACGTGGTCCACCGTCCGTCCGCTCTATCTCGGCGACGCGCCGCTGCATGCCGAGGCTGTCAGGCAGACCATCGCGCTGCCGGACTGGCCGGGCTTTTCCACCGACACGCTGCGTGCCGCCGGCTTGGATGAGATCGAGCGCGCGCGCATTCATGACGTGCTCGACAGCTATCAGCACACCAACGCATTGGCGCTCGTCGTGCTGTCGGCGCTGCTGGCGCATTGCGAACCGCGGCCTGCGGATGCGGTAAACCCTGCCGCCAGCGCGCCTCAGCCGCCGGGCGCGAAAATTCCGGAACTGCCGCCGATGGATGCGCTGGACCCCGAAGTGGCCGCGCTGGTCGCGGAGTTGAACGGGTTCGGCGAAGACACCGAACCGCAACTGATCGCGAGCATGTACCGGCACTTGGCCTATTGGCCCGGCTATCTGGCGCTGGTACGGACCATGCTGGTGCCGCTGCAACGGGAAGGGCGGCTGAACGCCTTGACGCTTTCGACCCGCGCGCTGGGCCATGCTCATGGCGCGATTCTCGCGTCGCAACTTAAACCCGCCGCGCCGCCGGAGACCCTGCGCAGCGCGCTGGCGTCCTGTCGATTGTTCGTCGAGCATCCGATCGCCCGCATGACGGGCCTGTGCGCCCTGATCCGGCGTGCGACGCCGCGCTGACGCATCAGCTGTCGGAGCACTTCAATTCGGATTTGTCCCAGAACGCCTTGATCGCCGAAAACGGTATTGAAAGGCGCTCCCGCGCGCCCATGAACCGCAGCAGGACATCGAAGCGATCTTCCCTGATGTTCAACTGCTCGAAGTCGTGCTGCAGAATGATGGTCATGTCGTCGGGATATTTCGACTTCAGCCCAACCGAAAGCTTCACGCCTTCGGCATGAGTGCGGAACGTGATGTTGATCGGCCGCTGCTCCGAGGCTTGCGGGAGTGCTTCGGCGATCTTGGCGCGCGCGGCAGGCCTGCTGCATGGTTCGGCGAGTGCCGGCGAAACGGCGGTCAACATCGCAAGCAGGAAAATCCCCGACGCATGGGTGATGATCATACCCCGCACCTGCGGCATATCCGCTACGCCGCGACCTGTCGTTCCCATCACTACTGTCTCTGGAGTATCCGATCGCCTGCCCGGGCGATCGAATGACAACTGCTTGTTGCGTTGCCGCAGCCCATTTCACCAAGGATCATGGTACCGCTTTCCCTCGAAAAAGGAAGAGGCACGAGGGATGGTCAGATCGCCAGACCACCAGCTGCCGACGCGCATCGGCGGCAGTTCATGCCATTGAAAGGGGATGAATGGTTAATGCAGAATCCGGCCGGTCAGCCACTGCAAAGCTTGCATATGCTGGGTAAACAGGAGAACAGCCACACGCGCCATACTCCGCCGTATTAACCAATCGCGACAGCAGCAAAGAGAATCAAGCGTGTCGCGATCATGCAGACAGGCGCGCCTGCGACAAACTTGCGCACCAGCGCAGACTTTGACGACAGGTATCGCCCAAGTCTGGTTCGCGGTCGGGGATCGCCGTCAGAGGCTGATGATGTAGGCGCTCATCGCCAGCAGAACGGCGACGCTGATGGCGATGATAACGAGGAAGAATTTTCCCATGTTCTGCCTCCACAGACCCCTAACGCAAAAGAGCGCAAATGGTTCGCTTCCGTCAGGTGAATGTGCCAACTATTGGGGGCCCGCTTCGAGGTCATCTCGAAGCAGGCCCCTCAAGTCACGGTATCGCGGCGATCAGATCGCGACGCCGTAATAGTCGTTGACTGCGCGGGCACGGGCCGGATCGCCCCAGTTCCAGGCGTTGTCGTTGCCGTAATGCGGCGCGCCCTTGAGTTGCGCTTCGGTCACGCCCGTGACGTAGCCGCCGAGCGAAGTGTCGTATTTCAGCGATTGCCAGGGCAACGGATAGTAGTCGTCGCCGATGCCGAGAAAACCGCCGAAGGAGAGCACCGCGTAGGATACTTTGCCGCTCTTCTTGTCGATCATGACGCGCTCGATCGAGCCGATCTTGTTGTTGTCGGCGCCGTAGACCGCGGTTCCTTCCACCTTGTCGCTGCCGATCAAGTTGCCGGTTTCATTCGCTTCAAGAGACATGGATCTCCCTCCATATGGTTGAGGAGAGGAAACGGAGGGCCTCGGAAAACGTTCCTGGTGCTGCGGCGCAGATCGACGCAGCATGGTGCTGCGCATCAGGTGAAACGAAGCCTGACGTTACTGTGCCTTCACTGCATCCTGCGACTGAGGACGCGCGGCGACTGCGGCGCCGTTGCCAAAAATGTTGGCGAGGCTTCGGCTACGGCCGGTATCGATACTGACATAAGCGGTCATGCCGGCGCGTAGCGGCGGTTCGCCGGGGCGTTCGATCAGTCGCAGTCGCACCGGCAGGCGCTGCACGACCTTGACCCAGTTTCCGGAAGCGTTCTGTGCCGGCAGAATCGCGAACTCGGCGCCGGTGGCCGGGCTGATGCTTTCGACCTCGGCATCCCATGTGACGTCGGGATGCATGTCCAGCACGACCTTGGCCCGCTGCCCGACGGTGACGTGGGTGAGATCGGTTTCCTTGAAGTTGGCTTCCAGCCACGGCCTGCGATCGGTAACCAGCGCAAACAGCGAGGTCTGCGCCTTGACCTGCTCGCCGAGCTGGAGGCGGAAGTTGACCACGACGCCGGCACGCGGCGCCTTGATCTCGGTGTAGGCGAGATCGAGCGCCGCGCGGTCGCGCAGCGCCAGCTTTTCTCGGACCGCGGCGAACTCGTCGGTCGGCCGGTCCGGCTTGCCGCCGAGCGCCGCCTCGACGCGGGCAATGCGCTGATGCAACACGGCGACGCGGTCGAGGCCTTCCTGCTCCTCGCTGTTGGTCTGCTCGAGCTTCACCGCCGACGTCACGCCGCGTCCCGTCAGGTCGCGCGCCCGCTGGGCCTGAGCCTGCAGGAAGGTCAGCTTGTTCTCGGCTTCCTTGGCTTCAGCCTTGATCTCGCGCAGGCTCGCCTTGAGCTGTTCGACGGCGGAGCGCGCGGAATCGACGTCGGCCTCGGCCTTGGCCAGCGCCAGTTGATAGGGAGCCGGGTCCAGCCGCACCAGCAACTCGCCCGCCGAGACGATCGAGTGGTCCCTGATCCGCACCTCGACGATCCGGCCGGGAACCTCGCCGGCGATCTGCGTGATGTCGGCCTTGACGTAGGCATTCTCTGTCGTGACGTGGCGTCCGCCCTGCAGCCAGACGGCAAGCGCGCCGGCGATGACGATCACGGGCACGCCGATCAGCGCCAGCTTTCGTTGACGCGGCGTCACGGTGCGCTCCTGCCGTTGAGGCGGCTCGCGCGCGAAGCCGGGCTTCGGCCGGCGGCTGCTGCCGAACCACGCGTCGACCCATTGGCACCGGAAACCAGCGTCTCCTTGACGCGCTGCAGCAATGCGAACAACTGCTTGCTTTCACGGGCGGAAAGATCGGCAAGCGCGGCCTCGACCGTAGCCTCGGCGACCTTCCAGATTCGCTTGTGCACGCGTTCGGCCTCGGGGGTCAGGTAAACGCGCTTGACGCGCCGGTCGCCCGGCTCGCCGCGGCGTTCGACCCAGCCATTGGCCACCAGGCGGTCGATCATTCGGCCAGCGGTCGCCTTTTCCACTTCCATCATCTCGGCGAGCTCGGAATGCGACGCCCCGGGCCTGCGGTGCAGGCGTGTCAGCACCAGCCATTGGCCGCGGGTGATCCCGAGCCGGCGTACGCGGCGATCGAACTCTGTCCGCAGCAGGCGGGCGACGTCCGAAATGACGACGCCGATATATTCCTCGGTATTTGGCATGGCAGGCTATTGTAGCTGCGGCGCAATTGGTAAGCTAGGTTATAAAATGGTAAGCAGGGTTATCATCTGATAGCGCGATGCAGCAAGGCAAGCCGATGCGGGCAGGGCCTTGATGGGGAGCCGGGCGTGAGCACCGCCGAGATCGATGCCGACGAAGCGGCTGTATATTTGCCGCCGGCGCAACGCTATCTCACCATGGCAACCGTCGTGCTGGGGTCTTCGCTGTACGGGACGGCGCTGCTGACAACGTCAACGATCCTGCCGCAGATGCAGGGCGCGCTGTCGGCGACCCAGGACGAGATCGCCTGGGTGATGACGTTCAATATCCTCGCCACCGCCGTGGCGACGCCGATGACCGGATGGCTGGTGTCGCGCTTCGGCACGCGGCGCGTCGCGGTCTATTCGATCGGCGTATTCACGCTGGCGACGCTTCTGTGCGGCATGGCGCAGTCGCTCGAAATGCTGGTGCTGTGGCGCATCCTGCAGGGCGGGGCAGGGGCGCCGATCGTGCCGCTGTCGCAATCGATCTTGTTCAATACGTTCCCGAAGCGGCAGCACACCATGGTGATGTCGGTGTTCGGCATGGCGGTCGCGGTCGCGCCGGCATTCGGTCCCGTGATCGGCGGCTATCTTGCCGAGATCCACAGCTGGCGTTGGTCGTTCTACATGCTGGTGCCGATCGGCTTCGCCGCCACGATCGGCATGAGCTGGACGCTGCGGCCGGACACCGACCTCGCCAGGGTGCGCTTTGACTGGACCGGCTTCGTCGCGCTCGCGGTGGCGCTCGCCGCCGTGCAGCTCGTGCTGGCGCGCGGCGTGCGGCTGGACTGGTTCGATTCGATGGAGATCGTCATCGAATGCCTGATCGCGGGGCTCGCATTCTATATCTTCATGGTGCACAGCCTGAGCACGCGCGAGCCGTTCCTGAACTTGAAACTGCTCGCCGACCGCAACTATGCGATCGGGCTGGCGCTGGTGACGATCTACGGCATGCTGAATTTCACGCCGATGGTGCTGCTGCCGCCGCTGTTGCAGCAGCAGGCCGGCTTTCCCGACACGCTGGTCGGGCAGGTGATCGGATGCCGCGGCGTCGGCATGCTGGTCGGGTTCATGACCGCGGGCTTCATGAGCCGGATCGATCCGCGCATCAGCATGGCGTTCGGCTTCGGCCTGCAGACCGCGGCGGGGGTATGGATGCTGACGTTCGATCTCAACGTCACCATGGAAGTGCTGGTCGTCAACAGCGCCATCCAGGGCTTTGCGGTCGGCGTCGTCTGGGTGCCGATCACGGCGGTTGCCTTCGGTACACTGGACCCAAAGCACTATGCCGAAGCGTCGGCCGTGTTCCACCTGCTGCGCAACATCGGCTCGAGCTTTTTCATCTCGCTGTCGATCGCCGAGATCGTGCGCGCCTCCGGCGCCAATTACAGCCGCATGACCGAGATGATCACGCCGTATAACCGCGCGCTGACCACGCCAGGCATTACGGGCGCCTGGAATTTCGACACGGTGCCGGGACTGGCGCGGGTGGCCAGGGAAATCCTGCGACAGGCCACGATGATCGGCTATCTCAATGCGTTTGGAATGTACACCGCGATGTCGGCGCTCGCGGTGGCTTTCGCCCTGATGGTTCGCCGCCGCAAGGCGTGACGTGCGAAGCACAGAACGACAGCGGCCCTCGCCAGGGGAGCTGACGAGGGCCGCGTAGTACATCTCCGCCGCGCCTAGGTTCACGACGAGATGTGGGAGCTCTTAATTGGGCATGATCTTTTCCGACAACCGGTCCCCACTTTTCGGGATCATGCCTGTCAGAACGGCAGCAGCACGTCCATCACTTGCTGGCCGTAGCGGGGTTGCTGTACGTCGGTGATCTGGCCGCGGCCGCCATAGGCGATGCGGGCCTGCGCGATCTTCGAGGAATCGATCGTGTTGTCGCTCTGGATGTCCTCGGGGCGGACGATGCCGGCGACGATCAGTTCGCGGATTTCGAAATTGACGCGGATTTCCTGCTTGCCCTCAACGACGAGATTGCCGTTCGGCAGCACCTGCGTCACCACGGCGGCGACATTGGTCTGCAAGGCTTCCTGGCGGTTGACCGAGCCCTTGCCGTCGCTGGACGTGGTCGAGTCCGCGGTCAGGATGCGGCCCGGCAGGATCTTCTGGGCTTGCGCGCCGAGCGTCTGGCTGCCGATGAAATCGGTGATCCCGGAATCTTCCTTGTTGGAGCGGCTGCGCTGGGTCTGGTTGGCGATGTTGGCCTTGTCGGTGATGTTGACCGTCACCGTCAGCAAATCGCCGATCCGCGCCGCGCGCTGGTCCTTGAAGAAGGCGCGGGAGCCGTTCCGCCACAGCGAGTTGGCGTTGTAGGATGCCTGTTCCGGCTTCGGCATCGGCATCTGCACCGGCTTGTAGCCGGGCTGCGTGGTCGGGTTTTCGATCTCCGTCAGCTTCGGCTTTTCGCCGATCTGTGACAGACGGTCGATCGAGGAGCAACCGCCGGCCAGGGCGGCCAGCGACAGCATGGCGCCCGTGAGAACGATGCGGTTGAGACGGATGACTGACATCTACATTACTCGGTTTTTGGAGCGACGGAAGAACTGACGGTGGCGACCGCGACAGGTGCGGCGGGTGGTGGTGCGGCGAGCGAGGAAGTGGCATCGCTTGCAGGCGGGCGGGAGACGACCGGCGTGATCGAGACCTGGCCCCGGCCGGTGACGGTGCCGGACAGCGTGCGCTTCGATTGCAGGTTCATGACGGAGACGACGTCGCCTTCGGCGCCGTTTTCCAGTGCCTTGCCGCGCATGGTGAGGTAGATGCCGGGCGCCTCGTAGGTCAGGGTGACGTTCTGGTCGCGCTGCACGAGATCGGGCTTGACGAGATCGGCGGTCTTGACCGGCTGGCCGGCGCGGATCTGGCGGCGGACCTGCATGCCCACCGCGCGCTCGCGCGGGGCGGCGTCCACGCCGACTTCCGCCTTCGGACGCCGCTCGACCACGAGGTCGGACAATTTCAGTATCTCGTTGCGCTCGACATTGCGCGTCAGCAGCGTGGCTTCGACGGTCTCGATCGCGGTGCCGGTGAAACGCAGCTTGGCCGCGGCGCCACCGTTGTCGTTGGCGATTTCGAGGGTGATGTCGAAGCGGCCGTTGCGGTTGTCGTACCGCACGATGGTCGGCTGCAGCGCGCCGCTGAAGGCGGTGTCCAGCCTGACGTCGCCGGGTTGGCGGTCGAAGGTCAGCGTCAGGTTGGCGGCGTCGCCGAGGCCGTTACGGCGCTCCAGCGCGCGGGCGATCTGCAGCTCGATATCCTTGCCTTCCAGCGCGCGGGCGAGCCGGGTCACCGTGATTTCCTTCAGGCCGCCCGTATCGACGCCGATCACCTGGTGGGCGCGCAGCGAGTTGAGCACTTGCGCGACCGGCAGCATGCCCGTGGTGCCGAGATCCGGCGCGCGGTAGATCGCGATCTGGCCGGCGCTGCCGGCGTTGTCGATGACGTCGCCGATCCGCACCAGATCGCCCGTAACCTGCACCTCGGCGCGCAACACGGGAGCCGCGATCGCGCTGCGGCTTGCGAAGGTATCCCGGGTCTGCGCGACCGCGGCCGTGCTCGGCGCGACGATCAAGGCGGTGGCCAGCAGAAGGGAACGGAGGAGGCGGGCGATCATGGCCGGTCCTTTAGCGGAACATGTTGGAGGTCGATTGCAGCATCTGGTCGGCCGCGCTGATCACCTTGGCGTTCATCTCATAGGCGCGCTGGGCGGCGATCAGGTCGGAGATTTCGGTCACCACCTCGACATTGGCCTGTTCGAGGTTGCCCTGCTGCATGTCGCCGAAGCCGTCGGTATTGGCGACGCCGTCCTGCGGCGTGCCGGAGGCCGGCGTGTCCGTGAACAGATTGTCGCCGATCGGATTGAGGCCGGCCTTGTTGATGAAGCGGGTCAGGCCGATCTGGCCGACCAGCGTCGGCGTGGTCGAGCCGGGCAGCACGACCGTGAGCTGGCCCTGCGCGTTGATGGTGATCTGCGAGGAATTCTGCGGGATCGTCAGCGTTGGCTGCACCGGATTGCCTTGCGCGGTGACGACGCGGCCCTGTGCGTCCATCATGAACGAGCCGTCGCGGGTATAGGCGAAGGTGCCGTCGGGCATCTGGATCTTGAAGAAGCCTTCGCCGCGGATCGCGACGTCGAGGTCGTTGCCGGTCGGCGACAGCGTGCCCTGGCTCATCAGGCGCGGCGTGCCGACGGTCTTGACGCCGCCGCCGATGTCGACGCCTACCGGCAGGATGGTGCCCTGGTCGGAGGCTTGCGCGCCGACGCGACGTACGTGGTCGTAGATGAGGTCCTGGAACGCCGCGCGCTGTTTCTTGTAGCCGGTGGTGCGCATGTTGGCGATGTTGTTGGAGATCACCTGAACGTTGAGTTCCTGTGCCGCCATGCCGGTCGCTGCAGTGTAGAGAGCGCGCATCGATCAGTGTCCCAAGGTTAGCTTTGCAGGTTATGCCGGAACGTCGGCGAGTTTCTCGATTGCGGTCCGGTGCAGGTCCTGCTGCTGCTGCAGCAATGCCGAGATCTTGGTGTAGTTGCGCGATATCTCGATCATGCGGCTCATCTCGTGAACGGAATTGACGTTCGATTTCTCGATGAAGCCCGCGCGCAGCCGCGAAGCGGTGTCCGGCTGGGCGGCGATGCCCTGGCCCGCCGAAAAAAGGTTGCCGCCTTCCTTCACGAGCTTCTGCGGATCGGCAAAATTGACCAGCCGCAGCTTGCCGCGGACCGAATCGGTTCGCCCGGTGCCTTCGAGCACCGTGATGCTGCCGTCGGGCGCGATGTTGATCGCCTTGTCGGTCGGCTGGAACACGATCGGCCCGGAAGTGCCGAGCACCGCGTCGCCGCTCGCGGTCACGAGCTGGCCCTGGCTGTTGATCTGCAGGCCGCCGTCGCGGGTGTAGCGCTCGCCGGCGGCGGTCTGGACCACCAGGAAGGCGTTGCCGTCGATGACGACGTCGAGCGGGTTCTTGGTCTGCTCGGAAGGGCCGGCGGCGAAATCGTGGAAGGTGGCGCGGTCATGCACGAAGGAAACGCGGCGGTCGGCGCGCTGGAAATTGTCTTCATGCGCCGGCGAACGCAGGTATTCCTCGAACAGCGTCCGGTTGGCCTTGAAACCGTTCGTATTGATGTTGGCGACGTTGTTGGCGACGACATCCATCTGCCGTTCCAACGTCATCTGCCGCGAAAGTCCGACGAGAAGCGTATTCTCCATCGGTTGGTTCTCCCCTTGATCGATCCGAAAAACCGACTCTCCCAAGCCGGTGGTCCGGATCCGTCGTAAGCCTTTGGGCTCTCCCAAGCCGCGAGGTCACGCCGACAGCTCAGCGAAAGCCGTGCCAAGTGGGAAAATTCCGCATTTTTAATGGGTTAGGTATTTCGGAAGCGGGGAGCAGGCGGCAGAAAGCGCTGGTTTACCATGTCTGCCCGGCAGAATTTTCCTACTCGGGCGCCAATGGAAAGGTTCCGTTAACCATTGTTACCCTAGCGTTGCAGATGTGAAGAGCGCGTGTGCGCTGGCGGCTTTCGTTTCGCGTTTTGGGGGCATCGTTACCCGGGCTGGTGGCAACCGCGTTCGTTCGATCAATCGAAGGCGGATGGGCAATGGCTGAGACCGAGCAGGCGGAAGGCGCAGAGGGCGCAGAAGCCGCACCCGCGAAAAAGGGCAAACTCAAGCTGATCATCGCGCTGGCGGGGTTCGTCGTCATCCTTGGCGGCGGCGCCGGCTGGTTCTTTCTGATGCGCGGCAACGGCGGCGAAAAGCACGCCGAGGCAGCGGCATCGCCGCCGAAGCCGCCGTCCTTCATCGATGTGCCCGACATGATGGTCAACCTGGTCGGCGCGCCAGGCGAGCGGGTGCAGTATCTCCGCGTCAAGGTCGTGCTCGAGATCAAGGAGGCCAAGGAGGTCGACGCGATCAAGCCCAATTTGCCGCGCGTCACCGACCTGTTCCAGACCTACCTGCGCGAACTGCGGGCTTCCGACATCAACGGTTCGGCCGGGCTGTTCCGCCTCAAGGAGGAACTGACCAAGCGGGTAAACAACGCGGTGGCGCCGCAGCAGGTGAGCGCCGTGCTGTTCAAGGAAATCGTCGTGCAGTGATGGAACGGATCTAGCGTCATGGCCGGCAACAACCAGGATATGGATCAGGACGCGATTGCCGCCCAATGGGAGGCGTCGCTCGATTCCGAGGATCCCACCGCGGCGGCGGAAGAAGCCGCCACCAATGAACTCTCCGAAAGCATGGCGCTGCAATGGGCCGCCATGGTGGAGGACGGCGGGCGCGAGTTCGGCAACAAGAACTCCGGCGAACGGGTTCTGTCGCAGGAAGAAATCGACAATCTGCTCGGCTTCACCGTTGGCGACGTCAATCTCGACGACCATTCCGGCATTCGCGCCATCATCGATTCCGCGATGGTGTCCTACGAGCGTCTGCCGATGCTCGAAATCGTGTTCGACCGCCTGGTGCGGCTGATGACCACGAGCCTGCGCAATTTCACCTCCGACAACGTCGAAGTCTCGCTCGATCGCATCACCTCGGTCCGCTTCGGCGACTACATGAATTCAATTCCTCTGCCGGCCGTGCTCAGCGTGTTCAAGGCCGAGGAGTGGGAGAATTTCGGCCTCGCCACCGTGGATTCCAGCCTGATCTATTCGATCATCGACGTGCTGCTCGGCGGCCGCCGCGGCCAGACCTCGCTGCGCATCGAAGGCCGGCCCTACACCACGATCGAAACCAACCTCGTCAAGCGCCTCGTCGAGGTCGTGCTGGCCGACGCCGAACAGGCGTTCCGGCCGCTGTCGCCGGTCACGTTTTCGATCGACCGGCTCGAAACCAACCCGCGCTTTGCCGCGATCTCGCGGCCCGCCAACGCCGCCATCCTGGTGCGCCTGCGCATCGACATGGAAGATCGCGGCGGCAATGTCGAACTGCTGCTGCCCTATGCCACCATCGAGCCGATCCGTCCGGTTCTGCTTCAGATGTTCATGGGCGAAAAGTTCGGCCGCGATCCGATCTGGGAAGGGCATTTCGCAACTGAAGTGGCGCAGGCCGAGATTTCGGTCGACGCCGTGCTGTATGAGGCCGACATTCCGCTGAAGCAACTGATGAAGCTGAAGGTCGGCGATACGCTGCCGCTGGAAATGCGCCCCGAAGCGCTGGTGCAAGTCCGCTGCGGCAACGTGCTTTTGACGGAAGGACGCATGGGCCGGGTCGGCGACCGCGTCGCGATCCGCGTCACCAAGCAATTGCGCAAACCCAATACCACCTTCGCGATGTTCGAGAAGGCCGATGAGCAAACCAAGTTGATGGAGGCACAATGAGTCATTTCCTTGGCGTCGTAATCGAGAGTCTGGTGGCCGTGCTGCTGATGCTGACGATCGGCTACTGCATGCTGCTCAACAAGCGGCTGCAGCGACTGAAGGCGGACGAGCATTCGCTGAAAGCCACGATCGCCGAACTCATCACCGCGACCGAGATCGCCGAGCGGGCGATCGGCGGCCTCAAGCACACAGTGCGGGACGTCAACGAGAACCTCGGCAGCCAGTTGACCGCGGCGACTCAGATGGCCGGGCACCTGAAGGATATGCTCGCCGAGGGCGACGGCGTCATCCGCCGGCTGAGCCGGATCGCGATCGCGGCGCGGCCCTCGCAGGAAGTCGAACCAGCAACCTCAATGCCGCAGGTCTCGACCGCCAAGGCCGTGGCCGCGGCGGCTGAAGCATTCTCCGAACGCAGAAGGGCCGCTGGCCTCGCCGCATGAAGTCGTTTCGCGATATCCGTGTCATTCCGGTCGTGCTGGTCGCAATCTTCGGCCTTGCCGTGCTGAAGATCGCCGGCCTCGTGGTCGATGGCGGATACGTGTTCGACCATCAGGCCAGCCAGCCGGCCAAGCGCTCCTGGGCGCAGGACAATTTCGGCTACCCCGGCAGCGGCAAGGCCGATGCCGCCGAGATCACGGGCTCGGTCAAGAAGGAGGAGAAAAAGGAAGAGCCGAAGCCGGACGCCGAGCCGCCGAAGCCGGACGGCGTGGTGGTATTTCCCGACCAAAATCCGCAGACCGTGTCGCCGTCGGAGCGCGCCATCCTGGAGCGGCTGCAGGCGCGGCGCCAGGAACTTGAGCAGCGCGCACGCGAAATCGAAATCCGCGAAAGCCTGTTGAAGTCGGCCGAGAAACGCATCGAAACCCGCGTCGAGGAGGCGAAGGCGACAGAAGCCAAGATATCGACCGCGACCGGGCAAAAGGCGGAGCAGGATGCTGCGCGCTTCAAGAGCATCATCACGATGTACGAAGGCATGAAGCCGAAGGACGCCGCCAAGGTGTTCGACCGGCTGGAAATGTCCGTGCTCTACGATATCGCCTCGCAGATCGCGCCGCGCAAGATGTCCGACATTCTGGGGCTGATGCAGCCGGAAGCGGCCGAGCGGCTGACGGTGGAACTGGCCCGCCGCGCTGGCCCCGACAAGTCGACTTCCACGGCCGAACTGCCGAAGATCGAAGGCAAGATTCTGCCGCAGCAGAAGCCCTGACCCCGACCTGCACGCGCCGAAACTTCAGAAACTCTGCGGCCCCCGCGTTACGAACGAGCGATGCGCGACCGAGAGCGCACCACGTTCGTTGGTCTCGAGCGCGACCTTCTGCGCCAGCATCACGTCTCCCGCGACGAGATCGCCATCCGGAACGAAACACCATTTGCAGACGATATGGCCTGCGCTGTTGAGTTCCTCGATGTTGGTCTGGGTACCGTGGTGAATCCGATAGTGCGTCCCGGTATCGCAGCCCACGACGTCGAAGTAGCGAAAGCGCTCGTAGCAGGCGCGCTGCTTCGGCGAGAGCCATTCCTTCAACAGGATCAGCGCTCTCGCCTCGGTTTTGGCGCGGAACGTCCGGGCCTTGGAACCGGACCGTGTCACGACCAGCGAAAGCGCCGAAAGCAGCAGCGTTCCCGACAAGGCTATGATGAACGATCCTGTCGCCAGCAGGACCTGTTGGGTCACGGCGGTCAGCCGCCGACCAGGCGCGGGTAAAACAGGGTCTCTTCCGCCGCCGGGTCGAAGGAGCGGACGAGCCGTTGTTCGCCGGGCCCTGATCGAACCGCGGCCGTAAAACCTGCGCCGGTCAATTCATTGAACCGCCGTTCGGCTTTTGCGACCTCCGCGCGATCATGGACGTCGAAGGTGTGGCGGGTGTCTCCGGTACGATCCATCACGATCTGGGTTGCCATTGCACGCACTCCGATTGGTTGCCTGTAGCAGAATTGGCAGGTCCGGGAGTTGGTTGATCGAGTGCCGGTCC
>CAZSRR010000022.1:0-124717 GCA_964609175.1 uncultured Bradyrhizobium sp.
GCCAAACGCCCGGTGATCTATGCCGGCCAGGGCGTGCATTACGCCCAGGCGTGGCCGCAGCTCGGACGGCTGGCCGAGCGGCTGGCGATTCCCGTCACCACCAGCCTTGGCGGCAAGTCGTCATTCCCCGAGACGCACCCGCTGTCGCTGGGCTCTGGCGGCCTCGCGGTGCCGCGCGCGGTGCCGAAATTCCTCGCCGATGCCGACGTGATCTTCGGCATCGGCTGTTCCTTCACCGAGACCTCGTTCGGCATTGCCATGCCGAAGGGCAAGACTATCATCCACTCGACGCTCGATCCGAACCATCTCAACAAGGATGTCGAGGCCAAGGTCGGGCTGGTCGGCGATGCCGGGCTGGTGCTCGACGCATTGCTGGAAGAAATCGGCAAGACCGTCAGCGCGGATCGCGATGCGACTGCCGTCGCCGCCGAGATCGCAGCTTCCCACAAGGAATGGCTGGCGAAATGGATGCCGAAACTGACGCATGACGATGCGCCCCTGAACCCCTACCGCGTGCTATGGGACCTGCAGCACACCGTGGACATCAAGAACACCATCATCACCCACGACGCCGGCAGTCCGCGCGACCAGCTGTCGCCGTTCTGGAAATCGGTCGAGCCGCTGTCCTACATCGGCTGGGGCAAGACCACGCAACTCGGCTACGGCCTCGGACTCGCGATGGGCGCCAAGCTGGCAAAGCCCGACAAGCTCTGCATCAACGTCTGGGGCGACGCCGCGATCGGTTTTACCGGCATGGATTTCGAAACGGCCGTGCGCGAGCGCATCCCGATCATGTCGATCCTGTTGAACAATTTCTCGATGGCGATCGAACTGAAGGTGATGCCGATCTCGACCGAAAAGTACCGCTCGACTGATATCTCGGGCGACTACGCCGCGATGGCGCGCGCCTTCGGCGGCTATGGCGAGCGGGTGACGAAGCCGGAAGACATCATCCCCGCCATCCAGCGCGGCATCCAGAAGACCAAGGAAGGAATCCCGGTGCTGCTGGAGTTCATCACCAGCAAGGAGACCGAAGTTTCAAGGCCGGGGACCTGAGGCTCAAGCAAACGTCTGCCGTCGATGCCGCGCGTCACGATCATCGAAACCGGGATTGTCAGCCCGAAGAACCGCGAACGTCACGGATCGTATCCGCAGATGTTCGAGCGGATGATCCGCGCGGCCGACCCTGCCGTGACGTTCGACACCGTCAGCATCCCGGCCGGCGCGTCGCTGCCGGACGTCGGCGGGCTGGATGCGATCCTGATCACCGGCTCGGTCGCCGGCGTCTATGACGCGCTCGACTGGATCGCGCCGCTCGAAGTCTTCGTGCGCGCGGCCCATGACAAGCAGGTGCCGATGGTCGGCGTCTGTTTCGGTCATCAACTGATCGCGCAGGCGCTGGGCGGCGCGGTGCGCAAGTCGGAGAAAGGCTTTGGGCTCGGGCGGCACGTCTACGACGTTGCGCCGGATAACGGGCTGATCGACGGCCCGCAGATCGCGCTGGCCTGCTCGCACCAGGACCAGGTCATCAGGCCGCCTGAAGGCGCCCGAACGATCCTCTCCTCGGATTTCACGCCCCATGCCGGACTGCTGTACGGCGGCACCACGCTGTCGGTGCAGGCGCATCCGGAATTCACCGTTGGCTTCGCGCTCGCCTGCTGCGAGATGGTGCGCAGCACGGGCGGCGCGCCCGAAAGCGTAATTGCAGCGGCGGAAACCTCACTCGCCAAGCAGCTGGAAAGCGCGCGAATGGGCGACGCCCTCACGCGGTTTCTCACCGGCGTGCCGTACAGTAGAGCATGAGAATGAATTGTAACCCGCATGAGCGCTTGCGACATGAGGGATGCCGCGGGCGCCGGTCCCGCATATCGCTGCGCTCATGGCGGGCTACAGAGACGACGGACCGTAGGTAGATCCCCTACTCCGCCGGCTCGATCGGCGTTGACGGACCGGCCAGCGGCCGCTCCTCCATCAGGATGATGCACAGCGAGGCGCAGGCCAGCAGAGCGGTGGCGGCCCCGAACACGTAGTGGAACGCGGTGACCATGTCGGCGACGGGGATCGCGTTCGCCGGCCCGCGATGCTCGCCGATCGAGATGCCGGGCCCCAGCGCCATCAGCAGGATCGCGCTGAAGGCGGCGACCATGAACGACGACATCAGGGCGCGAAAGAAGTTCATCGCGCCAGTAACCGTGCCGATCTGCGCGCGCGCCACGGAATTCTGCAGCGACACCACGCTGACGGGGAATGTGGTACCGAGCCCGAGCGCAAACAGCGACATCACGACCAGCAGGCCCCATAGCGGCAGCGTCGTCACGCTCAGCACCAGACCGAAAACCGTCGCCGCGGACGTGCCGGCGATGGCGACACGCTTGTAGTGCTTGGCGCGCGCCATGGTCCGGCCGGCGATCGCGGCACCACAGGTGGAAACCGCGGCGAGCGGGATCAGCGCGAGCCCCGCCTCGCTGGCGGTGAGGTGAAAGACGACCTCGTAATACAGCGGCAGGTGCACGGTAAGCCCGGTGATCGCGCCCAGGGCGCAGCCGCCGGCGACCATCGCATAAGGCACGACTGTTCCGCCGAGCAGCGACAGCGGCAAAAACGGCTCATCGGCCTGGCGCGCGTGCCAGACGAAGGCGAGCGCGAGCGCCACCGAGGCGCCGATCATCGCCATGATCGCCGGCGACAGCCAGGCATAGCGGTTGCCGCCCCAGCTCAGCACCAGCATGACGACCACGGCGGAGGCCATCAGCAGCACGCCGCCGAGCCAGTCGACCTTGCGGCGGCGGTGGAATACCGGGATCTTCTTCATCTTGGGCAGCAGCAGGAACAGCGCGCCGATGGCGAGCGGCACGTTGATCCAGAAGATCATCGACCAGTGCAGGTGCTCGGCGAACACGCCGCCGAGCACCGGCCCGAGCAGTCCCGCCAGCATCCAGACGCCGCTGAAATAGGCCTGATACCTGCCGCGCTCGCGTGGGCTAACCACGTCCGAGATCACGGTCTGCACGACGGGCATGATGCCGCCGCCGCCGAGCCCCTGCAGGCCGCGGGCGACGATGAGAACCCACATGTTCGGCGCGACCGCGCACAGGATCGAACCGGCCGTGAACAACGCCAGCGAAACGATGATCATGACGCGGCGGCCATAGATGTCGCTGAGCGTGCCGAAAACAGGCGCGACCGCCGTCCCAGCCAGCAAATAGGACGTGATGACCCAGGACAGGCTGCTGACGTCGTTGAACTGGCGGCCGATGGTCGGCAGCGCGGTCGCCACGATCGTCTGGTCCAGCGCGGCCAGGAACATCGTCAGCAACAGGCTCAGCAAAATGGTGCGAACCTCGTCGGGCGAGAGCGGCGCGGGCGGCGCAAGCGGCGGCGCGTCCCTGACATCGATGACCTCGGTCGTCATCTGCGAAAGTTCGCGGCCGATCTCGTCCGGCAATGTCGTCTGGTCGGCGGGCTCACGGCCCTGCCGGTGGTGCTTGTTCATGTCGCGCGTAATGCTTTGTTCTGCACGGCCAACGCCGCCGAGATGGAATCGCCTTCTGCGCCGCACAATAAAGGCGGAATCGTCTCTGTGGCAGGCGGTTGCGCGCATGGGTGCATCCCGCAAGGGCATCGTCTTGTTCCTGACATCGAACAAGGCGGGGCTCTCAGGGGTTGGCAGGCATGGCCAGAGGCTCAGTCTCGCTGCCGGGATCACGGCTCAATTCTTGCGTGCAATCAGTTCGCAAGGGGCAATGATGCCTTTCGAGATACACGTAATCATATTACGTATTTGATCCTGCCTTTTCTCGCCCATCAATATGTGCAGGCCCAGCGCTCCAGCAGCAGGCGAACGGGCTTTCTGGTCAGCGAAATAGGCAAGGGCAAAGTCCTTTCGATTACGTTCCGACAGGATTTCGAAGCCCGCTTGCTCCAATGCGCGCTTGTAGCGTTCGGGACTGCCCACCCTGCTGGGTTCGCTTGTGGTGGCCCATGGCACGGGAAACAGCAACTCGCCTTCGGCCGTTTGCATGACGTCATAGATCGCGAAGAGCGCTCCCGGTTGCGAAACACGCGCGATTTCGAGACAGAGATCTTCCTTGTTTTCGATATTCATGCCGACATGAAGCATGAAAGCCTTGCTGAAAGTCGAATCCTGAAATGGCATCGCAAGGGCGCTGGATTGGTGAAGGCGCACGTGATCGTCGAGACCCAGCCATTGGCATAGCCAGTTTCCGGTCTCGACGTAGTCCCGTGTCAGATCGACGCCGCTGACCCGGCATTTGTAGCGGTCCGCAAGAAACCGCGCCGGGCCGCCCAGGCCGGAACCGACATCAAGGACATGGTCCGCAGCCGTAATCTCGAGCTGCGACATCAACTCCTCGGTGGCTTTACGACCGCCGATATGGAATTCGTCTACCGACGAGAGATCGTCGATGTTGACCGTATCTCTCGTCTTGCCAATCTGAGCGAGACCGTTTTCGATCGCTTGTATCAGTCCGTCGCGGGCATAATGATTCGCAACGGTGTCTTCCGCGGCCGGCCTCGAAGTCTCCATGCTCATGATGGCTTGATCCCGGCATCGCGAATGACTTTTCCCCATTTCTTGTATTCCGAAGCGAGGTATGCGGCGCATTCGTCCGGAGCGTTACCTACCGGCTGATATCCCAAACCAGCGAGCCGATCGCTCACTTCGGGCCGGGCGATCAATTTCGCAATTTCCCGCTGGAGCATGCCGATATGTTCCTTTGGCGTTCCCGCCGGGACGAGCACGGACGTCCAGATGTCCGCCGCAAGGTCGGGATAGCCGGCGTCCGCAATGCTAGGCACGCCCGGCAGCCCCTCGAACCGGGTCTTGCTCGTCAGCGCGAGAGCCCGCAACTTGCCCTCCTTGACGTGCTGGATGGCAGGCGGCAGCGCGCCGAACGACACGGGTGTATGGCCCGCGAGTGTCGATCCAATGGCTGCGCCTCCGCTATTGAATGGCACGTGCACGATGTCGAGTTCGAGCGAAAGCCGAAAGAGTTCTCCCAACAGATGGGGTGGCGTGCCGGCTCCCGGCGAAGCATAGCTGAATTTGCCTGGACTGGACTTGATGAGCGCGGCCAGCTCCTTGACCGACTTCGCTTGGACGGACGGATGCACGGTCAACAGGGTCGGCGCGGTCGCCGCCAGCGTTACGGCATCGAAGCTCTTCTGGACATCGTAGGGAACGGTCTCGAAGAGCGTGGGATTAGCGACATAGCTCGGTGAGGCTATGAAGATGGTATAGCCGTCGGGCTGGGCCCTGGCCGCTTGCCCGGCACCGATATTGCCTCCGGCTCCGCCAATGTTTTCGACGAAGAACTGCTTTCCGAGCTGGTCGGAAAGCCCTTGCGCAATGATGCGCGCAGCCAGATCGTTCGGACCTCCTGCAGCAAACGGCACGATCACGCGCACCGGCCGTATCGGATATTGTTCGGCAAGCGCCGGCCTTGACAAGGCGGCTACCGCAAGTGTGGTGGAAGAAGCGGTCAGGAAGCGGCGGCGGTTCAATCGCATGTGGACCCTCCATGAATTGTCGCCTGAACGATAAGCCTTCCGAGGGCATCCAAGCCATAATATGGTGAGCTCATTTTCCATATCTAATGGATATGCCAATGGAGTTGAGGCATCTGCGCTATTTCATCGCCGTGGCGGAGGAAAAGCATATTACGCGGGCCGCCGATCGCCTCGGGATGCAGCAGCCGCCCCTGAGCCAGCAGATCAAGGCCCTCGAGCAGGAACTCGGCGTACAGCTTCTTTTGCGCAAGGCTCGGGGCGTGGAACTGACCGAAGCAGGCCGGGCATTTCTCGAGGAAGCGCGCGCCACGTTGTTGCATCTGGATCGCGCTTTCGATGCGACCCGGCGCGCGTCGCGGGGCGAGCTGGGGCGCTTGTGTGTCGGGGTCACGTCCACAACGCCCTTTCATCCGCTCGTGCCGCGCGCCATTCGTGCTTTTCGCGAGGCTTGCCCCTTGGTCGCTCTGACCTTGGAGGAATGTCTGAGCAACGAATCCGTCGATCGCGTCCGGAACGAACAGATGGACGTAGCTTTCATTCGCGCTGCGTCGGGCGATTGCCACGGACTTGCCGTCAATTCGCTTCTTGACGAACCAATGGTCGCGGCACTGCCAAGCACTCATCTTCTGGCTCAAACCAAGACCGAGACATCGGTTTCGCTTCATCAATTGTCCGGGGAAACCTTCATCCTCTATGGCCCCCCCGGGACCGGAATGTATGATTCCACCATTGCCGCATGCCAGGCCGCCGGTTTCAGTCCGCGCATCGGCAATCTGGGAGCGTCCACTCAATTGGCGCCCCGCATCACTTCGACGCTGAGCCTGGTCGGCGCCGGCCTAGGCATCACCTTCGTCCCGTCGTCGCTTCAACGCATGAACATGGAAGGCGTGATCTACCGCCCAATCAACGAAGCTCATCGACCCGTGGTTACGCTGAAACTTGCCTCGCGCCGCGATGAAAAGTCCGCCGTCGTGAAGCAGTTTGTCAATTTCGTCAGAAAGGAAGCAAAGGCATACGCCTAGCCGTTCCTCGCTTGCAGCACGTTGCACCACGGTTATTTTTGCGACCCGACTTGGCAGCCAGGGATTGTGGGCGCACCAACGTCCGCCTTGCCCAAAAGCACCGCTGCCGGTTCAGGCTGGCCGCAGCGTATTCCCCCAGTCAGCGTGGAATGCAAATTCCCCAACGGGGGTTTCGAAGCGTGCGTTCTTTATTTCGCCGACTATGAGTGGTCTGAGGTCTTCGGCCGCTTCTTGAGCCGCGCCTTTCGCGGCAACAGCGCCGGCCATTGCACGATGTGGTCTTCGAGCTCTTCATCGGGGATCTCGTCCTCGGTGCCGAACACCCGCCCCTGCACCGAAACCCCGGCTTCGTGCACCGTGTTGGGATCGCCCGATATCAGCGGGTGCCACCAGTAAAGGTCGCGGCCCTCGGCGACCAGCTTGTAGCCGCAGCTCGGCGGCAGCCAGGTCAGGGTGCGGACGTTCTCGGGCGTCAGGCGGACGCAGTCGGGAACCTGGTCGGAGCGGTTCGGATAGTCCTTGCAGGCGCACAGGCCGGAATCGAGCAGCTTGCAGGAGACGTGGGTGAAATAGATCTTGCCGGTATCCTCGTCCTCCAGCTTTTCCAGGCAGCAGCGCGCGCAGCCGTCGCACAGGCTTTCCCATTCGGCGTTGGACATCTCTTCCAACGTCTTGGTTTTCCAGAAGAATCCCTCCTGGCCGGAAGCGCGTTTGGGCGGCGCGGTCATGCGATGGGGCGGTTTTCGGCTCGGGTTCGGCTGCAACGCTATAGGAGACGCGGCGACCCCGGCGCAAGGCGTGGGGCTATCGGATATCGCGGGAACCGGTTCGAGGGATGCCGTGGCCAACATGCGAGACGCCTGCCTTGGCAGGCTCCCCTCAAGAGTTTGGGCGGAAGCAGCCAAGGAAATCGGGGCTTTAGCGGCAGTTTCCGTCATGACCGGGCTTGTCCCGGGCATCCACGTCCTTCGCGCCAGGAGCAAGGACGTGGATGGCGGGGACAGGCCCGGCCATGACGCGGTAAAAAGCCGGGGAACGCATTGGGGCTAGCCACCAAAATGGTGAGGCGGAGCATTGGTTTATCGGCCCCGCTCGGCTAGATAAGGGCGTGAGTCCCGAAGCGTCCTAAAAGCGCCTTGGGTTTGCCGCAACATCGAAGCTGACGGCTCGACAGGCGCCCGGAGCAGGCGCGCGAGCGTTTCGAAAGACCGAAGGTCCTCGTGCGCCAGATCCTACCGCCCCACTGGAATCAGAAGATCCGGAACTTCTTCCTGGATCTCGATGCGCGCATCGACTCGACCCTGTTCTCGTCGGGCAAGGGCCTGCGCGAACTCTACGAGCGCTATTCCACCTTCATGGACCGCTTCTATGTCGGCCGCTGGAAGCGCTGGGTCTTCATCGAGCCGGCGTCGGAGGCCGCCACCCTCGGCCTCGCCGGGCTGATCCTGATGCTGGCGCTGGCGATCCCGGCGTTTCGCGAAACCGCCGATGACGACTGGCTGAAAAAATCCGACCTCGCGGTGTCGTTCCTCGACCGCTACGGCAACCCGATCGGCAGCCGCGGCATCAAGCACAACGACTCGATCCCGCTGGAGGATTTTCCGGACAATCTGATCAAGGCGACGCTGGCCACCGAGGACCGCCGCTTCTACGATCATTTCGGCATCGACATCGCCGGCACCGCGCGCGCGCTGGTCACCAACGCGCAGGCCGGCGGCGTGCGCCAGGGCGGTTCGTCGATCACCCAGCAGCTCGCGAAAAACCTGTTCCTCAACAACGAGCGCACCATCGAGCGCAAGGTGAAGGAAGCGTTCCTCGCGATCTGGTTGGAGACGCGGCTGACCAAGAACGAGATTCTGAAACTCTACCTCGACCGCGCCTATATGGGCGGCGGCACATTCGGCGTCGACGGCGCGGCGCATTTCTACTTCAACAAGTCGGCGCGCGACGTCACGCTGGCGGAGTCCGCGATGCTCGCCGGGCTGTTCAAGGCGCCGACCAAATACGCCCCGCACATCAACCTGCCCGCCGCCCGCGCCCGCGCCAACATCGTGCTCGACAACCTCGTCGATGCCGGCTTCATGACCGAAGGCCAGGTGTTCGGCGCCCGCCGCAACCCGGCCATGGCCGTCGACCGCCGCGACGAGAATTCGCCGAACTACTATCTCGACTATGCCTTCGACGAGATGCGCAAGCTGGTCGACACATTCCCGAAATCCTACACCGAGCGCGTCTTCGTGGTGCGCACCGCGATCGACATGAACGTGCAGCGCGCGGCCGAGGAAGCGGTCGAGAACCAGCTCCGCCAGTTCGGCCGCGACTATCACGCAACGCAGGCTTCGGTGGTCGTGTCCGACCTCGAAGGCGGCGTTCGCGCCATGGTCGGCGGCCGCGACTACGGCGCCAGCCAGTTCAACCGCGCGACCGACGCCTACCGGCAGCCGGGCTCGTCGTTCAAGCCGTACGTGTACACCACGGCGCTGCTGAACGGGTACAAGCCGTCCTCGATCGTGGTCGACGGCCCGGTCTGCATCGGCAACTGGTGCCCGCAGAACTATGGCCATTCCTATTCGGGGTCGGTGACGCTGACGCAGGCGATCACGCGCTCGATCAACGTGGTGCCGGTAAAACTCTCGATCGCGCTCGGCGGCAAGTCGCCGAACCCGGCCAAGGCCGGCCGCGCCAAAATCACCGAAGTGGCCCGGCGGTTCGGCCTGACGGCGCCGCTGCCCGACACGCCGTCGATGCCGATCGGCTCCGACGAGGTCACCGTGCTCGAGCACGCGGTCGCGTACGCGACGTTCCCGAACAAGGGCAAGTCCGCGAAACCGCATGCAGTGCTGGAAGTGCGCACCGGCGCCGGCGACCTGGTCTGGCGTTTCGACCGCGATGGCAAGAAGCCGGTGCAGGCGATCCCCGCGTCCGTTGCCGCCGACATGGCCGAGATGATGAGCCATGTCGTCACCGAAGGAACGGCGCGCCGCGCGGCACTGGATGGCATTCCGGCTGCCGGCAAGACCGGCACCACCAACGCCTACCGCGACGCCTGGTTCGTCGGCTACACCGGCAACTTCTCCTGCGCGGTCTGGTACGGCAATGACGACTACTCGCCGACCAACCGCATGACCGGCGGCTCATTGCCGGCGCAGACCTGGCACGACATCATGGTGGTCGCGCACCAGGGCGTCGAGGTGAAGGAGATCCCGGGCGTCGGCATGGGACAGAAACTGCCGCCTTCCGCTTTGCCCGGCAGCGTTTCGGCGAATGGCGCGGCGCGGATCCTGGAAACCAAGGCCGGGCCGCCACCGGTCTTGACCCGGCGCGGCGCGGATATCCTGGTGCGCGTCGAGCGGCTGCTCGACGAGGCCGGCAAGGCCGCGGGCAAGACCTCGTCCAACGACCAGAAGCAGCCGGGCAAAGCAGCCAGTTCCAGCGCGCTGGCCTTCCCGGAGAATTACGCGTCCGCCGGCGACCAGCCAGCCCCCGCGCCGCGGAAGAATTGACAGCACCTTGGATTTCGGAGCCCCTGCCCCGTGCGGCTGATCTTCATCACCTTGCTGGCGTTGATGCTCGCGACCGCCGTCGGCCTCGGCTCGACCTGGCTGACGTCGACGCGCGGCACCGATCTCGGCACGCTGACGATCGGCGCGTGGACCGCGCGGCCGAAGAGCGGCAGTTCCGACATCGATCCCTACTCGCGCGCTTCGATCGCCCGCAGCGGCGAACTGCCGATCGGCACCGGCGACGGCATCGCCTTCACGGCGACCACCGATGACAAGAACAAGCCGCTCGACGGGCGCTGCGACGTGGTCGTCAGTGGCGTGACGCCGGCGGCGCGGTTCTGGACTCTTACGCTGTTCGACCGCAAGGGCCACCTGGTCGCCAATTCCCTGCAGCGCTATGGCTTCACCAGCCAGGAAATCGTCCGCAGCTCCGACGGCGCATTCGAGATCAGGGTGGCGGCGCGGTCGCGGGCCGGCAACTGGCTGCCGACCGGCGGCATCGAACGCTATACGCTGATGCTGCGGCTGTACGATACCCCGGTCGGCGTCGCGACGCGCACCCAGCGCGATGCGCCGATGCCATCGGTCACGACGGTGGGCTGCCCATGATCCGGCTGGCCCTCACCATCCTCGCGGGCGTGCTGCTGGGCGGCATCGTGCATCTCGTCAGCGTGCTGGCGCTGCCGCGCATTGCAACGCAGGACGCCTATTCGCGGCTGACACCGATGACAAAGGAGAACGCTGTCACCGCGCTGCCGCTGGCCGAGCCCAACAACGCGCCGATGCCGTTCATGGACCCGGCCTTTGCGGTGGCGATCTGCCGCTACGATCTCACGGGCGGTCCGCTCAAGCTGACCGTGCCGGTCAGCCAGGCCTACACGTCGGTGTCGTTCTACACGCGCAACGAGGTGGCCTATTACGCGATCAACGACCGCTCGGCCGGCCGCAAGGTGATCGAGCTCGACCTGATGACGGAAGAGCAGCATTCCGAGCTGCCGGAAGACGAGGAGGTCACCGCGGCCGACCGGCTGATCATCGACTCGCCCACCACGACCGGCCTGATCGTGCTGAAGGCGCTCGCGCCGGAACCCGGGTTGATGCCGCAGGCACAGGCCTCGCTCGCGGCTTCGAAATGCGCGATCCAGACCGAGCAGCCGGCGGCCAAGCAGGCAGAACCGGCAGCGCCCGCGCCGGCGGCTCCTGCTCCTGCGCCTGCGCCGAAGGGCAAGCGCTGAAGACGGCCTCGCGCGGATCAGTAGATTGGACGGCGCAAAACGCCTTGCACAACCAAAGGGCGTATGCCTAATTGTGCCTGGGGCGAGGAAACAACGAGGCGATTGGCCATTCGTTGTTTGCCTCGATGTGAACTGGGCGTGGGGCAATAAATGAGGTCGAAAATCGGGGCGCTGCCCCTTGTGTTCGCTGGATTCTTGCTGGCGAGCTGTGCGAGCCCGCGTGGCCTCGACGAACCGCCGTTACGACTCCCGGAGCTGAAGACGGGCCACGGTCGCGTCTATTTCACCCGACCTGGCGATCTCGTGGGTGTCGCCATTCAACCCGAGATCCGGATGAACAAGGAAGTCGTCGGCAGATCGGTGCCCGGCGGTTTTTCCTATGTCGATCGCCCGCCGGGCCAATACTCCGTCACGACGGCAACCGAGGTTGAAAACGCGGTGACGTTCCAGCTCGCCGCGGGCGAGACGAAATACATCAAGACAACCGTGACGCCCGGCATTCTGGTCGGCCGCGTCACACCGACGCTGGAATTCCCTGAGCAGGGGCGATCCGACGTCAACCGCCTGAGATACGTCGGCGCCAAATTCTGATCGCGCGGCGCGATGGCGCCGCCGGCTTGATCGCGGACGATTTCAGGAACTCGAAAGTCGAGAAGGCCGTGGCCGGGCGGGCTGCGTCGGCCGGCGCGAAGCCACTGCCGCTTCGGCAGACGCGGCCCGGCCATTGGCGCGAACAACCCGCTTGCAATATGCCGGGCCGCTCGTTGCTGACGGATCACGCTCTAACGATCCGCCGCCGCGGACGCCCGCCTTCGCCACAGCGGCAGGCCGGCGATCACCCTTGCCGCCGCTGCAACGACCAGCACGCAGAGCGCAGCCTTCGATACCATCTCCATCGTGCCTTCGATCAGGATGGCGTGGACCACACTTCCGATGACGATGACGATCGCAAGTGCCATGTGGGAAATGCGCCATGTCCGCGGCCGAAATCGCCGCCGCAACGCCGCCAGAAGCGCGACGGCAAATATCGCCCACATGGCGATCACGCCGAAGGGAGAGAACGGCGTCGGCGATGTGAACAGAAGCGCGTCCATCATGTCGGGCGGGCTGGTGATCCAGAGACCGGCGACGTGGATCACGATGGCCACGACCAGCGCGCCGCCGATCCAGAGATGCACGCGCCGCCCGGTGCGGCCCCACAGGCCCGGCAGATATCCGCCGATCAGAAGCGGCTGAACCAGCATCAGGCCGAGGCCGACAATTCCCGCGAAGCCGGCCAGGATGTAGACCGCACTACGCCATTCGAGCTGCGGGCTCATCGCCGCGGCAGCCAGCGGCACGCCGATCGCCACGGCCAGGGCGACCCAGATCAGGATCACCCGCGCCAATCCCCATTGCTTCATTCGCGACCCGATCAGGCCGGCTGCAGGACGAAGTGCGCTTCGAGGCTGGTTTCCTTCGGACTGCGCATCACGGGACGCAGGAAGACGGTTTTGAATTCACCGCTGTCATAGGCGAGATGACCATGCGGCTGGCCGAAGATCGGAATGATCTGCGGCATCTCGAGGCGGAACCTGCCGTCCTTGTCGGTGAGCGTGGCGCCGTGGCTCTGCGGCTCGTGCTCCTGTCCTTCGATGGTGTGGGCCCAGATCTGGATGCGCTGCCCGGAAAGCGGTGCGCCATCGCCGGCGCGGCGCACGGTGCCGCTCATCCAGAAGCCGCCCTTGCCGATCCGCTCCACGATCGCCGCGCCCTTGCGGTAGTTGTTCGCCCCGCCCGACATCGACTGGGTCGGCGCGAGGCCTTCTGCGCGGGCGGGCAGCAGCAGCCCGGAAACCCCGGCGGCGGCCAGCACGGAGCCGCCGGCGATGAGCAGGTTGCGGCGGTTGAGCACGACTGATGTCATGAGAATTTCTCCTGCGACCGAGCGCTTGTTCAGACGAGGTTACAACAACCGGCGGAAGACGCCCAGTTGACGCAGCGGTGGCGCGCGGTTGCCACAATAAAAGTGTTGTGAACGATGTTCCGGCCAGACCGGCGCTGCCGGTGAAACATGCAGCCAAATCAGCCCTTCACCGTCACCGCCCGCCCGATCACCGGCTGGGCGGCGACCGGCGGATTGGCGGTTTGGGCGGCGAGTTCGCCGATCAGGCGGTCGGCGTCGGCGGCGATGTTGTCGGGCGTCTGGATCACCAGCCGCTCCAGCGCCCAGCGGTACGACGAGATGCGCCGCTCCAGGCATTGCTGGACCCATTGCACGATCAGCGTGTTCTCTTCCATGCGGGCGATCGCATCGTCCCGTTCGCGCGGCGACAGTTCCGACACCATCTTCATGCTGGCGCTGCGCTTGCGGTCGAGTTCGATGACGTGCATGGCGGAGGCGAAAAACGGCTCGAAACGCGTGATGTCGTTACGGACGTCCTGGATCAGCTGCTGATAGCGCGAGGTGTGCGAGCGGTGCGGCTCGTCGATCAGGGTGCGTCCGTACAGAGTGCGGTCGAATGCGACCTTCTGGCGCCACGGCGAAGGCAGCGGCTGGTAATCGCCGAATACGCTCTTCCAGGCCGGCCGGGAATGCGGCGGTTCGATCAGCGGATAGGCGAGATCACGAAGCTGCCGCTCGTTTTCGGTAAGCTGAAAATGCGACGACTTCAGGCCGACGCTTCCCGTGGCCTCGGCGCCAAGCCAACGATGCATGTCGTCGTTGCGCATATCTGCGCGGGTGCGGCCGAAATCGCCGCCGCTGCAGCCGCCCAGCGCGGCGGTGAGCAGCACAAGAGCCGGAAGCGACCGAAGCCCGGCAGTCCGGATCGGGAGGCACGGCTCCGGCATTTGAGAAGATCCGTGGTTCAGGTGCGCCGCCGACGACGGCGACCGGGCGCCGTTCCCGCTTCCGGCCCGCGACCGTCGCCGGTTTCGCCGGCTTCACGTTCGATGCGGACGACGGGAAGGATCAGCACGGTTCCCAAACCATCGCGTGGAGCGCCATCCATGGATGAGCCCGGCCGCCGCGAAGCCGCATCCGCCGGGAATTCAATGATGGTACCCATAATCCGTTCTCTCTTACTGCCGCACGAACTCGATCTGGCCGCCGACATGCCCTCATTCAGAACAGAACGTGGTTAACAGCATCTTAATTTCCGCAGTCGGTACAGATACCGGGTTTCCGTTCCCTTGCGCCACGAACACCTCACATTTTATCGGATTTCTTCACGCCGCGTTTTCCTTAACCAACTCTTAAAGCGCCCATGTGTAGGCTGACAGCGGGATTTTCCGACGTCGCGTATACCTGACATGACCGCAGCTCCATCTTTTCCAGGATTTGACGGACTGATGACGCTCTCGCGCCGCGAGGGGGTCGATATCCGGCCGACCTTGCTGCGCGTGCTGACAGACCTTTATGTCCAGGCCAGCGCCCATTCCGCCGACGAGGAACGGCATTTCGTCGAACTGACGTCCCGCCTGATCGACCAGGTCGACGACGCGACCCGCGCCGCGGTGCGGGCGCGGCTTGCGATCTATCCTGCGACGCCCGCCGAGATCATGGACAAGCTCGGGCTGCGGCGAACGATGCCCGGCGAGCTCGTGCCGGTCGCGGCTGCGATCGAGCCCGCTCCCGCCAGCGAGCCGGCGGCGAAGGCGCCGACCGAAGCACAGTTGCGGATGGCATCGACCCTGGCGATGCGGCCCAACGACGCCGCCGAACTCAGCGACATGTTCTTCGCTGGCAGCGCCAGCGAGCGCGCGCTGATCCTGCACAATCTCAACGACACGCCGCTGAAGGCCTCTCCGCGCATTCCCGCCGCCCGGGCCGCGCGCGCCCTTCATATCCTGGAGATGGCGGCATTCGCCGAGGACACCGGAAGTTTCGCGCTCGAACTGGGTGAAGCGCTGATCCTGACGCAGCGGATCGCCGAACAGGTGGTCCACGATCCCGGCGGCGAGCCGCTGGCCTGCGCCGCACGGGCACTCGACATGCCGAGCGCCACTTTTCAGCGGGTGCTGATGTTCCTCAATCCCGAACTCGGCTCATCCGTGCAGCGCGTCTATCGCCTGTCGCGGCTCTACGACCGCCTGAGCGAGCGGTCCGCGCTGGTGATGCTGGCCGCATGGCGCGGCTCCACCATGGCCGTCACCCGCGCCAAATACCGTGCCGGGCTCTACGACGACGAGCGCCAGCGCGCGCGCACGGCGACCGTGCAGGGCCGTTCCGCGGTGCAGCCCGGAAGCGCTCCGGCTGTGCGCACCGGCACCGATGGCCCGAAGCGATAGATTAGACGTTCGAGCCTTAGATCATGGCGCGATCCGAAAGGATCGCATCATGATCTATCTTTTTGTTTGAGCATGATCTTTTCGGAAAGCCGGTTCCCACTTTTCCGGATCATGCTCTAGCCAGATCCAGGAAGTGACGCCCGGCCCGGTCCTCGGTCTCGACGATCCAGGCGTCGGGATCGAACTTGAGCTCCTTGGCAAGGCGCTCTTCCACGGACTTCTCAGGCACCGGCTGCGGCGAGGCCGGCGCGAACAGCCGTTCCGACGGACGGCTGTCGTCATAGAAGGTTTGCGGCGCGGGCGCATACAGCATGGCGTTGCCGTCGAGCAGCGCCACCTTGACAAACACCGCCCCCGCCTCCTCCGCCCCACGCTTGCGCACGGCGCCGAAGACGCCCTCGGTCTGGCAGCGTCGCAGATAGGCCGCCACCCAGATGGAAGATTTTAATCGCATGGAAACAAGGATAGGCCAGCGGCGGGACCGGCGCCAGAGCTGCGGGAAACCCGGGCTTGCCTGGACGGCAAGGGCCCTCGGATTTGTGACGGCCGCTATCGGTGGCTGATCATTTCCACAGCTTTGATGCGCGTGGCCCGGTCGCAATATGCCACTTTTTCACGACTGTGTCGCGCGCCCGTCATAACCCATTGGTTACGAGTCCCTGTTGCGAACATTATCCAGCAGGAGCGCCAGAGATATGTCAAAACATTATGATTATTACGAAACGCACTATCGCTATGCGGGTCCATTCGGAAAGAAGCCGCTATTCGGAACCAACGGCGACGACGACCTTTTGGGATCCAACCGTAGTGAAATCATTTTCGGACTACGCGGCGACGATCTGATCAAGGGCGGGAAAGGCAACGACTGGTTGTTGGGCGGCAAAGGCAACGACGCCCTGCTCGGCGACGACGGCAACGACAGTCTTTTCGGCGGCCCGGGACGCGATCTGCTGCTCGGCGGCAGCGGCCGTGACAATCTGGACGGCGACGCCGGCAACGACAAATTCCTGCTCCGCAAGGGAATGGGCGTGGACACGATCGAATGTCTCCAGGCCGGAGACCGCGTCGACGTCCGTGACTTCAATCTCGGCTCGTTCCAGACGCTGATCAACTCCGCCCGGCAGGTCGGCCACGACGTCCAGATCGACCTGGGCAATGGCGACAAGCTCATCATCGAACACGCCCGCATTTCGGACCTTCATGCCGAACAGTTCATCATCGCCAACGAGGTGAAGGGCCCTTCGAGCTCGCAGACCCCCTATCTTCTCAGCAGCGATTCCAATGTCTATACCGAATCATTGCTGACCGTGGGCGACGGCGTGGGCGGCTACAGGATGGTCGGCATCCCGGACGGCCTGGGCGCATACGATAATGGCGACGGCACCTTCACAGTGCTGATGAATCATGAGCTCGGCGATACTTCCGGCATTGCCCGCGCGCATGGCGCAACAGGCGCATTCGTCTCCCAGTGGGTGTTTGACAAGACGACCCTCGAGGCGAAATCCGGACAAGATCTCATTCAGAACGTCTTCACCTACGATGTGGCCAGCATGAGCTATGTCGAGCACAACGCCGCCCTCGGTAACGGCGTTGCATTCAACCGCTTTTGCTCGGCCGATCTCGCCGATCCAAGCGCATTCTACAATTCGGTGACCGGCCTCGGCTACAACGGAGGCCGCTTGTTCCTCAATGGCGAGGAATCAGGCGTTGAAGGCCGCGCGTTCGCGCATATTGCCAGCGGGGCACAGGCCGGCGATTCCTACGAACTGGCGTGGCTCGGCAATCTTTCGTTCGAAAACGTCGTCGCTAACGCGCGCACCGGTGACAAGACCGTCGTCGCAGGGTTGGACGACGGCCAAAATGGCCAAGTCTACTTCTATGCCGGCGACAAGAAGGCAACCGGCAGCGCCATCGACATGGCGGGCCTGACCGGCGGCAATTTGTTCGGGATCCACGTGACGGACCTCGAAAGCTCGACCAATAACGAGTCGAGCGCCGCTTCTCCGCTGGGCGCGGACGAACAGTCGACGTTCACGATGGTCAATCTCGGCGACGTGAGCGGCCTGAGCGGCGCTCAACTCGACGCCGCGAGCGAAGCGGCTGGCGTGACCTCGTTCCTGCGCCCGGAAGACGGCGTGTGGGACACGCTCAATCCGAACCGCTTCTACTTCGTGACGACCAACGGCTTTGACCAGCCGAGCCGGTTGTGGGCGGTGGACTTCACCGACGCCAGCAACCCGGCTGCGGGGGGCACCATCAAGCTGCTGCTCAACGGCACCGAGGGCCAGCAGATGTTTGACAACATCACCATCAATGCCCAGGGCAAGATCATCCTGCAGGAGGACGTCGGTAACAACGCGCATATCGGCAAGGTCTGGCAGTACGATCCTTCGACTGACTCGCTCTCGGAAATTGCGCATCACGATCCGAGCCGCTTTCTCTCGGGTGGGGCGAATTTCCTCACCCAGGACGAAGAGTCATCCGGCGTCATCGACGTTTCACATATCCTCGGCAACGCTGGCGAGAACGTATACCTGGCCGATGTTCAGGCCCATTACTCGATATCGGGCGAGTTGGTTCAGGGCGGCCAACTCGAGCTGATCCATCAGTATCTGGTGTGACGTCTCGTAAAGGGCGCCTGATGCCCTAAAGGTTCGAAGGTGCTGGCTCCAGCCGGCACCTTCGAATACGCTTGCCAAGGAGCCATCAACGGTGACCTCAGCTGTGCAGATGGGCCATCTCTCTTCGACCGGCGAGGCGGGCTCGGAACTGCGCGATGCGCTCGCGTCGTGCCGTGACGCATTGATCGGCATCGCCCTCTTCAGTGGATTGATCAATCTCCTCGGCCTGACCGGCTCGCTGTTCATGCTCGAAGTCTATGACCGCGTCTTGCCCAGCCGGAGCGTGCCGACCCTGGTTGGCCTTGCCATCATCACCGTGCTGCTGTTCATCTTTCAGGGCCTTCTGGAGATTATCCGAGGCCGCATGCTGGTTCGGATCGGAAACCAGATTGACTGGAGCCTCGGCGACCGTGTCTATGAACTCGTGGTACGCCTGCCGCTTCGCACCCGCGGCAGCGGCGACGGGCTGCAGCCTGTGCGGGATCTCGATACGGTGAGATCGGTATTGTCAGGCTCCGGCCCCCCTGCGCTCTTCGACCTGCCCTGGCTGCCGCTCTATCTCGCCATCTGCTTTGCCTTCCACCCGCTGATCGGGATCACTGCGCTCGGCGGCGCCCTGATCCTCGTGGTACTGACACTGCTCACGGACCGACTGTCCCGGCGATCGGTCCAAAGGGCGTCCAACTTCGCAGCCGCGCGCAATCGACTTGCCGAAGCCAGCCGGCGTAACGCCGAAGTCCTCGAAGCGATGGCGATGTCGGCGCATCTGCTGGCGCGGTGGCGACGGCTCGGTACCGCCTATCGCGGCCAACAGAAAATCGCCAGCGACATCTCGGGCGGGTTCGGCGTTGCCGGGCGCATCCTGCGCATGATGCTGCAGTCCGCCGTGCTAGCCGTCGGCGCCTATCTCGTCATTCATCAGGAGGCCTCGGGTGGCATCATCATCGCCAGCTCGATTCTCACCGGACGGGCCCTCGCGCCAGTCGACCTCGTCATTGGCAACTGGAAGAACTTCATCGCGGCGCGGCAGAGCTGGCAGCGCCTCGAACAGTTGCTCGCTCTGCTGCCGGTGTCGGCGCGTCAGCTTGAGCTGCCGGCGCCAAAGAATATGCTCTCCGTTGAGAAGCTGTCGGTGACAGCTCCGGCTTCGGAAAAGCTGTTGGTCAGCGACATCAACTTCGCTTTGAAAGCCGGCAGCGCGCTGGCCGTCATTGGCGCCAGCGGATCGGGCAAGTCCTCGCTGGTGCGGGCGCTGGTCGGCGCGTGGCGTCCGGCGCGCGGCGTCGTCCGGCTGGACGGCGCAGCTCTTGAGCAGTGGCCCCACGAGGCGCTGGGGCAGCACATCGGATATCTGCCGCAGGACGTCGAACTGTTCGAGGGATCGATTGCGGACAACATTGCGCGATTTACCCCAAACCCGCCAATGGAAGCGGTACTCGCCGCCGCGGACGCCGCCGGCATTCACCAACTCATCGTCAATCTTCCCGAAGGCTACAACACCCAGATCGGCGAACAGGGGGCCCTGCTCTCGGCCGGCCAAAGGCAGCGCGTGGCGCTGGCCCGCGCGCTCTACGGCAACCCGTTCCTGGTTGCCCTGGATGAACCAAATTCGAATCTGGATGCCGAAGGCGAAAAGGCGCTGACGCGCGCAATCCTCGGAGTGCGGGCGAGAGGCGGCATCGTCCTGATCGTTGCCCACCGGTCGAGCTCCCTCGTGGCGGTGGATTTGGTCCTGACGATGGTTCACGGCAGGCAGCAAGCATTCGGACCGAAGGACGAAGTGCTGTCGCAGGCCGCTGCCCGCCGCGAACCGCCCGCCGGCCCCTTCAAGGTCGTGGTTCCTCAATCGGTTGGATCGACATGACCAACAGATCCACGGGTGGGGAAGAACGCACGCTGCGCAACCATCTGGTCGGCGGCACGGTCATTGCGCTGGTGCTGACCTGCGGGATCGGCGGATGGGCAGCCAGCACCGAACTGTCGGGGGCGGTTACCGCATCCGGCTCGATCGTCGTCGATTCCAGCGTCAAGAAAGTGCAACATCCGACAGGCGGTGTCGTCGGCGCATTGCTGGTCCGCGAAGGCGATCACGTTCGCGCCGGCGACACGCTGGTGCGGCTCGATGAGACCGTCTTGCGCGCAGGCCTCGCAATCTACACCAAGGGGCTCGACGAGATGCAGGCCCGCAAGGCGCGGCTTTCCAGTGAGCGCGATCGCAGCGAACGCCTCGTTGTCCCGCCGGATCTGCTTAACACCGCTTCGCCGGAGTTTGCATCGGCACTTGAGAGCGAACGCAAACTGTTCGAATTGCGGCAGATGGCCCGCGAAGGCCAGAAATCGCAGCTTCGCCAGCGCATTGCCCAGCTCGATGATGAAGTCCGCGGCTACGCGGCGCTGCAGCAGGCGAAGGCCGAAGAGATCGAGTTGATCCAGCGCGAACTTAACGGCGTTCGCTCGCTCTGGGAGAAGAATCTCATCCAGATCAACCGGCTCACCGTTCTGGAACGCGAAAGCGCCCGCCTCAAGGGCGAACTTGCCCAGTCGACGGCTTCCAGCGCGCAGGTGCGCGGCAAGATCAGCGAGATCGAACTCCAGATCCTGCAGATCGATCAGGAGCTGAGCAGCGAGGTCGCCAAGGAATTGCGCGAGATCGACGGCAGGATCGGAGAATTCGTCGAACGCAAGGTCTCCGCGGAGGACCAGCTAAAACGAGTAGATATCCGCGCGCCGCAGAACGGCGTCGTTCATCAGCTCAGCGTCCATACCGTCGGCGGCGTTGTGGGCCCTGCCGAGGCTGTGATGCTCATCGTGCCCGAGGCCGACCAATTGATGGTCGAGGCGAAAATCTCGCCGGCGGACATCGATCAGCTCCACATCGGGCAGAAAGCCAGTTTGCGGTTCTCCGCATTCAATCAACGCACCACGCCGGAAATTGAAGGTTGGATCAGCCGCATCTCGGCAGACGTGACCTTGGATCAACGTACAGGCCAGAGCTACTATACCGCCAGGGTTTCCATCGGCCCCGAGGAACTGAAGCGATTGGGCGCGGCGAGACTGGTGCCCGGCATGCCCGCGGAAGTCTTTGCGCGGACTTACGATCGAAGTGTGCTATCTTTCTTCATGAAGCCGCTGTCCGACCAGATCGCGCGTGCATTTCGCGAGCGCTGAACCCCGGGGCGCTGACCATCGGCAAACGGCCGGCGAAGGTGCCGGCCTAGTCGATTGGCTGGCCGATCATCGCGCTGAGCTCTTTTACCAGCCGATCTGACATCTGGCCCGTCACCGGGAGCTTTCGGTCACGCTCGAATTTCGCGATGGCGTTCTGCGTGTCGGCGCCGACCGCGCCGGTCGGTTTCAGCTGGCCGTAGCCGTATTGGGTGAGCGCCCGCTGCACGGCCGCGACGCGGCGCGCGCCGGCGCTCTGTGCGGTGCCGGGAACCGGCGCCGGGGGACGTGCCCCATTCGCGGTTGCCGACGTGCCGGTCGACTTGGGGTCGGAGTTCCTCGAATCGCCCTTGGGATCGACTCCCCTCGCCTCCACCGTTCCGATGGCCGGCGGGTCCGTGGCCAGTTCAACCGGGCGCGGACGTGGCAGCGGGCTTACGGCCGCTTGCGGCGCAGGCAGCGTCACCACCGAGCCGAACATCGGCGAAGGATGGCGTCCGGCCTGCAGGAACAAGGCATTGGCGAGGATGGCGCAGATCGCAGCGGCTGCCAGCAGGCCCGCGATCACGTCTTTCGGGCTGTGCAGGAACAGGCGTATCAGGAGGCCGCGCTCGGGTTCCACTTCGATCGCGGCCGCCTTGGCGGCGCGACGACGGCGGCGCGGTGGTTCCTCATCGTCGTCATTACGCCTAGGCACGCTTCTTCACCTGATGGACCTGATCCGGCGATCCGGCGCGCGGCGCCGGCTTCAAGGTTGCAACATTGTTTGAAGGCGCCAGCGGCGGCGCAAAGTCAAGTGGCAAAGCGACGGTGACGGTGGTTCCCTCGCCGACCGTGCTCTTCACGTCCATTTCGCCATCGTGCAATCCAACCAGTCCCTTCACGATCGACAATCCGAGGCCGGTTCCTTCGTGCTTGCGCTGATAGGTCTTGCCGGCCTGGAAGAACGGATCGCCGATCCGCGTCAGATCCTCGGCGTCGATTCCGACGCCGGTGTCGGTGACGACGAGCACCAGCCGGGAACCCTCGACCGTAGCCGAAACCGTGACGCTGCCGCCGCGCTCGGTGAACTTGATCGCGTTGGCGACAAGGTTGAGCGCGATCTGCTTGAACGCACGCGGATCGCCGTTCATCACGGGCAAATCCTCCGCCGCGCGGGTGATCAGATCGACGCCGTTGTCCCGCGCCTTCAGCGCCAGCAGATTGCAGCAATGCAGCAACGCCGTGCGCGGTGCGAACGGTTCCGGCGCGATCTCGAAATTGCCGGTCTCCATTTTTGAGATGTCGAGGATGCCGTTGACGACCGACAGCAGGTGCTGTCCGGAATCGTTGATCAGCTGCGCATATTCCTTGCGGCGCGCGGCGTCGAGCATCATCGCCTCTTCGTGCACGATCATCTCGGAGAAGCCGATGATGGCGTTCAAAGGCGTGCGCAATTCATGGCTCATGGTGGCCAGGAAGCGGGTCTTGGAGGCATCCGCCTGCTCGGCGGCGGTGCGCGCCAGTTCGAGCGCCTGCTCCTGCAGCTTGCGGTCGGTGACGTCGCGCATCACGGCGACGACGTCGGCCTCGCTTGAAGCCTGTTCCAGCGGCCGGCAACGCATCTCGACCCAGATAAAGTCGGCAGAAATGCTCTGGCCGCGCACCGCGTCGCGACGCAGGCGGAATTCGACGCGCTGTTCGCCGTCGCGCGCGGCATCCGACAGTGCCGTGAGATAGGCCGGCCGGTCGGCGACATGGACGCGGTCGAACAGCCCGTGGCCGGTGAGCCGTGCGCCCGGCGTTCCAAGCATCGCTTCCGCCGCCGGCGAGATGAACTCCACGGCGCCGTTGCGGTTGTGACGCGAAATCACGTCGCTCATGTTGCGTGCCAGCAGCCGATAGCGGTCTTCCTCGCGATAGAGCAGCGACACCGAAGTCCGCGCCAGCGATTCGGCGCTTACGGCAAGCCCTGCCGCATAGAGCGTCGCAGACGCCACGCCGGCGCCCATCAGCACGCTGTGCAGCGCCGCGTTGATCTCGGACGCAGGCAGGAAATGAAAATGATCGAGGGCGATCAGCGAGGCCGCACATGACAGGGCCAGCGCGGAGGCGAACAGGACCACGCGGCGCGAGGCCGACAGCGCCGCTTCCAGGGGAACGACGATGAGCCAGACCGCGGCGAAAGAATCGATGCCCCCGGTGGTAACGGCGACCATCATGACCAGGCCGGCCAGCGACAGCGCGGAAAGAATGTGCGCGCCCTCGTAGCGGCCGGTGCGCGACAGGAACCACGACAGCAGGATCGGCGCGATCAGCCAGGCAAAGGCCGCTACCTCGAGCGCCGTCGGCGCCCCGCGCATCGCGAGATAGAGCGGGAACGCCGCAAGCGCCACCAGGCTGCCGAGCAGCCGCGGGCCCATGAAGGCGCGGTGACGCGCGCGCATCAGGGCATCATATCGTACCGAGGGATGCAACAACGCATCGAGACAATCGCGGATGATACTCAAAACAATCACGGCTCTCGCGCTTCGGCTTGTTCGTCTGACAGACGCGCCGGAACGCCCCCATTATCCTTGAGCCCACCGTGTCAGAGCGAAATTAAGCGAACGCTAAGGCGCAGTGGACCGCTGTCGGACACGGCGCATTGGCGGGGATTTCGTGCTCCGCACAGCGCTCATTCGACGCGCATGGTGAATGACAGGTTTAGACCGCATCGATCTATGGTTTCGAAATGGTAGACGCGCCGACGGCACGGACGTCGGCCCCAGAATGGCCGTCAATCGAAAATTTACGCCGAATCGATTCATTGGGCTTTTCGGCAGATTTTCGCCGGTCTTACCTCAATAAAAACACTTGCGATTTATCGACGGCTGTTAGTCGGAAACAAAGCGGGCGGGACTCAACCTCAACGCAACCACTAAGAGATGACCGGGATCGCGACATGTTCTTTCTGCTTCGTATGGCATTCTGGCTCGGGCTGGTGCTCGTGCTGTTGCCCAGGGATCCGACGCCTGAATCGGACAAGGCGCCGCAGATCGGCGCATCCGAAGCCCTATCGGCGGCAACCGCCGCCGCCGCCGACATGAGTCAGTTCTGCAGGCGGCAGCCGGCGGCCTGCGAGGTCGGCGGACAGGCGGCGACGGCGATCGGCCAGCGCGCCCAGGATGGCGCACGCACGATCTACAAGATCATCACCGACAAGAAGCCCGACCAGCCGGGCGCCCAGCCCAGCGCGACCGGCAAGAAGTCCGACCACACCGGCTCGATCGACACCGAACACCACATTGCCGGCGCGGCGTCCATCGACGTGCTGACGGAGGACGATATCGCGATCGAGTGGCGCCTGCCGCGGCCGCAACCGGCGCCAAAATAGCCACGGAACCAGGTCCATTTCCGTCGCTTTCGCGCGGCCCGCACCCTATATAAGGCTTTTGGGATCGGACGCGGAAGACGATGACGATCGACGAGATCAGGGATAATTTCGAGCTGCTCGAGGAATGGGACGACCGCTACCGGTACGTCATCGAACTCGGCCGTACGCTCGAGCCGATGCCGGAGGCGGAGCATTCCGCCACGAACAAGGTCAATGGCTGCGTCAGCCAGGTCTGGCTTTCAAAACAGATCGAGCGCAGCGAAACCGGCGAGCCACGGCTGAAATATCTGGGCGACAGCGACGCCCATATCGTACGCGGCCTGATCGCGATCCTGCTCACGCTCTATTCCGGCCGTACGCCGCAGCAAATTCTGGCAACGGACGCGCTCGCCATATTCGACGAGTTCGGTTTTCGCGACCACCTGACGCCGCAGCGTTCCAACGGCCTGCGCTCGATGGTCGAGCGCATTCGTTCCGACGCGCGCGAAGCGCTGGCCGCGGCATCGTAGATCTTTTTAATTGAGCATGACCTCCGCGCAAACGCGTTCCGCATTTGTCGCGAGGGAGAACCGGTTTCCACTTTTCCGGATCATGCTGGCTTATTTGCGCTTCCGTGCCTGCTGGCCAAGGCCCATTTTCTTGGCGAGCTGCGAACGCGCCACCGCGTAGTTCGGCGCCACCATCGGGTAGTCCGACGGCAAGCCCCATTTGTCGCGGTATTGCTCGGGCGTCATGTTGTACTGCGTGCGCAGATGACGCTTCAGCGACTTGAAGCGCTTGCCGTCCTCGAGGCACACCAGATATTCGGGGGTCATCGACTTCTTCACCGACACCGCCGGCTTGGCCGGCTCCAGCGGCGTCTCCGGCCGGCCGCTCGACACCCGCATCAGCGCGGCATGGACCTGGCTGATCAGGTTCGGGATTTCCGAGGCCTGGGTCGGATTGTTGCTGAGATAGGCCGATACGATATTGGCGGTCAGTTCGACGGGCGTCTTGCCGGCGGGATCGGTCATGGCTCAACCTTCTGGAACGACGAAAGCATTCTGTCCGAATCGCGATGCGGACAGTATCCGATCGCGCCTATACATCGGCGGACATGCACAAGACTGCCGAATGTACAGGGAATCTGACAAGATTCGTGGCACTTTATTTTCGGCGGCAGGCAATGCGCAAGTATTGCCCGTTCAGGACCGCGCATCGAGATGGGCGCGCAATTCGTCGATCGAGGCGAAGCGCATCGATCCTTCCGGCATCTCCGCCTCGATCGAACCGTCGGAATACAGCGAATAGGCCATGCCATCGACGATGCCGGATTTCAGCACCGTCACCTCCGGCCGGTCCTGGGTGCGCTGCGGCCCGGCGCTGGCGTCGGCTTGCGACGGCGGCATGCGGCTGCTGCGCCGCGGCGGCATCTCGGCGGCGGGCTTTGCGCGATCCGCCCGCGACCAGGAATTGTCGAACGATGGCGGCGGCTCAACGGTTTCGGCCGGGGGCACGGAGAGCGGCTTGGGGCGAGGGTCAAGCGACAACGGCTCGGTCGGCATCGCCTCGTTCCGGCCCTGTTCGCGCTCGCGCTCCTTTCGTGACGTCGACGAAAACATCAGATTGCGCTTCGGCTTTGCAACCGGTGCCGGTTCGGGATGCAGCGGCTCCGGAATCGGATGATCGCGCAGCACTTCCTCGTTCTGCCAGGGCGGTGGTGGCGGCGGTGGCGGTGGAGAAAAGGTGCCGGGACCGACCATCTCCGCGGCTGCCGGGAAGTCGGGCATGGCAGGAGCGGAATCCCGCGCCGCGCCGAACACCGGGGTCGATCCTTCCGCCAGATCCTCACGCGCCTCTGGTAGGCCGGTGGCAAGCCGACGCGCGATGTTTCTGAGCTCACGCACGGCAACCCAGAGCCCGAGCATGATCATGCCGGTGCAGACGCCCGCGACGCCGGCCAAGATCAGCGTATTGCCTGTGCTGAATTCCTTGATCGGAATGCCGAAACCGATCGCCACCAAACCCGCCGCGACAAGGCCGATTCCGGCGAGCAATAAGATAAATGCCATCGAACCAACCCCTCAGCCGCGCCCGAAACGCTCGCAAGCCGCCCCACGCCACGATACCGTCATATTGAGCGCACCGCCAACCGGCAACTGCATTGCCGGTTCCGCATTAGCACCGTCACATTACGGGACGAGCGACCGACGTGCGAGTTTTGCCGTTCAGCCGCCGTTCAGCCCATCTGCCGTAATGCTATCACCTGGCAGTTGCCGCCGCTTTTGTTGCATCGCATCAGGGATTTAGGCCACAATTCCCAATTACTTGGTAATGGAACTGCGCTATATGGGTGCCCGGGGAAAGAGGCTCAAGACTATTCAGGCTGGGCTATAGGGGCTGGGTTACCAATCGCCATGTCATCCATCACGACTTCTGCACTCGATACGCCCGTGCGGCGCTCGGTGGAGCGGACTTGCGACGACCTCGCCATGTTGGCGCTGGCCGTGGTCACGATCGTCGCGGGCCTGACCTTCCGTGACTACGGGCTCGGCTGGGACGACTACACCCACGCCGAATATGCCGACCTGCTGCTGAAGATGTACGGTTCCGGCTTCAAGGACACCGGCGCGCTGTCGTTCGCCAATCTGTACATGTATGGCGGCGGCTTCGACATGGCGGCGGCGCTGCTGCACAAGGTCATCCCGCTGGAATTGTTCGAAACGCGCCGGTTGCTCGGCGCCATCGTTGGCCTGATCGGCCTCGCCGTGACCTGGAGGCTGGCGCGGCGTGTCGGCGGCCCGCTTGCCGGGCTTGCGACGCTGCTGCTTCTGGCACTGTGCCCGACCTTCTACGGGCATATGTTCATGAACCCGAAGGACGCACCGTTCGCGGTTTCGATGATCATCCTGATCTTGGGCCTGGTGCGCCTCGTCCAGGAATATCCGAGGCCCTCGCCGCGGACCATTTTGATCGTCGGCCTCGGCGCAGGTCTCGCCATCGGCTGCCGGATTCTCGGCGGGCTGGCGTTGGTTTACGCGCTGGTCGGCTTCGTGCCGCTGCTGATCGAGGAAGTCCGCACGCAAGGCGCGCGCGAGGCCGTCCGGCGCTTTGCCCATGTCGCGTACGTGCTGCTGCCCGGCCTCGTGCTCGGATATCTGATCATGGGCCTGATGTGGCCGTGGTCGATCATGGAAGCCGACCATCCATTCAAGGCGCTGACCTATTTCTCGCACTTCTTCGAAAAGCCCTGGAAGGAAATGTTCGACGGCGCGCTGGTCTCGGTGCCGGACATGCCGTGGTCCTATCTGCCGACCCTGTTCGCGCTCCAGCTTCCCGAGGTGATGCTCGCGCTTTCGCTCGCCGGCATCGTCGGGACCTTGATGTCGCTGTCGCGCAAGGACGTCGCGGCCCGCCGCAAGACCGTCTTCCTGATGCTGACGATGGCAGCGACCTTGCCGCTGGTGATCGCGATGGTAAAGCGGCCGGCGCTCTACAACGGCATCCGGCATTTCGTGTTCGTGATCCCGCCGATGGCGGTGCTGGCCGGCGTCTCGTTCGCCTGGGGCATGAACTGGCTCAAGGAAAATCACCGCCGCTGGCAACCCGCAGCACTCGCGGTATTCACGTTCGGCCTGCTGCTGCCGCTCAGCGAGATGATCCGTCTGCACCCCTATGAATACACCCATTTCAATCATATCGCCGGCACGGTTCGCACCGCCGATAATTACTTCATGCTGGACTATTGGGGCTTGGCGTTGAAGCAGGCCTCCGACGGCCTGCGCGAGGAACTGGTCGAACGGCAGGAATGGCCGCCGCAGGGACGGAAATGGAAGGTCGCGGTCTGCGGCCCGCAGCGCCCGGCGCAGGTGGCACTCGGCCCCGACTACACGATCGGCTGGGACAGCCAGTCCGCCGATTTCGCGATGACGCTCGGCGAATTCTACTGCAAGGGCCTGACTGCACCTGTGATGGTGGAAATCAAGCGCGACGACGTCGTGTTCGCACGCGTCTACGATATTCGCGGCCGTCCGATCCCGACGTTGCTTGCGATCCCGGCGCCGTAGCGGCAAATCACTGGCGCGCGGGGGACGGGCGCCTTGCTGCCCGTCCGGCACAGGACTAGGCTCGCTTCCGGACAATCGATCATCGCCGGAGGAACCGTGCCATGTCACCAGCCGAAGCTCGCCTGAAGCAGGTTCCGTCCGGCATGACGGACGCCGAGTGGAACCAGCGCGTCAACCTCGCCGCCTGCTATCGCCTCGTTGCGCTATATGGTTGGGACGATCTGGTCGACACCCACATCTCGGCGCGCGTCCCGGGGCCCGAACATCACTTCCTGATCAACCCCTACGGCCTGATGTTCGACGAAATCACGGCGTCCAGTCTGGTGAAAGTCGATCTGCACGGCAACCAGCTGACCGAGAGCGAATACAGCATCAACCCGGCGGGCTTCACCATCCATTCGGCGATCCACGAGGTGCGCGATGACGCCGGCTGCGTGCTGCATCTGCATACGCCTGACGGAACCGCCGTTGCAAGCTGCATGGAAGGCCTGCTGCCGATGAACCAGACCGCGCAGTTCGTCACCCATGACCTCGCCTATCACGACTACGAAGGCGTGGCGCTCGACCATGACGAACGGCCGCGGCTGCAAAAGGACCTCGGCAACAAGAACCACATGCTGCTGCGCAATCACGGCACGCTGACGGTCGGCCGCTCGGTCGCCTCCGCCTTCGAGCGGATGTATCATCTGGAACGCGCCTGCACGATGCAGGTCCGCACCCGCATGCTCGGCCCGACCGCCTATCCGATCGAACAGGCCGTGATCGACAAGAACGAGCAGTTGTTCAGCAACGCCGATTTCGCTGAACATCGCTCGACCACCCTGGTGTGGCCGCCGCTCTTGCGCAGACTCGACCGGATCGATCCGAGTTACCGGAATTGAATTTTCAAAGTTTTCGTGTAAAATTCAGGTCAACGACCTCTACACGACCGAATCCAAACGCCGCCCAATTCCGGGCGGCGTTTTCATTTGTGGCGTGCGTGGGTCGCTTCCGTCTCCCGTTGCGGATTGAGGGCCGCATAAACGAGACCGAGGATGACGCTGTACGTCAGCAGCATCGCGAGCGAAAACAGGGCTGGCCAGATGCCGAGGCCCAGATTGAAGGCAAACGGTCCCAGTCCCAGCAACGGGAAGAAAACCGATCCCATCAGCACCCAGCCGACGACGCCGAATGCAACGCCCTTTGCCGGACCGCGTGCGCCGGGCAGCCAGGCGTAAAGTCGCCCGAAGCAGAAACCGAAGACCGTCGCCCCGTTGAGGAACGACAGCGCCCATGGGATGACCGGGTGAACGTTTGAGCCCGTCACGTGGCCAAGCGCGGCCTGCAGGTTCTGATAGGGTTGAAACGCAGGAAGCAGGCCGGTCCGCCATTTGAGGTACATCAACAGCGAATGCGCGGCGCTCCCGCAGACCCCTGCGACGACCGCCTTCCAGATCCAATCCCTAGTCACGCCGCCGCTTCATCTATCGCGGCGCCTCCGCGAGCGCGCCGAGAATTCGCGCCCAGGAGCGGATGCCCTTGTGAAAGCTCTTGAGGTCGTACTTCTCGTTCGGCGAATGGATGTTGTCGTCGTCGAGACCGAAGCCGATCAGCAGGCTGTCGAGGCCCAGCGTGCGCTTGAAATCCGCGACGATCGGGATCGAGGCACCGGAGCCGACGAGCAGCGCCTCCTTGCCCCACTCCTCGGTCAGCGCCCGCCTGGCCGCCGCGAGCGGCTTCATGTTCCAGTCGAGCGCGATGGCCGCCCCGCTGGAGTGCTCGGTGAAGACGGCCTTGCAATCGCCGGGAAGCCGCGCGGTGACATAGTCGCGGAAGGCCTGCTTGATCCTCTGCGGGTCCTGGCCTTCGACCAGACGGAACGAGACCTTTGCGGAGGCTTCCGCCGGGATCACGGTCTTGGAGCCCTCGCCGGTATAGCCGCCGAAAATGCCGTTGATGTCGCAGGTCGGACGCGAGGAGATCTGCTCGATCAACAGCCGGTCCTTTTCACCAGCCGGAAGAGAGAGTCCGATCGGATTGAGGAACGATTCCGGCGTGAGATTCAGCGCCTTCCACTGCGCCAGAATATCCGGCGGCAGATCTTTTACGCCGTCATAGAAGCCGGGAATGGTGATGCGGCCGTTTTCGTCGAACAGGCCGCCGAGGATGTTGGTCAGCACGCGGATCGGGTTGCGCGCGCCCCCGCCGAACACGCCGGAATGCAGATCGCGGTTGGCGGCCTTGATGGTGACTTCGTCATACACCAGCCCGCGCAGCGAGGTGGTGATGGCCGGCGTGTTCGGGTCCCACATGCCGGTGTCGCAGACCAGCGCGAAGTCGGCTTTCAGTTCGTCCTTGATCGCTTCCATGAACGGCACGAAGTTCTTCGAGCCGACTTCCTCCTCGCCTTCGATCAGGATGGTGACGTCGACCGGCAGCGAGCCGGTGACCGTCTTCCAGGCGCGGCAGGCTTCGACGAAGGTCATCAGTTGTCCCTTGTCGTCCTCGGCGCCGCGCGCGACGATGATTTTTCGGCCGTCGGCGTGATCGGTGACGACGGGTTCGAATGGCGGCCGGTGCCACAGATTGAGCGGGTCGACCGGCTGCACATCGTAGTGGCCGTAGAACAGTACGTGCGGCCGGCCATCGCTGCTACCGTTGGCTTTGGCGACGATCGCGGGATGGCCCGCCGTCGGCCTCACCTCGGCCTTGAAGCCGAGCGTCGCAATGTCCTTTGCCAGGTGATCGGCAGCCGCTTTGCAGTCGGCGGCAAAGGCCGGATCGGCCGAGATCGACTTGATCCGCAGCAGCGCGAACAGCCGCTCGAGGCTGTTGTCGAAATCGGCGTCGATATGATCGAGGACCGGCTGGATTTTGGCGTCGGACATGGCTCTTATCCCTGACTATGGGCGTTGTCGTCTGCCTCAAGTTGTAGCCCGCCGGCGGCCTGAGGCAAGGCGACATCGGCGGCCGGCGGATGCAACAGGTGCCAGCCCAGCCCGATCGCGAGCAGCGCGGTGGCGACAAGATTGTTGCCATAGGCCTGCAGGTCGTTGGGGAATGCCGGAAGCGACAGCAGCAACAACCCGCCGGCCGCCGCCAGCAATGCCCATGTTGCGGTTCCGATCGCCGGACGCGGGTCATAGGCGGCACGATGCGCCAGCACGGTGATCGGAAAAAACAGCCACAGGAAGTAATATTGCCGCGCGAGCGGCGAGGCCACCGTGATCAGGCAAAACAGGATGCCGATCTCCTCGGCATCCGAGCGTTCGGTGCGGCGCGAGGCCGGCGGCATCACGGCCAGATAGGCCAGCCCGATCGCGAGCGAGACCGCCAGCACGATCCAGTTCGCGGTCTTGAAATCGACGTCGACGACATTCATCGTCCGGACCGGCTTCGACGGATTGTCCTGGTTGTAGTTCACCGGCCGCGTCAGGCGATGCGTCATCGCGATGAGCGACTGGTTGACCCACGACCAGTTCTGTTCGGCGCGCTGCCCAAAACCCTGTTCCGAACTCGACCCCACCATGCCCTGGTACCAGGTCTTCAGCTCCGCGGCGTTGTGCTGGAGGCCGCGGAACGGCGCCGGCAGCACGAACAGGAACAGGGCCGTGAACACCAGCATACCCGAGGTGGCCGCCCATTGCCGGCGCCACACCAGATAGGGCAGCACCGCCACCGGAAACACCTTGATGGCGGCGGCGAGCGCGAACATGCTTCCCGCCATCCAGCCGCGCTGGTCGCGCAGCAGCCAGAAGCCGTAGAGCATCAAGGCCAGCAGCACGAGGTTGGGCTGGCCGAGGTCGAACATGTCGAACACGAAGGTGACGGTGACGAAGCCCGGCAGCGCTTCGAGCCATGGGCCGGGCCGGCGACCCGATCCCGCCATCGCGTGCGAGAACTGCGCCGTCAGCCACCATGCGGCGGCATTGAGGATGCACAGGCAGACATACAGCGGGATCTTGCCGAACCAGCTCGGAATCGCGAGCAACACCGCCGATACCGGTGGATAGATGAAGTCGAAATAGGTCGACGGGTTGTCGGGATAGAGACTCTTCCCCTGCAGCACCTGCTGTCCCGCCCAGAACCAGAGCGGGTAGTCCTTGGTCTTGCCGTTGCCCCAGATCTCCGGAACCAGGACGACGGCGGTCAGCGCGATGCAGCAGGCCAGGAACAGCCAATCCAGCGGCCTGCGCAGCGACGGAGTTCTCAGCACGCGATCGTTCCGGAAATCAGCGCATTATCGCCGCAGCAGTCCGCCGAGCGCCCCGCGCACCAGCGAGCGTCCGATCGAACCGCCGAGCGAGCCGCCCACGGCCTTGCCGAGATCGGCAGCAACCCCACCGATGACCCTGTTGGTAACCGAACGCGTGACGTCGCGCGCAATCACCTGGCCGGTCGTCAGCCGGCCACGCCTGGTGTTGGTGCCAAAGATGCTGCCGACGATCGAACCGAGCTGGCCGAGAACGCCGCCATTCTGGCCATCAGCAGGCGCAGCGGTGTCGGCCACACGCTTCTGCAGCATCTCGTAGGCGGACTCGGCGTCGACCGCAGTATCGTATTTGCCCTTGAACGGGCTTCTGCTCATGATCGCCTTGCGCTCCTCCGGCGTGACCGGCCCGATCCGCGCGGTCGGCGGCCGGATCATGACGCGTTCGACCATGGTCGGCGTACCGCCGCCTTCGAGGAACGACACCAGCGCCTCGCCCTTGCCGAGCTCCATAATGACGCGGGCGGTATCGAGCTTCGGGTTGGGCCGAAACGTCTGCGCCGCCGCCTTCACCGCTTTCTGGTCGCGCGGCGTGAAGGCGCGCAACGCGTGCTGCACGCGACCGCCGAGCTGGGCCAGCACCTTGTCCGGTACGTCAATCGGATTCTGCGTGACGAAGTAGACGCCGACGCCCTTGGAGCGGATCAGGCGCACCACCTGCTCGATCTTGTCCATCAGTCCGTCCGGCGCGTCGTCGAACAACAGATGCGCCTCGTCGAAGAAGAACACCAGCTTCGGCTTCGCGAGGTCGCCCGCTTCCGGCAATTCCTCGAACAGTTCCGACAGCATCCACAACAGGAAGGTGGCGTAGAGCTTCGGGCTCTCCATCAATTTGTCGGCGACCAGAATATTGACCATGCCACGGCCGTCGCTGTCGGTCTTCATGAAATCCTTCAGCGCAAGCGCCGGCTCGCCAAAGAATTTTGACGCGCCCTGGTTTTCCAGTACCAGAAGCTGGCGCTGAATGGTTCCCACCGTTGCCTTGCTGACGTTGCCATAGCCCTGGGCGGCCTTTCGAAGCGCGGCCTTGAGCTCCTCGTTGTCGTCGGGATCATCGTCCACCGCCGCCCTCTTGGCGACCGGCGCAATTGCGTCCAGCAGCGCACGCAGGTCCTTCATGTCGATCAGTGTCAGGCCGTTTTCATCCGCCACGCGGAACGCGACGTTGAGGACGCCTTCCTGCACGTCGTTCAGATCGAGCATGCGCGACAACAACAGCGGCCCCATTTCCGTGACCGTGGCGCGAACCGGATGGCCCTGCTCGCCGAACACGTCCCAAAACACGGTCGAGAACTGATCGGGCTGGAAATCGAGGCCCATTTCCCTGGCGCGCTTGAGGATGAAATCCTTGCCCTCGCCGACTTCGGCGATCCCGGACAAATCGCCCTTGATGTCGGCAGCGAATACCGGAACGCCGGCACGGGCGAAGCCTTCCGCCATGATCTGCAAAGATACCGTCTTGCCGGTTCCGGTCGCGCCGGTAACGAGGCCATGCCGATTGGCAAGCGCAAGCGTCAGCCAGGCGGTTTCTTCGCCCTTGCCGATGAAAATCTTCTCGTCGGTATCGGCCGTCTTGTTGTCGGAGGTTACCATCACATCGCCTCTTCAAGCCCATCGCGCAGGTTCGGTTTGCGATCATATCGCATCCCGCCCGGCGATTGAAACCGTTCACCGCACACAGATGAGCCTTCACCCACCACGACCGCGCGTGCCTCTGATACTTTTTTCCAATCTCAGGAGAAAAAAGCGAGAACGCAGCGCAACAAGCTGGCGTGAAACGACATTGAGTCTTGCATTGCTGCAACACTCAGCGAATCAAAATCATCGCGATGGGGATGCGTCGCTTGTATTTCAGATCGCGGGCGCTCAAGATCAATGCAGAAGGAGACGACCCGGTTAAGCCGGTTGGGGACGGGGCACAATTTGAACGAGTGGATAGGACGGCTGGCCTTCAGGGCCGGCAACGGGAGCGCTGTGGCTGAAGAATCCACAGGCATCGCTCTGAACTTCCTCCGCAACGAGGGATCCTCCGACAACGTTTAGGCCCTGATCGACCAAATACCGGTTACCAGAGCTACGAATTCAGTTCCCAGCGGCGATGGCGGTTTCTCGCGGCCGACGGGCAGAGGTTGATGAAAGTCTGCACCGGGCCGATCGCGCCTGGTCTGGGTATGGACGAAATTCAAGGCGTGGCCTGCGAACTTTTCAGGTTCGGTCGCGACAAAATCGGAGTGGATCATATGGGTGAAATAATTTCGGGAACGCCAGGCCGCAGCCAGTACGCATAGCGCGGCACGTTTGCGCGCATATTCAGCCCCAGCACATTCCTATTTCGTCGAGCATCATGACTTATCCCCTTTCCGCGATCGAAGGCCTGAGCGCTTACTCTGCCTCGAAACTGAAATCCCTGGGCATTCGGACCACCGACGCACTGCTGGAGGCGGCCCGCACGGTGAAAGGACGCAAGGCGCTTGCGGCAAAGACCGGCATCAGCGAACAGCAACTGCTGGAATGGGCCAATTTTTCCGACTACATGCGCATTCCCGGCATGGGCAAGGCCAAGGTAGGCCTGGTACGCGCCGCCGGCGTCACCACGGTGCGCGAACTCGCGATGCGCAACCCGGCAAGGCTGGCGCAGAACATGAAGGACGTGAACACCAAGCGCAAACTGGTGCGCGTCCTGCCCTCCGAACGGTCGGTCGAACAGCTGATCGAGCAGGCGCGCAAGCTGCCGCCGAAAATCACCTACTGAAGAAGGCCAACCTGCCCGCAGCGTCGCCGCACGCGCCTTGACTCCCCGGCGCGGACCGCGCAAAGCGACCGCATGATCGCAGCCCGGACCAGTTCCACCGCCGCAACCGGTTTGGCCGGGCATCCGGTGTTGCCCGCGCTGCTGTCAACGCCCTGGCCCGCGGTGATGGGCGTGCTGAATGTGACGCCCGACTCCTTCTCCGACGGCGGGCAGTTTGACGCCCCCGAGCGCGCGCTGATGCAGGCGCGGCGGATGGTGGCCGAAGGCGCCGACATCATCGACATCGGCGCGGAATCCACCCGGCCCTACGGCTCGGAACCGGTTTCGGCAGAACAGGAATTGCAGCGATTGCGGCCGGTGCTGCGCGCTGTCGTCGCACTCGGCGTTCCCGTATCGATCGACAGCATGAAATCGGCCGTCGTCGCCTGGGCGCTGGATCAGGGCGTGGCGATAGCCAACGATGTCTGGGGCCTGCAGCGCGATGCCGGCATGGCTGGACTGGTCGCCGCACGAGGCGCACCCATCATCATCATGCACAATCGCGACAGCGCCGATCCTGCGATCGACATCATGCAGGACATCGCCAATTTCTTTGCGGCCTCGCTCGACATCGCCGCCCGCGCCGGCGTTTCGCCCGACCAGATCGTACTCGATCCCGGCATCGGCTTCGGCAAGACACCCGAACAGAGCATGACCGCGCTGGCGCGGCTGGCCGAGTTGCAGACCTTTGGATTGCCATTGCTGGTCGGTGCCTCGCGAAAGCGATTCATCAGCACGGTAACGCCGTCGGAGCCGCATCAGCGGCTCGGTGGCTCGATTGCCGCTCATGTGTTGGCGGCCCAGAACGGCGCGCGGATCATCCGGGCGCATGACGTCGCCGAAACCGTGCAGGCGCTGCGTGTTGCCGCCGCAATCAGGGAACAGGGATGAGCGATACGATCTTCATCACCGGCATCGTCGTTCACGCCCGCCACGGCGTGATGGAACACGAGACCGAAGTCGGACAGCGTTTTGTCATCGACCTCGAACTGTCGGCCGACCTCTCGCAAGCCGCGCATTCCGATCACCTCGCCGACACCGTGTCCTACGCCAGCGTGGTGGCGACCGCAACGGCGGCGTTCAAGAACACCAATTACAAGCTCTTGGAGCGCGCCGCCGGCGCCGTGGCCAACGCGATCTTCGCGGCGTTCGCCCGCATCGATGCGGTAAAAGTCACCGTGCACAAGCCGCACGCGCCGATTGCCGCGATCTTCGAGGATGTCGGCGTCGTGCTGGTCCGCAAGCGGCCCTCGCCCTGACATGGCGGACGTGCTGATCGCGCTCGGCGGCAGTGTCGGCGACGTCCGCGCGACATTCCAGAAGGCCATCGCCAATATCTGCGGCATGACGCAGGCCGCCCTGCTGGCGCGCTCCGCCGATTACAGCACCCCGCCCTGGGGCGAGGAAAACCAGGCGCCCTTCATCAATGCCTGCATCGAGATCGAAACCAGCCTCGATCCGCATGCGCTGCTGTTCACGCTGCACAAGATCGAGAAGAAATTCGGCCGCGACCGCGCCCAGGAAACCCGCTGGGGTCCCCGCACCCTCGACCTCGATTTGATCGCCTATGACGACGTCAGGCTCGACAAGCCGGAACTGACACTCCCCCATCCGCGCCTCTTCGAACGCGCCTTCGTGCTGGTGCCGCTGGCCGAAATCGCGCCCGACCGTCTGATTGCGGGACGCCGCGTCACAGATGCGCTCGCGGCGCTTTCGACCGAGGGGATCCAGCGGCTGCCCGAGTTGGATTGACGGCGAAGGCCCAAAACAACCGTTTGGCTTGGCGGGCGCGGCATGGCAATTTCCGGCCAAATGAGGATGACGACCAGGGAATTATGGGCGGGATGACCAGGACTGACGAACTGACACTGGCGGCGGAATTTCCGCAGGCGACCTTCGAGGATTGGCGCAAGCTGGTCGACGGGGTGCTGAAGGGGGCGCCGTTCGAGAAACTGGTCAGCAAGACGGCCGACGGGCTGAAAATCGATCCGATCTACCGCCGCGCCGAGGGCGCCGCGCCGGTCGCCGGCCGCCCCGCCGCCGCGCCCTGGCAGGTCATGCAGCGGATCGACCATCCCGACGCCAAGACCGCCAATGCACAGGCGCTGCACGATCTCGAAAACGGCGCGACCGGGCTGACGCTGGTGTTTTCAGGCGCCAACGGCGCTCATGGTTATGGGCTCGATCCATCGGCAGAAGCCGTCGCGCAGGTCCTGGACGGGATCTATCTCGACGCCGGGATCGGCATCGAACTACAGATTGGCCCGCAATCGCGAATGGCGGCCATTCACGTCGCCGAATACATCAAGGGCAAGGGCCTCGACCCGGCCGCCTGCGGCATCCGCTTCGGACTCGATCCGCTGGGCTCCTGCGCGGTGTGGGGCTCCAGCCCTTACAGCTGGCAGGAGATCGTTCCGGCGATATCAGGCGCGGTCCAGGGTCTCGCCGCGATGGGCTTCAAGGGCGGGCTGGCGGTTGCCGACGGCCGGGTGATCCATGATGCCGGCGGGTCGGAGGCGCAGGAACTGGCGTTCGTACTGGCTTGCGGCGTCGCCTATCTGCGCGCGATCGAAGGCGCCGGTATCGCCCTCGAGGATGCGCAAGGCATGGTCTATGCGCGGCTCAGTGCGGATGCGGACCAGTTCGTGACGCTGGCGAAATTCCGCGCGCTGCGGCTGTTGTGGGCGCGGATCGAGCAGGCTTGCGGGCTGACGTCCAAGCCTCTGTTCGTCGCGGCCGACACCGCTTGGCGCATGCTGACGCAGCGCGACGCCTATGTGAACATGCTGCGTGCGACGATGGCGACGTTTTCCGCGGGTCTCGCCGGCGCCAACGCCATCACCGTGTTGCCGCATACCTTGGCGCTTGGATTGCCAGATCCGTTCGCACGGCGCGCCGCGCGCAACACGCAGCTGGTGCTGCTGGAAGAGTCCAACCTCGCCAAGGTGAGCGATCCCGCGGCCGGCGCCGGCGGCATCGAAACCCTCACGAGACAGCTTTGTGATTCCGCGTGGTCGCTGTTCCAGGAGATCGAAAAGGCCGGCGGCATTTTTGCAGCTCTCGAACAGAACCTGCTCCAGAACAAGGTCGCCGCCACCCGCGCCGCGCGCGAGGTCAATATCGCCAGGCGGCGCGACGTGCTGACCGGCGCGAGCGAATTCCCCAACCTGCATGAGGCGGAGGCCGCCGTTCTCGACGCCAGGCCGATCGTGCTGCCGCCCTATGGCGAGGCGAAATACAAGTTCGATCCGCTGGAGCCGATCCGGCTGGCCGCGCCGTTCGAGGCGCTGCGCGACAAGTCGGATGAGAAATTGAAAGCGACCGGCGCGCGGCCAAAAATATTCCTCGCCAATCTCGGCAAGGCGGCCGATTTCACCGCGCGCGCCACCTTTGCAAAGAGCTTTTTCGAGACCGGCGGCATCGAGGCGGTCGATACCGAAGGTTTTGCCGATCCGGCGGCGCTGGCCGCGGCCTTCAAGGCCTCCGATGCTGAGATTGCGTGCCTGTGTTCCTCCGACAAGGCGTACGCGGAACATGCATTGGCGGCCGCAAAGGCCCTTCAAGCCGCCGGCGCCAAACATATCTATCTGGCAGGGCGGCCCGGCGAACAGGAGGCCGCGCTACGCGAGGCCGGCGTCAGCGACTTCATCTTTGCCGGCGGCGACGCGCTGGCCATGCTGCGGGAAGCCTGGCGGCGGATGGAGCAGGCATGACGGAAAGCAGCAAGGCCATCCTGACCGGGGGCTGCCAGTGCGGCGCGATCCGGTTTGCAATGTATAAGCCGCCGGCCAGGATCAGCATCTGCCATTGCCGGATGTGCCAGAAGGCAACGGGCGCGCCGTTTGCCTCCCTCGCCGACATCGAGCATGAGGATTTCGCCTGGACCCGCGGCAAGCCGGCCTCGTTCCAATCCTCCTCGATCGCCGAGCGGGATTTTTGCGCCGCCTGCGGCACGCCCCTGAGCTACCGACGGATTGGCGGCCCCCGGATCGAGATCATGACCGGCGCGTTCGATCGCCCCGACCGGGTGGTGCCGACCCGGCAATATGGCAGCGAATCCCGGCTCGGCTGGGTGGTCGGTCTCGCCAATCTGCCGAGCCAGACAACGATGCAGAATTACGGGCCGGAGAAGATGGCGACGATCACCAGCCTCCAGCATCCGGACCATGATTAGGGATTTCAGGAACCGCGATCATGATAAACTGGCTCTCGACTGAGGAAAGGCTGAATGCGCTTCGGAATTAACCTGAGGGGCGACCTTGCAAAGCTCGACGACGCCGAGATTGCGTCGAGATTTGAAGGATTGATTTCGGAAATGGAAACGAAGCACAAGGTCGTTTACCAGGTCGGAAAATACAGCGCCCGCGGATTATTACATGCCCGTATCTTCTATAAGATCCAAGCGACTATCTTCGGCATGTTCGGAGCCTTTAGCGGCAGCATGATAACTCTTTCGGGGATCGAACTCTATCTTCTTGGTTGCGAATTGGCGGACGTAAGGGACGAAATAGAACGCCGGGTTCGGCGTCGAAAAACGGCTATACTAACAACATGACACGCATACCGAACTTCGCAGATATCGCCTTTGAAGCCACCGTGCCCGCGCCGCCCGCAGGCCACGCCGAGCCGTGGCTGACGCCCGAGGGCATTCCGGTCAAGCCGGGCTACAGCGAGGCCGACCTCGAAGGAATCGATTTCCTGGAGACGTGGCCCGGCATCGCGCCCTATCTTCGCGGCCCCTACCCGACCATGTATGTCAACCAGCCCTGGACGATCCGGCAATATGCCGGCTTCTCCACGGCGGAGGATTCAAACGCGTTCTACCGGCGTAACCTCGCCGCCGGGCAGAAGGGCCTGTCGGTCGCCTTCGACCTCGCCACCCACCGCGGCTACGACTCCGATCATCCGCGGGTGTCCGGCGACGTCGGCATGGCGGGCGTCGCGATCGATTCCATCTACGACATGCGCACGCTGTTCGCGGGCATTCCGCTCGACCAGATGAGCGTATCGATGACCATGAACGGCGCGGTGCTGCCGATCCTCGCGCTGTTCGTCGCCGCCGCCGAGGAACAGGGCGTGCCGCCGGAGAAACTGTCGGGCACCATTCAGAACGACATTCTGAAAGAGTTCATGGTGCGCAACACCTACATCTATCCGCCGGCGCCCTCGATGCGGATCATCTCGGACATCTTTGCCTACACCTCGCAGAAGATGCCGAAGTACAATTCGATTTCGATTTCCGGCTATCACATGCAGGAAGCCGGCGCGACGCAGGATCTCGAACTCGCCTATACGCTCGCCGACGGCGTCGAATATCTGCGCGCCGGGCTTGCGGCGGGCCTCGACGTGGACCGCTTCGCGCCACGACTGTCGTTCTTCTGGGCCATCGGCATGAATTTTTTCATGGAGGTGGCAAAAATGCGCGCGGCGCGGCTGCTGTGGGCCAAGCTCTTGAAGCCGTTCAATCCAAAAGACCCGCGCTCGCTGTCGCTGCGCACGCATTGCCAGACGTCCGGCTGGTCGCTGACCGCGCAGGACGTCTTCAACAACGTGATGCGCACCACCATCGAGGCGATGGCGGCGACGCAGGGCCACACCCAGTCCCTGCACACCAACGCGCTCGACGAGGCCTTGGCGCTGCCGACGGACTTTTCCGCCCGCATCGCCCGCAACACGCAACTGTTCCTGCAGCAGGAAAGCGGCACCAACCGCATCATCGATCCCTGGGGCGGCTCCTACTATGTCGAGCGGCTGACGCGCGATCTCGCCGCAAAGGCCTGGGGACATATCCAGGAAGTCGAGGCGCTCGGCGGCATGGCCAAAGCGATCGAGGCCGGCGTGCCAAAACTGCGGATCGAGGAAGCCTCCGCCAAGACGCAGGCGCGGATCGACGCCGGGCGGCAGGCGGTGATCGGCGTCAACAAGTACAAGCCGGTCAACGAGGCGCCGATCGACGTGCTCAAGGTGGAAAACTCCACCGTGCGGCGGCTGCAGATCGACAAGCTGAAGCGGCTGCGCTCCGAGCGCGACCAGAAGGAAGTCGACGCCGCGCTGGCCGCGCTGACGCGCAGCGCCGGTGAGGGCAACGGCAATCTTCTGGCGCTCGCCATCGATGCCGCGCGTGCAAAGGCCACCGTCGGCGAAATTTCGGACGCGATGGAGAAGGTTTTCGGCCGTCACCGCGCCGAAATCAAATCCATCACCGGCGTCTACAAGCGGGAGGCGTCCGCCATGTCCAACCGGGTCGAGAAGGTGCAGGAGCTGATCGATGCGTTCGAGAATGCCGAGGGCCGCCGCCCCCGCATCCTCGTTGCCAAGATCGGCCAGGACGGCCACGACCGCGGCCAGAAGGTGATCGCCTCGGCCTTTGCCGATGTCGGCTTTGACGTCGATATCGGGCCGCTGTTTGCCACCGCCGACGAGGCGGCGCGGCAGGCCGTGGAGAACGACGTGCACATCCTCGGCGTCTCGTCGCTGGCGGCCGCCCACCTCACCGCCGTGCCGGAACTCAAGGCCGCGCTGAAGAAGCACGGCCGCGAGGACATCATGATCATCATCGGCGGCGTGGTGCCGCCGCAGGATTATGACGCGCTGTACAAGGCCGGCGCGGAGGCGATCTTCCCGCCCGGCACCGTGATCTCGGATGCCGCTGAAGAACTGATCCATAAGCTCAATGCGCGGTTGGGGCATAGCGAGGCGGCGGAGTAGCCTGCCGTGCCGCCAATGCTCACCCGCAGGCTGTGTCTTGCCGGCGTGATAGCCTGCCTTGCGTCACCACCGCTCGCCGGTGAGCCCAAGCCTGACGCCACGCTCAAGAACAAATCGCTCGAGGCCCGGGTATATCTCGACGACGCGGTCAAGGCTGATCCGGCGCTCGCCGCCGACTGCCTCGCCGAAGGCCGGAAGTGGATGGCGAAGAGCGCGGCGGACGCGGAAGGCGATCGCAAGCAGGACCCTCAACTGTTTCGCGACGGCGGCTGGACCTTCGAGCGCCGCTACAATTTCCGCTCCCGCGTCGATGGCCGTTATGTGAGCATCGTCCGCGGTGACTACATGGACACCAGGGCCGCGCATCCGAATTCGGACATCAACACCATCCTGTGGGATTCCACCGCCGGCAGGCGCATCTCGATCCGCCCCTTCTTCACCGAGACCGCCAACAACGGCCCTACCATGAATGCGATGGTGACAGCCGTGCGGGCTTCGCTAACGGCCGAGAAGAAGAAGCGCGACGCCGGTGATACCGCGACGTCCGAATGGTTCAATGGCGTCGAGCCGAAACTGCTTAAGATCGGCGCTGTGACGCTGGCGCCATCGACCGAGCCAGGCAAGAGCTCCGGCCTGACCTTCCATTATCCGCCCTACGCCGTCGGTCCCTATGCCGAAGGCGAGTATGTCGCCTTCGTACCGTGGGAAACGTTGAAGCCCTATTTGACACCCGAAGGCATCAAGGTTTTCGGCGGCGCGCGGCCAAAGGGCGACGACGGACCGCGATAGCGGCCGCACTCAAGCGGAAGGGCGGCCCAGCGCTCTCTCGAGCGAATGCGTCCAATCCGGAATCCATGACTGGAACAATGCTTGCCAGCGATCGGCATCCTGCGGCGCGGTGTCGAGTTGCACGGACCATTCGATGAAGGTCCGGTTGCCCTCGACGACGGGAAGCAGATGCATCGTTCCCTCATAGCGCGTCGGGGCTGGTGCATCCGGAACGAGCCCGGCCGGAAACGGCAGCGGCTCGATACCGGCATAGGTCAGCGAGTGCCCCTGCTCGGAATGGCCGGCCAGACGCTGGCGGATCCAGTTGCCGAGGTAGCAAAATCGCCTGACGGCGCCGACTTCGTCGCCGCCCTTGTCGTCCTCGATGATGCTTTCACTGACGCCATCGATATAGGCCGGATAGTTGTTGAAATCGCGGATCATGGTCCACACGGTTTCCAGGGGATGGTTCAGCACGGTGCTGTAATAGGCGCTCGTCATGGTTCTCTCCGCAATTGACGGCGGCCCGATGAGCGGGCCGCGCGCGGATACCTATTTCGGGTAGCCCGATCGCCGCCACCCGATTTCCGGCTGTGACGAGACGCCCAAGAGCGGCAATCCCATTCATTCGCTAACGCCTTGCGATGCCATCGCAAAGCCGCCTAGAATGCCGCGATCATGACAAGAGCGTTCGGCATCACGGACGCCGAAGGGGAGAAACACATGCCCAAGCTCACGCGCCGCGCCTTTGCGGCTTCATCCGCTGCGGCGGCAGCCGTCGCAGGCCTTGGTCTTAAGCCGGCTTTCGCTCAGGCCTATCCGGCGCGTCCTGTCACCGTAATCGTGCCCTGGGGCGCCGGTGGCGGCACCGATGCCACCGCGCGCATCGTCGCGGCCCTGCTGGAAAAGGATCTCGGCCAGCCGTTCAACGTGGTGAACCGCACCGGCGGCTCCGGCGTGGTCGGCCATTCCGCCATCGCGACGGCCGCGCCCGACGGCTACACCATCGGTATGTTGACGGTGGAAATCTCGATGATGCACTGGCAGGGGCTCACGGAACTCGCGCCGAAGAGCTACACGCCGCTGGCGCTGATGAACGAGGATCCGCCCGGCATCCAGGTCAATTCCACTTCGCCCTACAAGACCGTGAAGGAACTGGCCGACGCCATCAAGGCTGCGCCGGCCGGCAAGTTCAAGGCTTCGGGCACCGGTCAGGGCGGCATCTGGCACCTTGCGCTGGTCGGGTGGATGCAGGCGCTGGGCCTGGCGCCGAACCATGTGGCCTGGGTGCCGTCGAACGGCGCCGCGCCCGCCATGCAGGATCTCGCCGCCGGCGGCCTCGACCTCACCACCTGCTCGGTGCCGGAAGCGCGCGCGATCATCGAGGCCGGCAAGGCACGCAGCCTCGCCGTGATGGCCAAGGCGCGCAATCCGGCCTTCCCCGACGTGCCGACCTTGAAGGAAGCCATGGGCATCGAGTATTCGACCGGCGCGTGGCGCGGCATCGCCGGCCCGAAGGGCCTGCCCGCGGACGTCGCGACAAAACTCACGGCTTCCCTGAAGAAGGTCTACGACTCCAAGGAGTACAAGGAGTTCATGAGCAACCGCGGCTTCGGTACGGTATGGGGCGATGCCGCCGAATTCGCCAGCTTCATGGACAAGGGCGACGCCCAGATGGGGGTTGCGATGAAGGCTGCCGGCCTGTCGAAGGCCTGATCGCGCTTCGTCAACTGCCCCTGCGGAGCCTGTTCATGCGTCTACCCGATCGCGTCACGGGATTGTTTCTCGTTGGCCTCGGCGCTGCAGCCGCCTATGGCGGCTGGCAGTTGCCACCAGTGCCCGGCCAGCCGGTGGGCCCCAACGTTTTCCCGCTCGTGATCGGAACGGGGCTGGCGCTCTGCGGCCTCGCGATCGCATTCGGAATCGGCCACTCCTTCGAAGAGGAGGAAGAACTGATCCCGCTCGCGCCGGGACAGGCGAAGCCGCCGACCAGCAAGCTCTACCGCCTGCGCGCCCTGCTCCCGCCGGCCTTGCTGCTGTTCTACGTGGCGGTCGCCGACCGGCTCGGCTTCATCCTCACGGCGGCGCTGATCGTGTTCGTGACCTCGACGGCGCTCGGCGCCCGCTGGAAACTGTCGCTGCCGCTCGCCGTGCTGGCGCCGATCGGCATCCATTTGATTTTCAGCAAATTGCTGCGCGTGCCGCTGCCCGTCGGGCTGCTGCCGATGCCCTGGTGACCGATGCTAAACACCCTCGCCCAAGCGTTCGCGCTCATTACCACCTGGGAAGTCATCATCGCGATGTTGGCAGCATCGGTGTATGGCCTCGTCATCGGATCGCTGCCCGGTCTGTCGGCCACGATGGCCACCGCGCTGCTGGTGCCCGTCACCTTCTATTTGTCGCCGATCGCCGCCATCGCCACCATCGTGGCGGCCTCCACGATGGCGATCTTCTCCGGCGACATCCCCGGCGCGCTGCTTCGGATTCCGGGAACGCCCGCCTCCGCCGCGTACGCCGACGAGGCCTATGCGATGACGCGCAAGGGCGAGGCGGAATTGGCGCTCGGCGCCGGCGTCTGGTTCTCCGCCGTCGGCGGCATCGCGGGCACGCTGTCGCTGATGATTTTGGCGCCGCCGCTCGCCGAAATCGCGCTGTCGTTCTCGACGTTCGAATATTTCTGGCTGGCGCTGCTCGGCCTGATGTGCGCCACGCTGGTGGCGCGCTCCTCGCCGGTGAAGGCGATCGCCAGCATGTTCATCGGTCTGCTCGTCGCCTGTATCGGCATCGAAAACCCCGGCGGCGTGCCGCGCTTTACGTTCGGCATCACCGACCTGTTCGGCGGCATCGAACCGATCCCGGCGCTGGTCGGCGTGTTCGCCGTGGCGCAGGTGATGCGCGCGATGCTGACGCCGGAGCCGCCGCCGATCCCGAAGCGCAAATTCGGAAGCATTATGGCGGGCCAGTGGCGGCTGACCAAGAAATATCACTGGCAGATGACGCGCGGGAATATCATCGGCATCATCATCGGCGTCTTGCCGGGCGCCGGCGCCGACATGGCCGCCTGGGTCAGCTACGCGATGTCGAAACGCTTCTCGAAGGAGCCGGAGAAATTCGGCACCGGCCATGTCGAAGGACTGGTCGAGGCCGGCGCCAGCAACAATGCCAGCATCGCCTCGGGCTGGGTGCCTTCGCTGCTGTTCGGCATTCCCGGCGATACCATCGCGGCGATCGCGATCGGCGTGCTCTACATGAAGGGCCTCAATCCCGGCCCGACGCTGTTCACCGAAAAAGCATCGAGCATGTACGCGATCTATTTGATGTTCATCATCGCGAACATCCTCATGATCCCGCTCGGTATCATCATGATACGGCTGGCGAGCCATGTGCTGCGCGCGCCTCGCTCCAGCATCATGCCTGTCATCATGCTGTGCTGCGCGGTCGGTTCGTTTGCCATCGGCAACAACATGTTCGGCGTCGTGACCGTCGCGACCTTCGGGATCATCGGTTATGTCATGGAAGAGAACGGCTATCCGGTCGCGGCGATGGTGCTCGGCATCGTGATGGGCACCATGATCGAGCAGAGTTTTGTCACATCGCTGATCAAGTCCGACGGTAGCATCTTTCCGTTCTTCGAGCGGCCGATCGCCGCGATCCTCGCCACCATGGCGATCGGCGCCCTGATCTGGCCGCTGCTGGTCTGGGGATGGCGGAAACTCAAGGGCGGGGCACCGGTCGCCGCGTCGGCGCGCTGAGGGGCTGCCCCTCGCCTGCATGGCGCGGGCGTTGTAAACCAGCGCCATGACCTTGCCGAAGAATCCCTCCCCCGATATCGGGAAACTCGCCACCGAACTCCGCGCCGGCCAGCGCGCGGCGCTGGCGCGCGCAATCACCCTGGTCGAGAGCCGGCGCGGCGACCACCAGGCGGCGGCGCGCGATCTGGTGCAGGCGCTGCTGCCGGACACCGGCAAGGCGTTCCGCGTCGGCATCACCGGTTCGCCAGGGGTCGGCAAATCCACCACCATCGACGCGCTCGGCATGTTTCTGATCGAGCGCGGCCACAAGGTCGCGGTGCTGGCGGTCGACCCCTCCTCGGCCCGCACCGGCGGCTCGATCCTTGGCGACAAGACGCGGATGGCGCGGCTGTCGAACTCGGACGCCGCCTTCATCCGACCCTCGCCGTCGTCCGGCACCCTCGGCGGCGTCGCCGCCAAAACCCGTGAGGCGATGCTGCTGTGCGAGGCGGCCGGCTTCGACGTGGTACTGGTCGAGACCGTCGGGATCGGCCAGTCCGAGACCGCGGTCTGCGACATGACCGATTTCTTCCTCGCCCTGATGCTGCCCGGCGCCGGCGACGAATTGCAGGGCATCAAGAAGGGCCTCGTCGAACTCGCCGACATGATCGCAATCAACAAGGCCGACGGCGACAACATCAAGCGCGCCAATCTGGCGGCGGCCGAATATCGCGGCGCGCTGCATATCCTCAGCCCGCGCTCCGAGCATTGGCATCCGCCGGTCATGACCTATTCGGCGCTGGCAGGCATCGGTCTCGACGCGCTGTGGCAAAAGATCGTCGACCACCGTACTGCGATGAACGCCTCGGGCGAGTTCGCCGCGCGGCGGCGCGAGCAGCAGGTGAAATGGATGTGGTCGATGCTGGAACAGCGGATGATGGCGCGTTTGCGCGCCGATCCCGCCATCCGCGCCCGGGTGAAGAAGACCGAGGCCGAGGTCGCCGACGGCCGCATTGCACCGGCGGTTGCCGCCGAACAGATCGCGGAGTGGCTGCGATGAGCGAAAAATTGTGCGTTCTCGTCACCGGCTTCGGCCCGTTTCCCGGCGCCCCCCACAACCCGACACAGCCGCTGGTGGCGCGGCTGGCGCGGCTGCGCCGGCCGGCCTTCGACGATGTCGAACTGTCCACCCATATCTTCCCCGTCACCTACACGGCGGTCGACCGCGAATTGCCGCAGGCGCTCGCCAGGCACAGGCCGCATGCGCTCCTGATGTTCGGCCTCGCCGGCCGCACCGGATATCTCCGGATCGAAACCCGCGCCCGCAACGCGGTCACCATGCTCTGGCCCGACGCGGCGCAGGCACGCTCGCGCAAGGGTTCGATCGCCGGCGGCGCCGACGCGCAGGCCTTCGGTCCGCATACCGCCAAGCTGCTGCGCGTTGCCAAGGCTACCGGGATCGACGCCCGCGCCTCGCGCGATGCCGGAAGCTATCTCTGCAACTATCTGAGCTGGCGTGCGATCGAGGCGATTGGAACCGACAATGGGCCGCGGCTCGCCGCCTTTATCCACATCCCGCTGCTGGCCCGCGGCGGCGCTTTGAGACGCAAGGGTTTCGCGCGGATCACGCTGGACGAACTGGTCGACGCCGGCGAAGCGATGCTGATGGAAATGGTGCGGCTGGCGCGACGGGCCGCGTAGCCCTACCCAACATTAACCCTACCCCGAACAATCGCGGTGATCGCCCGCCGCCTTCACCATGTCCGTCCGCGATTTCGCGGTACCTATGACGCATGGACATGAACCGCCGCCGTCTCATTGGAGGATCCGCCGCCGGTGTCGCGGGCGCGCTCGCGATGTCGCCCGACGCGGCGCGCGCGGCACCCCCGACCGCCGCGCTTGGGCGCGACGTCACGCAATATGGCGTGCGCCCCGGCAGTCCCGACGACCAGACTGCAAGGCTGCAGCGCGCGATCGACGATGCGACGAGTGCACGCGTGCCTCTGGCATTGCCGCCGGGGGTCTATCGGACCGGCATGCTGCGCCTTTCGAGCGGCGCGCAACTGGTCGGCGTGCGCGGCGCGACGAAACTCTTGTTTGGCGGCGGCGCATCGATGCTGCAGAGCGAGGGCGGCGACAATGTCGGCCTGAGCGGGATCAGTTTCGACGGCGGCAAGATTCCGTTGCCGGAGCGGCGCGGTCTGGTGCATTGCCTCGGTGGGCGTGATGTCCGCATCGTCGATTGCGACATATCCGATAGCGGCGGCAACGGCATCTGGCTGGAGCAGGTTTCGGGCGACATCTCCGGCAACGCTTTTGCCGGCATCGCGACCACCGCGGTCGTATCGTTCGACGCCAAGGGCCTGATCGTCTCGCGCAACACCATCACCGGCACCAACGACAACGGGATCGAGATCCTGCGCAACTCGATTGGCGACGACGGTACGCTGGTACTCGACAACCGCATCGAGGACATCAAGGCCGGCCCCGGCGGCTCCGGCCAGCACGGCAATGCCATCAACGCCTTCCGCGCCGGCAACGTGATCGTACGCGGCAACCGCATCAGGAATTGCGACTACTCGGCCGTGCGCGGCAACTCGGCCTCGCACATTCACATCACGGACAACAGCGTCAGCAACGTCCGCGAGGTCGCGCTCTATTCGGAATTCGCCTTCGAGGCCGCCGTGATCGCCAACAACACGGTGGATGGCGCCGCCGTCGGCGTCTCGGTCTGCAACTTCAACGAAGGCGGCCGCATCGCCGTCGTGCAGGGCAACATCATCCGCAATCTGCTGCCGAAGCGGCCGATCGGTACTGCGCCAGACGACGACGCCGGGATCGGCATCTATGTCGAGGCGGATTCCACCGTGACCGGCAACGTCGTCGAGAACGCCCCCTCGTTCGGGATCATCGCCGGCTGGGGCAAATATCTGCGCGACGTCGCGATTACGGGCAATGTCATCCGCAACGCCTTCGTCGGCGTCGGCGTGTCGGTCATGCCGGGCGCCGGCACGGCGCTGGTCAACAACAACATGATTTCGCAAACCCCGCGCGGAGCCGTGGTCGGCCTTGACCATGCCCGTACCATCACCACCGATCTGTCGGCCGAAAACGCACAGCGTTACGCGCAAGTGGTGGTCGGCGGCAACGCGGTGCGGCGGTAGTCCGCCCAGGTCAGAGGGCGTTGCGCAGCAGCGGGTAGCGTTCCTTCATCGCGTCGAGATCGAGCGCCGGGAATTGCATGTCGTCGAGCCCCAATTCGTCGGGTGCGGAAGGCGCCTCCACCGCAGCCGCCAGTTTGCTCTCCAGCGCGATCAGGACGTCGGCGGGCACCTCGCGAGGCGGAGGCGGAGGCGGCGGCGCGACTACCGGCGCTGCAACGACCGGCGCCGGCTTCGATCGAAGCGGCACGATCGGCCGGTGGAGTCCGTGATCGCGCGGCAGCGGTGTCAGCGGCAATGGCGTGGTGCGACGGCGGCCGAGCCAAGCCAGGTCGATCGCCGTATTGTCGGGCGCGGCCTCACGGGTCAGCAGGTCCCGCCAGGCTTCGACGGCCGCCTTGGCTTCCTGGATGTTCTCGAGAAATTCGAGTTCGCCGTGATATCGGCGCCACCGCCCGGTCTCGAACAGTTCGGTGAGGTATTCCAACCGGCGCTCGGCGAGGTTGCACCAACGCGCAACGATGTCGCGTCCGCGCGCTACGTCTGCAGGGTGTGCCATAAATTAGCCCGTAAGAGAGAGACGGACGCAGACGCAACCAGCGACGAATCAGTTTTCGGATTACCGGGGTATTCTGTGGAAAACTTTTTCGTTGTCCAGTGCGCGAAAACCACGGAAGCACGCGACGATCGAAAACTCCCGCGCAAATGCGGAGCTGCGGCATTTGTCCACCACAAACATCCGAACAGCGTTTAGTTGCGCGTTGGTCTCGCCAATTATTGGAAGGCGAGGCGCTCGAAAAAATTGTTCAACTGTGAAATGAACGGAAAAATTGCACCCGCGCAGCATAGCGCGGCGGCAAAACGATCCAGCATCATCGAATCGGGGCAGAAAATGAAAGACCCGTCCGGGGGGACAACCGGACGGGTCAAGCCATATGGGCGCTTGGGGTGGATGGGCGCTCGCGCCTGATATAGCCGGTGGGGAGGGACTTGCCGCTCCCACAGTGATAAGTCGCAGTTCCATCACCTAACGTTCAAAACGTCAGGTGACTTTTTTTAACCTTGGGTTCGAATGCAATCGGCGGGAAATGACGGCGCGCCGCGCCTATTTTGCGGCGTTTGCGGCCGATTTCTCTGAAGCCACCGAGGGCGCAGCCTCGTTCAGTGCACGGCTCACGGAAGCGTTATCGGTAGAAGGATCGGCCTTCGGAGCTTTTTCTCCCGCGCCCTTGCCGGTAACCGAGGCCAGCGGAACCGCGGACGCGGCGGCTGCCGCGGTGACCGCGGCGAAAGCGTCGGCTTTCCCTGCACCGAACTGGTCGTCGCGGCCGGGCGCGCCGAGATCGCGGGCGGTCTTCGTCAGGATGGCGCGAACGTCGGACGGCTTCAGTTCAGGATTGCGCTCCAGTATCAGCGCCGCAACGCCGCTGACATAGGCGGCGGAGAACGAGGTGCCGGACGCGATCTGGTATTTGTCGTCCGGCGCCGGCAGAAAGATATCCGCGCCGGGCGCAGCGAGCGCGATGTGGCTGCCGCGATTCGACGCCACGAACAGCTTTTCCTGCGCATCGGTTCCGCTCACCGCGATGACGTTCGGGTAGGCGGCCGGATAGAGCGGCGGCGATTTCGCGCCGGCGTTGCCGGCCGCCGCCACCATCAAGACGTCACGGGCCGCGGTCGCCGCGATGCCGCGTTCGATCAGCGGATCCTTCGGGCCGGCAAAGCTCATGTTGATGATCTGCGCGCCATGCTCGACCGCGTAATTCAATCCCCTCAGGATCACGTAGGACGTGCTTTCGGAGCCCTTCGATCCCTTGCCGAAGGCGCGGATCGCCAGCAGCCTCGCCTCCGGCGCACTACCCATCAGGCGGGCATGCGCCACGATCGCACCGGCTATGCCGGTGCCATGGGTATGCGGACCTTCGCTGCTGCCCAGCGCGTCGAAGCTATCGGCGACCGAATTGGCGAGTTCGGGATGTTTGACGTCGACCGCTGAATCGATCACCGCAATCGTCACGTTCATGCCCCGCACGAGCGCGTGCGCCTGCGGCAGCCGGAGCTGGGCAACAGCATATTGCGCAGCGTCGCCCTCGGCCGCCGGGCTCTTCGCCTGCTGCAGGACGTGAATGAGATTGCGTTGCACCGAGCGCACGCGGCCGTCGGCCGCGAGTTCGCGGCGCACCGTGTCCACCGGCCGCCGGTCGACGATGCGGAACAGGCCGATGGTGCCGCCGATCAGCGGGAAATTCTGCGACGCGATCCGCTCCAGCCCATGGCGCCGCGCCAGCTCATCGGCCTCGGCGGTGGACAATGCGCCGTCGATTTCGGCAACGAGTTCGTTCGGCACGGTGCGCAGATTGGCCGCGACCTGCGAGCTACCCTTGTCCGACCCGCCCTTGCCTTTCCTGACCACGTTCTTGGCGGAGCCCCCCTTGCCGCTGCCGTTGGACGCCGCCGGGCACTCGCCGTCCGCGCCGCCTCCGGCGTTCCCGCAAGGCGAAGCGGAATTGCTCGGGAACCGCGCGACCGATAGCGTCGACCGCGTGCCAATATCCGTTCGCGTTCGCGCGATCGCATCGACGCCGACGCTCGGCCGGGCCTCGATGGTCGGGGATCGCGGCGCGACCGGGTTGACCATGGGCACCCGCGAGCCGACATTGAGATTGGGCGTGCGCATCACGCTTTGCGCGCGCCCTTCGGAGGCAGCAAGAGCCATCAACGGCAAGAGCAACGCCGACAGGATCATTGCCCTGCGGCGCGTCGTCTTCAGCCAGCCTGGGCCATCGTGAACCATGGAACCTCCGCCCTCGCGGCGCGCCGGCAGCGCGCCCTAAGGCGTCGCCACCGCGAGGCTGACGATCTTCTCGCGCCCCAGCCGGGCGAGCAAGCCGGCGGCTTCGTCCTTGCTCATGGCCCGGTTGCCGAACTGCAGGCGGAACATGCCGCCCTTGGCTCCGTCGACGATCGAGGCCTGATAGTTCTCGAGCAGCGCGGTGATGTCGGAGATACGCGCGTCCGGCGCGAACCGCACCAGCGCGCGGGTCGGCGCGGCGGTGCTGCCGCCGAGATCGCGCGTAATCGGCCCCGACGACGGTTCGTTCAGGGGGAGCGAGGCGATCTCGAACGACGCGTTCTGGTTCTTCATCAGCACGGCGCCGATCACGCCGGCCTGCAACAGCAGGGCCACGGCGCCGACGCTTGCCGACCAAGCGAGCGTGCGCGGCGACAGCCGGGCAAAAAATTCCGATACCCGGGCCGACAGCCGGATCGAGGCCTGCGGCTTGCGCTCGGGCTCGGCGTCGATCGCGGCAAACAGCTTCTGCATGGCGCGCTGGGACGGCGCACCCAGACTCTCGTTGAGGCAGATCGTCTCGGCGTATTCCTCGCGGATCACGGCATATTGCCGCGCGAGGTCGGGATCGCTGGCGAGCGCTTGCTCGACGCGGCGTGCATCGCGCGCGCTCAAGGTGCCGGCCGCGTGGAACGGCAACAGCATCTCGATTTCGCCGGGCTCTCGATCCAGCATCTTCCTGCTCGCAGCCATCATGGCCAACCTCGCTCTATGCCTGCTGCCTTGAGCAACTCGGCCAATTTCTTGCGCGCATAAAACAGGCGCGTCTTGACGGTGTTCTCCGGAATACCGACGATTTCGGCCACCTCCTCCACGGACTTCTCGTGGTAGTAGACGAGATCGACGATCTCCCGGTGATCTGGCGAAAGCGCCGTCAGGCACTTGCGCAACGCTTCACCCGTATCCTTCTTCTGCACCACCACTTCCGGATCGTCGGACGTGTCCTCGATCGCGTTGGCGGTCTCCTCGTCCAGTCCAACGTCCTTGCGGCGCCGAAGTGCCGAAAGAGCCTTGAACCGCGTAATCGCCAGCAACCAGGTGGTAACGGCGGACCGGCCTTCGAACTTTCCAGCCTGACGCCACACATCGAGGAAAACCTCGCTGATGAGGTCTTCCGCAACCTGTTCGTCCCGTACGAGCCGAAGCCCGAAACGGAACACCCTGACATGGTGCCTTCCGTAAAGCACCTGCATGGCGAGCCGGTCGCCTTGAGCGATCCGAGCGATCAGAATTTCGTCTGAAGCCGCCTGTGCCGCGTTCAATGGCCGTCTCGCAAAGTTGGTCTGACGGGAGAGGCCGGCGGTTCGACGTGAGGGGCGAGATTCTTCACATTACGGCAATGCCCGGATTGCATGTGTGACCTACCCCACAGACAGCCTTGGCCAAGCCGTTTTTCCGGCGAGGAAGAGCTGAAGCCCACGATTGGTACCATAATACAGAAATACTTTCCTAAAGACGGGCGGAGGACGCCACCTTAGCAAGGCTTCGCCGGGAGGGCAGCATCTGCCCGGCTCCCCAGACCGTCACAAGAGCTGGTTCCGCCCTATCGAAATCCGGCAAATTTCCGTTACGGAACAGTGCAATGGCAGGAGTTTAGCAGGCTCGATTCGAACCCGAGGATACCAAACCTAAAGGCTTTGTTGCCTAAAGTTTCGCCCGGCATTTCTCCAATTGCAGCGGGACATGAGCAGCGCGGCTTCATTGCTTCAGGGGCAAGGCATCCCAAGGGCGACAGCGCCGCTGTTGCCGCCGGACGTCCTGCAGCGCCGGGTCGGCCAGCGCCGCCACATGCTCGTCGTCCAGGGCGTCAGCTACGTGCTGATCACCTCGGTGCTGCTGGCCTACAACTACGCCGGCACCGTCCCGCTTATCATTCCGCCGGCTTATTTCCTTTCCGGCATTGGCCTCGTCACGCTTTTCGTGATGCTGTCGGAAGCCCAATTCAACGACCGGTTCAGCGACCACTACCTGACGAGCTTCCAGGTTGCCGCCCATGTCGCGCTTCAGCTCTGCTTCCTGCTGGCCGCGCCGGAAATCGGATTCGTCTTTCTCAGCGTCGTATTTCTCATCTTCGGGTTTGGCGCACTGCGAATGACTTCGCGGCAGGCGATCGTCTCCTGGACGCTGACCATGCTCGGCCTGGTGCCGATCTTCCTCTTTACCAGCACACCGATCGGCCTGCCGATTACCACCCAGACCGAGCGCGTCGCAGCCATGCTTTCGTTCGCGCTGACGATCGGACAGTGTGCGTTCGTAGGGCTGTACGGCAGCAGCATGCGCAAGATGCTGTACGACCGGAGCTTCGAATTGAAGGCGGCCTACAAGCGGATCGAAGAACTGGCCGAACTCGACGAGTTGACGGGCGCGTCCAACCGCCGCTGCATCATGCGAATGCTCGAGGAGGAAATCGATCGCGCCAGCCGAAGCCGATCGCCCTGCTCCATCGCGTTGATCGACCTCGACTGGTTCAAGCGCATCAACGACGCCTACGGTCACCCGACCGGCGACGAGGTGCTGCGGACCTTCTCGGTCACGATGTTTGCCAATATCCGCAGTGTCGACCGGTTCGGCCGCTACGGCGGCGAGGAGTTCCTCCTGGTGCTCCCCGACATGGACTCCGAACAGGCCGCGCGGGCGCTCGACCGGCTGCGCGCCATCATTGCCGATCTCGAATGGAGCGCGTTCTCGCCCGACATGAAGGTGACGATCTCCGCGGGCGTCGCGACGCTCAATCCGAACGAAACCTCCGACCTGTTTCTCGCGCGCGCCGACAGCGCGCTTTATGCAGCCAAGGCGCAAGGACGCAACCGCATCAACTGCGCCTGACCCGACATATTTCAGCTCCGGCGGCAGAGAAACTGCCGCCGCTTTTTCTCCAGGACAGAGTCATGATTTCGAAATCCGCCAAGTCTGCATCCCCCGCGAACCTGCTCGACGAACTGCAGTCCGCCCTCGCGCACGGTACCGTGGCGCGCCGGGTGGAGACGCTGCGCCGGGTTACCGATCTTTTCGTCGGCGGCGCCAGCGACTATTCGAACGAGCAGGTCGGGCTGTTCGACGATGTCTTCCAGTATCTGATCGATCACATCGAAACCTCGGCCAGAGCGCTGCTGGCCAACCGTCTGGCCCCGATCGACAGCGCGCCGCCGCTCACCATCCGGGCGCTTGCCTTCGACGATGTCATCGAGGTGGCAGGTCCGGTGCTGTCGCAATCGATGCGGCTCGACGACAAGGCGCTGATCGAGAACGCGCGCAGCAAGAGCCAGGCGCATCTGATGGCGATTTCGACCCGCAAGACCCTGAGCGGTGCGGTCACCGACGTGCTGGTCCAGCGCGGCAACGACGAGGTGGTGCGGTCGACCGTCAACAATCCGGGGGCGGAGTTCACCGAGCGCGGCTTCACGCGCCTGGTCGACCGCGCCGAAGGCAATGACGATCTCGCGGCGAGCATCGGCCTTCGTCCGTCGATGCCGCGGCATCTCTATCTGAAACTCCTGGCCAAGGCCTCGCACACCGTGCGCCAGCGGCTGGAAGCCGCCAACCCGCAACAGGCGGCCGCGGTGCCGAACGTGGTCAAGGAAGCGACGCGCCGCGCCCGCTCCGCCACATCGACGATCACCCAGGATGCCGAAATCGCCCACGCGCTGATCAAGTCGCTCCACGAAGACGGCCGCCTCGACGAACGAGAACTGGCGTCGTTTGCGGCGGCAGGGAAATTCGACGAGACCAACGCCTCGATCGCAGCGCTGGCCAACGTGCCGGTGGCGGTCGCCGAGAACATGATGATCGAAAGCCGCACCGAAGGCGTCATGATTCTGGCGAAGGTCGCAAGGCTTTCGTGGCCTACGGTCAGGACCATCATCAAGATGCGCGACAAGCTGTCCGGCGCGGAGCCGACTGACCTTTCCGCCTGCCAGGACACCTATGAGCGGCTGCGGTCCTCGACGGCACAGCAAGTGCTGCGCTTCCACCGCATGCAGCAGAATACACCCGCGACGTCTGCGCCTAGTACCTGAGCAGCCTCGCTCCCGCGAGCGCGCCGATCGCGCTGACCAGCGCGGTTGCGATCGTGTACCAGAACGCCACGAACAGCGGGGAATCGTCCGTGCAGTGCGAGGCGTACAGCGTTGCCCCCAGCCCCGCCGCCAGCATGCCTGCAACGGCGCCGGCAAGCGCGGGGCGTGACGGCGCACCGTGGCGCAGCCCGATCAGCGCGCCGGCGAGCAGCGGCAGCGACAACAACGGGATCGCCGCCAGACAAACCCACGAATTCTTGCCGACCAGCCGCGTCATCATCGGCAGCCGCTGCGGCATCATCATCTCGCCGCCGATCGCTGCGCTCAAAATCCCGACCGGGGCCAGCAGCAGCCAGCCAAATCCGCGCAGCGAGGCTTCGGGCCGCGACAGGTGAAGGCTGACGGCGATCGCCGCGATCGCGAGCGCCAGCGTCACCGCGAATTTGAGGTCGAAGAACGGGTTGCGAATCGCGACCATCACGTCGGGCCGGATGCCGAGTTCGGTGAAGAACATCAGAAGCGAAACCGGCGCCGCGGCCAGCAGCGCCAGCATCAGCGCGAAGCCGACAGGCCGCGCCCGATGCGGATTGTCGGCAGCCAGCGTTCGAATGAGCTGATCGGTATCCATCTCAACTATCCCGTAGCTTTGCCGTCAGGCTGGCAAGCCCGCGATGCAACGCCACCCGCACCGCGCCCTCGCTCATGGAAAATTTCGCGGCCGTATCCTTGATCGAGGCGCTTTCGACCGCGATCGACTGCAGCACATCGCGCTGCCGCGCCGGCAGCGTCTGGAGTTGGGCGGCCACCTCGCCTGCCGAGGCCGTCTCACCCGGCGTCTCGCCCGGCAGCGTTTCGGCGAAGTCGTCGATGTCGACGAAGATGCGCCGGCCGCGGCGGCGCAGCGCATCGACCAGCTTGTTGCGGGCGATCGCAAACAGCCACGGGGCAAATGGGGCGCTGACGTCCCAGGTATGCCGCTTGAGATGAACCGCCAGCAAAATTTCCTGCACGATATCCTCGGATTGGTCGACCGGTTGCCCTGCCCGCGCCAGACCGCGCCGCGCTGCGGCCCGCAGCACCGGCGTGACGGCCTTCAGCAGGCGATGATACGCCGCGCCGTCGCCCGCAATGGCCGACCGCATCAGATCGGTCCATTCGTCCTTCCGTTCGCGCACCAGCGCTCCTACCCTGCAATTCGGCCGATCGATCAATTTGTTACACCATCGGGCAACTGATCACGAATTCGTGATCAATTGCCCCGATGCTGGCCGGGCGGCCGCCGGCTTGATGAGGAATCGAGACGGCCGATTGTACAAAACGCAGGCTCATAACATCGATTGCCTGGGCTGGCATCCCTGTTGCGGCACGCCATTCGCTTCGCCGTGTTTTCGCCGATTGTTACCTGAAGATTCCCTTTTTCTGCCGTGCTGTGGACACCTGCAGGGTCTCCTTTCGAAGCTGGGTAGCGGCCATGGGGAGATTCAAATGACGATCAAAGCCAGCGCGGCGTTGCTTTTTGCGGCAGGGCTTTTGATGGGGATTGCTGGTCCATTGCCGGCGGCAGCCGCCGATGGAGACGGGATGACGGCCGCCGGCGCTCCGCCGCCCGCCGCCGCCCCGGCCGAAGCGGAGACACCGGCCGAGCCGGGCGCAGTCGCCGCCGATCAGCCCAGCAGCTTCGACCGCTCGCTGACCCCTTCGGAACAACCGGTCAGCGCGACCTCGCAGGGGGTTGTCCTGGCCTCGACCTCGCGGCCGTCGCCGGAGCAGGCGGCCAGCAACGACAGTTCGACGCTGGACAAGACGTCGATGATCGGAAAGATCTTCATCGCCGTGGGCGCGCTGCTCACGGTGGCATCCGCGGCACGCATGTTCATGGCCTAGTTCATGGCCTGGCAGTCCGCCACCCCTTGAAGCCCACCCCGGGAGCGGGCAAATTGCCCGCCAAATCGATCATTCCGGGGTGGAACATGGCGAGCTACGAACACATCATTGTCGAGAGCAAGGGCACGGTCGGCGTCATCACGCTGAACCGGCCGAAGATGCTCAACGCGCTGTCGTTCGGCGTGTTTCGCGAGATCGCGGCGGCCGTCGACGACCTCGAGGCCGACGACGCCATCGGCTGCATCCTGATCACCGGCAGCGAGAAGGCGTTCGCCGCCGGCGCCGACATCAAGGAGATGCAGCCAAAGAGCTTCATCGACATGTTCTCCAGCGATTTCGCCGCGATCGGCGGCGGGCGCGTCGCCACCTGCCGCAAGCCGACGATTGCCGCCGTCAGCGGCTACGCGCTCGGCGGCGGCTGCGAACTCGCGATGATGTGCGACATCATCATCGCCTCCGACACCGCCAAGTTCGGCCAGCCGGAAATCACGCTCGGCACCATCCCTGGCATCGGCGGCACCCAGCGGCTGACGCGCGCGATCGGCAAGTCCAAGGCGATGGATCTGTGCCTCACCGGACGGATGATGGACGCCGCCGAAGCCGAACGCTCCGGCCTCGTCAGCCGCGTCGTGCCGGCCGACAAATTGATGGAAGAGGCGCTGGCGGCGGCGGAAAAGATCGCCTCGATGTCGCGCCCCGCGGCCGCGATGGCCAAGGAAGCCATCAACCGCGCGTTCGAAACGCCGCTGTCGGAGGGCATGAATGTCGAGCGCAATCTGTTCCACTCGACGTTTGCACTGGAAGACCGTTCCGAAGGCATGGCGGCGTTCATCGAGAAGCGCAAGCCGGTGAACAAGAACCGGTAGGAGTCGAAATTTTCGATTCTTCGTAGGGTGGGCAGAGGAGCGCAAGCGACGTGCCCACCGTCTATCTCGTCGATAACCATCGCAATAGTGGGCACGCTTCCGCCTTCGCTCTTCGAACGGCGGCGGAAACTTTGCCCACCCTAACGCCCCTCACTATTTCGTCCGCATCAGCGCCGCATTGACCAGCGCACCATAGCCGCGCTCCGCAAACGTCGTCGGCTTGTCGAGGCCGAGCCGCGCCAGGCATTCGCGGTTGGCGGCATCCGGCGGCTGCGTCATGCCCCGCCACAGCAGGCCGGGCAACGCGAGCGGCGTGCGCTGCGCCTCGCGCAGCAACTGCAGCGCCGGGATCAGCCGCTGCTCGACCGCGTCAAAATCGCTGCCGAACGGGAATGACGGCAACAGCCCAGCCTCGCGCTCCGGCTTCAAGGCGCTCGCGATCCGCTCCGGAAAGTTTTCGCGATGGGCGCGCGGAATTTCATATGTCTTCGGCAGCTTGCCGGCATCCCTGGCGGTCCTGGCGAGTTCGTCCTGGAAGCGGGAATCCGCGATCGCCAGCATCGCCGCAACGGTCTCGGCATCCGATTTGCCCCTGACGTCGGCGACGCCGTATTCGGTGACGAACACGTCGCGCAGATGCCGCGGGATGGTCTGGTGGCCGTAACGCCATCGGATATTGGAGAGCGTCTTTCGTCCGGCTGGCCTCGTCGATTCCAGCGCGATGACCGAACGCGCGCCTTCGAGCTCGAACGCCTGGGCGACGAAATTGTACTGGCCGCCGACGCCGCTGATGACCTGGCCATTTTCGAGGCCGTCGGAAACCGCAGCGCCCATCAGCGTCGCCATCATCGCGGTGTTGACGAAGCGCGCGTCGATCCTGGCGCGTCGCTTGGCATCCTCGTCGCCATGAAGCTGGTTCGTGAAGGACACCGGCATCATCTGGATGCGCGCGAGTTGCGCGGCCGGCATCTCGCGCAGTGCGCGATAGAACGATTTGGGCCCCAGGAAGAATGCGCCGTGCAGCACTGCGCCATCGACTTCGCGCGTGAGGATGCCGGCGTGGATCAGGCCGAGGAACGCCTCGATCAGCATTTCGCTGACGCCGTAAAGCCCTTTTGTGAACGGCCCGATTTTCGCAGGCGTACTTGCCGGCGCGAGCCGCTGCAGGATGGCCTGAAACCGCGCGTTTTCGCGGTGACGCAAGATCAATCCCTGCGCCAGTGCGTCGCCGACCTGGCCGATGCCGATCTGCAAGGTTCCGCCATCAGGCACCAGGCTCGCAGCGTGCAGCCCGATCGCGTATTTGGTGTCGTTCACCGGCTCGGCCGGCGGCGCGAACAGCGGGAAGTCGGTCGCGGGACTGTCGAGGACTGCGGAAAATTCATCCGCCGGCAGGTCGCCGGCGCCCGGCATGAACGGCAGCTCGGAATTGACCTGCCCGATAAGCCTGAACGACGCCCGGCCCTCGCGCCGCGCGCGCATGACGTCGAGCGTAGTGTCGGTGTTACAGCTCAGGCTGTAGCGCGCCACACCGTCCACCATGCGCCTGGCGACCAGTTGGGTGACGACGTTCAGCCCGCGTGCCAGCAGATAGGACGAGGCGTGGGTATAGTTCGCGGAGATGTAATGCTGCTGCGCAGGCGGCACGCGCAGCCATTTGCCGGCGAGAAAGAAGAACTCGAACACGTCGATGTTGGGCGGCAGTTCGCCGGCATGCAGCGCGGCGGCATAGGTCAGGTCCGGATAGTTGCCGAACAGGCGATCGACCACCGGGCCGATGAAGCGTCGCTCGAGCAGGCTCGAGGGCCGCGGCTTTTCCAGCGTCAGCGCCGAGAACAAGGTGAGCTTGATCGAGCGATCCGCAACGGCGCGCGCATACAGCGCGTTGACGACGTGATTGGCCTTGCCCAGCCCGAGCGGCAGGCCGACGACGAGTTCGGTTCCGACGTCGCGGATGATATCTTCCGCGATCGCGTCGGGGTCGGAAAACAGTTTTGGCATCAGTTCAAAGATCCGGGCAGAGCGAGAGAGCCAACTGCCCTGAATCGGACGGCAGCCATGGAAGCATAGGGTATTTTACCGCGGATTTTTTCTGTGACGAACCGGCAACAGCCAAGCGCGGATTGCATCGACTCGATGTACTGATGTCGCGCGGCAGTTTGCCTGTGGCGGTGATGCCCCCTAAACAGGTAGATGAGGCTGTCGGGGCAGGCAACCATGCATGATCCAGAATGACAGGAGCCGGCGTTCCCCGAAACTCATGCCCAGACAAACAGATTGATCGGGATGGCTGGAAACAGGGCTATCACGATCTCGTGTTGACGACAGGACCAAATGGTTAGACGCGCTACCCGGATTAGCAGCATCGAACGAAGATTGCTCCGATTGAGCATTTGCCTTGCTGCGGCTTGTTTGGCATTGGGGCATTCGGCGGCGCGTGGCGAGAGCCTGCCCGAGGCGCTGACCAAGGCCTACCAGACCAACCCCGCGCTGAATGCCGAACGCGCGCGCCAGCGCGCCACCGACGAGAACGTGCCCCAGGCGCTTTCAGGGTACCGGCCGCAAATCCTGGCCACGCTCTCCGCCGGGTTCCAGGCAGTCCGCAATCTGCTGCCCGACAACACGATCCAGTCGGCGAACCTGAAACCGTGGACGGTCGGCGTGACGGTGACGCAGACCCTGTTCAACGGCTTCAAGACTGCCAACAGCGTCCGCGTGGCGGAACTGCAGGTGCAGTCCGGCCGCGAGGCGCTGCGCAATGTCGGCCAGGGCGTGCTGCTCGATGCCGTCACCGTCTATACCAACGTGCTGGCCAACCAGTCGCTGGTCGAGGCGCAACGCGCCAACGTCGCCTTCCTGCAGGAGACGCTCGGCATTACCCAGAAGCGGTTGAACGCCGGCGACGTCACGCCGACCGATACCGCGCAGGCCGAGGCGCGACTCGCCCGTGGCCGCGCCGACCTTAACGCCGCCGAGATCAACCTCGCGGTCAGCCAGGCGACCTATGTGCAGGTGATCGGCAATTCGCCCACGCAACTGCGCCCCGCGGAAACCGTCGACCGCCTGCTGCCGCGCAGCCGCGACGACGCCACCGGGCTGGCCTATCGCCAGCATCCGGCGGTCCTGGCGGCGAGCTACGACTTCGACGTCGCCACCACGACGATTCGTGTCGCCGAAAGCAGCCTGATGCCGACCATCACGCTTCAGGGCAGCGCCAGCCGCAGCCGGCAGTCGGATTCGACGCTCGGCAGTTCCGGGACCGACCAGGCCTCCGTGATCACCCAGCTCAATCAGCCGATCTATGACGGCGGCCTCGCTGCCTCGCAGACCCGGCAGGCCAAGGAAATCGCCAGCCAGAGCCGGCTGGTGCTGGACCAGTATCGCAACCAGGCCCGCACCGCGGCGGTCGGCGCCTGGGTCGCCAATGAAGGCGCCAAGGTTGCCGTCACCGCCTCCGAAGCCGAGGTCCGCGCCGCCACCGTCGCCCTGGAAGGCGTGCAGAGGGAAGCGACCGGCGGCCAGCGCACCACCGTCGACGTGCTGAACGCGCAGCAGGACCTGATCCTCGCCAAGGCGCGGCTGATCGGCGCGCAGCGCGACCGCGTGATCGCCTCCTACACGCTGCTCAGCGCGATCGGCCGGCTCGACGTCAGGAATCTCGGCCTCAACACGCCGGATTATTTGCCGGAAGTGCATTATCATCAGGTGCGCGACGCCTGGCATGGCTTGCGGACGCCGTCGGGGCAGTAACTGACACGCGTCATTCCGGGGCGATGCGAAGCATCGAACCCGGAATCCATCAAACGGCGCGTCATGCCGGTACATGGACTCCCCGGGGTGCAATTTCACCCCTGAGGCCTGGCCCTTTGGACCATCCCCGGAACGACAGGAACGGCGTTAACCGGGCGCTGATCATGGCGGGTGTATTCAGTCGCCAGTTGATGCTATCTGCTTCAATCTCTTTCCGTTTCCGTTCCCCGTTTTGATCGATCGATTTCGCGAGGCCTCGTGGTGAGGAAAATTCTGCGCTGGTCGGGCAACGGCCTGCTGGTCCTGATCCTGTCGCTGATCCTCCTGATCGTCGCATTCCGTCTCGCCGCGTCGATCCGCGAAACCGGCGCGCGCGCCCAGTTGGCGCCGAGGACCGGCCAGTTGGTGCCGACGCGTTCGGGCGGTGTGTTCGTGCAGCAAAAGGGCCCGGAGGACGGCGTTCCCGTGGTGCTGTTTCACGGCACGGCGGCGTGGAGCGAACTGTGGCGGCACACCAGCGAGGCGCTGGCCGCGGCCGGCTTTCGCGTGATCGCGCTCGATCTCCCGCCGTTCGGGTTCTCGGACCGTCCCGGCACTTACACGCGGCAGGACCAGGCCGCGCGGATCGGCGACGCGCTGGGGGCGTTGAAGGCGCCGCCCGCCATCATCGTCGGCCACTCCTTTGGCGCAGGCGCTGCGACCGAACTCGCGATGCGCCACCCGGAGCGGGCGCGCGCGCTGGTGCTGGTCGACGCGGCGCTCGGCCTGATGACCGCCCCCTCCGATGCGCCATGGGTAGTCCAACCGCAATGGATTCGCGAAATCCTGGTGTCGCTGACCATCACCAATCCGGTGGCAACCGAAATGCTGCTGAGATCAATGATCGCCAAGAAAGAACGCGCGCTGCCGGAATTCGTCGCGATCCTGCAATGGCCGCTGACGCAGCGCGACAGCACCCGCGACATCGCCGACTGGCTGTATTATTTCCTCGGCGCCGACACCAACGCCATGAGCGCGGACCGCACCGCCTATGCGAAAGTTGAAATCCCCGTCGCGATCCTGTGGGGCGACAAGGACACGATCACGCCGCTCGAACAGGCGCTCGACCTGCGGACGCTGCTGCCGCCGCAAACCAGCCTGACGTTGCTGCCGGGGCTCGGCCACATTCCGCAAATCGAAGACCCCGCCGTGTTCAACGACGCTCTGCTCAAGACACTCGGAAAGCTTTAGAATAACGCAGGATTCGACACGTCCCGCCGCCGGAGACATCATGGACATCATCAGACTGTGCGCCTGGGGCTATGCCGCCCTGCTCGGCTTCGTGATCCTCACCGGCTACATCCCGGCCTTCATCGACGCCAACGACATGATCTTCGGCCTGTTCCGCCGCACCTGGTACGCCGACGGGCTTCATCTGGTCTCGGCGCTGTGGGCGGCTGCCGCGGCGATCACCTCGCGCCGCGCCTCGGAATTGTTCTTCCAATTGTTCGGCGCGTTCTACTTTGCCGACGGCCTGCTCGGTCTCTTCACCGGCAGCGGCTATCTCGACTTCGGCATCCTGATCAACGGCGTGCTCGACCTGCCGCTCTCGACGCGGTTCTTCGCCAACGCCCCGCATCTCGGCCTCGGCGGCGTGGCGATCCTGATCGGCTATCTGCTCGCGCCGCGAACGCGATCATTCGCCCATGCTTAAGTGGCTGCGGCGCATCCTGGTCACATCCGCGGTCCTGATCGCGCTGACGGTGCTCGTACCGCTGGCCTATATCGAGGGGACGTGCCGACCCTCCTCCGTCGACGCATCGTCGAGCGCGCCGGCGGTGAGCCTGCCCGCGGTCGACGAAGCCGGCTACCGCCGAAAACTCAACAACACCTTCTTCACCTTCCCCGAATGGTACATCGTCTATTCCTTCGAGGACTTTGGCCGCTTCCTCGACCGATCAAGCGAAAGCCAGTTCGGCTATCTCAGCCACATTTTTGGATTCTGGCGAAGTTTCTGCACCATCAACCGCGCGGTGCCCGCGACGGGCGAGTCGCTGGCCGAAGTGAAGACCATGATCTACGTGATCGGCGTCAGCTACACGATCGAATACGCCATCAAGGGATTTTATGAGAACACCGTCGGCCGCGTGTTCGAATGGATCAGGGGCGAGAAGCTGACGCCGCAGGACGAGTTCGGCCGCGCGGTGCTGCAGGACTATGCCGCCTTCCTCTACACCATTCCCTGGTACAAATATCCGTTCCGCGAAAAGCTCGACGGCCTGATGGCGATCTCGTCTCCGACGCCAAGCTGGTTGCGCAGCCGCGAGCGCGACTTTGCGCTGGGCACGGAATATTTCCTCAAGATCGGCTACGCCTCGCTGATCCAGAAGGCGCTCGACGCCGGCGGCGACAGCGAACCGCGCGATATCATGTTCGTGGTCGCTGCCACGCCGCAGGCGCTGGCGAAGGAGCCGCGGATCAAACCGATCCGCGCGCTCGATGCGCAATGGCAACTGGTGCAGACGCCGCGTTACAAGGCGTTCGGCGAAATCCTGCAGGGTTTGCTGGACCAAGGCATCGGCCTTGCGGAGATCGCCGGCAATCACGACATTCTCGTTACCGTGATCGCGCCCGACGCCGCCAAACTCGACGTCAAGGGTACCACGGAACTGTTCTCGCTTGAGCTGGATGCGCGGCCCGGGTTTCGCAGGGCGGGGCTGAAAGCTAGGATTGATCAGCTTGTCGATATCAATCGCGACCTCAAGGTCAGGGGTGCAAGCATTGAGCACTTCTATGATTACTGAAGCGCCCCATGTTGCCGCTCGGCGATGGCCACGGATCACAAGCGCGATCGCGCTCGTCGTAGTGGGTTGGCTTGCCATGGTCGTGGCGCTGACGTTCGGATCGGCCCCTGGCAAGTCGATGGCAGTCGTCGGCCCGCCGTCACACGCATTAGCCGCGATCAGCCGAGCCGACGGTCGCATTATCGCATCGAACGACTACTTCACCATTGCGCGTTCCGACGACGAAGGCTTCGTCGCCCGCCTTTATGCCGCGGGCGCGCTGCTGGTTCTGGACGCCGAGCAGGCGGGCGGCTGCACGGGCCTGTCACCGTCATTGCGAGCCGCCCGGTCGGCGCAAGGCCCCGCCGGGTGACAGCCGCCCGATGACAGCCTCCGCGTAGCAATCCATCGCTGGTCTGATCAAGAACTCATAAATCTACCGCGACTGCTCGATTCGCCGTCGCCGCGATCTGTCCGCGAATGCATGTATGACTTTTAGTTGCCGGTCAGCAATGCAAACCGGCGCCTATCGATCCGCTCCCGCGCCGTTAATCCAGCCGCCGCGCAAAGGTCAGGCGCGTAGAGCTGACATCTTTCTCGCTTCTCGATTGCTCTATCGATCGAGTCCATAAGTCGCGCAGGTTCGATGCCGGGCGGAGCAGCGATCCGGCCCGAGACGACGTGCTTTTCCACTTGCTCGTGTTGATCGTGATCTAAATCGGGATCGCGCCAGCAATTCGCGCAAAGCGTTCTGAAACTCTCAGAATGCGAATAGATCACAGCGTCTTCATCCAGATCTGCGCTGATGTCGGCCAATTGACGCGCTGTTTGCTGCGTACCGGCAAAATCGAACATCTGGTAATTTCGTCGTAGCAGCGTTGCCAGGTGAGGAAATACCGGAATCTGGACCTCGCCGTATGTGTGATGCGTAATCGGCGCGCCGTCGATCAGGATAACATCGCCATAGCCAACACCCAGATCTTGATAGGGCACGCTGCGGATGACGCCGTGACACGGACTCAGCCTCTCGATCCAGATCGTTTCCTCCGCGCCGGGATCATCCAGATCGGGCGTACGCTCAGCCAATGGTCGTTCGGCGAGCTTTACCTTGCATTGCGGATACCGACCTTCCGGCAACCCAAACCGCCCAATCTCAATTGCCTGCCCCATGCGTTTCCAGACGTCCAGAGCGACGTCGGCGTTGCCTGCTCCCGTGGCGCAGATCCCAAGATTCCATTCATAACTCTCGACGACTTCACCTACCAAGCTCGCGGCCAATTGATTTGACGCCACGCCCTCGGCGAATCTGCCTCGTGTCTTATAGTAGAGGCCCAAATTGTAGTGATATGCGCTGCGTTTGGGATTGATCTCGGCGAGTTTCAGATGGCTGCTCTTGGCGATCGCATCGCACTGACGTGCCAGCATCCGCGCCGCTGTGGCCAGGCCTTCCAGGATCGGTTCCTGTTCGGGCCGTCCTTCGTAGACCTTGGCCAACCCGTCGAGCTTTTCAACGATCGTGTGAAAGACTGCATCGCGCGGCGGCGGCGCATTCAGGTCGTCAACATCGCTGGCCGCCTCTAGACATCGCCCCAGCGCCGAGAGAATCTGAAAGTCCTGGTCGTGGGACTCTGCTATATCAGACAATACTTCTATTGCGTTCTGCCTAGAGAGGCATCGCTCGTAGACAATCCCCAGCAATGCCATCGCAGCTTCGGGCTGGCGGACCTGCGCCTTACGCAACTGCTGTGATATATCCCAGGCGGCCTGTGTACGTCCTGCCTGTGCCTCTGCAATAACGTCGCGTGCAAGCGCCTCGATTTCTTCGGATGAGAGGACTGCAAATAGGCCATTGGACATTACTGTCTTCTCCTGGGGCGCACGCCGGCGCTGTTTACGCAGCCTCAACTGCAGCGAACTCCTCAGCTAAGGGCACGATCTTAGGTACCTATACCCCAAGTTTCTCCCGGGACGATAGCCATCCCTGAGACCCTCGAATTTTTGCGACTTTCCTGGCTGATTGGCCACGTCCGGAAAAATTCCAGGTTGCTTCGAGACAGAGCTTGGTCGCGCGCTGGTATGCTCGCCCTGTCGGTCGCTTGCGATGATGAAGCAAGCCTACGACGCATACTTCTGATAGAACGTATTGGTGAACAGCTCGCCCGGATCATATTTCCGCTTCGCCGCGAAGAAGTCGTTGATCTGCGGATAGGACCGCTGCAACTGGTCCTTCGAGTAATAAAGCTGATACGGCAGGAAGAATCGACCCTTGTGGGCGATGGTGAGGTCGATCAGCTCCTCCGTCGCCTTCTTCATCCGCTTGTTGCCGTCATCGTCCGTGGTCTGGTTGATGTAGAGCACCAGCGAGAACGCCGGCTCGGGCGAATAGGTCAGAAAATTGTTTTCCTGGTGCACGACGCGTACCGAGGCGTTTAGCAAATTGGTCCTGTTGTCGGTGAGCACCTTGCGCATGCCGTCGACGAAGGAGACGAACTGGCTGCGCGGGATGAAGTATTCGTGCAGGATGTCGGTATCGTCGGGGAGCGCGTTGCGCAAATAAGGCACGGAATCGTGCATCGGGTCGTTGCGGTTGACGAGGCAGGCTTCCGCCGATCCGATCGCCTGCGCGCGCGTCACCGTGCAGTTTTCCATGCGGTGCTCGATGTGCTTTTCCGACAGCCACTTCATCTCCTGGAACAGCGCGCCCTGCTTGGAGAGATTGACGGTCAGCCGGCGCAGCTTGACGCCGGAGACCTCGCCGAGCGGCTGCCGTTTGAAGTCGGTGCCGTCCACCTTGGTGTAGGTATAGAGCAGCAACTCCTTCAGGAACGAACTCGGCGCGGTGGAGAGATGGCCGTACATCAGGCCGATATTTTCATCCTTTTCGATCTCGCCCGAGAATAGCGCGGGAAACGCCTTGTAGTCCATCACGCGGCGCCCGGTCTGGTAGACCAGGTTGTCGGCGATATCGAGTTCGGCCTCGACGATGACGCCGAACAGGCCGTAGCCGCCGACCACCAGATTGAACAGATCGGGATTTTCGGTGGCCGAGACCGTCTTCAACGAGCCGTCCGCCAGCATCACCTTCATCGACTTGATCGATTTCGCGAGTGCGCCGGCCTGGTGATCCATGCCGTGGGCGTTGACCGAGATCGAGCCGCCGACGGTGAAAATATCGGTCGACTGCATGGCGCGCACCGCGAAGCGCGGGTGCAGCAGGTTCTGGATGTCGTGCCAGGTCGCGCCGGGCTGCACGGCGACCGAACGAGCGGCCTCGTTCAGCACGATCTTGTTGAAGCCGCGCATGTCGAGCACGATGCCGCCCTTGCGGAAGGCGTGGCCGCCCATGCTGTGGCGAACGCCGGCCGTCGTCACAGACAATTTGTTCTCGCGCGCAAAGGCCAGCGTCTTGGCGATATCATCGACGCTGCGCACGTCGACCACGCCGTAGATCTCGGTCCGGTTGAGGCAGCTCGCGTCGTTGATGCTGCCGCCGAGCTGCGACCATTTCACGTCCTTCAGCGGCGCAATCGCCTTGACCCGCGCCAGATCGATGTTGGCCTGCTCGCCGCCACCTGTGGGCCCGCAGTCCTTTTCGCCGGTAGGATCGGCGGCCAGCGCCTGCAGCTTGCGATAGCTGTAAACCCCAAGCAGCACCACGACCACGGCGGCCACGGACACGCCGGTTTTGAATCTTTGTGAAAATTTTCGCATGAAGTGATTCCCGACAATGGCGGGATTTTCCCGACCGCGGGTCATTAGTCAAATCGACATGCGCTCTGGTTTCGATCGGCCGGCCGCGTCGCCGGCGCAAGACGATATCGCCGGACGACCGGGCACCGCGTATGACGGTCCGACGGCGCGGCTTACGAGCCCTGAAGCCCGGCCCCCGACAAGGCAGCCCGCTCGATATCGCGCCGGCCGCCGTCGTGGTCGTGAAGCCAGCGGCCCGCCTTGCGCAGGCCGCCGAACGGAAACAGGTGAAATCCCGTGATCGACGCCGTTGCGGCCGCGGGCGCGCCGCGCAATCCCCTCACGACGTCGTCCGGACCGGTATCGGTCAGCAGGCGGCCAAACCGGCCGATCTGCGCCCGCAGCGCGCGCATCGAATTGCCGATGCCGCAGCGAAGCGCGAACTTCGTCAGTGTCGCCGGCGTTGCCGGACCGGCCAGACCGACGATCACGGGCAGATCGATGCCGGCGCGATCGAGCTCGGCGATCCATTGCAGGATCGGCGCACTCTCGAAGCAGAATTGCGTGACGACTTCGACCCGTGTGTCGGTTTGCCGTCCCCACTCGCGCCAATCGCCCAGCCCTTTCATGGCGTCTGGCAGTTCGAGGAACGGATGGCCTTCGGGGTGACCGGCGACGGCCACGGAATCGATGCCATGCGCCTCGATCAATCGGCTGGCTCTGAGATCGCGGGTCGATCTGAACGGGCCGCGCGTGGTCGCGACATCGCCGGCGATCAGGAGAATCCGCGTCACGCCGGCCTCGCCCCGCGCCCGCGCCAGGAAATCGTCGAGCGCTTCCTGCGATGCCATTTCGCGGGCCGCGATGTGCGGCACCGGGTTGAAGCCGGCGCGGCGCAACGCAGCCGATGTCTCGACGTTGTGGCGATAATTGTCGCCCGGCAAGAACGTGATGGTGACGTCGGTGCCTTCGGCAAAGTGCTCGCGCAGCTCCGCGATCTGGTGTCCGCGCGAAGAGATTTCGACGGAAGCCCTCGGCAACAGTACGTCCAGTCGTGATGGCCGCAGATCGACAACGGTCACGGGCGCCTCCCCCGTCAAGCCGTCGCGCGACGGCGCGAGATCACATAGGTCTCGTCGTTGAACCAGAGGCCGCCATGCTTCTTCAGCACGCGGTCGGTGGCTTCCAGGTAGCGGCCGTCGCGGACCACTTCCGACAGCCTGACGTCCTCGATCTGCGCCACATAGATCGCCGCGTTCCAGGCCGCGAACAGCGTCGAGGTGCCGATCGGACCGCTGACTTCGTCCGGCAGCGTGTGCATGCGATAGCGGAAGATCGAGCGCGCATCGGAGGAGGCGTTGAAATTGTAGTGCCGCGCCGCCGAGCCGAGCTCGTGCTTAACCTGGCGCAGGATGGCGTAGCGGTCGGTCTTGAAGGGATCGTCGCCCGGCCAGACCTGATCGATGATCTCGATGCCGGGGTCCTTGCCGTGCGAATGGATACCGACCAGCCGTCCGCCCGGCCGCAATGATTTCGCCAACGGCGTGACGATCTTCGAGGCCTTGAATTCCACGCTCGCCCGTGCCCGGTAGGGTTGCGAGGCGATCACGAGGTCGTAGTCCGCTGTCACCCGGCCCGGCCGCGGCATGATCGGGTCGAGCAGGAACGAATGATCCTCGCGCCGCAGCGTCAGGATCACCGGCCGCTGATACACCGGATTGCCGGTGGTCGGGCTGATGCCGGCGCGCCAGTTCTCGGCCAGAAAGCCCTCGAGCTCGCCGATCTGCTCGGCAAAGCCGTGCGCGGTGTTGCCGGTCAGCGTGACGTCCTTCCAGATCAGGCCCTGCGCCGACGTCACCGAGCGCGGCGTCAGCCACGGCGCCTCGGCGTAGTAGAGATTGGTCACGACCAGCACGGTGGCGGGATGTTCGAACAGACGGTCTGCCATCTTCTCCAGCGTCAGACGGACGTCTTCGTAGCTGATCTCCTTGGCCACGACGTAGAGCGGCATGGTGGGAAATCGCGCATGCACGGCCCGCATCACCCGCGACAGCACGGTGCCGTCGCCGACCCCGGCATCGAAGATGCGCAGCGCGGGCGACGCCGGCTGCAGATTGCCGAGTTCGAGCGAGATACGGTTGGCAACCTCGGTCTTCTCGCTGCAGGTCGAGACGAACAGCAGGTATTTCTGACGGTTATCGAAGAAGCGGAAACCTGACGGCGACTTGGCGTCGGAGGTCGCCGCGACGTTCAGCGGCTTTGCAGCCGGTGACACCTGGCCTGCGGCAGGAGAAGCCGGCAGATGCTCGGCGAGATAGGCGCGGACCTTGTCGAGCGTCCCGGTGGTGATCCTCGCGCCGTCGCGCAGCCGCGACACCAGCTTGCCGTCGTTGACCACCAGCCGCCCGAAGGTCGACTCGGCCGTCTGGGTCCGGCGGCAATAGTCGCGGATTTCCCCGAGGATCTGCTCGGCGGTCGGCCCCGACTTCGACGGCCGTGCTTGGCTACCCTGTCCGCCGTTCGGTACGACGCTCGGGCCCCGGTTCTCCTCGATCCGCATGGTTTTCTCCTGCGGTTGTCGCTACCGGTATCAAGGGACGGTCCAGGATTGCCGTCAACCACAAAGCGGGTGGGCAGCAATCTTGGGCAGATGCCCATGCCAATCCCGGGAAGTGGAACCCGCGCTCCGATCGAGCCTGCCAAAGAGTTACGATCAGCGCGCCCGGCGCGAAAAAATCGAGATCAGAACCGGGAGGGTGACCAGGATGACCACCGGGGCCAGCATCATGCCGGTGACAACCACGACCGCCAGCGGCTTTTGCACCTGCGAGCCGATGCCCTCCGAGACCGCGGCTGGGAGCAGGCCCACGCCGGCCACGACGCAGGTCATCAGCACCGGGCGCAATTGCAGTTCGCCGGTGCGGATCACCGCGCGGATTCGCTCAAACCCTTCATCGATGAGCTGGTTGTATTGCGACAGGATGATGATGCCGTCCATGACGGCGATCCCGAACAGCGCGATGAAGCCGATCGCCGCCGACACGCTGAACGGAATATCGAAGATGAACAGGCCGAGCACGCCGCCGAAGATCGCCATCGGGATCACGCTCATGGCTAGTAGTGTATCGACCATCGATCCGAAATTGAAGAACAGCAGCATGCCGATCAAGGCGAGGCTGATCGGTACCACGATCGACAGCCGCTTGATGGCGTCCTGCAGATTGCCGAACTCGCCGACCCACTCGACCCGCGATCCCGGCGGCAACTGCACATTCGCCGCGACCTTGTCCTGCGCTTCCCGGATCGCGCTGCCGAGATCGCGGTTGCGGACCGAGAACTTGATCGGCAGATAGCGCTCCTGCTGCTCGCGGTAGATATAGGCCGCGCCCGAGATCAAACTGACCGAGGCGACTTCGCTGAGCGGAATCTGCGTGATTGCGCCGCCCTGCCCGGCGACGCCGATCCGCAAATTATGGATCGCCTCCGCGCTCTTGCGGAATTCGGGCGCAAGGCGAACGATGATCGGGAAATGCCGGTCGCTGCCTGATTCATACAGATCGCCGGCGCTGTCGCCGCCGACCGCGACCTTGATGGTGGCGTTGATATCACCGGGCGACAGGCCATAGCGCGCCGCCCGCGCGCGGTCGACGTCGATCTGGATCGTCGGCTGGCCGAGCGAGGTAAACACGGCCAGATCCGTGACGCCCTGCACGGTCGCGAGCTGGGCCTTAATCTTGTTGGCGGTGTCGGTCAGCGCCTGCAGGTCGTTGCCGTAGAGCTTGATCGAGTTCTCACCCTTGACGCCGGACACTGCCTCCGAGACGTTGTCCTGCAGATATTGCGAGAAGTTGAATTCGACGCCTGCGAATTTTTCCTGCAACTGCGCCAGCAGTTGCGCGGTCAGCTCGTCCTTGTCGCGGGTGTTGGGCCACTGGCTGTTCGGCTTCAAGGGCGCAAAGAATTCGGCATTGAAAAGTCCCGCGGCGTCGGTGCCGTCGTCGGGGCGGCCGTGCTGCGACACAACCGATTCCACCTCGGGACGCGCGCGAATCATTTTGCGCATCTCGTTGACGTAGGCGTTGCCCTCCTGCAGCGAGATGGTTGGCGGCAGCGTGGCGCGGATCCACAGATTGCCCTCCTCCAGCTTGGGCAGGAATTCCAGCCCGAGGAATCGTGTCAGCACGATCGTCGTCAGGAGCAGCGCGGCCGCGGCCGATAGCACGATCTTGCGGTTGCCGATCGCCCAGTGCAGCACCGGCAGATAGAGCCGGTCGAGCTGTTTCACGACCCAGGTTTCGGCCTCTTCGAGATGCGACGGCAGGATGATCGCGCTGAGCGCCGGCGTGACGGTGAACGTCGCCAATAGCCCTCCCGCCAATGCGTACGCATAGGTCCGCGCCATAGGGCTGAAAATATTGCCTTCGACGCCGCTCAGCGTGAACAGCGGCAGGAAGGCGGCAATGATGATGGCAGCGGCGAAGAAGATCGAGCGCGACACGTCGGCCGCCGCCGACAGGATGGCGTGGCTCTTTATCCCCGTCCTTGTTTCGACGGAGCTGTGGTTCTGCTCGGCGTCCGACAGCGCCGTGGCCTGCGTCAACCGCCGGAAGATCGCCTCCACCATGATCACGGTGGCGTCGACGATCAGGCCGAAATCGATCGCGCCGACCGACAGCAAATTGGCGGATTCGCCGCGCATCACGAGAATGATGACGGCAAAGAACAGCGCAAACGGAATGGTCGCGCCGACGATCAGTGCGCTCCTGAGGTCACCGAGGAAAATCCATTGCAGCAGCACGATCAGAATGATCCCGACCACCATGTTGTGCAGCACGGTATGGGTCGTAATGTCGATCAGGTCCTTCCGGTCGTAGATCTGCTCGATCCGGACGCCAGGCGGCAGGATCGAGGAATTGTTGATCTCGTGCACCAGTTTTTCGACCCGTGCGATGGTCGGTGAACTCTGCTCTCCTCGCCGCATCAGCACAATGCCCTGCACGATGTCGTCGTCCTCGCCGAGGCCGGCGACTCCGAGCCGCGGCTTTTCTCCGATCGTGACCTGCGCGATGTCGCGGACCAGCACCGGATTGCCGCCGGAATGCGACACCATGGTGTTGCTGAGATCGTCGACTGAACGGATCAGGCCGACGCCGCGGACCACAGCGGATTGCGCGCCGATATTGACGGTGTTGCCACCGACATTGATGTTGGCGTTGGAAACCGCCTGCAGCACCTGCGGGAGCGTCAACCCGTTGGCGACCAGCCTGTTGAAATCGACCTGAATCTCGTAGGTCTTGGTCTTGCCGCCCCAGCCGGTGACGTCGACGACCCCAGGCACGGCGCGGAAGCGGCGCTGCAACACCCAGTCCTGCAGCGTCTTGAGGTCGAGCACGCTGTAGTTCGGCGGGCCCTTCAGGCGGTAACGAAAAATCTCGCCGGTCGGGCTGAGCGGCGAGATAGTCGGCTGCGCACCGCCCGGCAGCGGCGCGAGCTGCGACAGCCGGTTCAAGACCTGCTGCAGCGCCTCATCATAGGTATAGTCGAACGAGAACTGCAGCTTGACGTCGGACAATCCGTACAGCGAGATGGTGCGGATGGTACGCAAATTCTTGATGCCGGCGACCTGGGTCTCGATCGGGATTGTGATGTAGCGCTCGATCTCTTCCGACGACAGGCCCGGACTTTGCGTCACGATGTCGACCATCGGCGGGGTCGGATCGGGATAGGCCTCGATGTTGAGCTGCCTGAATGCGATCAGGCCGCCGACCAGCACGGCGATGAACATGCCCACCATCAAATAGCGGCGGTTGACGGCCAGGGCGACCAAGCGATCCATTCAGACCGGCGCTTTCAATGAAATCAGCTGCCGGACGCGGCGCGGTCGATGAAGAGTGCGCCCTTTGTGACGATCATCTCGCCGGGTCGCAGATTGCCGACCACCTCGACGAGATCGCCATTGGCGAGGCCGGGCTTGATTTGGCGCAGTTCGATCGTCTTGTCAGGGTGCGCGACCCAGATCCGAACTTGATCGCCTTCGTAGATCAATGCCGTCTTCGGCACGCCGACCGCCGGACGGCCACCTGCCGAATAGATCGTGACGTTCGCGAACATCTCCGGCTTGAGTAGAAAATCCTTGTTATCGACCGTGGCACGCACCAGCAGCCGGCGCGTCGCCGGATCGATGGCGGTGGCAACGTAATTGAGCCGCGCCGACAACGGGCGGCCCGGCAGTGCGAGCACGTTGAACGTGACTTCCTGCCCGACCGCGACGCTCGCGCAATCGCTCTCGCGGACGAAGGCGGTCATCCACACAGTGGAGAGATCCCCGATCACGTAGATGGGGTCGCTGGCGCCAGCACTGACGTATTGGCCCGGACCGATCTTGCGCTGGACCACAGTGCCGGCGATCGGCGCGAAGATCGTGGTCTCAGGATTGATCAGGCGCTTTTCCTGGAAGGTCGCAATTTCCTCGTCGGAGAGACCGAGAATGCGCAGCTTGTTGCGCGCCGCCTCCATCGCCGTCTGCGACGAGCGCATGTCGTTTTCAGCCTGGACCAGCGTCGCCTGGCTCTGCTGGTAATCTTTCAGCGGAACGGCTTTCCCCTCGAACAGGTCCTTGGCGCGCCTGCCCTGCAACTGCGCCAGGTCGAGTGCCGACTTCGCCTTGTTCATCGCGGCCATCGCGGCGATGAAATCGTTCTGCGCCTGAACGTTGTCGGCAGCCTCGATCACGAACAGCGGCTGGCCCTTTACGACCTGATCGCCCGGCTTGGCCAGCAGTTTGGTCACGCGCCCGGCATAGGGCGAGAACACCGGCGTCGCGCGGTCTTCATCGATCGCGATCTTGCCTTCGGTGGCGCGCTCGGCCCGAAAGCCGCGTTCAGTGACGGGTTCGATGGTCAGGCTCGCCCATTCGGCGGGACTCGTCATGTATCGCTGCAATATCTTGCGCGACTGGCTTGAAACCTCGGAATGCCCCGGCTTGGCACCGCCCGTCTTCGCAAGGCCATAAAGGCCCACGCCGGCAGCAAGAGTCACCAGCGCCAGCGGCAGGGCCCAGAACTTCCACCTAACTCCTTGAAAAAGCTCTTTGAATTTATCGAACATGTAGAGTCCGGAACCAACCAGCGACGTTTTGTCTCACCCCCATGCTAATAGGGCCTAAATGTTCTTTTCCACAACCCAAAAACTGGAATTTGCTCGGCGCCACGATAAAAAGTTTGGGGAGTGCCGCTGAATGGATGTCGACGAAATCAATCGCGGGCCGGCCATTGCGGTGGATTGCTGCCGAGGGGCATCGCCGGACGGGCCCAAAACGCATGGGTTTTCGATAGAATCGCGGAATGCCTGATCGACCGCAGCGCACCAAACCCTGACCTCGCTTCCTCTAGGAACGGCGCCACTTCTTCCCCCGTCAGATCCCGGGCATCGAGCCCGCCCTCAATCCGCCCAAGGTTCCAGAGCCAACGTCCGGTCTGCGCCAGCGATACCTGCACGTGCCAGCTGCCGCCCTCACGCGCCTGGCGCGCCTTGGCCATCATGGCACCGAAGGCCATGAAATATCCGGTGGCATGGTCGAGCATTTGCGCCGGTAACTCCTTCGGTCCGTCGATGCCGGCGGCCTCTCCCTCGGCATGATTGAATCCGGTCGCAGTCTGCACCAGCGAATCGAAGCCGCGCCGCTCGGCCCATGGACCTGAGGCGCCATAGGCCGACAGCGTGACGTAAATGATACCGGGATTGATCCGCGCGGCGTTTTGCGGCGAGAAGCCGAGGCTTGCGAGTGCGGAAGGTCGATAGCCCTGCGAGAAGATATCCGTCCCGGCGAGCAAATCGCGCAAAGTCGCGCGCCCCTGTTCGCTTTTGAGTTCGACGAAGGCGCTCAGCTTGCCGCGGCCGGTGTCGATGGTCAGCCACGGGATCGCCGGCAATTCGGGGCCGGAGATCAGCATCACGTCGGCACCATGCACGGCGAGCGTCCGGCCCGCCACGGGGCCCGCGATCACCCGCGAGAGATCGAGGACGCGAATGCCGGCCAGCGGCCGTTCGCCGTTGGGCCATGGCTTCGGCGCGGCCTCGCCGATCTTCGCGATCGAGATCAGCGGCAGACCCGCCAGCGCCCTGGCGTGCGGCGTGGCCTCCCATCGGTCATGGGAGCGCATGAAGGCGACCACGCCGCCGGCGGCATAGGCCGCGGTCTCGAACGCCTCGCCGCCCCATGGCAGCAGCGCGGCCTGCACCGCGTCGCGCTCCGGCGTACAGTTCAGCACCTTGCACACGGCATCGCGGTGATGCGGAAAATTGGTATGCAGGCGCACAAAGCCATCGCGGGTCTTGTAGATTCCAGCGATTGCGTCCCAGGCCGGCGGCGGCGGCTTGCCGTCGAGGCGCAGGTACCGTTCGCTCCGACACTCGACCACGGCGTGGCGCATGTCGACCGCGACCTGCTGCGCGTCGCCGCTGCGCATTCTCCATATTTCTGCTGCCGCCAACGCGCTGGCGGCGATACTAACCTGCGCCGCTGCGGCGACGCGAAACGAAGACGGCAGTTGCGGCTCATCGCCAGTCAAGGTCAGCGCATCGAGCGCGGAAGGCTGGCCGCCGGCAGAGGCCCAGACGTCCGTCAGAATTTCGCGCGGAGTCTGCACGGTGGAGCTCTTCCCGACTTGCCTTCTGCGATGCTCTTATCTGTCATGGCCTGCGCAGCGAAGCAATTCATGGTGGGAAACCAGATCGATTGTTTCGCTTCGCGCTGCGGCAGCTGCAGCGCAAACTGCTTTTTCGTTGTGCCGACGCTGAGTTTCTCGCGCTTGTGGCGTGCAACATCGAAGACAACCGAAGGGAATTGCAATGGCGACCATCGAACCCTTGACGGCAGGCGCCGTCCTGCTTGCGACCGCAGCGACCGATGCGGTCTACGTCATGTTCACCTCGGCGGTAGTGGCGCGCAAACGCGTGCCGGCGGCCACCTGGAGCAGCATCTGGTACCTGCTCTCCTCCTACGCCGTCATCAGCTACACCGAGAACTGGGTGTACGTCGCCTTCGCAGCGATCGGCTCATGGGTCGGCGCCTATGCAACGATCACTTTTCTGCATCGTCCGCCCGGCGGCCCGCCGGTCGGCGCGGCGCCGGAGTAGCGTGCGTTCGACCGTCATTGGCAGCGCGGCCTCGTGATGATGAAGCGAACGCAATGTCGGAGATTCGAGCTTTCTCCCGAAGAGGCTTCACCGCTACAATGCGAGCCCGCATCACGACAAGGAAGAATTAAATGGATTTGGGACTGAAAGGTAGAAACGCCGTCGTGCTGGGCGGCACGCGCGGCATCGGGCGGGCGATCGCCGATACGCTGGCCGACGAAGGCGCGGGCGTCGCAGTCTGCGCGCGCAACGCCGAGCAGGTCGCCGGCGCCGTTGCCGAGCTGCAGGCGAAGGGCGTGAAGGCAACCGGCGCGCCCGTGGATATCACCGACGCCGCCGCGCTGAAGGCCTGGATTGGCGACGTCGCACGCGAACTCGGCAGCGTCGACATGCTGTTTTCCAACGCCGGCGCCATGGCGCAAGGCGGCGATCCCGCTTCCTGGGAACAAAACTTTCGGCTCGACGTGCTCGGCGCCGTGAACGCGTTCGAGGCGGCGCGGCCGCTGCTGGAGGTCAGCGGCGAAAAGACCGGCGACGCCGCCTTCATCATCATCTCGTCGGTCTCGGCGGCGCAAGCCGACATTGCCAGCTCCTACGGCCCGATCAAGGCCGCACTGATCCACATGGCCAAGGGACTGGCCCGGCAATACGCTTCCAAGAAAATCCGCGTCAACGTGGTTTCGCCGGGCACCGTTTATTTCAGGGGCGGCATCTGGAACACGGTCGAGCAGAACATGCCGAAGCGCTACCAGGATGCGCTGGCGCGCAACCCGACCGGCCGCATGGCGACGCCGCAGGAAATCGCCAATGCGGCTGTGTTTCTGGCAAGCCCGGCATCCTCCTTTACGACCGGCTCCAACCTCGTCGTCGACGGCGCGATCTCGAACCGGGTGAATTTTTAGCGGGCCTGTCGAGCCCACCATCATGTTCCGCCATTGCGATGGCGGACATGCTTCGGCCGTCGCCCGTTCGAGCAGCGGTCGACAGGCCTGTTCCTTTTGTTGCGGCCGCGAATCCGCTGCAGAGCCGCGTCCCTAACGGCTTGCGAAGCAAACCGGTCAATTTGATACGTTAAAATAAGGGAAATTTACGAAGTCATCCGCATTCTGCTGCCTGCTCGGAAAACCCAGCCAACTGGGTCGCAAGGACGGATGGCCACCATGATTGTCGAAGAGCAGAGGGTAAAGGTGCAGCGCGAGCCGCGTCGCGAACTGCGCAAGCGGCCGACCTGGATGACGATCGACGATGGGGCCTCCAGGATCGAATGCTTCATCCTCGACGTTTCCCCGGGCGGCGCCAAGGTGATCACCGACGCGATACTGGACGTCCGGGACAGCTTCCAGCTGGCGCTGGTACCCGAACACGCAACGCGGCAGTCGTGCGAAGTGGTCTGGCGCCGCGGCAAGACCTATGGCGTGAAATTCACGCCCTGAGACTTCCTGCTCCGAAATAGCGACAGTGCCGGTGTAGCGAGTTCAATCCTCGCCAGCGGTGATCGCCACACTTCGCCGCGCCACGGCCGCGGCATGAGACTCCTGCTCGTCATAACCCGACTGAGGCGCGCGTTCGGAACTAACGGTCTCTACCTGATCATTTGTCGCCGTCGCTGTCACGAAGGACGGGCGGCGGCGATCCCCCGACAAGCCGGATGAGCGACCGCACGTTTTCCGCAACGCGCGACCGCGTTCGCCTGTCCCGATCGGCGCTCAGCCACACGCATTTTTGTCGTGACGAAACCCTTTTTGTGACAGTATTAATACAGTTGGATGTCATTTTGATTATAGCGGAGCGGCGAATGAGCTTGGAATGGCAGGCGCGGCCAGCGTCCCTGGCGTGGTCGAACCCGGTTTCCTGGTGGTGGGGACTGCTGACAATGGTGAGCGGCGTCAACATCGCCGTCTGGTTCGTGCTGTATCGCGAGCTTCCAATTCCATCGGCCGGTGCTGCCGGTAGCGCGTCCGACACCGGAATGATGCTGCTGTTCTGCGCCGCCTATGTTTTCGGCTGTGCCTTCAGGTCGTTTCTTCCACGCGCGGACGTGCAACGGATCTGCCTGTTCGACACCTGGCTATCGAGCGTCATGGTCGGCCGGTCGGTCGCGACCGTGGCCGAGGTCTGTTTCGTGGCGCAATGGGCGATCGTTCTGCACCAACTCGGCAGCATGACCGGGGCGGAGACGGCCGTTAATGCCGCGTGGATCATCGTTCCGCTGATCCTGATTGCGGAATGTTTGTCCTGGTATGCGGTGTTGACCCGAAACTATCTCGGCAACGCGATCGAGAATTCCCTGTGGGCGGTCGCCTTTTTTGTCATCGGCATCGCGCTCGGCCGTCTGCTGCCGGAATTCCACGGGACCGCCCGCCTGGTTCTCGTGATCTCGATTGCCGGCATCGCCGGCTATCTGGCGTTTCTCGTGACGATCGACGTGCCGATGTATCTCAAGCGGTGGCGAACGGGAGATGCCGACGGCGGCAAGCGCCTGACGCCGCGCGAAGGACTGCGCGACGTCTGGACGCGCTGGGTCGTTACGCACGATATTGCCGAATGGAAGGAGGAGATGGCCTGGATGGCGCTCTACTTCAGCCTGGCGGTATGGTCGAGCCTGGCTTTGTGCGTGGTCTACTCGCTGCATCATGACCTGCGACCGTACCGCACCAGCGCCGCAATCCTCAGCGGCACGACCGGCGCACCGGTGGTCGGCAATCAAAGATAATCGCCGTCCGAGCTGAAACCTTACGCCGCCTTCCGCGTTGCCAGCCGGTTTGGTTCCCACGGTAACGACGTTCGGTTCGTAAGGACAGGTTTTGGACAAATTTCAGATTGGCGCACATATCGCCGCGTTGGCAGGGGCATTTGTGCTTGCCGTCCCGATCGGTTGGGACCGTGAAAAACGGGCGCGGAGCGCGGGGCTGCGGACGTTCCCGCTTGTCGCGATGGCCAGCTGCGGGTTCATTCAGGCCAGCGAGGGCCTGCTGGTGCATTCGCCTGACGGCCTGGCAAAGGTGGTCGAAGGCCTGATCACTGGCATCGGCTTCATCGGCGGCGGCGCGATCCTCAAAAAGGGTGCCACCGTGCAGGGTACCGCCACGGCTGCCAGCCTGTGGGCCACCGGCGCCATCGGCGTGTCGGTCGGGCTTGGCAGCTACGATGTCGCGGTGACGGTAGCCGTGTTCACGTTCCTGACGCTGACGCTGCTCAGGCTGGTCAAGGAGGAAACCGATATCATGAAGGACAGGGGCGACGGCAAGTCCGACTGATCGACGTTGCGGCGCAAACGCAGCACTATAATTCCATCGAGTCCGATCGGGCCCGTGCCGCAGGGCACGCTGCCATCCCCGCCACCAAATCGTCACGTTGACGGCGAATTGCAGGCGAAATATTCCGGCGAAGTCTGTTCGGGCGGAGGACTCTTTCGTGCGTAGCTTGCGAATTGGCGCGAGGCCTCACGAATGAGTGTGAGCCGATCAAGCCTTGCCCTCGTGAACCTCCGGGCGGTGGTCATCTTGATCGTGCTGGCGTTCCATTCCGTCCTGCCCTACCTCGCCTTCCTCCCACCCACCCCTTACCGGTTCGACAGCGCCCCCTATCAATGGCTCGCCTTTCCGATCATCGACCGCCAGCGGTGGTTCGGCTTCGACCTGTTCTGCGCCTGGCAGGATGTCGGGCTGATGAGCCTGATGTTCTTTCTCTCCGGCCTGTTCGTGCCGTCGAGCCTCGCGATCAAGGGAAGCTGGAAATTCCTGTCCGACCGCCTGTTGCGGATCGGCTTGCCGATGGCGCTCGCCATCATCTTCCTTGCGCCGCTTGCCTACTATGCTGCCTTTCGCACGACCGCCGCCGATCCAGGCGTCGGCGCGTTCTGGCAAGCGTGGATGGCGCTGCCGTTCTGGCCGTGCGGACCGCAATGGTTCCTCGGTCAGCTTCTGGCCTTCAATATTCTCGCTGCGGCAAGCCATCGATTCATTCCGGGGTGGGATCGGGGCCTTCTCCGGTTGGCGGCATTCGTCGGCGGAAATCCGCTTCGGTTCGCGGTCGCTCTCGGAGCGATCTCCGCGCTGGTCTATATCCCGCCGATGCTGGATTATTCGCCCTTCGCATGGACGAATATCGGCCCGATCGCCTTTCAGCCGAGCCGGCTGTTGCACTACCTCGTCTATTTCATCGCCGGAGTGGTGGTCGGAACCCATGGCCTCGATCGTGGTCTGCTCGATTGCGACGGAGAGCTGGCGCGTCGCTGGATGGCGTGGCTGGCTGCAGCCATCGCGGGTTTTGGGCTGTGGGCCGCACCGACCTCGATGACCCTGCCAGATTGGAGCGGCGCGCCGCTGATCGCGAAGTTGGCGGCCGGTCTGGGTTTTGCCGTCGCGTGCACGACGAGTTGCCTTGCCTCACTGGCGATCAGCCTGCGATTCGCACATTGGCGCGCGCGGGCGTTCGACAGCCTGTCGCACAATGCCTATCAAATCTATCTGATCCACTATGTGTTTGCGGTCTGGCTGCAATACGCCCTGCTGGGCATCGGCCTGGTTGCGATCGGCAAGGCTGCGATCGTGTTCGGCGGCACCCTGATCATGAGCTGGTCCATTGCGGTCGCGATGGCCAATGCACATCCTGTCGCACGAATGAATGCGACCTTGCGCCAACACATGAAAATCCGAACTGACATTGGACAAAGAATGATCGGCCCTCGGTAGCATGCCATTGGTTTTCACCATCGCCTTTAGAAACCTGTTTCACGACCGGCTGCGTTTCGTGGCCACCGTGATCGGGATCGTTTTTTCCATCGTTCTGGTCACCATCCAGATGGGCCTCTATTTCGGCTTCGGACGCATGGTGACGACGATGATCGACCATTCGCCCGCCGATCTCTGGGTGATGCCGCACGGCACCAAGGCCTTCGAGGACCCCGCTTTGCTGAACACGCGCGAACGCTATCGCGCGCTGGCGATCAACGGCGTGGCGGAAGTCGTTCCGGTCGTCATCGGATTTGCCGATTGGCGAATGCCGAGTGGAGCCGTGACGCCGGTGTTCGTCATCGGTTCGGACCTGCGCGCCGGCGGGTTGCAACCGTGGGATCTGGTGGAAGGCCGCATCGAGGCGTTGACGACGCCCAAGGCGGTCGCGGTCGACCGTACCTATTTCGATCGCCTCGGCATCTCCGGAATCGGCGCGACCGCCGAGATCCGCCAGCAACCGGTTCAGGTGGCCGCCGTCACCAATGGCATTCGCTCGTTCACCACCACGCCATTCGTGTTCATGGACGTCGAGCGGGCGCGAACCTACACGGGGGTGCCGTCCGGAAAGGCGACCTATCTCATCGTGCGGCTAAGTCCCGGCGCCGACCGCAGCGCGGTTCGCCGGCAATTGATGTCGAGCATCGAAAATGTGGAAGTGCTTACCCCCGGCGAGTTTCGCGAGCGCAGCCGCAATTTCTGGCTGTTCGGCACCGGCGCCGGGGCCGCGCTGTTCGCGGGCGCCCTGCTCGGCGTGATCGTCGGCACCGTCGTGGTCGCCCAGACGCTTTATGCGAGCACCAAGGAGCACCTGAACGAATTCGCGACGCTGCGCGCGATCGGCTCCTCGCGACGGTATATCTACAAGGTGATCCTCTGGCAGGCGCTGCTGAGCGCCGTCATTGGCTTTTCGCTCGCCGCGCTGGCCGGCGACGCCGTCGTGCGGCTGACCGAGGGGACCGCCCTGCCGATCGTCATCACGCCCGGACTGATGGCGGGGCTTTTTGTGCTGACCCTCGTGATGTGCACCGGGTCGTCGATTGCGGCGATCATCCAGGTCACCCGTATCGAGCCCGCGACGGTGTTCACGCGATGACCGAAGTCATGCTCGAGGCGGTAAATGTCACAAAGGACCTTGGCAGCGGCGCCGGCAAGGTCGCGGCGCTCAAGGGTGTCAGTCTTTCGCTCAACGCGGGCGAACTCACTTTGCTGATGGGGCCATCGGGCAGCGGCAAGACCACATTGCTGTCGATCCTCGGGTGCATGTTGGCGCCGACGGAAGGGGCGGTTCGTGTCTGCCAGCAGTCCACCGCTGGCCTCGATCCCGAGGAACTGGCGCGTCTGCGGCGCGAGCATGTGGGCTTCGTGTTTCAGTCGTTTCATTTGTTTCCGACATTATCGGCGACCGACAATGTGCGGCTCGCGCTCGATATCCGCGGCGAGCGCTCGAAAGCGGCCAGGGTACGGGCTCGGGAGGCGCTGGCGAAGGTCGGCCTCGCCCACAAGACAAAGGCGTATCCGCGCGCACTCAGCGGCGGCGAACAGCAGCGGGTCGCGATCGCGCGCGCCATCGTCGGAAACCCCTCCATCATCCTGGCCGATGAGCCGACGGCTGCGCTCGACGGCGCGAACGGCCAGGCGGTCATGAAGCTGCTTGCCGAAATCGCCCGGGAACAGGGGCACGCCGTGCTGATTGTGACCCATGACCCGCGCCTGTTGCCATTCGCGGACCGGGTCGTTCATATCGAGGACGGACGGATCATTGCCGAGGAACGCGGCGGTATCAGCCAAACGTTGGAGAACCACTAGTCATGTCGAAGCGCCGTACCGCCCTGGTCGCCGCCGTGGCCCTGCTTGCAGGCGCCGGGGCGCTGTACGCGATCACGGCGATGTCGCCCGACAAGCCGGCCATGTGGGGCCCATCCGCCGATGCGCCACCGGAGAAACGCTGGCAGGCGGTCGCGCCCGGCCGCATCGAGGCCTGCTCGGGCCAGATCAAGGTCGCAACGGCCGTGGTCGGGGTGGTCCAGAAGGTGCTGGTCAAGACCAACGACAAGGTTTTTGCCGGAGAGCCATTGATCCAGCTCGCGGACGAGGAACTCAAGGCCCGGCTGGCGGCAGCGGAGACGCAGACGGCCTTGCGCGAGCGCGCCCGCGACGAGAAGTCAGCGACAGGCAGCGCCAGGACGCGACGCAAGGCGCTGGACGCGGTGGCTGAAGCCGAACGCGCATTGTATGACGCGCGCGCGGCCGTTGACCGGGCAGCCGCAAGACGACGGACCGGCGGCACGTCGGAAGCCGATCTGACGGCGGCCCGCCTGGCGTTGACACGGGCCCAGAACGATCTGTTGACGCGGCAGGACGAGCTTCGCACCGCCGAGGACGACGGCGCCCTGCCGACCTCGCTCGAAGGCCAGCTCAGCATCGCCCGCTCGGAATCCGCAGTGGCACGCGCGGCGCTCGACAAGATGACGGTGCGCGCACCGATCGACGGCACGGTGCTGCAGGTCAATGTGCGGGTGGGCGAAGTGGTATCGCCGGGTTCGCCGCAGCCGCCGCTGCAACTCGCCGACCTCTCCGCGCTGTGCGTGCGCGCGGAACTGGACGAACGCGATCTCGGCTCGGTCAGGACGGGGCAGCCGGTGACGGTGCGGGCAGCCGCGTTTCCCGATCGCGAATTCGAGGGCAGCGTGCAGTCGATCGCGCCGCTGGTCGAGCCCGGCCGCCTCGAACCGCCGGGATCGCGCAACCAGGCCGAACTCGATGTCGTCCGCGTCACGGTCGGATTGACTGGCGCCGCAGATCTGACGGTCGGCATGAAGGCCGATGTCTATTTCCGCTCGGACAAGGTCGCGAGCCCGTAACGGAGCTGAGATTCTGACATGCGGTCGGGTCAATGGGAGCCGCGTCAGTGAAAATCCCTCGACGGCGGCAGGATGCGGACGTTACGCGGGTGGCGGATTTTTTGTGCGGGATTATCCGGGTGTTCGCGGCGGTCGTCGTTGAGTGGCTCGACCAGCGCGGCCCCCGGCGGGAGCGGATGCTTGCGGCTAAGTGAATCGTTCGCAAGCCCGATCAGATCGTGCGAGCGGTCGACCATCCGCTGCGCCACCAGATGCGTCACCCCCTCCGGGCTGCTCTGGATATAGCCTTCCACCAGAATGAGCCGGGCGCCCATCACTTCCTTGCGGTACTGCTCCATCACCTTGGGCCACACCACGATATTGGCGATGCCGGTTTCGTCCTCCAGCGTCATGAACACGACGCCCTTGGCGCTGCCCGGTCGCTGGCGTACCAGCACCACGCCGGCGCAGCGGACCCGGCGCTTGTCGTTGCGCTGGTTGACCTGGTGGCAGGCGACGACGCGATCGCGCGTAAACATCTCGCGCAGAAACGCCATCGGGTGGCCCTTCAGCGACAGGCGGATGGTCTGGTAGTCGGCGACCACCTGCTCCGGCAGCGGCATCTCCGGCAGCGGTCTTGCGTTCTCGTCGGGCTGCTCGCGGGCGATCGCGGCCTGGAACAGCGGCAGCGGCACGTCGTCGGGCAGCCGCCGCACCGCCCACAGCGCGGCGCGGCGGTCGAGCCCGATGGAGCGGAAGGCGTCGGCGTCGGCGAGCAGGATCAGCGCGCGTTTTGGCAGCGCGGTGTCGCGGGCGAATTCTTCGAGCGAGGTGAAGGGCCGGCGCTTGCGGGCGGCGACGATGCGATCGGCCCAGTCTTTCTCCGCACTCTCCAAGCCGTCATTCCGGGGCGCGCCTCTTGGCGCGAACCCGGAATCCACCTGGCCGCATTCGCATGGAGAGATGGATTCCGGGTTCGCGCTACGCGCGCCCCGGAATGACGGAGGAGCGTCCTGGAATGACGGCGGTGAGAGAGCGCGGAACGCCATCTGGCTTCTCCTCAGCCGCTCCTCATCCTCATCGATCCAGCTGAACCCGTCGATCTGGCGGAAGCCCAAGCGCACCGCGCAATATCTGCCATCCCCCTCCTCCAGCGTGTTCTGCGCAAAACTATAGGACACATCGATCTCGCGCACCTCGACGCCGTTGGCGCGGGCGTCGCCGACGATCTGCGCCGGGGCGTAAAAGCCCATCGGCTGCGAATTCAGCAATCCGCAGCAGAAGGCGTCGGGATGATAATGCTTCAGCCATGACGAGATATAAACGAGCTGGGCAAAGCTCGCGGCATGGCTTTCCGGAAAACCGTAGCTGCCGAACCCCTTGATCTGGTCAAAACAGCTTTTGGCGAATTCGGGATCGTAGCCGCGCGCGATCATGTTGCCGATCATCTTGTCTTCGAACTTGCCGATGGTGCCGACATTGCGAAACGTCGCCATCGCCCGGCGCAGGCCGTTGGCCTCCTCGGAAGTGAATTTGGCTGCCTCGATCGCGATCCGCATCGCCTGTTCCTGGAACAGCGGCACGCCGAGCGTCTTGTGCAGCACCCGATACAGTTCGTCCGCCGGACCGTGTTCCGGCGCCGGCGACGGATAGCTGACCTGCTCGATCTTGTTCCGCCGCCGCAGATACGGATGCACCATGTCGCCCTGGATCGGACCGGGGCGCACGATCGCGACTTCAATGACAAGATCGTAGAAGGTGCGCGGCTTCAGGCGCGGCAGCATGTTCATCTGGGCGCGGCTCTCGACCTGGAACACGCCGAGCGATTCGCCGCGGCAGAGCATGTCGTAGACCTTGGGATCGTCCTGCTCGACGGTTGCCAGCTCGTAGCGCTCGCCCTTGTGGCGGGCGATCAGGTCAAAACATTTGCGGATGCAGGTCAGCATGCCCAGCGCCAGCACGTCGACCTTCATCATGCTCAGCGCGTCGACGTCGTCCTTGTCCCATTCGATGAAGGTGCGGTCGTCCATCGCCGCGTTGCCGATCGGCACATAGGTGTCGAGCCGGTCCTGCGTCAGCACATAGCCGCCGACATGCTGCGATAGATGGCGGGGAAACTCGATCAGCTCGGTGGCGAGTTCGACCGCCAGTTCGACCATGGCGTTTTGCGGGTCCAGACCGGCCTGGCGGACCTGCATCTCGTTGAGGCCCTTGCCCCAGCTTCCCCATACGGTGTCGGCCAGCGCGGCGGTGACGTCTTCCGTCAGCCCGAGCGCCTTGCCGACGTCGCGGATCGCGCTGCGCGGCCGATAATGGATGACGGTGGCAATGATCGCGGCGCGGTGGCGGCCGTAGCGGCGGTAGACATATTGCATCACCTCCTCGCGCCGCGAATGTTCGAAATCGACGTCGATGTCGGGCGGCTCCAGCCGCTCCTTGGAGATGAATCGCTCGAACAGCAGATCGACCTTGGTCGGATCGACCGAGGTGACGCCGAGCACGAAGCACACGGCCGAGTTCGCCGCCGAGCCGCGGCCCTGGCACAGAATGTTCTGGCTGCGCGCATACTGCACGATGTCGTGCACGGTCAGGAAATAATGCGCGTAGTTGAGCTCGGCGATCAGGTCGAGTTCCTTGCGCAGGGTAGCGCGGAGCTTGTCGTCGATCTCGCCGTTGAAATAGGTTTTGACGCCGGCCCAGGTCAGGTCTTCGAGGTGCTGCTGCGCGGTCTTGCCCGGCGGCACCGGCTCGTCCGGATATTGGTATTTGAGCTGGTCGAGCGAGAAGCTGATGCGCCCTGCGAAGCGCATGGTCTCCGCGATCGCCTCCGGCAGGTCGCGGAACAGCCGCGCCATTTCGCGCGGCGGCTTCAGGTAGCGCTCGGCGTTGGCCTCCAGGCGGCGACCGACGGCATCGATCGTCGTCTTTTCGCGGATGCAAGTCAGCACGTCCTGCAGCCGGCGGCGGGCGGGATGGTGGTACAGCACCTCGTTGGTCGCCAGCAGCGGCACCTTGGCGGCGAGCGCCAGACGATGCAGCCGCGCCAGCCGGCGCTTGTCGTCGCCGCGATAGAGCAGGCTGGCGGCAAGCCAGACTCCGTCGGCGCGGCTGTCCCTCAAACGCCGCAGAATTTCCTCTGCACCCGCCGCATCGAAACGATGCGGCAGCGCCAGCACCAGCAACTGACCCTCGGCAAAATCCACGAGATCGTCGAAGCGCAGATGGCATTCACCCTTCTCGATCCGCACAATGTCGTCGCCGCGTTTGCCCCGGGTCAGCAACTGGCACAGCCGGCCATAGGCGGCGCGGTCGCGCGGATAGACCAGGATGTCGGGCGTACCATCGACGAAGACGATGCGCGCCCCGATAAGCAGTCTGGGTTTGTTCGTGACCTCGGGATTATCCAGCTCCTTGTAGGCGCGGACCACGCCCGCCAGCGTGTTGTGATCGGCGATGCCGATGGCGGCAATGCCGAGTTCGCTGGCCTGATGCACATAGGCGCGCGGGTCGGAACCGCCGCGCAGGAAGGAGAAATTGGTAGTAATGCCGATCTCGGCATAGAAGGAAATGCCCGCGGGGCCGTTCATGCGAACAGCCCGTGCACGAACCATCCGGGTGACGTCGGCTCGCCTTCCCCCGCGGCTTCGCTTTCATAGAGCCCGTCGCGAAAGATCCAGAAGCGAAGCCCGGCCTCGTCCTCGATGCGGAAATAATCCCGCGTCGGGCCGTCGCCGTTTTGCTTCCACCATTCCATGGCGACGCGCTCGGGCCCCTCCACCCGCACCACCGCATGCGTGACGCGGCGCCAGGTGAACTGATGCGGCGGGCCGTCGGGCACGGTGGCGAACGGCACATTGATCGGCTCCGGCCGCTCGAACAGCCGCAACGGCCGCAGCGGCGGCTCGCACTCGATGCGCTCCGGCCACGCCGCCTGCATAGCGGCCGCCAGATGATGCTGCGCGGCAACCGCCATCACCGCGCGCTCGGGGATGTGGGTATCCTGCGGCAGATGCACGACGACACGCTTGCCGCCGATCCGCGCGGCGATGCGATCGATCAGCGCGGAAAGCTCGTCATTGTCGTGCACGTTGGCGTCGAGGTCGCGCTGCTGCTGCACCACGATCTCGGTACGCCCTGCGGAAAGCCTGATCAGATCGAAACCGAAGCCGGGGTCGAGCGGATCGTTGAGCGCATCGAGCCGTTCGCGAAACAGGCGGTCGATCACTTCGGGCTTCGTCACCGGGCGGCCGGTATCGACCGAGATGGTGCGCACCGCGCCATCGGTGCGGAAGAAGCTGGCATCCAGCCGCCGCGCGCCCTTGCCCTGCCGGTCCATCGCCGTGACCAGCATGGCGGCCAGCGCGGACAGGTTTTGCGCGATCACGGTGTCGGTGGCGACCGGTTCGGGAAAACGCTTTTCGACGATGTAATCCGGCAGCGGCTTGCGCGGGCTGATCGGCGCATCGCCCTCGCCCAATGCCTGCGCCAGCAACGCCGTGAAGTGCGCGCCGAACCGCGCGGTGATTTCGTGGGGCGCGCGCGCGGCGACGTCGCCGATGGTCTTCAACCCCGCGCGGCGCAGGCCAATGGTGATGGCCTCCCCGGCGCCGAGTGCGGAAACCGGGAGTGGCGCGACGGCCGCCGCCTCCTCGCCCTCGGCAATGATTTTTCCCGACGCATGGCGCGTCAGCGTGCGGGCGCAGACCGGGGTGCCCGCGATCGCGGCGCTGACGGCAAAGCCGCGGCGGGTGAGCGCACCGCAGACGATCTGCAGCAGCGCACGCTCGCCGCCGAACAGATGGGCGCAGCCGGTGATGTCGAGATAGAGCCCGTATGGCGGATCGAGCGCTACCAGCGGCGTGAAGCGGTCGCACCAGTCGGCGATGTCGTCCAGCGTCTTGCGATCGGCGGCTTCATCCGCGTCGAACACGGTAAGTTCGGGACAGATGGCGCGGGCATTGGCGAGCGGCAGGCCGATCGAGAGACCGGAATGCACGGCCAGATCGTCGAGCGAATGGATCAGGATCGCGTTGTGCTGCTTCGCGACCACCACGGAAGGTGTTTCTTGCACGCTGTCGTTCCCTCCCCCCTTGCGGGGGAGGGTTAGGGAGAGGGGTGGCGGCAACGGCGGTGTGTGCGGCTTACCCCTCTCCCCGACCCTCCCCCGCAAGGGGGGAGGGAGCGCACCGTCCGCGTGGTAAGATGACGGGCTCAAAACTGTTTCAGCTTGCGCGGCGTTGCCGGCCGAAAGCTTGCGCTTGATGCGGTCGATGGGCAGGCGTGGCAGCCACAGGCTGAGGATGCGCCGCCGGTTCGGTGAAGAGGCACTCATCGCAATTCCATTCCATGATCCAGCGGCCGATAGAGCCATGACGATTGCGAACCAGTTGCGTGTCGAAGACCGGCGCGCCCCAGGCGGTCCATGGCGCCGATGGCGGCGAATGCGCCGCGCGCACGATCCATCGGGTTTCCGCGGTTGAGGGCCGCGGCGCAGCCGCCATCCGCAACAGCAGCGCGGTGACGCCGGAAGCCGCCGCGGCCAGCGTGAGTTTGCGGCTGGCGACGAGATCGAGCTGACGCGCCTGCCCCCAGACTTCCAGCACGACGGCGCCGAGCGCATCGCAGGCCAGCGCGTCGGCGGCGGTCCGCAACGCGGCGTCGGTGTCGGGTGCGCGCACGGTCACCAGCCACCGCGGATCGAGCCCGAGTTCACCCAGCCCGCTCATCGACAGCGCCCCGGATTCGATTTCCGAAAAATCCTGCCGCACCCAGACCAGCGGCCGGTGCGGCGACACCCTGCCCGCCAGTCCCGCGATAAAGCCCGTGGCCGTTGCGCTCTGGTGGCCCTCGGCGAACACCTCATGCACCGCGGCGACCGCGAGGCCGCCCTGCAGCACGGAATCCGCCGCCGCATGGCCGAGCGCGACCTTGTTGAGGTCACCGGTCTCGCCATGCATCTCGATCCGTTCGATGCGCCCGCGCAAATTCGCGAGCGTGCGTGTGCGTGCGGTGCTCATGCCCCGCTCCCTCAAAAAATCGCCTTTACCGCTTCTTCCCGAATGAACCCGCGGCTGGCTCATTTGTTCATGATATGTTCTAATATAAAGCTAACCGCGCGGGTGGAGTCAATCGGGATCGATTGCCAGCGCGATTCATGAACGGAATCAAAGGGATTCAATAATGGACGTGCAACGCAAGCTGGAAATCCTGGCGGATGCTGCGAAATACGATGCTTCCTGCGCTTCCTCGGGGACCGAAAAGCGGGATTCCAGCGACGGCAAGGGCCTCGGCTCGACCGCGCCCGGCATGGGCATCTGCCATTCCTACGCGCCGGATGGCCGCTGCATCTCGCTGTTGAAGGTGCTGCTCACCAATGCCTGCAATTACGATTGCCTCTATTGCGTCAACCGCACGTCCTCAAACGTGCCGCGCGCCCGCTTCACCGTCGACGAGGTGGTGAAGCTGACGATCGACTTCTATCGCCGCAACTATATCGAGGGCCTGTTTCTCTCCTCCGGCATCATCCGCAGCGCCGACTACACCATGGAGCAGGTGGTGAGCGTCGCGCGAAAACTGCGCGAGGAGCACCGCTTCCGCGGCTACATCCATCTGAAGACGATTCCGGAAGCCGATGAAGCGCTGATCGCGGAGGCCGGCAAATATGCCGACCGCCTTTCCATCAACATCGAAATGCCGATGGAGAACAGCCTCGCCAAGTTTGCACCCGAGAAGGACGTGCGCGCGATCCGCCGCACCATGGGCCGGCTGCGGCTGAAGCTCGATGAAGCCAAGGAAAACAACCAGACCGCAACGAAGACAAAGCCGCCGCGCTTCGCGCCCGCCGGCCAGAGCACGCAGATGATCATCGGCGCGGATGCGGCGAGTGACAAAACCATCCTCGACACCAGCGCCAATCTCTACGGCTCCTACCGGCTGAAGCGGGTGTATTATTCCGCCTTCAGCCCGATCCCCGACGCCAGCCGCGCATTGCCGCTGGTCTCGCCGCCGTTGATCCGCGAGCATAGGCTTTACCAGGCCGACTGGCTGATGCGGTTCTACGGTTTCGACGCCGGCGAGATCGTGGATGACCGCGCCGGCATGCTGCCGCTCGACATCGACCCAAAGCTCGCCTGGGCGCTGCGCCATCGCGACCGCTTTCCGCTCGATATCTCAACCGCCAGCCGGGAGGAATTGTTGCGCGTGCCCGGGTTCGGCACCAAGGCCGTCAACCGCATCCTCGCCACGCGACGCCTGACCTCGATCCGCCTCGCCGACCTGGCGCGGCTGCATATTCCGCAAAAGAAAGCGCTGCCCTTCATCGTTCTCAGCGACCACCGCCCGTCGCCGCATCTGCTCGATGGTGCGGGGCTGGCGGAGCGGTTCAAGCCGAAGGCGGCGCAACTGGGATTCGGGTTTTGAACAAAACCGTCAAGCCCGGGTTTGTCCTGGGCATCCACGCCTTTATCCAGATGGCGGCAAGGCGTGGATGGCCGGGACAAGCCCGGCCATGACGGGAAATGGAGTGAGTGTCGTGCACCAGGTCACCCTCGATGGCGAAACCGATTTCGACGGCTGGCGCAAGGCGGCGCGGGCGCTGGTGCTGAACGACGTAAAGCCTTCCGAGGTGACCTGGAATGTGGCGGGCGATGCGCCCGAACTGTTCGCGCCGACGATGGCGCCGCTGGCGCCGCCGCATGGCACGTTCAACGTCCCGGCCAGATTCGTCGAACTGGCGCAGATCGCGATCCTGCATCGAAATCCGCAGCGGTTCGCCCTGCTCTACCGCCTGCTGTGGCGGCTGCGGCAGAACCACGACCTGCTCGATATCGCCACCGATACCGACGTGAACGAGATTGCCGCGATGGCCAAGGCCGTGCGCCGCGACGAGCACAAGATGCACGCCTTCGTCCGCTTCCGCGAAATCGGCCGCGAGCACACATCGCACTATGTCGCCTGGTTCGAGCCGGAGCATCATATCGTCGAACTGGCCGCGCCGTTCTTCGCGCGGCGGTTCGCCGACATGCCGTGGTCGATCCTGACGCCCGACCTCTGCGCGCACTGGGATGGTCACGCGGTCTCGATCACGCCGGGTGTTGCGAAGTCCGAGGCGCCGACGCAGGATCGGCTGGAGGAAACCTGGCGCAGCTATTACGCCTCGATCTTCAACCCGGCGCGGCTGAAGGTGGCGGCGATGCGCAACGAGATGCCGAAGAAGTACTGGCGGAACCTGCCGGAGGCCTCGTTGATTAAACCGCTGATCGACGGCGCTGTACGAAGCACGAGCGCGATGATCGCAAACGCCGCGACCGAGCCGCACAAGCCGCAGAAGCGGATGGAGCCGTCCGCCAGAAAAGACGAGGAAAACGCCATGTCTTCCAGGCACGCCGGCGACGATGTCAAAACCCTGCGGGAGGAAGCCGCCGATTGCCGCGCCTGTCCGCTCTACAAGGATGCCACCCAGACCGTGTTCGGCGAAGGTCCGGCCAATGCGCGGCTCATGCTGGTCGGCGAGCAGCCGGGCGACAAGGAAGATCTCGCCGGAAAACCCTTCGTCGGGCCCGCCGGACAGATGCTCGACCGCGCGCTGGAAGACGCCGGCATTGATCGCAGCACCGTCTACGTCACCAATGCGGTCAAGCATTTCAAGTTCGTGCCGCGCGGAAAAATCCGCCTGCACCAGAAGCCGAACACGCAGGAGATCAAGGCGTGCCGGCCGTGGTACGAACGGGAACTCGCCGCAATCAAACCCGACCTGGTGGTCGCGATGGGCGCCACCGCGGCGCAATGTGTGTTCGGGAAGGCCACGCCGATCAACAAGAACCGCGGCAATGTGATCAATCTTGACGGGAAGACCCGGGCACTGGTGACGGTGCATCCATCCTATCTGCTGCGCTTGCCCGATGCCGAGGCGAAGGCCAGCGAATACCGACGCTTCGTCGAAGACCTCAAGATCGCCGCCGCCCTGCTGAAAAAATCAGCCCACGCAGCCTGAACTGCGCGAACAGGCGCAATTTCTGGTGAAATATAACGGCATGGTTTGACAATCTTGTTCACAACCATTAATTGACGATGTCAATAGTCGCATTCTCAAGGGAATGTGGGACGTCTGGTCACGCCGACGCTCCCATATGGTCGACGCGCTGCACGGTTCCCCTTCAGCCCCGGCACCGTGCAGCGCGCGACCCACTTTTCCTGCGGGCCTGCCAACAGGCGACGTTGGACGGCGGGGACCATAAAGGCCTAACGATTCCAAGAGGAAACGTTCGAACGATCAGAACCGGTGGCACTTCGCCTCGCCCACATAGGGGGATCGCCTGGTCCTCCCGGACTGCGCCTGTCATCTAACTTTCAAGGCCCTCGGCCAAAGATGCCCACAGCGTATTGCGGCGAGGCGTCAGAATGACCGGCATTGCACTCAACCCATCAATGGCCGACGACGTGGCGTCCGGTGCAGTCGGCCCCGCGGCTTGCGGAGTTGCCGCCGCGGGCACCACCGACATATTCGGCCTGCAGATGTCGACCGTCCACAATCTCCTGATGGCATGGGTTGTGACTCTGCCGGCCGCGATCTGCCTGTCGGCAGGCGTTCGCGCACCGGTTCGAACCTGTTCTGAGTATCGGCGGTGCGGCGGAACTGCTGCCGCATAGGCAGCTGCCACGACGGGTAACGGAAGGCCGGAGCTAGCCTCCGGCCTTCTACGTTACGCAATGCTGACCTAACCTGGTTTTCGTCCTCGATATGCCGTTTAACTTAAACACGTCCGTCCCCGGGAGTCGCCCATGAATATGCCAAGCCACGATCGCATCCGCGCGGAAATGCTGGACAGTTTCGACGAGGAACTGGAACTTGAAATCGATGACGATCGCCTCGATCAGCTGACCAACGAATTCTCCGAACACTCCGCGAAAGAGACCGTCGACCGCCGCATCTATTTCAAGGAATTGTTTCGCCTGCAGGGCGAACTGGTGAAATTGCAGAGCTGGGTGCAACATCACAAGCTCAAGGTGGTGGTGATTTTCGAGGGACGCGATTCCGCCGGCAAGGGCGGCGTCATCAAGCGCATCACACAGAGGCTCAATCCGCGGGTCTGCCGCGTCGCGGCATTGCCGGCGCCCAACGAGCGCGAGCGCACCCAGTGGTATTTCCAGCGCTACGTATCGCATTTGCCGGCCGGCGGCGAAATCGTGCTGTTCGATCGCAGCTGGTACAACCGCGCCGGCGTCGAACGCGTCATGGGCTTCTGCACCGAAGACGACGTCAAGGAGTTCTTCCGTTCGGCTCCGGAATTCGAGCGCATGCTGGTCCGCTCCGGCATCATTCTGATCAAGTACTGGTTTTCCATCACCGACGAAGAGCAGCACTTCCGCTTCACCATGCGGATCCAGGATCCGCTCAAGCAATGGAAGCTTAGCCCCATGGATGTGGAGTCGCGCAGCCGCTGGGAGCAATACACCAAGGCAAAAGAGGCGATGCTGGAACATACCCACATCCCGGAGGCGCCCTGGTATCTGGTTGAAGCCGTGGACAAGAAGAAGGCGCGGCTGAACTGCATCGCGCATCTGCTCGAACAAATTCCTTACGGAGAACTCGACCAGGCCCCCGTGGTTCTGCCGGAACGTATCCGCAATCCCGACTACCATCGTGGGCCGATCCCGCCGGAGATGTACGTGCCGGCGCGCTACTGACGGTGCACGCCCATCCGCAGCATACGGTTGGCGTGGCGACGCCGCGGGTTCGGCGGGGTCGCCACGCTCGGATATTAACGACCGCCACTTCACGTCATGGCTGAGCGAAAAATAGAGAAGGCCCGCACGGCAGATACGGGCCTTCCCTGATACCGGTTCGAGTTAACGCTCAGGTGAGTTCGAAAAGTCTCACGCCGCCGCCAGCTTGTTCTCGACCAGCTTGATCCAGTACGAGGTGCCGTAGACGATCGCCTCGTCGTTGAAATCATAAGCGGGGTGATGCAGGCCGGCGCTGTCGCCATTGCCGCAGAAGATGAAGGCGCCCGGCCGCGCTTCCAGCATATAGGCAAAATCCTCCGCGCCCATCAGCGGCGGCATGTCGTGGACGTTCTGGGCGCCGGCGACTTCCCTGGCCACCTGCGCGGCGAAGTCGGTCTGGTCGGCATGGTTCTTGGTCACGGGATAGCCGCGCTCGTAGACCAGATCGACCTTGGCGCCGGTCATTTTGGCGACGCCCTCGCACACCTCGCGCACGCGCTTCTCGACCAGCTCGCGCACTTCCGGGGTCAGGGTGCGAACCGTGCCGCGCAGCTCGGCGGTCTGCGGGATCACGTTGCGCGCGTTGCCGGCGTGGAATTCGCAGATCGAGATCACGGCGGAGTCGAGCGGATCCAGCGTCCGCGATACGATCGACTGCAGGGCGGTGATCAGTTGCGAGCCGACCAGGACGGAATCGATGCACTTGTTCGGACGCGCGGCGTGGCCGCCGAGGCCCTCGATCTTGATGTCGATCGAGTCGGTCGCGGCCATGACGGGACCGGAGCGGATGGCAAAGGAACCGACCGGAATCCCGGGTCCATTATGCATGCCATAGACCTGCTCGATGCCGAAGCGGTCCATCAGCCCGTCCTTGATCATGGCGTCGGCACCCGCGCCGCCCTCCTCGGCCGGCTGGAAGATCACGACCGCGTCACCGGCGAAATTGCGAGTCTCGGCCAGATACCGCGCCGCACCCAAAAGCATCGCGGTATGGCCGTCATGGCCGCAGGCATGCATCAGGCCGGGAGTCTTGGAGGCATGGGGCAGATTGGTGGCTTCCTCGATCGGCAGCGCGTCCATGTCGGCGCGCAGCCCGATCACCTTGATCTCACCCTTGCCGGGTTGCTTGCCCTTGATGACGCCGACAACGCCGGTCTTGCCGAGCCCGGTGGCGACCTCGTCGCAGCCGAATTCCCGCAGCCGGTCGGCGACGAATGCCGCGGTGCGATGGACGTCGTAGAGCAGTTCCGGATGTTCATGAATATCGCGGCGCCAGGCCTGAATATCGGGTTGCAGATCGGCGACGCGGTTGACGATAGGCATGGGGATTCTGGCCTCAAGGGTTGGAATGCTTAGGCTTCTTTAGCATGCAAGGGTCGGTCCACCCAACACCCTGCCGCAGGCCCACCATTCGGTAGTCTCCCTGGGCTGCAAGACCGGCAACGCCCAAATATCGTCCGGCGCGTCTCCCCGAAAATCACGCGGCCAGCGTGTTTTCGACCAGCTTGATCCAATAGGACGTGCCATAGACCAGCGCCTCGTCGTTGAAATTATAGGCGGGGTGATGGAGCCCGGCGCTGTCGCCATTGCCGCAGAAGATCAGCGCGCCCGGCCGCTGCTCCAGCATGTAGGCGAAATCCTCACCGGCCATCAGCGGCGCCATCTCCTGCACGTTGGCGTCACCGGCGATGTCGCGGGCGGCCCGCGTCGCCATATCGGTCTGCCCGGCATGATTGACCGTGACCGGGTAGCCGCGATTGTACGTGAGGTCGATTTTGGCGCCGGTCGCCTGCGCCACGCCGGCGACGACCTCGCGGACCCGCCGCTCGACCAGGTCCCGCACCTCGTTGTTCAAGGTGCGGACGGTGCCGGCCAGTTCAGCGGTGTGCGGAATGACGTTGCGGGCATTGCCGGCATGAAACTCGCAGATCGAGATCACCGCCGATTCCAGCGGATCGACGCTGCGCGACACGATCGATTGCAGCGCCGTGATCAGTTGCGCACCGACGAGAACGGAATCGATGCTCTTGTGCGGCTGCGCGGCGTGGCCGCCAAGCCCTTCGATCTTGATATAGACCGCGTCGCCGCCGGCCATGATCGGACCCGGCCGCAGCGCAAACGATCCGACCGGAATGCCCGGACCGTTATGCATGCCGTAGACCTGCTCGATGCCGAAGCGGTCCATCAGCCCGTCCTTGATCATCGCGACCGCGCCGGCGCCGCCCTCCTCGGCCGGCTGGAAGATCACGACGGCCTTGCCGGCGAAATTGCGGGTTTCGGCGAGATAGCGCGCCGCGCCCAGCAGCATGGCGGTATGGCCGTCATGGCCGCAGGCATGCATCAGGCCTTTCGTTTTGGAGGCATAGGGCAGATCGGTCGCCTCCTCGATCGGCAGCGCATCCATGTCCGCCCGCAGCCCGATGACCTTGACGTCACCGCCGCCGGCAGGCCGGTTTCCCCTGATGACGCCGACAACGCCGGTGCGGCCGATGCCGGTGACCACCTCGTCGCAGCCGAATTCCCGCAAGCGCTCGGCCACCAATGCCGCAGTGCGGTGCACCTCGTAAAGCAGTTCCGGGTGTTCATGGATATCGCGGCGCCAGGCCTGGATATCCGGCTGAAACTCGGCGACGCGATTGACGATGGGCATGCGATGACACTTCCGGGTAAGCGCTTCTGTTCCTGTAGCATGCAAGGGGCAGTCCAACCAACGCTGCTGGATGAGCCCCCCTCGCTAACCTTCGTCATGGCCGGGCTTGTCCCGGCCATCCACGTCTGACTAATAAGCAAGATAGGACGTGGATGCCCGGCACAAGGCCGGACACGTCGATCGCAAGCGGGTGGACGCCGAAAAAATGCCGCGACGGCTTGAAGGCGATTTCGACTATATCGTGGTGGGTGCGGGCACCGCCGGCTGCATCGTGGCCAACCGGCTCTCGGCCGATCCGAAAAACCGCGTGCTGCTGCTGGAAGCCGGCGGCGATGACAACTGGATCTGGTTTCACATCCCGGTCGGCTATCTCTTCGCAATCGGCAACCCCCGCTCGGACTGGATGTTTCGCACCGAGGCGGAGGCCGGGCTGAACGGTCGGTCACTGGCCTATCCCCGCGGCAAGGTGATCGGCGGCTGTTCCGCCATCAACGCCATGATCTCGATGCGCGGCCAGGCCGCCGACTACGATCACTGGCGCCAGCTCGGCCTCACCGGCTGGGGCTACGACGATTTGCTGCCGGTGTTCAAACGGCTGGAAGATCATTTTCTGGGCGCGAGCGAACATCACGGCGCCGGCGGCGGTTGGCGGATCGAGGCGCCGCGGCTGTCCTGGGACATCCTCGACGCGGTCGGCGACGCCGCCGAGGAAATGGGCATCAAGCGCATTCCCGATTTCAACACCGGCGACAACGAAGGCACCAGCTATTTCCACGTCAACCAGAAGCGCGGCCGGCGCTGGTCGTCGGCGCGCGGTTTTCTCAAGCCGGTGCTGAACCGCGGCAATCTGCGGCTGGAGAAGAACGTGCTGGTCGATCGGCTGATCGTCGAGAACGGCCGCGCCGTGGGCGTGCGCTTCCTGCAGGGCGGCGAGACGATCGAGGCGCGCACCAAAGGCGAAGTCATTATGTGCGCCGGATCGATCGGCTCGACGCAGGTGCTGCACCGGACCGGCATCGGGCCTGCCGACTGGCTGTCGCCGCTAGGTATCGATGTCGTGCTCGACAAGCCCGGCGTGGGACGCAATCTGCAGGATCATCTGCAACAGCGCGCGATCTACAAGGTTTCCGGCGTGCGCACGCTGAACGAGACCTATTACAATCTGATCCGGCGCGGCATGATGGGGCTCGACTACGCCTTCCGCCGCCGCGGGCCGCTGACCATGGCGCCGTCGCAGCTCGGTATCTTCACCCGGTCCGACCCGCGACGCCACCGCGCCAACATTCAGTTTCACGTGCAGCCGCTGTCGCTGGATAAATTCGGCGACCCCCTGCATCGCTTCCCCGCCATCACGGTGAGCGCCTGCAATCTGCAGCCGACCTCGCGCGGCACCGTGCGCATCCGTTCGGCCAAGCCCGCCGAGGCACCAATGATCGCGCCAAACTATCTCTCGACCGACGACGACCGCCAGGTCGCGGCCGACGCCATCCGCACTACGCGGCGGCTGATGAAGCAGAAGCGGCTCGAACGCTATCGGCCGGAAGAATACCTGCCCGGCCCCGGCGTCGGCGACGATGATGCGTCACTGGCCAAGGCCGCCGGCGATATCGGCACGACGATTTTCCACCCGGTGGGAACGGCGAAGATGGGGAGTGCGAATGACCCGATGGCGGTGGTCGACGAGCGTTTGAAATTTTACGGCATCGCTGGCCTGCGCGTCGTCGACGCCTCCGTCATGCCGACGATCACGTCGGGCAACACCAACACGCCGACGGCCATGATCGCGGATAAGGGCGCAGCGATGATTCTTGAGGACGCGCGTTAGGCCGACCGCTCCTGCACCGACGTGCTCGCATGGACGCGGGCCGACAGAGCGAGGTCGTCGTTGACGGCATAGATCTCGAGCGACGGAATCATCGTCTCGACGATCACGCGCTCCTGCCACCGCTCGATCAGTTCAGCCAACTCGCGCGTTTCCATCGGATCGAGTTCGTCGCGCAGATGATAATATCCAACGAGATAGAGCTTCGTCGGCGTCACGCCGACGCGCTCTTGTACCAGCGCAAACGCATCGTTATCGCCGATCTTCTGCGGGTAGACCGGAAAATAGATGCGGCCGGTATTTCTGGTGCCCAGAAACGGGCCTTTCAGACGGACCGATATCGATCCGGTCTGATCCAGCAGGTCCTGAACGCGCGCAACGATGCGATCGAGATCGGCCTCTTTAATGCCGCCGGCCAGCGTCGCGTGCAGCCGCGATCGGCGGCGCTCGCAGAGCTCCCACGAGATCTTCGGCGCGAAGCCGGCTGACTTCATGGCGCGTTCGAGCGCCCGAGCTTCATCCGATTGAAGCAAGGCCTCCGCGGAAATCGGCATCACCAGGGCATAGCGCGTCGTCTCGTAGGTCCCGTTTCGGTAGTCGCGGCCGGCAACCTCGCTGAGGACGGCGGGGTGTGCGGGATTGACCAGCGGAAGATGCGCGAGCCGGTAAGCGTCGTCGAAAACGGTGGCTTCGCCCGGCTGAACGATCCGCCTCGCCGAACGATAGGCCAGCATCTCGTCGTCGCAGTAGGGTGTGAGTGGCATATGTCTGAGTTCTCCCGTACTGCCATGGCATCGTCGAACGATAACGAATTTTTAACTCCAGCAGGCGCGGAGGCATAAACCCGTGCCGGCGAGGCCAACATTGACACTCGCAATCGCGTAAGCAATCTTAGATTGCCTGATCGGTTCATTCAAACTTGGCAGGCAGGACGACCGAATCATTGTTTTTGCGCACGGCCATATCAGGATGAGTTTATGCGCTCCCCTGTTCTAATCCTGTTTCGGACTGCCGTTGCCGCCATTTTACTGGGCGCGTCGATTGCGGCTTCCCACGCACAGGACGGCTCCGGAGCCGACGTTCAACAAGATGCGCGTCAGAGATACGACAACATTTCCTTTGCCGGACGAACGGAATTTGAAATCTCGGACCCGGCTTTGGTGCCGAGACAACTCGCGCTCGCTGCAGAACAGTCTCGTTGCCATTACAAGGACGACATCAAGGAGTTGCCGATCCACTTCATCAGCGCCCAAAACCGCCAACTTGCACTTGTGTTCTGTCGTTCCGGTGTCGCTGGATCTCATCGCGTCTTCGACTTTGCGGACCGGCGAAGGCCCGCGCTGGTACAGCTTCCGTTCATCGCGCATGGTGACGGTTTTGGCACGACAGCCAGACCGGGCCTGATCACCTGGAAAAGAGATGCCGGCATTTTTGAAGCCGTAAGTGGATCGGACATGTGCCCTAATTCGGAGCTCCGTCACACCTATCGACTGGGCTCGACCGAGGGCCCGGTCAGCGGCGTCGCAAGTTTTGTGGTCGTCCGCGTTGAAGTAAGAGCAAAGTCCTGTGGCCAAGACAGCGAATGAGCCACGGTATGGGAAGCGCCGCCATGGCCCAAGTCTGTCGTCGTTCGCTAAAGTTAACCGTTGGTGGCATGCGTCTTCGCTCCAACGGGCGGACCACCTCTGGCCCGACGCCCCCTACCATCCTCGCATGCTACGTCTGCGGCGGGTAGCGCTCAAAACTCGGCAGTTCATGCGCGCGTTCCATCCAGCGCAGCCGCTCTGCCGTCTGGATCTGCACCGTCGCCGGAACGGCGTCGGGATCGTCATAGGTCCCGCTCTGGATATCGACGATGCCCGGGAGCACATTTTCATTGATATAGAACAGCCCGGTGCCGCAGTCGGCGCAAAACTGCCGCCTGCCATGCTCGGAGGATTGGTAGACCTTCGGCGCCCCCTTGGTCACCTTGAGCGCGTCCTGCGGATACATCGTCCAGCCGACCATCGGCGCGCCGGCATGGCGGCGGCAGTCACTGCAGTGACACAGTGCGTGAACGATAGGCTCGCCCGCGATCTCGTAGCGGACCGCGCCGCAGTGACAGCCGCCGGTGACGTTGACCATGTTCTCCTCCGATCGATGCAGCCCTGCCCGCTCGAAGCTTCGGAGATTGGCGGCCGCAACGCAATGGATCGGCCGTTGCGTCGTACTGTCGCGTGGTTGTGCCGATGGCATCACGGCGAAAACGTAGCCCGCATGAGCTCTGGCGATATGCGGGAGCGAATCTGCAGTGAGTGTGGTCCCGCATGTCGCAAGGGCTCATGCGGGCTACGGGACTACGGGACTACGGGACTTAGGCCGACTTGCGCACCGCGTTGTCGACCAGCGTCTTGCCGAGCGACCAGATTGCGCCGGGCACCTTATGGCTGGCGGCGATGACCTCGTCGAACGATCTTTCGATCCAGTTGCAGTCTTCTTCGGTGATCACGAGCGGCGGCAGCAGCTTGATGGTGTGGCTGGCGTGGCCGGAGACCTGGGTCAGGATCTTGTGCTCCTTGAACAGCGGCACGGTGATGAGCTGGCAGAACAGGCCCTTGTTGGCGCTCTCCAGCAGATTCCACGACGCCTTCAGCTTCAGCGATTTCGGCGGACCGAACTCGACGCCGATCATCAACCCCTTGCCGCGCACTTCCTTCAGCAATTCATAACCAGGCACCATCCGCGTCAGCGCGAGGCGCAGTTCGGCGCCTCGCCGCGCCGCCTGCTCGACCAGCCGTTCCTGCTTGATGACGTCCAGCGTGGCGATACCCGCGGCCATAGCCAGATCGTTCTTCGCAAAGGTCGAGCCGTGCACGACCGCGCGATCCATCTGGTTGAAGATCTTGTCGAAGATGCTCTTGCGCGTCAGCAGCGCGCCGACCGGCACGTGACCGCCCGACAGCGCCTTCGCCAGCAGCACCATGTCGGGCTCGACGTTCCAGTGCTCGACCGCGAGGAATTTTCCGGTGCGACCGATGCCGGTCTGGATTTCATCGGCGATGAAGATCGAGCCATACTTCTTGCACAGCGCGGCGGCGCCCGGCAGAAATTCATCGGTGGGCATGTTGACGCCCTTGCCCTGGATCGGCTCGACGATGAAGGCCGCGACCTGGCGCGAGGACAACGCCTGCTCGAGGGCTGCTAGATCGTTGAACGGGATCTGCGTGCATCCCGGCAGCAGCGGCTCGAAGCCGGACCGAAAGTTCGCGTCGTCCATCAGCGACAACGCACCATAGGACAGGCCGTGGAACGAATGCGAGCAGGAGACGATGCCGGGGCGGCCGGTTGCGCCGCGCGCAAATTTGATCGCAGCCTCCACGGTCTCGGCGCCGGAATTGGCAAAAAACACCTTGTCCAGATATGGCACATGTTCCAGCAAGCGTTCCGCCAGCACGCCCGCGAGGGTAGACACGTCAAGTTGAACGAGATTGGGAAAATCGGCGTCGAGAACGCTTTTCAACGCCTCACGCAATGCCGGATGATTGCGGCCAATCGCAAAAACGCCAAATCCGCTGAGTAGGTCGAGATAGCGGACACCGTCCCGATCGAACAGGTATTGACCTTGACCCTTCTGAAAGCCCACATCGTAGCCGATGGTTTTCAGCACACGGACGAGCTGCTCGTTCAGGTGGCGCGCATGCAGGGAACTGCGCTGCGCCTGCCGCTCAACAAACAGTTCGGAAACGTCTAGATTGGAATGTGGCATCGGCTACATACGTCGGTTGATGGCTGCTTCGTCAACTGAAAACGCCCAATGCGGCGTTTTGACCCCGCCTTGGATCATCTACTTAAACATAGGTTCGAACCATGTTGCACTGCCCAAGAACTATCGCGCGTACAATTGTTTATTCGGGAGTATTTTTAGCCACAGGTGTTAACGCCGCACTCGCCGCCGACCCGACCGGTGACTGGAAAGTCGCCGACGGCGTGGCCAACATTCGCGTCGCCCAATGTAACGGCAGCATGTGGGGCGTTGTCGCTTGGGAAAAGACGCCCGGCGGCAAGGACAAGAACAACCCCGACACTGCCAAGCAGAGCCGGCCGACACTCGGCATGCCGATCCTGATCGAGATGAAGAAGAAAGCCGGCGCGGACGCCTGGGAAGGCCAGGTCTACAACGCCAAGGACGGCAAGCTTTACGATTCGACGATCAAGCCGATCGGCACCGACCAGCTGGAGATCCAGGGCTGCGTGCTCGGGTTCCTGTGCGGCGGCGAAACCTGGACCCGCGTCGGGCCGCCGATTCCGTCGAGCCCCACCAACAGCATGGCGAAGGGGGCGCCGAAAGCTTCACCCGGAGCGGCGCCGAAAACCGCGGCTCCGGCACCGGCGCCAGGAGCCCCGAAGACGGCCGGCGCGGCAAGTCCCGCACCTGCAACCCCTGCCCCTGCGGCGACGGCACCGAAGGCCGCGCCCGCTCAGAAGCAGGCGGCCGCCCAAACCGGACAGCCCGCCGATATCGGCGACATCTGCCTATTGCCCGACATCGCGCGGTTTGCCCATTAGGGCCGGCTGGAACAGCAGCACCGCGGCCAGCGTGATCACGAACGACAGCGCCAGCAATTTACCCATGCTGGCGGTGCCGGGATGACTGGATAGCCACAGGCTTCCAAACGCGGTCGCTGTGGTCAGCGCCGAGAAGAAGATCGCCCGTGTCAGGCTCGACTGCAGCAGATTGGTTCTGCCCTCGCGCCACGCGGTGACGTAGTAGATCTTGAAGGCGACACCCACGCCGAGCAGCAGCGGCATCGCGACGATGTTGGCGAAGTTGAGCGGCAGCTCGATCAACACGCAGAGTTCGAGCGTCACCGCACCGGCCACCAGCAGCGGCACCATCGTCATCAGCACGTCGGTCACGCGCCGCAGCGCGAGCCACAACAGCAGGCTGATCACCACCAGCGCCCAGATACCGGCGTGGATGAACGCCGTCACGATCGTGTCGCCGGACTTGAGAATCGAAACCGGCCCGCCGATCGCATTCGGCTCGGCCGCCAGCACCGCATCGGCAAACCGGCGAAGGTTGTCGTTGTCGTTGGGATCGCCCTTCGGCAGCGCCTCGACGCGGATCAGTCCATCCTTCGATTTCCAGCTGTTCAACAGTTCCGGCGGCAGAGACTTCAACGTCACGGGGGCAGCCTCGATCATGTTCCTGAGCTGACCGAACGTGATCTTGAGCGGAGCTACAAATACGTTTTGCGCGTTGTCGCGAGTCGCCTGGTTGCTGTCAGCCAGTTTTGACAACGCATCTGCCAGCCGTCGCGAGGCCACTGCGCCCGGACCCTTGTCGTCACCGGCGGTCCTGCGCAAAGCATCAACCGAGCTCTTCAAAGCCGCGACATTCTCCTCGTCGGTGGGCGCGGCATCGACGGAATCTGGATTGAGCGCGGGCCCGACCACCTTCGCCGCCTTGGCGATCAACTGCAGCTTGGCTGGCTGATCCTCGGGCACGAAACTGTCGATCGACATCACGCGCAGCACTTCCGGCAGCTTTTCCAGCTTGGCTTCGACCTGCTTCGCTTCCGCTTCCGACGTCGTCATCACGTTGATGGCATTGGCGCCCGTATTGGGGTCTTTACGCAGGTCGAGGAAGGTCGCGATCGACTCGGCGTGGGGGTTGCGCAAATTGATCGGGTTGAAGTCGAACTTCATGAAATAGAGCAGCGGCAGGCCGGCCACGACGAGCAGCAGCGTGCCCGCCACGATGATGACGCGATGCCGTTCGAGGAAATCGTCCACCGGCGCCAGGAACGCGTAGCCGACCGGTTCGTTTTCTCCGGGCGGATTGAGCAGCTTCAGCATGGCCGGCAGCGCGGTGATGCTGGTGAGGAACGCGATCAGCATGCCGGCGCCGGCAATCTTGCCGAGTTCGGAAATGCCCTTGTAGTCGGTCGGCAGGAAGCACAGGAAGCCGGCGGCGGTCGCCAGCGCGGCAAGCGACAGCGGAACCGCCGAACGGTTCGCCGCGCTTTCCAGCGCCAGCGCCAAGTCGTCGTTCTTGAAGCGCTCGGAACGGTAGCGAACGCTGAACTGGATGCCGAAATCGACCCCGAGGCCGACGAACAGTACCGCGAAGGCGATCGACAGCAGGTTCAGCGATCCCACCATCATCAGGCCGACCGCGGTCGTGAGCGCGAGCCCGATGAACAGGTTCACGAATACCGCCAGGATGATCTTGCCGGAGTGCAACGCCATCCAGAGGATGCCGAGCACGATGAGCACGGTCACGACGCCGTTGAGGATCGCGCCATCCTGGACCGTGGAATATTCCTCGTTGGCGATCGGAACCGGGCCGGTCAGCCGCACCCGCGCATTGTACTTGCCCGGAAAGTCGAGATCGGCCGCCGCTTTCCGGATCGCGTCGGTGGCGTCCTTGCCGGGCTCCAGCGCCTGATAGTCGAGCTTCGGCTTGAACTCGATGAAGGCGCGGCGGTCGGCATCGGTCAGCGGCTTGTCGCTGACGAGTTCGCGCCAGGAGAATGTCGCGGTGCCCTTGTTCAGGACGTTCTCGACCGTCTGGCTGATCAGGTTGAACGGCCGCTCGGCATTGTCGAGCTTGACCTGGCCGCGCTTGACGCCGGCAAGCCCCGTCTCCAGCGCGCCGGTCAGGCCGCGGATCGAAGGATCGCCGGCCATGATTTCGATGAGCGGCGCGGCAGCTTCGAGCTGGCCGGCGACGTTACCGACCTCTTCGACCGGCAGAAACAGGAGACCGTTCTTTTCAAAGAATTCTCCGGAACCGAGCGGCTGTACTGACTCGAAATTCCTGGTGTCGCCGGTGAGCTTTTCGGCCAGCGCCTTGCTCGCCGCGCTGGCGAGTTCGGGCGTCGGCGCCTCGACCACCGCCAGGATCAGCTTTTCGCGGTCGAACGCCTTTTCAAACTGATTGTCGCGTTTGCGCCAGTCGAGATCGGGCGAGATAAGGGTGTTGATATCGGTGTTGATGGCAAAATGTCGCGCAGCATAGAAGCCCGCCCCGACAGCCAGAAGCAAGGAGACGATGACGACGAGAGTGGCAAACCGCGTACAGGTTCTGACGATGGAGACGACAATACTGGTCAGCACTTCGTTTCTTTCTAATGGAGAGCTGGGCGAAAACGCCCGCTGTCTAGCCGAGTTCCCGAAGCCGATCTAATGTTGTTTTGGCTGCTTGCCGTGCGGGCTCTACCGGGCTCGGCAAAGCCGACCGGAGCCGCATTTTGGGGGCGGTATAGCCCGTCCTGACGGGCGACAAAGTGACGATCCGGTGAGAAGCATCGCTCCGTAGGTGCCCGTAAAGGTATATTTATACCAATATTCCGGTAACCATTGCGCAATGAACCTTTTCTAACCGCGCAATTTTTGACACATAGTCCTGCGCTTCCATCCACTTGGGGAGGATATCTCCAGGTTCCGGTCATGGTGCGGATCCTGCAGGATCCCGATGTGACCGGCTGCACGGAGACCTTTGGGTAAATTTGCGAATTCTGTACCTGGTGCAACAATCGTAGTGGACGACCCCATGGAAGTGTATCTTGCGCAGCCCCGCGGATTTTGTGCGGGTGTCGTGCGTGCCATCGAAATCGTCGAGCGCGCGCTCGAAAAGTACGGTCCCCCGGTCTATGTCCGGCACGAGATCGTGCACAACAAGTACGTGGTCGAAAGCCTCAAGGCGAAGGGCGCGATCTTCGTCGAGGACCTGTCGGAGGTTCCGCCGCTGGCGGTAACCGTCTTCAGCGCCCACGGCGTGGCCCGCAGCGTCGAGGAAGAGGCCGCCGTCCGCGGCTTGCCGGTGCTCAATGCCACCTGCCCCCTCGTCACCAAGGTCCACAATCAGGGAAAGCGGTACATGTCCAAGGGCCGGACCCTGGTCCTGATCGGGCATGCCGGCCATCCCGAGGTCGAGGGAACCATGGGCCAGGTTCCAGGCCCGGTCTTGCTGGTCCAGAACGTCGACGACGTGGCGGCCCTTTCCCTGCCGACCGACGCCCCGATGGCCTATATCACCCAGACCACCCTGAGCGTGGATGACACAAAAGACATAATTGCTGCCCTTCAAGCCAAATTTACAGATATTCAAGGCCCCGACATCCGGGATATCTGCTATGCGACACAGAACCGCCAATCTGCGGTAAGGGACCTCAGCAAGCTGGTGGATGTCATTTTGGTGGTGGGGGCCGCCAATAGTTCCAACTCAAACAGGCTCCGCGAAATCGGCACTGAGGTCGGTGTCGCGAGTTATCTCATTGCCGACGGGAGCGAGCTGAATCCCGATTGGCTCAAGGACGCAAAGGCGGTCGGCATCACGGCGGGCGCATCAGCGCCCGAAGTTTTGGTCGACGACGTGATCGAGGCATTGAGGCGTATTGGACCCGTCAAGGTATCGGTGCTTCCCGGCCGGGAGGAGAACATCGAATTTCGGCTCCCAGCCGAATTGACCGCGGTCTGATTGTCTTTGCGATTTGTAAGTCTTCACGAATTAAGTCTGGGCCCCTCGGGCCCGGACTTCAGGTCCAGAAAGAAAATCTCCCACATGGCAATACCGTTCTTCAAGGAAATGCGTATCGGCGGCTATCTGATCAAGCAGAAGCTGCTTGGCCGGAAGCGATATCCGCTCGTGTTGATGCTGGAGCCGTTGTTCCGTTGTAACCTCGCCTGCGTCGGCTGCGGCAAGATCGATTACCCCGATGCGATCCTCAACCGCCGCATGACGGCGCAGGAATGCTGGGATGCGGCCGACGAGTGCGGCGCGCCGATGGTGGCGATCCCGGGCGGCGAGCCCCTGATTCACAAGGAGATCGGCGAAATCGTCCGCGGCCTCGTGGAGCGCAAGAAGTTCGTATCGCTGTGCACCAACGCGCTGCTGCTGGAGAAGAAGCTCGATCTGTTCGAGCCTTCGCCCTACCTGTTCTTCTCCGTGCATCTCGACGGCCTGAAAGACCACCACGACAAGGCGGTGTCGCAGAAGGGCGTGTTCGACCGCGCGGTGTCCGCGATCAAGGCCGCCAAGGCGCGCGGGTTTACGGTCAACGTCAACGCGACCATTTTCGACGGACACCCGGCGGAAGAAATCGCAAAATTCCTCGACTTCACCACCGAACTCGGTGTCGGCGTGTCGATGTCGCCGGGCTACGCCTATGAGCGCGCGCCCGACCAGGAGCACTTTCTCAACCGCACCAAGACCAAGAAACTGTTCCGCGACGTATTCGCGCTCGGCAAGGGCAAGAAGTGGAACTTCATGCATTCGGGCCTGTTCCTGGATTTCCTCGCCGGCAACCAGAGCTATGAGTGCACACCCTGGGGCATGCCGGCCCGCAACATCTTCGGCTGGCAGAAGCCCTGCTATCTGCTCGGCGAAGGCTATACCAAGACCTTCAAGGAGCTGATGGAGACAACGGACTGGGACAGCTACGGCACCGGCAAGTACGAGAAGTGCGCCGACTGCATGGCCCATTGCGGCTATGAGCCGACCGCGGCAACCGCAGCGCTGAACAACCCGCTGAAGGCAATGTGGGTGGCGCTGAAGGGCATCCGCACCACAGGCCCGATGGCCCCCGAAATCGATCTCTCCCAGCAGCGCCCGGCGCAATACATCTTCTCGTCCGAGGTGCAGAAGCGCCTTTCAGAGATTCGCCGCGACGAGGCCGCAGCAGCCGCTGCAAAGCTGCAAGGGAAGGTGGAGAAGCCAGAGAAGGCCTCCACCGCCGCCTGAGCGGTCACAATGCATACGATTTGGGCCCCGGTTCTTTCGAACCGGGGCCCTTTTTCTTTGTTCGACTTCCTTGTTTGACGCCCTTGGAAGATCCCTTGCGCGGCAATCAGGTAGCCGGGGCGGCTAACCCCTCTTCGCCGTGCAGGAAGCCGCGGCAGCCGCGGAGCGACCGCAGCGCGCGATTGAAATCGAGCCCGGTGGAGACGAGCGCGCGCAGCGTGGTCGGATTGCGCGCGAGCCCGCGCAGCACCTTGCCGAGATCGATGTCGCCATTCGGCTTGATGGCGCTCTTGGCGATCGCCGGAAGCGCCCGGCTGGCGGGATCGGAAATCACCCGGAGCGCCGCAAAAGGCAAGCCGGCCTCTGCCGCATAGGCGGCGGCGATGTGGCTCTCCATGTCGACAGCGGCGGCGCCGGTTTCGGAGTGCAGTGCGGCCTTGCAGGCCGTCGCTGCGATGACCCGCTCCACGCCGGCGAGACCGCCGCGGACCACCCTCCGGCGGCGCAGCGCCGCCCGGGCGATCATTTCCTCATTCAGGGCCAGACCTGCCAGGAAGCGGGTATCGCCCGCCAGAACCTCGGTTGCGACCACCACATCGCCAGACTTGAGTGAGGGGTCCAGTCCGCCGGCAACGCCGAACGAGATGACCCCCCTGAAAGTGGAAGAATCCAGCGTTGCCAGCAGGGCGCGCAGTTGCTGCGGATCGCTTGAGCTGCAGATGACGATCATCCCGGGCCCGGCCGCAATGCGGGCCTCCTGGACCAATCCCGTCACGATCAAAACCGGTCGCGGATCATTCGAATTGCGATCACCCGAACTGTCCACGATCGCGGCGGCCCCCGCCCCCAAAATCACATCCCGACCCCTACCACCCTGCTGTTGGTGCTACTCAAATTCCGATACCGCGCCAGCGCCCAGAGCGGAAAGAACTTGGAGTAACCATGATAACGCAAATAAAACACCCGCGGAAAGCCTGTAGCCGTGTAACGCGCCTCGTCCCAAAGCCCTTTCTCGGTCTGTGTGGCTTTTAAGTACTCTACGCCGCGCACCACAGCCGGATGATCGACTTCGCCGGCCGCCATCAGACCAAGCAAGGCCCATGCCGTTTGCGAAGAGGTCGACGGTGCCTCCTCGAACCCCTTGTAGTCGAGCCGGTAGCTGACGGCGTCCTCGCCCCAGCCGCCATCCTTGTTCTGAATCGAGACCAGCCAGTCCGCTGCTTTGCGAATCATTGGGTCCTGATGGTCGATCCCTGCGGCATTGAGCGCGCACAGCACCGACCAGGTCCCGTAGATGTAGTTCAGGCCCCAACGCCCGTACCACGACCCTTCCGCGAGCTGGGTGCTGCGCAAATAGCCAATTCCATCCGCCATCACCTTGCTGCTCTGGGGCGTTTCGCCGAGTTGCGCCAGCATCGAGATGCAGCGCGCGGTGACGTCCTCGGTCGGCGGATCGAGCAGCGCGCCATGGTCCGAGAACGGGATGTTGTTGAGGTAGTATTCGAGATTGTTGGCGTCGAAGGCAGCCCAGCCGCCATCGCGGCTCTGCAAGCCCTCGATCCACTCGCGGCCGCGGGCGATCGCCTCGTCATACTCCGTCGTGCCGGAAGCACGGCGCGCCCGGTCCATCGCCATCACGACCACGGCGGTATCGTCGAGATCGGGATAGTGGGCGTTGTTGTATTGGAAGGCCCAACCACCGGGCCGAACGTCGGGTGCCTTCACCGCCCAGTCGCCCTTGAGGTCAAGCACCTGCCGCGGCTTCAGCCAGTCGAGACCCTGCTTCATCCTGGCAAGCGCGTCCGGGCCGCCGGCTTCCGCCAGCGCATGGCAGGTCAGGGCCGTGTCCCACACCGGCGAGACGCAGGGCTGGCAGTAAGCTTCGCGCTCGCCGATCACGAGCAGCTTGTCGATGCCCCTGCGCGTGATGGCGCGCGGCGGGAAGTCCGGTCCCTTGCCGAGCGCCTCGTACATCATGACGATGTTGGCCATCGGCGGATAGATCGCGCCCATGCCGTCTTCGCCGTTCAAACGCTCCTCGGTGAATGCGAGCGCAGCATCGATCGCGCGCTGGCGCAGCTGCTTCGGGAACAGCGGTTCGACCACGCGCAGAATCTTGTCGAGCGCGCTGAACAGCGTGAACCAGCCCCAGCTCTGGTGCGGCGCCTTCGGCGTCAAGCCGACCGATTTGGGGTCCTCCAGAAACAGTTCGTCGATGCCGATCCCCCTGGGATTCTTTGCCAGGGGTTTCAACACCGCCAGCACCATCAACGGCACGATCGTGGTGCGCGCCCAGTAGGAAATCTTGTTGAGATGGAACGGCGACCACATCGGCAGCAGCATGATCTCCACCGGCAGCACCGGCACCGCGCGCCAGGTCAGCACGCCGTAGAACGCGAGCAGGAATCGCGTGAACACGTTGACGCGCGCGGCGCCGCCGCGGCTGCGGATCGCCTCGCGCGCGCGAACCATGTGCGGCGCATCGACAGAATCGCCGATCATCTTCAGCGCGAAATAGGATTTGACGCTGGCGCTAATGTCGAACGGGCCGTCCTGCACCAGAGGCCATCCGCCATGATTGCCTTGCGTGCGGCGCAGATAGTTGGCGATCTTGGCTTCGAGTTCGCTGTCGACGGGCTCGGCGAGATAGTGGCGCAGCAGCACGTATTCGGAGGGTATCGTGCTGTCGGCTTCCAGCTCGAACACCCAGTGCCCGTCGGATTGGCGGTAGCCGAGCAGTGCTTCCGTTGCCGATGAAATGCTCCTTTCCAGCGCGGCGCGATCGATCGCGGCGGAGCCGGCGGGAGTGGCGGAATCGACTACCATGTTCTTGTCCAAGGAAAGCATGCGCTAGACATCCCTCTAATCGCGGCCCGCTTCTGTGCAGCCGGTCACGGAAACGTCCGGGTCGGGGCTCAAGGCCTCGCCAGAACCAGATCGGCGGCGCGGTCGCCCGAGCGGATCGATCCTTCGATGGTTGCCGGCAACCCGGTATCAGTCCAGTCGCCGGCGAGAAACAGGTTTTTGAACGATGTTACGGGCCCCGGGCGCAGCGCGTTCTGCTCCGGGGTGGCCTCGAACGTCGCGCGACGCTCGCGCACGATCTGCCAGGGCGGCAATTCAGGTTCGCCCGGCAGGCCGGCCGCCTTGCAGACATCGCGCCAGATCGCCAGCGCGAGTTCCTCGCGGGGTTGATCGACCAGCCGGTCGCCATTGCTGATGGTCACCGACAACCGCTGCGGAAACGCGAACAGCCACTCCACGAGACCGCCAACCACGCCCAGGATCGGCGCGGCGTCGCGCGGCGGCTCGAAGCGGAAATGCGCGTTGACGATGGCACGGAATTTCGACGGCGTCTTCAGACCCGGCAACAGCGCCGCTGCCGGGCGCGGCGGCACCGCCAGCACCACGACGTCCCCGGGATTGAGCGCGATCGTGTCGGTGCCGAATTTCAGTTCGCCGACATTGTCGCCGCTGGTTGCGAATTTGCGCAGCTCGTGGCCGAACTGAACCGAGGCGCCCTTGCCCTGCAGCAGCTTGATCGCCGGCTCGACCAGAACCGCGCTCAACCCGTCGCGCGCGATCAGCGGCCGGCACGCCTGTCCGCCCGCCAGGAGCGTCTCGCGCACGATGGCGCCGGCAAGACCCGCCGACCCCTCGGGCGGATCGACATTGAGCGCGGCCAGCAGCAGCGGCTGCACCAGCCGGTCGTACAGCGTACCCTTGCAGGGGATCGCGTCGCCGACGAGCCTGCCGGTACCGGCCCAAATCAACGGCGCCAAGGCAAGATAGTCGCGCAGCCCGGTGTCGGGAACGCGGCGCGCCTCGTCGAACACCCAGAGCGGCAACTTGCCGTCGCCGAGGTCGAGCTGCCAGCGCTGGCCGGTCATGATGTCGACGAACGGAAACTGCGCCAGCTTCGGCCCGACCAGCCCCGCCTCGGTGCCGATCGAGCGGGCGTAGGCCAGCGCATGGCGGTTGCCCGAAAGCAACAGATGGTTGCCGTTGTCGATGGTGAGGTTGGTCGCCGCATCGAAATAGGACCGGCAGCGGCCGCCAGCCTGCTGCGTCGCCTCATGGACGTGCACCTTGTAATTCGCATTGGCCAGCCGGACGGCCGCCGAAAGGCCGGACACGCCGGCGCCAATGATATGGGCGTTCTTCTGCATCAGATGATCGCGTAACGGAGAAGGATGCCGATCTTCGCCCATTTATGGACGCTGACCGGCTGGCGCGGCGCGGCAAAGCCCCTTGCCACCAACAGGTCGAGGATCGCGCGGTAGTATTTCGACATGATCCGCGGCGCGCGCACCTTCCGCCGCGAATTGCGATTCATGATCTCGTCGGCTCTTTCAAAATGCTTTTTCGCGCGCTCGGCGAGCGGCAGGCAGACTTTCGGCAGCGCGCGATCGGCGGTCACGCGGTGGGGGTCGTCGGAGGTGATGCCCGCGAGCAGCAGGCTTTCACGCGGCAGGTACAGCCGGCCAAGGCCGGCGTCCTCGTCGATGTCGCGCAGGATATTGGTCAATTGCAACGCGCGGCCGAGATGGTGAGCGAGCTGGATGCCGTCGTCCTCCGGCAGTCCGAACACCCGTACCGACAAGCGTCCGACGGCGCTCGCGACGCGATCGCAGTACAGATCGAGGGTGGCGAAATCCGGCGCACGAATGTCCTGCGGCACGTCCATCTCCATGCCGTCGACGATGGCGAGAAAATCCTCGCGCTTGAGGCCGAAGCGTTTCACCGAGGCGACGTAATCCTGCACGCGCGGCGGAGGGCTTCCGTGATATAGCGCATCGATGTCGTCGCGCCATTGCTGCAACGCCGCCAGCCGCTCGGACCGAGGCCCGTCGGAATCGGCGATGTCGTCAACCTGCCGGCAGAAGCTGTAGATCTGGAACATCGCCTCGCGCTGGCTGCGCGGCAGGATGCGCATCGCGGCATAGAACGAACTGCCGGACGCGGTGGAACCGTAATCTGCGTCGGCCGCCGCCGTCTGCACGGTCATGCGCCCGCCGCCGGTTTCACCTGCGGACGCCGGCCCGCGGCGCGGCGAATCATTTCGCCGGCGACGGCCGCGATGCTCTGCCCGAGCAATTCGGCCTTGCTCAGATGCACGCGCTCGCTGAGCGGGTCGCGTACCTTCAGCATGCCGACGATCTTCTCGGCAAAGGCCTGGATTACGGCAACCTCGAGCCCGAGCCGCAAATCCCTGACCTCAACGCCAAGCGACTTGCCCTCACCGAGCAGGGCTTCAGTCCGCACCGCGAGCGCCCGCAGGCATTGCAGCAACGCGGGCTGCGACTTCGCCTCGCCCAGCATCTCGACGGTGGCACCGCTGGCGGCCAGCGCGTCGCGCGGCAGGTAGACGCGGTTGAGATTCTTGTAGTCCTTGGCGCAATCCTGCAGATGGTTGTTGATCTGCAGCCCCGCGCACAGCGCATCCGACGCGGCCCAGGTCGAGGTGCTCTCGCCGTGGACGTCCAGCATGAAGCGGCCGACCGGCATGGCCGAATAGCGGCAGTAATGAATGACGTCGTCCCAGTTCTCGTAACGAAGCTTGGTGACGTCCATCCGGAAGGCGACCAGCACGTCGAGGGCATGGCGCGGCGCCATGCCGCGCTCCGCCAGCGCACGGCGCAGATTGACGGCCTCCTTCTGGCTGTCGCCCTTGCCCAGAAGTTCCGCCTCGAGCAGGTCGAGATAACGCAGCTTCTCGTCGGCGCCGAGCGTCGCGTGGTCGGCGATGTCGTCCGCGGTCCGGACGAAATTGTAGTAACTCAGGATCAACGCCCGGTGACGCGGGTGAATGATCCAGGACGCGACCGGAAAATTCTCGTCGCGGTGGGTCTTTCCGGATCGAAGGTCGCTCGCGCTGGTCATCGGGGACTGGCTTCACTCATCGGTATTGGCGGCAAACGCCGATGCTCGGCGGACGCGGGAAAATCGCGTGCCCCATATAGGGGAATACGCCGCCAAAACCAATGCTATATGGACCGATTAGCCCCGGCCGTGACGCGCGTCATAGAGCCGAAAACGGCTCTATCCCGCAGGTTAACGGACGACAGACCGCGCCTTATTGGCCGTTGTTCTTCAGCACCTGATCGCACGCGGTGCTGATCTTGGCGCGGTTCTCCTTGAGACAGGCCAGGATCGTGAAGTCACCCTGGTCGATGACAGGACGGCAGAACTTCTGGACGTCGCGGGTGCAGGCTTTCTGCTCCTCGGCCGTACCACGCTGCGCCTGGGCAATGGTGCCGGAGGAAACCGAGATCGACACCAGGGTGAGTGCGAGGAAAAGTTTACGCATCGTATTCCTTCATTCGGCGGCAAAAAACCGTGTCCCGATCTGCACTTCGGCATCGCCGGAACGGATTTTTCTGGATGGGCAGATGCCGCGTAACGCAGCGACGTCCGCAGCACAAGCAGGGCAATTGCGGCCAAATTTACGGTGATCTACGCACGTTAAATAACCGACTGATATTTAACGTGTATTTTTGTCACACTCTCGAACTGAATTGGTTGTTGCGGACGATGCGGCGCGTAGCTAGATGCTGCGCCACGGGCGTGCTGCGAATGGTTGATTCATCTCGGCCGGCCTGCGGCGCTTTATCCGTCCTGCCGCGATCGCAGGATACGGGCCCGTCATTTGAACCTAGGATAATACGGGAACACTAAATCTTCGATGCGGCGAGACGTATCTTGTAAAAGAGCCGTCCATTTCAGGGGAAGACTCAACGATGAAACTGTTTGGCTACAGCTTGTTCGGTCAGGCTCTCGCAGTTGCTGGCGTCAGTGCCGCGCTCATTTTGGCGGCCACCCCAAGCCATGCCCAGGCGGGAGGGCCGTTCGCGGGCTTTGACGGCAACTGGACCGGCTCCGGCACGGTCGCACTCTCCAATGGCACCACCGAAAACATCCGTTGCAAAGCCGACTACAAGGTCAACTCCAACGGGCTTGGCCTGAAGCAGCATCTGAATTGCGCCAGCGACAGCTACAAATTCGATCTCTCCAGCGATGTCACCAGCCAGGGCGATCGGATCTCCGGCAACTGGAGCGAAAAGAGCCGGAACATTTTTGGCAATCTGCAGGGCACCGCCGGCGGTGGCCAGATCGACGTGTTCGTCGAGGCCTCGGGATTTGCCGCGAACCTGAATCTTCGGACGAATGGCAACAAGCAGAACGTCCAGATCGACTCCAAGGGCGAAATCCGCGGCGTCAAGATCACGATGACCAGGACCTGACAGCTTGGCTTTTGAAGGCATGAAAGGCAGCGCCCTCGCTCTGCCTTTCATTTTGATCGGATGAAATTCCAGCGCCAGCGGGGATCGCCGCGATCGCGGCGTTCGGTCACGTCGATGCGCATGAAGCGGTCATGCGCCAGCGCCGCCCCCACCCATAATTCGTTCCATGCATCGAACGCCTCAGGCGGCAACGCCTCGCGCTCCGCCATCAGACGCCATGAGGTCTGACGCACCGTCGCGCTCGTTCCTTCAGCCAACAGTTCGACATCATCGTCCTGCCCCCGGGCAAGCCGCGCGAATGCCGCGGCAAACCCCGCCGCTCCTGCTTCCACCCCGCCGAGCATTGCAGCAACATCGTCGAACGTATGCATGCCCACGAGCCGCGCCGCAGCACCGGCGAGATGGCCGCCCTCTTCCGGACCGAGCACCGCGATCGTTTCCGGCACGATCGAGGTAACATATTCCATCGCATAGTTGCGCAGCACCTTCTGCAGCCGCTCCTCCGGCCAGGTATTATCGGGCAGGCGTGGCGCGAGATCGGCCTGGAACGGCGGGCAGCGCTCGCCGGGAGAAAACTGCAGCCGCTCGTCCGGCGCAAGATCGCGATCCCACTCCTTGTAATAGCCTTCGAGCCCCGGCTGGCCATCGACGGTCTGCCCGGTGCAAACGAAACCCAGCCGGGGATTGCCGAGCACGACGCCATTGTTGGCATGCCAGCCGCGCAGCATCGCGCGCGATACTTCCGACGGGATGCCGCAGATCGCCGTGCCCGACCAGATCCAGCGCGGCGGCGGATAGCGCACCCAGGCCTTGGTGTCGCTCTCGGGGACATATTCGACCTTCACGCCGCCGACCTGGTTCGACAGATAGTGATATTGCGCGCAGGCGACCGCGTGCGGCAGCTTGTCGAGGCCGAGTTTCTTCAATCCGGGGAGGAAGCGCGCCAGTTGCTGCCGCCGGAAGGTGCGGAACACCACCTCAGCCGCCCGCGGCGCGCCGGCCCGCGAGGCCAGCATCAGGATCAGCCCGGTAAGGTAGGAATGATATATGTGCGCGATGGCGCGGTACGCGGCCACATCGGCCGCAGGGCGAACCGCTGATCCTGCAGACGTCATTCCCCGGTCCCTCTTGGGCTGCCGTTAGACGGCGCCTTTGTTTTCAGTAGCGGCTGGTTATAAGTGAAAAGTTCAGTTTTCCGACGCCCCGGAGCGAGGAATTGTAGCCCGCATGAGCGCCAGCGACATGCGGGAAGAGGCTGGCACCGGTCCCGCATATCGCTGCGCTCATGCGGGCTACAGCAGCGACGAACCGTAGGATGAACTCCCTCAGCTCGCGGGCTTGCTGTGATCGATCCCGCGGATCTTGTCCGACAGATTGATCAGGTACATCGAAGTCGGCCGCAGGATGAAGAGGTCCGCCACCAGCGCGGCGATCATCGAGAACGCGCTGAGCCAGCCGAACAGCCGCAGCGACGGCAGGTCGGAGAACACGGTGACGACGAGGCCGCAGGCCAGCACCACCGTCGTCAGGATCAGCGCCGGCCCGACCAGCACGGTGGCGCGCTCGACCGCGAGTTCCGGGGTGACGCCGGGCTTGGTCTCCAGCCGCAGCCGGTTGAGGAAGTGGATGGTGGCCGAAAGCCCCAGCCCGAAAGACACCGTCAGCGCCACGACGCTGGCGAACTGCAGTCCCTCGCCTAGAATCCACAGCACCGTGCCCGATGCCACGACCGGGAAGATGCCGGGCAGGATGCAGGAGAGCATCACCACGACCGAGCGGAACGCCAGACCGATGAAGACCGCGACCAGCAGGAATTCGATCGTCAGGCCGTTGTTGAGTTTCGAAATCATGTTGGCGCTGTTGCGCGCGGCGATCGCCGACAGACCGGTGACCGCGATCTCGAAGCCGGGATGTTCCGCCCTCACCTTGTCGAGGGCCTTGTCGAGCTTGTCGATCACGGGAAGGATCGCGCTGGAATCGAGGTCGGGAACGCGGCCTGAAACCACCACCGCGTCTTGATCGGCCGATATGAACCGGCGAACCAGATGCTCGGGGATAACGCTGACATATTGCTTCAGCGTATCGACGTCACCGCTGCCGGCTTTCTCGGAGAGCCAGCGGCGCAGGGTCTCGAGCGACCATACGTTGCCGACGCCGGCCGATTTCTCGACCATCGAGTGGACTTCGGCGATCGTCTTCAGCGTGTCCGGCGCGTAGAGCGACGCGCCCTTGGGGAATTCGATCAGGACGTCGATCGGATTGGCGCCGGTAAGCTTTGCGTCGAGGCGGCTGGAGGCCGCTACCGCCTGGCGCTTGTCCGGCACCTGGTCGGCCAGACGATACCGCGGCTCTAGGGTCGCGTAGATGACGCCGAGGCCGGCGACGAGCAGCAACGCCAGCAGGCTGAACAGCCCGGGCCGACCGACCATGCGTACCGCGATCCAGTAGCAGAAATTGCGCAGTGCCTGCACGCCGGCGTCCGCGCTCTGGAACTTTACCGCAAATATCTTCTCGTTGCGGACGAACAGCACGCCGAACACCGGTACCAGCGACAGCACCGCGACCAGTGCGATGATGGTGGCGGCAAGGCCGGCCTCGCCGAACTTTCGGATCAGCTCGGAATCGGAGAATTGCAGGGCGATGAACGAAATGCCGGCGGTACCATGGGTCAGCACGCAGGCCGGCCCCACCACCAGCACCGCGTTGGTGAAGGCGGTGAACTTGTCCTGCCCTGCGATCAGGCGGTCGCGCGCGGCAAACGTCAGCTGCATCGAGTCGGAGAAACTGATCACCATGATGAGGGGCGTCATCACGTTCAGGAACATGTTGAGATTGAAGCCGGCCCAGCCGAGGCCGCCAAGCGCCAGCAGGATGGCGATGATCGGCGGAAACGCCGCAACCACCATGAACGAAATCTTGCGGAAGAAGATGATCGCGATGATGCAGCCGGCGAGGATACCGAGGATGTTGTAGGTCAGCCCGTCGCGCTTGACCGCATTTCGGATCTCGAGCTGCATGACGGGAACGCCGGAGAGCTGGGCGTTGAGGTTGCTGCCGGCGAGATCGTCGGCCATGATCTTGCGCATCTCGCCGACGACCTTGCCGAGATCGTTCGAAGAAACGACATTCGGCTCCAGCGACAGCACGATCAGCGCGAGCGTACCGTCCTCCGACAGCAGCTTGCCGCGAATGATCTCGTTGGCTTTGACCGTCTCGACGAACTTGTCGTAGGCGGCGCCTTGCGGCAGTTCGGGCGGGAACAGCGCGGCCGGCAGCTTGCCGGGCTCCGGCGCCTGCCGCGCCGAAAACAGCGACACCAGGCCGCGCACGCCTTCGACCAATTGCAGGTCGGTGACCATGTCGCGGATTTTTTCGAGGTTCTCGCGGGCCATCAGCGTCTTGCCCTCGACCACGACCAGCACGTCGAATTCGGTCGCGGGGAAGCGTTTTGTGACGGCCTCGTATTGCTTGTAATCCTTGGAGTCGGAGCGGAACAGCTGGCTAAGCGAGTCGTCGATCTTGATGCGCTGGATGCCGAACAGCGCCGCCACGATCAGCACCGCGAGGATGATCATGGACAGGATCGGCGCCTTGACCGCAATCAGGCCCATGCGCTCCAGTCCGAAGGCGATGCTCTTGCCTGGCTGCGGCGGCTCCTCGATGGCTTCGACGTGGACGCGACTTTCCGAATTCTTGTCGAGCATACCCTGTCCAGTTCTCACGTCGGCCTTAAGCTTGATTTTGTTCAGTTCGATGGCGCGAATGCGGCTTTGCCAGCCCTTGGCGCAATGTCGCTAGCTCTTGAAATCACGCGGTAAATTAATCGGCGCCGTTTTACAGGGCCGAATCACCTCCGGCAAGCGCGCGCGGCCGCTCGAATCGCCCCGGCGGCGACGAAAATGCCCGTTAAGTCTCTGATTTGCCACACCCGCCATCCCGCATCGGGACATTCCGCAGTACGTTGACCGGCCTGTCGCCCACCAGGCGATGCGGCCAATTCCGGTCTCGTTTTCGCGAAAGCCGCGCGCGCCGAAAACCACCCTTCAATCGACCGGCCTCGGTGCGATCAGCGCGGCGCCGCTTTCATCCTTCAGTGCCACCCCGGTGACCTCCCGGGCGAGACCCTCTCGCACCAACCACGCGATCTTGAAGGCGGCCTCGTCGTAGCTCAGACCCGCACCGTGAATATTGGACACGCAGTTGCGCCGCTCGTCGGTGAGGCCGATGCGTGGAGCAAACGTCAGATAGGCACCGAGGCTGTCGGGCGCCGACAGCCCGGGCCGCTCGCCGATCAGCATGAGCACCATCCGCGCGCCAAGCATCGCGCCGATTTCATCGCCGAGCACCACTCGTGCGCCCGCCGCGACGACAACATGGCCGAGCCCGATCCCCAAATCCGTCAGGCGCTGCGCCAGACGGCGCACCAGTTCGACCGCATGAACATTGACGGCGGCCGGTGACAACCCGTCGCCGATCACGATCACCAATCCGCCCGCAACCCTGACCTGCTCGAGCACCCGCCGCGAATTCGCATCGAGCATTCGTCCCAGATCGGGGCGGCGGAGGTAGTCGCCGCGGTCGCGAGCCTGGCTGCAAACCGCGCTGACCTCAGGGCCCAGGCCCGCCAGTCCGGCAACCAGCTGCGGCGCATCGAACGCCGCGTGGACCGCATCACGCGCGCGGGCGTGATCGAGGGTGAAGGCCAGCAGCGCATCGGTCGGCATGCTGACGCCGGCGCGGCCGAGCCCGACGCGGGCTGGCGTCAATTCCCGCAAGGCTTCGACCGGCACCGGCGTATTCATCGAGGTTTCCTGGGCCTACTCGGCCGGTACCGAGGCTTCGCGCAGCCGGAACGAATAGTTCGATGCGTTCTGCTGACCGACCGAGGCGGCGCGGGCGAACATGATCAGATGGTGTGCAAGCATTGACGACGCAATCAGCCCCTCGATATCGCCCCGCCGCAGCCGGCCCAGCGCGAATTTCCAGAACGCCCTCCTGTAGTCGCCGAGCACGCCGACCTGCCAGAAAATGTTCCGAAGCATGATCAGGCCCCGCTTGATATTCGCCCAGCTCCTTTGCTCGGGCGTCACCGGCACCTTGATCCGCTGCGCATAGGTATAATCGCATTGATACCGGTAGCGCGCGAACAATTTTTCCGGCTCATAGGCGACCTCCATGCATTTGCGCCAGGAATCGATCACCTGGTCGTAGGGCAGCAAGAACTCGACATTGGAGTCGCGTCCGTCGTCGTGGTTCAGCCTTCCCTCGCGCTCCAGCCGGTCCCACAGCGGGGTCTTCGGCAGCGCCTGCAGCAGGTTGATCGTGAGCAGCGGAATTCGCGATTCCTCGACGAACTGCAGCAGCGCATTGCCGGTCTCCGGCTTGTCGGTGTCCAGCCCCATGATGATGCCGGAAACGACTTCCATGCCGTAGGAGTTGATGGTGTGAATGCCTTCCAGGATCGGGACCATCATGTTGTGGTCCTTGTGCATCGCCTTCAGGGCGTCCGGATCGGGCGTTTCGATGCCGCAGAACACCGTAACGAAGAACGCCTCGCGCATCTTCTCCAGGATCTCGGGCCGCTTGGCGATATTCAGCGTCGCCTCGCAGGCCAGCCGCATCACATAGCCGGTGCGCTTTTGCCATTCGACCAGATGCGGCAGCAGGTCCAGTGCCGCCTTCCGATTCCCGATGAAATTGTCATCGACGAAATAGACCGACCCGGTGACGCCGCATTCGCGCAGTTTATCGAGCTCGGCGATGATCTGTTCCGGCGTCTTCAGGCGCGGATTGCGGCCGTAGAGTCCGGGGATATCGCAGAATTCGCACTGATAGGGACAGCCGCTCGAATACTGGATGC
>CAZSRR010000023.1:0-122989 GCA_964609175.1 uncultured Bradyrhizobium sp.
CGTGGCGCTCGCCGGTCAGCGAGAACACGCCCCACACCTTGGCCTTGCGGCAGGCGTCGGCGAAGATCGCGGTTTCCTCGCCGGGCACCATCGAGGCTGTCTCGTACATCTCCTTGGAGTCGTACATGGTGCCTTGCGTGGAATATTCCGGGAAGATCACCAGGTCCATGCCCGGCAGGCCGAGCTTCATGCCGACGATCATGTCTGCAATGTTGCGGGCGTTGTCGAGCACCTCGGCCTTGGTGTGCAACCGCGGCATCTTGTAATTGACGACGGCGACGCCGACCGTGTCGTTGCTGGAGGAAATGTCACCGTGGAGCATGGGATCGCCTCTCGTTTGGGTTCGGTTTTGACGGATCGCGCTTCAGTGGCTGATCATCCAGGGACGCGCGGTGGGAAACCCTTTGGCGCCGCTCTTGCTCTTGGTCATCAACCGCGCCGGCTTTTTCTTGCCGGTCGAGCAGCAGCCGCAGCCGGGGCCGTGCGCGGCCTTGTATTCGGCGACGGTCTTCGGCGCGTGGGCGCTGCGTTCGTTGGTGGCGATGGCCTTTCGCTTGTCCGAGGGCATGCAGAAGAACGCCGGTGCAGTCAGGATCACCCGCGGCGACGACGTTTCGCAGCTCGGGCAATCCTGCGGATCGTCGCATTCGGCCATCGGGCGCATGTCGGTGAACGGGCCGCAATCGTTGCAGAGATATTCGTAGACGGGCATCTGGTTTCCTCACGCAAGATGAACGGAGCGCATTCGCGGGCGGATGCGGGGCAGCGGCACGCATTCTGCCGCCCCGCATCTTCCTCACGCAGGGATCACTTGTCCGGCGAGATCGGCATCTGGATGTCGCCGGTGATGTGTTTGATCGGGCCCGCCGAAGACGGCATGATGTCGAAGTCGAAGATTTCCGTCGGCAGCCACAGCGTGGCGCAGGCGTTGGGAACGTCGACGACACCGGAGATGTGCCCCTGGCACGGCGCCGTGCCGAGGATCGAATAGGCCTGCGCGCCGGAATAGCCGAACTTCTTGAGATACTCGATCGCGTTCAGACAGGCCTGGCGATAGGCGATGTGGACGTCGAGGTAGTGCTGCTTGCCGGCCTCGTCGACCGAGATGCCCTCGAAGATCAGATAGTCCTTGTAGTTCGGCGTGATCGGCGACGGCTTGAACACGGGGTTCTTGATGCCGTATTTGGCGACGCCGTCCTTGATGACGTCGACCTTCAGATGCAGCCAGCCGGCCATTTCGATCGCGCCGCAGAAGGTGATTTCGCCGTCGCCCTGGCTGAAATGCAGGTCGCCCATCGAGAGGCCGCCGCCCGGCACATAAACGGGGAAGAAGATCTTCGAGCCGCGCGAAAGATCCTTGATGTCGCAGTTGCCGCCGTGCTCGCGCGGCGGCACGGTGCGGGCGCCCTCCGCGCCGACCTTGGCCTTGGCGTCGCCCTTGGCCTGGCCGGCATGCGCGGTCGCGGCGAACGGCGGATTGGCGAGGCCCGGCACCCGGGTCGGGTTGGTCGCGATCAGCGCGGTTTCGCGCTCGTTCCAGGTCGCGAGCAATTTGGGATCCGGCAGGCAGCCGATCAGGCCGGGATGGATCAGGCCGGCAAAATTCACGCCGGGCACGTGACGTGACGACGTGTAGAGGCCCTTGATGTCCCAGATCGACTTCTGCGCCAGCGGGAAGTGATCGGTCAGGAACCCGCCGCCATTCTGCTTGGAGAAAAATCCGTTGAATCCCCACAGGCTCTCCTTCAGCGGACCGACGTCGAGCAGGTCCACCACCAGCAGGTCGCCGGGCTCGGCGCCCTTGACGCCGATCGGGCCGGACAGGAAGTGCACGATCGACAGATCGATGTCGCGCACGTCATCGGCGGAATCGTTGTTCTTGATGAAGCCGCCGGTCCAGTCATAGGTCTCGATGATGAAATCGTCGCCCGGATTGACCCACGCCACGATCGGGATGTCGGGGTGCCAGCGGTTGTGGATCATGTCGTTTTCGTAGGCCGACTTGGTTAGATCGACCTTGATCAGTGTCTCTGGCATCGATAGCTCCCCTGTTTAGACAGCACTGGTTGGGTTCTCAAACGGACAGGTATTTTGAAACTTGCGCGGCATCGACGCTGTCGCGCGGGTCGTCGCGCACGATCTCGCCGTTCTCGATCACGAGCACGCGGTCGGCGATGTCGAGCGCAAAGCTCAGCACCTGTTCGGAGACGACGATCGACAGTCCCCGCTCGTCGCGGATCCGCTTCAGCGTGCGCGCCATGTCCTTGATGATCGAAGGCTGGATGCCCTCCGTGGGCTCATCCAGCAGCAGCACTTTCGGTTTGGTGGCGAGCGCACGCGCGATCGCCAGTTGCTGCTGTTGTCCACCGGAGAGATTGCCGCCGCGACGGCCTTTCATTTCCAGCAGCACGGGAAACAGTTCGTAGATGTCGTCGGGCACTTCCGTGCCGCCGGACACGACGAGGCCGGTCTCGATGTTCTCCTTCACCGTCATGGTCGAGAAGATCATGCGGCCCTGCGGCACGTAGGCGAGGCCCTTGGCGACGCGCTCGTAGCTCGGCAGCGCACTCAATTCGGTGCCGTCCATGCTGACCGAGCCGCTCTTGGTCGGCAGAATGCCCATCAGCGACTTCATCAGCGTGGTCTTGCCCATGCCGTTGCGGCCCATGATCGCGACGATCTCGTTCGGCGCGACCGAGACGTTGAGGCCGTGCAGCACCTCGCTCTGGCCGTAGGCGACGTGAAGATCGGAAATTGCCAGCATCGTCACGCCTCCAAGGCTCGGTGTGTCTTTCTTCTCCCCTTGTGGGAGAAGGTGGCGCGGGCGAAGCCCGCGACGGATGAGGGGTCTGTATCGGGCAGTTTGACTCGCGGAGAGATACCCCTCACCCGGATCGCTTGCGCGATCCGACCTCCCCCACAAGGGGAGTGGTGAACGGAGTGTGCGGCCATGGATTCACTCACCATCGTCAGTGCCCCAGATACACTTCGATCACCTTCGGATCGTTCTTGACCTTTTCCATCGTGCCCTCCGACAGGATCTGGCCCTGGTGCAGCACGGTGACCTTGTGGGCGATGTCCTCGACGAACTTCATGTCGTGCTCGATCACCAGCACCGAACGGTCCTTGATGATGCGGTTGAGCAGTTCGGCGGTCTTGGCGCGCTCGGACACGCTCATGCCGGCGACGGGTTCGTCGAGCATCAGCAAATCAGGATCCTGGATCAGCAGCATGCCGATCTCCAGCCACTGTTTCTGGCCGTGGCTGAGCTGGTCCGCATAGGTATCGAGGCGGTCCTTGAGGAAGATCATGTCGGCGACTTCCTCGACGCGCTCCTTCACCGCTGCGTCGCGCTGGAACGCCAGCGAACCGAACACGGTGCGGCCGCGCGGATAGGAAATCTCGAGGTTCTCGAAAACTGTCAGGTCTTCGAACACGGACGGCGTCTGGAATTTGCGGCCGACGCCGGCCTGGACGATCTCGTTCTCCCTGAGCTTCGTCAGCTCCTTGCCGCGGAACTGAATCGAGCCGGACGTGGCGCGGGTCTTGCCGCAGATCAGGTCGAGCACCGTCGTCTTGCCGGCGCCGTTGGGGCCGATGATGACGCGGATCTCGTTCTCCTCGACATAGAAGGACAGGTCGTTGACCGCCTTGAAGCCGTCGAAGGAAACCGTGAGTGCTTCGACCGCGAGCAGGAATTCTTTTGGTTGGTGTCCGATGAGCATGGCCTATCCCCTCACTCCGCCGGCGCGCCGTCGGCGACGGAATTGTTGCTCCAGCCGTTCTTCGGCTTCGACTTGCGCATGTCGAGCAGCCGGTCGATGCGCGGCTGCACATGGTCCTGCCAGAGGCCGGACAGGCCGTTCGGGAACGCCAGCACGACCGCGATGAACAGCGCGCCGAGGCCGAACAGCCAGAGCTGCGGGAAGGATTCCGACAGGCTGGTCTTGGCGAAGTTCACCACCAGAGCACCCCACACCGAGCCCAAGATCGACATCCGTCCGCCGACCGCGGTGTAGATGACCATCTCGATCGAGGGCACGATGCCGACAAAGGACGGCGACATGAAGCCGACGTTGAGCGCGAACATCGCGCCGCCGATCGCGGCGAACACGGCGGCCATGCAGAAGGCGAAGATCTTGAAGTTGGCGACGCTGTAGCCGGAGAAGCGGACGCGGTCTTCCTGCTCGCGCATGGCGACCAGGATGCGGCCGAGCTTGGTCAGGCGAATGAACTGGGCAATACCGATACAGGCGAACAGCAGCACCACCTCGACGAAGTAGAGTATCACCTTGGCGTGGTCGGGACGGATGTCCCAGCCCTTCAGCGTCCGCAGGTCGGTCATGCCGTTGATCCCGCCGGTGTAGCCCTGCTGGCCCACGATCAGGATCGTCAGGATCGCGGCGATCGCCTGCGTGATGATCGCGAAATACGTGCCGCCGACGCGACGCTTGAACATCGCGGTGCCGATGATCAGGGCGAACAGGCCGGGCACCAGGATGATGGCAAGGATCGTGAAAGTGAGGCTGTGGAACGGCTGCCAGAACAGCGGCAGCGCGGTGATCTGGTTCCAGTCCATGAAATCCGGAATGCCGGGCGTCGACTGGATCTTGGTGTTCTCGACGCTGGAGGCTTCCAGTTTGAGGAACATCGCCATGCAATAGCCGCCGAGGCCGAAGAACACCCCCTGCCCGAGGCTCAGAATGCCGCCATAGCCCCAGCACAGCACCAGCCCGATCGCGACAAAGGCGTAGGTCAAATATTTGGCGACCAGGTTGAGGCGGAACACATCCAGCGACAGCGGCAGGATCACGAACAGGATGAGCGCCAGGGCAACGAAGCCGATCAGCTCGGACCGATTGAAGAAGCGTGACGTGATGATCATGACTTCCTGCTTCCGTTATTTGCGGACTTTGAGGGCGAACAGACCTTGCGGCCGCAGCATCAGGATTCCGACCACCGCGAGCAGCGTCAGCACCTTGGCCATCGAGCCTGACATGAAGAACTCCAGCGTCGACTGGGTCTGCGAGATCGAGAAGGCGGAGGCGATGGTGCCGATCAGGCTGGCAGCGCCGCCGAATACGACGACGAGGAAGGTGTCGACGATGTAGAGCTGGCCGGACGTCGGCCCGGTCGAGCCGATCATGGTGAAGGCGCTGCCGGCCACGCCGGCGATGCCGCAGCCCAATCCGAACGTATAACGGTCGACTTTCTCGGTGTTGATGCCGACGGCGCCGGCCATGATGCGGTTCTGCACAACGGCGCGGACCTGGCGGCCCCAGCGCGACTTGTAGAGGACATAGGCGACCACGATGGTGATCAGCACGGTCAGGCCCATCACGAAGACGCCGTTGATGGGCACCTCGATGCTATCGGTGACCTTGAGCGATCCGAGCATCCATTGCGGCAGTTCGACGCCGACCTCGCGCGGACCGAACACCGAGCGATAGGTCTGCTGCAGCATCAGGCTGAGACCCCAGGTGGCCAGCAGCGTGTCGAGCGGTCTCTTGTAGAGATGTCTTATCAGTGCCCATTCGACCAGCATTCCGAGCGCGCCGGAAGCGAGGAAGGCCAATATCATCGCGAGAAAGAAGTAGCCGCTGAACAGGCCAGGCAAATAGGACTGGAAGACGTTCGAGGTCATCCAGGTGACGTAGGCGCCGAGGATCATGAACTCGCCATGGGCCATGTTGATGACGCCCATCTGGCCGAAGATGATCGCAAGACCGAGCGCCATCAGCACGTAGACGGAGAACAGGATCAGGCCCGCAAAACCCTGCATGACGAAAATGGAGCCCAGATCGCCAATCGAATAGTCGCCGAACATTCTTGAGTTCTCCGTCAAAGGGACCGGGTCCCGCGCCGCGAACGAATTCGCGACGCGGGCTCGTGAAGCGCGGATTGACGGTCCACGCCAGGGAGCTGCTGCTCGGGTAACGCCGCGGAGAACCTGCGACGCTTACTGGTAGCCCTTCGGGAAGGGATCGGGCTCGACGAGATCGGCGGTCTCGAAGATCAGTTCGAACTGACCGTCGAGCTTGGCGCGGCCGACGCGGGTCTTCGACCAGAGGTGATGGTTCTCGTGGATGCGCACATAACCTTCGGGCGCGCCCTTGAATTCCACACCGGTCGAGGCCGGCGCGATCTTGTCGATGTCGAAGCTCTGCGCCTTCTCGACCGTCAGTTTCCACAGCCACGGGCCGAGATAGGCCGCCTGGGTGACGTCTCCGATCACGGTCTTCTCGCCCCACATCTTCTTGAAGGCGGCAACGAATTCCTTGTTGTTCGGGTTGTCGAGCGACTGGAAGTATTTCATGCAGGCATAGGCGCCAGCGATGTTCTCGCCACCGATGCCGTCGATCTCGTCCTCGGTCACCGAGATCGTGAGCAGCGCCTGCTTCGACAGGTCGATGCCGGCCGCCTTGAGCTGCTTGTAGAACGCGACGTTGGAGCCGCCGACCACGTCGGTGAAGATCACGTCGGGCTTGGTGAGCTTGATCTTGTTGATGACCGAATTGAACTGCGTGGAGCCGAGCGCGTAATATTCCTCGCCGACGACCTTGCCCTTCAGCACGTTCTCGACGTGCTTGCGCGCGATCTTGTTCGAGGTGCGCGGCCAGATGTAATCCGAGCCGATGAAGAAGAACGATTTGGCGCCCTTCTCCTTGGCGATCCAGTTGAGGCCGGCGAGAATCTGCTGGGTGGCTTCCTGGCCGGTGTAGATGACGTTCTTGGACTGCTCGAGGCCTTCGTAGAAGGTCGGGTAGTACAGCATGCCGTTGTACTGCTCCATGACCGGCAGCACCGCCTTGCGCGACGCCGAGGTCCAGCAGCCCATGATCGCGGCGACCTTGTCGTTGACGAGCAGCTTCTTGGCCTTTTCGGCGAAGGTCGGCCAGTCGCTGGCCCCGTCTTCCTGGATGAACTTGATCTTGCGCCCGAGCACGCCGCCCATCGCGTTGATCTGTTCGATGGCGAGCTTTTCGGCCTGGATCGAACCGGTTTCCGAAATCGCCATCGTGCCGGTGGCCGAATGCAGGATGCCGACGGTGACCTCGGTATCGGTCACCGCAAGCCCGGTCGTATTGACCGCCGCGGTTGCAGGACCGGCCCCGAACGAGGGCCGCGGAAGCACGGAAACGAGCGGCAGCGCCGCCGCTCCCAGCAGCAATTTTCGGCGAAGCGGCGACTGCAGGCCCTTGTTTGGTTCGTCTGACATGAGCACCCCATTTTTGGTTCGTGAACGCTTATTGGTCAGGCGAGGATTGCCTAGAATTGTGCACTGCACTGATACGTGAGATCGCGTATACTGCACCGCAAAATGACGACGTAGGCTTGGTATGGGGTTTGCTGGCTACGTACGGAGACCGAGCGAACCGGCAGGAGTTATGAAGTGGCAGGGCGGCAGCGGATCGACCGCGTCAGGCGCCAGTACAATCAGTGGGTTGCGAACCAGACCCTGGAAGATTACGCGCTGCGCTTCACCGCCAAGAGCGCCCGGCGATGGTCGGCCGCCCGCGTCGCCAACACCGCGCTTGGCGCGATCTCGTTCCTCGCGCTGGAAGCGATCGGCGGCACGATCACGCTGAATTACGGTGCAGCCAACGCCACCGCCGCCATCCTCGTCGTCAGCGTCATCATTTTCCTCTGCGGCCTGCCGATCGCCTACCATGCCGCCAAATGCGGCATCGATATCGACCTGCTGACCCGCGGCGCGGGCTTCGGTTATATCGGTTCGACCATAACCTCCCTGATCTATGCTTCATTCACCTTCATCTTCTTCGCGCTCGAGGCGGTCATCATGGCCGCCGCGCTCGAGATGTGCTTTGGTATCCCGCGCCCGATCGGCTATCTCATCAGCGCCGTCGTCATCATTCCGCTGGTGACCTACGGCATCACCCTGATCAGCCGCTTCCAGCTATGGACGCAGCCGCTCTGGATCGTTCTCCACATCTTGCCCTTCGTCGCGATCGCCTGGGCCAATCCGCACTCGTTCGCCGAATGGCGAAAATTTGCCGGCGAGCACGGCGACGCAAGCGGCCATCTCGACCTGCTGTTGTTCGGCGCCGCCGCCTCCGTGGTGTTTTCACTGGTGGCGCAGATCGGCGAACAGGTCGACTTCCTGCGGTTTCTGCCGCGAGACCGCCGCACCTCGCGACGATCATGGTGGATCGCCCTGCTCAGCGCCGGTCCCGGCTGGATCTTGTTCGGCGCGCTCAAGCTGCTGGTTGGCTCCTTCCTTGCCTATTTTGCGCTCAGCCATGGCGTAACCAACGAACAGGCGGCCGATCCCGCGCACATGTACCTCGAAGCGTTCCGCTACGTGCTGTCGCAGCCCGACCTGGCGCTGGCGCTGACCGGCACCTTTGTCATTCTCTCGCAGGTCAAGATCAACGTCACCAACGCCTATGCGGGCTCGATCGCGTGGTCGAACTTCTTCTCGCGGCTGACGCACAGCCATCCCGGCCGCGTGGTCTGGCTGGTGTTCAACGTGATGGTGGCGCTGCTCTTGATGGAAATCGGCGTCTACAAGGCGCTGGAACAGACACTGGCGCTCTACTCCAACGTCGCGATCGCCTGGGTCGGCGCGCTGGTCGCCGATCTCGTCATCAACAAGCCATTGGGCTTGCGACCGCAGCATATCGAGTTCAAGCGCGCGCATCTCTATGACATCAACCCGGTCGGCGTCGGCGCCATGACGATTGCGACCATCGTCTCGATCTCGGCGTTCTATGGATTGTTCGGTCCGACCGCGAAGGCGCTGTCAGCCTTCGTGGCGCTGGCGGTCGCCTTCGTCGCGGCGCCGCTGATCGCGTGGGCCACCGACGGCAAGTATTACATCGCGCGCAAGCCGAAGCGGAGCTGGCAGAATCTCGAGGCGATCCAGTGCTGCATCTGCGAGCATTCGTTCGAGCCCGAGGACATGGCCTCCTGCCCCGCCTATGCCGGCCCGATCTGCTCGCTGTGCTGCTCGCTCGACGCGCGCTGCCACGACCTCTGCAAGCCGCATGCACGGGCCGGCGCGCAGGTGGCCGATACGCTCGGCAAGATGCTGCCCGAGACGATCTATACGAGGATCAACTCGCAATTCGGCCACTACATCGGCGTGTTCGTGATTTCGGCCGGCCTGGTCGGGCTGACGCTCGGGCTGATCTACCTGCAGACATCGGCAACGATACCGCTCGACGGGCTGCAGCTCTCGGAAGTGCTGTGGAAAGTGTTCTTTGCGCTGACCATCATCATCGGCGTGGTGGCGTGGCTGTTCGTGCTGGCGCAGCAGAGCCGGCGCGCGGCGGAAGCGGAAACGCGGCGGCAGACCGCCCTCCTCATCCAGGAAATCGACGCGCACAAGCGCACCGACGCCGAACTGCAGCGCGCCAAGGAAGTCGCCGAGGCCGCCAACCTTGCCAAGAGCCGCTATGTGGTGGGGTTGAGCCATGAATTGCGCTCGCCGCTGAACGCCATCTCCGGCTACGCCCAATTGCTGGAGCAGGATTCCAGCCTCAATACCAAACCGCGCGATCAGGTGCGCGTCATGCGGCGCAGCGCCGATCACCTGTCCGGGCTGATCGACGGCATTCTGGACATTTCCAAGATCGAGGCCGGCCGGCTCTATCTGTCGCGCGACGAGGTGCACTTCAGCGAATTTCTCGACCAGCTCGTCGGGATGTTTCGGGTCCAGGCGGCCGCCAAAGGCATCGACTTCGTTTTCAAGCGGCCTTCGGTGCTGCCGCTGGTCGTCTATGCCGACGAAAAACGCCTGCGCCAGGTATTGATCAACCTGCTGTCGAACGCGCTGAAGTTCACGCAGACCGGCAGCGTGCAATTCGTCGTGCATTACCGCAGCCCGGTCGCCGAGTTCGAGATCATCGACACCGGCCCGGGCATTCAGCCCGACGATCTCGAGCGCATCTTTGCGCCGTTCGAGCGCGGCGCGCTCGGCGTGTCGCAGCCGCAGACCGGGACCGGTCTGGGGCTGACGATCAGCCGGCTGCTCGCCGGCGTGATGGGCGGCGACATAAGGGTGACCAGCGAGGTCGGCAAGGGCAGCACGTTCCGCGTCAAGATACTGCTTTCCGAAGTCACCAACCCGACGCGGATCGCACCGGTCGGGGCGCCGATCTTCGGCTATCACGGTCCGCGCAAGACCATCCTGATCACCGACGACGATCCGACCCAGCGCGACCTGCTGCGCGAGGTGCTGACGCCGCTCGGCTTCATCCTCCTCAGCGCACCCGACGGCGCCGGCTGCCTGGCGCTGGCGCAGCATTGCCGGCCGGATCTGTTCCTGCTCGACATCTCGATGGCCGGGATGGACGGCTGGACGGTGGCCGAGGCGTTGCGCGCCGGCGGCCATCACCAGGCCCGCATACTGATGGTGTCGGCGAGCGCGCTGGAAGCGCATGGCGCACCGCTGGCCCAGCCGTTCCACGACGGCTATCTGATGAAACCGATCGATATTCCGAAGCTGCTCGAGACGATCCGGCAATTGCTCCGGATCGAATGGCAGTATGAGGCCGAGCCGGCGCCCTCACCGCCATGGAAGCCGGAAACCGGCTCGCGGCCGCCGGTGAAGTATGTCGAGGAACTGATCGGCCTAGGCCAACTTGGTTACGTCCGCGCGATCCAGGTCAAGCTGGACGAAATCGGCCAGGAATTTCCCGAACATGCCGACTTCGTTGGGCAAATGCGCGCCTTGATCGACCGCTTCGATCTCGACCAGTACATGGCGACTCTCAAAACGTTGCATAGCTATGATCACTGAACCCAAAAAGCGCGACGTCGCCCTCATCGTCGACGATTCGCCGGAGACGCTCCGGCTGCTGACCGACGCGCTCGACGGCGCCGGCATGACGGTCATGGTCGCGCTCGACGGAGCGGCGGCGATGCGAATCGTCGATCAGATCACGCCCGACATCGTGCTGCTCGACGCCGTCATGCCCGGCCTCGACGGGTTCGAGACCTGCAGGCGGCTGAAGCGCGACGCCGGGCTCGATCATGTTCCCATCATCTTCATGACCGGGCTTGCGGACACCGAAGATATCGTGCGCGGCCTGGAAGCCGGCGGCGTCGACTATGTCACCAAGCCGATCGCAGTCGAGGAGATGCTGGCGCGCATCCGCGTCCACCTCGCCAATGCGCGGCTGACCCAGAGCGCGCGCGCCGCCCTCGACGTCTCCGGCCGCTATCTGCTCGCCGTCAACGCCGCCGGCAAGATCATGTGGGCGACCCCGCAGGCGCAAAAGCTGCTGTCGGATGCGCTCAGCCCCGACAGCGACGACGATGTCGTGCTGCCCGACCCGATCCCGCAATGGCTGGGCCAGGCCCGCAAGGGCAAGGCCGGCTCGAAAGCCGCGATCATGACCGCGCTGCCCGGCAACGAACAGCTTCGGCTGCAATATATGGGCATGCTCGGCGGCAACGAATTCCTGCTGCGGCTCGCCAAGGATACCGCAGCGGATACGCCGTCGGAATTTTCCAGTGAACTTGGGCTGACGACCCGCGAGGGCGAAGTGCTGTCGTGGCTGTCGAAGGGCAAGACCAACCGCGACATCGCGCAGATCCTGGGGCTTTCCCCGCGCACCGTCGACAAGCACCTCGAGCAGATCTATTCGAAGCTCGGCGTCGAGAATCGCACCGCGGCGGCCGCGATCGCGGTCAACGCCAGGCACCGGAAATCCTGACGCGGCCGTACGGCCTCTTTGCCGATCGCTGTGCCGGCGTGAAAATCAAGCCAGGTTCGCGTCAGGTTGCTCCGCCACGGGCGCATCGGACAGGCCTTTCGCCGGGCCAGCCGCCGACGTAGAACTTTTAGAATCCCTGGCCGTCCAGCGCTTCAACTCGTCATACAGCGCTTCGGGCTGGATCGGCTTGGTGAGGAAGCCGTTCATTCCGGCCGCCAGGCAAATCTCGCGTTGTCCCACCAGCGCGTTGGCGGTCAGCGCGACGATCGGAACGTTGCGGTGGGGGCTGTCCGAGGCGCGGATGGCGGCCGCTGCGGAAATGCCGTCCATCTGCGGCATCTGCATGTCCATCAGCACCAGATCGTAGCGCTCGTTCAACACCGCCGCCACGGCGTCTGCACCATTGCAGACGATGTCGGGTCGATGGCCACGCCGGACGAGCAGTTTTGAGATGAGGGTTCGCATGATCGCGTTGTCTTCGGCGACCAGAATCTCGAGCGGCGCAGCGACGTCATCGACGGCGGGCGACAAGGGCGGCGCGGCCAGCGCAGGCGCCACACCGACCCCGCAGCGAACCGAGAAGGAGAATTTGCTGCCCTTGCCCAGTTCGCTCTCGACCCAAACGTCTCCGCCCATGGCTTGGCAAAGCCGCTTGCAGATCGCCAGGCCCAGGCCCGAGCCGCCATATCTGCGGGATATCGACGTGTCCGCCTGGGTGAAGGGGTTGAACAGGTTTGCCAGCATTTCGGGCGCAATGCCGGTGCCGGTGTCGACTACGTCGATCCGAAGCTCGATGTCGCCATCGGCTAGCCCGACATGCGATGCCGAAACGGTGACCGTGCCCTTTTCCGTAAACTTGATCGCATTGGCGACCAGATTGAGCAGCACCTGGCCGACCCTGTTCGGGTCGCCCTGCACGAACGCCGGCAGATCTTCGCTGAACGACGTCGCAATGACTAAGCCTTCGCTCATCTTCGGAGCCATCAGCGCGACGACCGCCTCGACGGATTGCCGGGGACTGAAATCGATCCGTTCCGGCACGAGCTGACCGGCTTCGAGCTTTGAGAAATCCAGAATGTCGTTGACGATCGTAAGCAAGTTGTTGGCGGACTCCTCCGCCAACTTGGCCAGACCTCGCTGCTCGGGATCGAGCCGCGTCCCTGTCAGCAGATTGATCATCCCCATCATGCCCGCCATCGGGGTGCGGATTTCGTGACTCATGATCGCGAGGAATTCGGATTTTGCACGACTGGCCGCCTCGGCCGCCTCCGTGGCGGCGCTGAGCTTGTCGTTGGACTCCCGCAGCTTGGCGGCTTCGCTCGACAGACGATTGGTGGCTCGCCAGATCATGACCCCAAGGAGCACGAACAGCGCGATCAGCAGGCCGGCTTCTCCCAGCCGGCGCAACGTGGCTTCGACCCAGGGCGCGAGCAATTCCTGGGTATCTTGCGCCACGGCGATAACGATTGGATAGGATGTTCCGCTGGTGTACGCGTTGAAGCGGCGAACGCCGTCGGTGGAAGATACGATCTCGACGCTGCCGGAGGGCGCCTTCTTGAGGTGCTCGAAAATGCCGGCCTTGCTCATGTCACGGCCGACGTTGTTCTCCGCGAAAGGCCGTCGTACCAGCAGCCGGGCTTTCATAGATGCGAGCAGGATCGCGCCGTTGTTTCCGATCTGGAGCCGGTTGTACAGATCCTGGAAATAATTGGCTCTGATGGTCACGAGGACAACGCCACCGAATGAGCCATCCGGGCGATTGAAGCGGCGGGATACCGGAATGATCCAGGTTCCGGTCGCACGACCTCGTACCGGAGCCGCGATGTATAACTCTCGATCGGCTTGAGCCTGATGATGGAGGAAATATTCTCGGTTCGAGAAGTTGGCCCCTTCCGGAATTTCAACGGCACTGGCCACCATGGTCCCACCGGCGTCGATTATACCGATGGTGGAAAATTGGGGGGCGTGTTGAATTTGTTCGGCAAACAACGCCCTTGAAAGCTCCTGTTCCCCACTGGACAAGGAAGTTTTTTCAAGCCGGAACACGGTTGCCAGCAGCAGGGCATCTGCTGTGCGAAAGGTCAGCTCCGCCTGCTGCATGAGGGAGTTGGCGAGATTGACGTTTTCTTTCTCTCCGTCCTTCAGCGCAAAGGTTCGCTGCTGTAAGATGTGAAGGATTTCGACGCTGATGAAGGCTACACATGCCAGCGCGATCAGGGCGGTAGTCCACGTCGTTGTGGAAACCCACCTGCCGTCCGCCCTCCTCCCAGGCCATCGCATTGCCGTCGCCAACTCTACCACCTGTCCCCTTGCTAATCCCAACTCAACCTAGCCCGGGAAAAATTGACGCAAAGTGAGAACGCGCGCCCGTAAGATCACGGGTCTTGCGGAACCGGAGCAAGCGGCGCGCGCTGTCTCAGGCGCGGGAACCGATGACACTCCCCGTGTCCAGATCGCTGCATTTCGTGCCGCGCCCGGGCGGCTATGCCGGCACCTGCGTCCGATACCAGTCCAGGATCTCGGCGCCCGTCCACATCACGACGCCTTCGTGGCCCAGAATGTAGTCGTAGAGCATTTCGAGATATTTGATCCGGTGCGGCACGCCCGTCAGGTAAGGATGGATCGAAATCGCCATCACGCGCGGCGCCTTGGCGCCGTCGAGGTAGAGCCGGTCGAAATGATCGCGGCCACGGCGGAAAATCTCGTCCGACGGCTGCTGCTGCACCGCACTGATGACGACGTCATTGATCTCGACCGTGTAGGGGACGGAAACGATGTTGCCGTGGCGCGTCTTCAACATGACCGGCTGCTCGTCGAGTACCCAGTCGGCGACATATTCGATGCCAGCGTCGGCGAGAAAATCCAGTGTGTCATCCGTTTCCGTCAGTCCCGGGCTTTCCCAGCCGCGCGGCGGTTTGCCGGTGAACTTTTCGATCGCCGCAATCGTATCCATGATCGCGGCACGCTGGTCTTCGACCTTGTGCATCGGCTTCTGCACGAAGCCATGGCCCATGAAATCCCAGCCGGCGTCGCGGGCGGCCTCGCAGGCTTCAGGATAGACTTCGCAAACGGAGCCGTTGAGCGCAAAGGTCGCCTTCAGATTGCGGCTGCCCAGCGCCTCGATGAAGCGCCAATAGCCGACGCGCATGCCGTATTCGTGCCAGGCCCAGTTCGGCACGTCGGGAAGCAGCGGCTGTCCCATCGGCGGCGGCAGCACGGCGCGCGGCATCGCGCCGGTCGGGCTCCAGTTCTCGACGTTGACGATGGTCCACACCGCCACCCGCGCATCGTTGGGAAGTCTAAGCTGTGGCCGGCGGTTGATCGGCATGTAGGGCAAGCGGCCACGAACGCTGTTTCCGATCTCTTCGGTCATCGTCTTTCCTTCCCTTTCGGCCCCTCGCACGGCGGCTCGAGCGCTGCGCTGCAACGCGCAGGCGCGGACCGGGCGCGCAATTTCGAACTCAGGCCACAGCGGCCCGGCGTAGCGTGATCCGCGTTAATTCGGAGGGACGACCGAGCCGCAGCGCGAAGCCGGGCCACAGCGCCGTACCATTGTTGACGTAAAGCGTCATCCCGCCGACATCGTAACGGCCGGAAACGTAGCCCGCATTGGCAGGCGCGGCCAGCCGGTCGATTCCCCGGATCAATCCGCCATGCGTATGTCCGGACAGTTGCAGCGCCACGCCGAGTTTCGCGGCGTGCCGTGCGTCGCTCGGCTGGTGATCGAGCAGGATGACGGGGGCGCCATCGGGGGCCGCTTCGAGAACCGCCGCGAGATCGCGGACAGGATGTCCGTTGTGGCGCGACGCGCGATCGGTGATCCCGGCGACGACGAGCTTTCCGCCCTCGCGGTCAAGCACGATATGCCTGTTCTCGAGCGACCGCAGACCCAACGCGGCATAGCGCGCCATCCAGATGCCGTAGCCGAAAATATACTCGTGATTGCCCGATATCACATGAACGCCGTCGGTCGCCTGCAGGTCTCGCAGCGGCTCGACATCGGCCCGCCGCGCCTCAGGCGTCCCGTCGATCAGATCGCCAGTAATCGCGATCAGGTCCACGGCGAGTTCATTCGATCGCTCGACGACGGCGCGCGCCCATGATCGGGGAAACAACCGGCTGATGTGAAGATCGGTCAGTTGCAGGATGGTGTAGCCATCGAATTGTCGCGGCAGCCCGCTGATGCCGACCTCGATATCCCTGAGCGGGGGCACGCGGATGGCCTGCTGGACGCCGATCGCGGCGGCCAGCATGGCAAGCCCGGCCAATCCATAGCGAACGCCGTCGGCAGCGCCGACGATGCCGCCGTGGATCAGAGCTGCGAACAGCAGTCCGACGTCGAGCGCCAGTTGCAGCAACGCCAGCAGGACGACCGTGCCGAAAGCCCAGTTGAAGAGAATGACCACCGGACGCGGAAACTCCGGAGAGAATACCGAGCCCGACGAAAGCTTGTTCCAGCGGTGAAACTGCAGCGCGACCAACACGAGCGCCGCGACCACGACCTTGACCAGAAGTGGCAGCTCCAGCGGCCAGATGAAGCGGGTCAGGATCAAGATGAAGATGAGGCCAAAGATGAGTTGAGGAATTGGTTCGCTCCGGATTTGAATCGGCGCCGCTGTCCTACACGAACTGCGGCGCTATCTCGAGCCGAATAAGCTTCGGCGAGGACGCCGCGCAAGTTTCCTCGACACCGTCTCGCGCCGTCGCCCTGCATTGCCACCCTGATCGGGAAAAAATCAGGCATTTTTCCATGCAGAGCCGCTCGTGAAGTGCGCACAAATTTGCCTTGCCGATCAACCGGATTGCCTCGAATATCCAGCCACGTCGAACCGAAGACGCTTGATCGCGTGCTTGTCCAAGCGAACGTCGAGAGGACCATCATGCAGGATTCCGTTGCAAAGTCCGGCGCGGTTGCAGCGCCGACGCATCCGCTGGATCCGTTGACGCCGGACGAGATCCGTCGCGCGGCAGCCGCCGTGCGCACGGCGCACGATCTCGGAGCAGGCATGATGTTCGAGACCATCAGCCTGCACGAACCGGACAAGAGCGCCGTGCACAGCGCAAGGCCCGGAGACACCTTTGTGCGCGAGGCCTTCGTCTGCGCGTTCGACCGGACCAACGGCCAGGTCTTCGAAGCCCGCGTCGATCTTGCCGCGAACCGGGTCGTCGACTGGCGGCATGTGCCCGGCGTACGGCCGCGCATCCTGATCGACGATATCATGCTGGTGGGCGAAGTCGCCCGGGCCGATCCCCGGTTCAGAGCGGCCCTCGCCAAACGCGGCATCACCGACATCGAAAAAGTCCAGGTCGATCCCTGGTCGGCAGGCAATTACGGGCTGCCGGACGAGGAAGGCCGCCGGCTGTCGCATACGTTCTGCTGGTACCGGAACGACAAGCACGACAACGGCTACGCCCATCCCATCGAGGGGCTTTGCGCCGTGATCGATCTCGACCGCGCCGAAGTTTTGCGCATCGACGATTATGGCGAGGCGGACGTTCCGATGCAGAGCCGCAACTACGCGGCGCGCTATCGCAGCACGTTCCGCGACGACGTCAAGCCGCTGGAGATCGTGCAGCCGTCCGGCCCGAGCTTCGTCGTCGAAGGTAACGAGGTGCGCTGGCAGAAGTGGCGCTTTCGCGTCGGCTTCAATGCGCGCGAGGGGCTGGTGCTGCATACGGTCGGCTACGAGGATGACGGCAGGCTGCGCCCGGTGCTGCACCGCGCGGCGCTGTCGGAAATGGTGGTGCCTTACGGACATCCCGGCGGCGGGCATTTCCGCAAGAATGCCTTCGATGTCGGCGAATACGGCATCGGCGTGCTGGCCAACTCGCTGACGCTGGGCTGCGACTGCCTCGGCGCCATCAGATATTTCGACGCGTGGCTCGCCGACAGCAAAGGCGATCCCTATTGCATCGAGAGCGCGGTGTGCCTGCACGAGGAGGATTTCGGCATCCTCTGGAAACATACCGATTTGTTCACGGGGGAAGTCGACGTGCGGCGCGCACGGCGCCTGGTGATCTCGTCGATCTCGACCGTCGGCAATTACGAATACGGCTCGTTCTGGTACTTTCACCAGGACGGCTCGATTCATTTCGAGATGAAGGCGACCGGCATCCTGAATACGTCGGGCTTGCGGCCGGGCGAGCAGCCACTGTACGGCACCGTGGTTTCGCCCGGCGTCTACGCGCACTACCACCAGCACATCTTCAACATGCGGCTCGACATGGCGGTGGACGGCGAACGCAACCGCGTCGTCGAAGTCGATACCGTGGCGCTGCCGGTCGGCCCCGAGAACCCGCACGGCAATGCCTTCACCATCCGCGAGACCGTCCTCGAAACCGAGCAGAAGGCGCAGCGCAACGTCGATTTCAATTCGGCGCGCTACTGGAAGATCGAAAGCGCGGAAGTGCGCAACGGGCTCGGACGGCCGACCGCCTACAAGCTGCTGCCGCTCAGTCCGGTACCGACCTTCTCCGACCCGCAATCGATGGTGGCGAAACGCGCGACCTTCATGATGCGGCAATTATGGGTGACGGCCTATCATCCCGACGAGGTTTTTGCGGCCGGCCGCTATCCCAACCAGAGCAGCGGCGGCGACGGCTTGCCAGCCTGGACCGCCGCAGACCGCCCGCTGGTCGATACGGATCTCGTGCTCTGGCACAGCTTTGGCCTGCACCACATTCCCCGCCCTGAGGATTTTCCGGTCCAGCCCGTCATCACCGCAGGCTTCGCGCTGCATCCCACCGGGTTCTTCGCCGAGAATCCGGCGCTCGACGTCCCGCCGGCGACAAGCAGCATGAGTTGTTGCGTCGGCTGATGCACATCAGTTCGAACGAAACGGAACTCAACCGGAACCGCCGCGCCCGTCGGAGACTGTGAAGTATCTTATACTGTCTCACGTCTTTTCCTGCCCTAATGCGGCTGGGAGAAGAACATGGGCAAGTCTGCGAAGAGCGTACCACGTTGGCTCACGTTGGACCTGGTGGTCATCGCCGTCTCGATGGTGATCATCGCGATTGGCATCTGGATCGGTCTTTGACGATCACGCGGAGGCATACCATCCGGTATTTCCGGATCGTCATCGAGAGCGGCTCCATCAAGAAGGCCGCCACGTCGCTGTGGATTGCGCCTTCCGCGATCAGCCGACAGGTCCAGGGCCTGGAAGGAAGAACTATCGGTCAAATTATTCGAGCGCGGATCGCGCGGCACGAACCCGACCGATGCTGGTCCCACCCAGATACCGCCGAGGCGGTTGATGATGACCACAGCAGATTGGTGCATCGGCTCCGGACTGCTCACTGCAACCGAAATATCCTTTACAGAGCATTCTCCAGATGCACATCCTTCGCGTGCATAGAAGGAGGCCATCTCTGTACAAACGATAGGGGAGTACAATGGAGAATTTCGAAGCCGAGCTCCAGCGACGCGTCGATGAAGCGGTTGCAGCAAGCGATCTGGCGACACTGGATGAGTTGCTACGCACGCTTTACGAGAAGGCGGACGAGGCGGACAGGCCTCTCGATGCCGCCATCCAGCTCCGGCCCGAATTCAGTGAAAAGATCGGTACAGAGGGGCTCGAAAGCAACCTCGCCTTCACCTGGGCCAATCGGATCGCTCGCGCAAAGCGGCGCGTCATCTATCGGCTGAAGACAGCCGGCGCTTTCAACGGCCTGAAAATCGTTTCGGAGGGCGACAGCTGGTGGCAGTATCCGCTGCTCCTGGAGGATGTCATCGATCATCTGAGCGGCGATCCGGACAAGGCGATCTATTCACTTTGCGCCGCCGGCGACCTCATCGAGCGCATGGCCGGCGAAAAGGAGTATGTCCTCGCGCTCGAGGAGACGGGTGCAGAGTTGCTGTTGCTGTCCGGCGGCGGCAATGACCTCCTGGGCGATGGCGCGCTCGAGAAGGTCCTGGTGAAATTCGCGAAGGGGAAGAAGCCCAGCGACCTCCTCGACGCCGCGAAATTGAAGGCCGCCGTCGAAGCCATCCTCGGGCACTATTCGGTCATCCTCAACGACCTGGTGACCCGCTTCCCGAAGGTCCATGTCTTCGGCCATGCCTACGACCTTCCGTTTCCCGTCAGTGGCGGCAAATGGCTCGGTGGGCCGCTCAAGAAGGCCGGTATCCCGGCAGCCCTCTGGCGGCCGGTCATCGAAGTCCTGCTCAACCGTTTCAGCGATGAGCTGAAAGGGCTGCAGTCGACCTTTTCCAATTTCACTTTTGTCGATCTCCGCGGCAAGGTCGGCGGTGAGCTGAACTGGCACGACGAGCTCCATCCGACCAATTCCGGTTTCGGCCGCGCCGCACAGGAATTTCGTGCCGCGATCGTTGAATGGATCGGCGCCGGCGGCGTCGAAGGGGCGTTCTCTCCGCGTGGGATCGCGCGCGGAGGCGGCCTGCCGGTCCGCGCGACCCATGAAGCCGGACCGGGGTTGGAGGCGGCAGGCGCCCTGATCGTGCTCGATCCGGGCCATGGCGGAGTTCCTCCGCCGAACAAGATCGACGGATCGAGCTGGAACAATGCCGTAGGCCCGGACGGCACGCTCGAGAAGAATCTCACCATCGACGTCGCGCGCCGCGCCCGCGCAGTGCTCCAGAGCCGCGGCCATACGGTCAAGCTCACGCGCGATCGGGATCACAATCTTGGGCTGACGGCACGCGCCGCCGTGGCGAAGAATAGCAATGCGCTGGTCTTCGTCTCAATTCACTTCAACGCATCCGAAACGCACACAGCTCAGGGTACGGAAACCTTCGTTCACACCAATCATAGCGATGCCTCGAGAAGGCTGTGTCTTGCGGTCCAGGCGAAGATGGTCGCGGCTCTTGGCCTGAGGGACCGCAATGCCGGCCATCCAGGTGGCATAAAGAAAGCGGGCTTCGGCGTCCTTTCGCGGGCCGAACACGCGGCGGCTACGGCCTGCGTGCTGCTCGAGGTCAGCTTCCTGGACCGGGCGGACGAGGAAGACAAGCTCAAGACGGACGCCTATCGCGACAAGATCGCGGCAGCCTTGGCCGACGGCATCGGAGCCTATCTCGGAACAGGCTTGGAGGGCGCGTTCGCGATCGCCGGGGACGGCCATATTGGCGACGCCGTCGAATTGGCGATGGCGAGCACCGCTCACTCGACGGAGGGGCGCGCGCGGGAGGACGGCGCGGGGATCGGAGATGGAGGTGGACGGCATGTCGGCGGCCATGCTCTCGCCGAAGAAGCCGACTATGCCGAGCCAGATCGGGGAACGTCCGACGACTTCATTCGCGAGATTCTTGCGAGCGAGAAGAAGTATAGCGAAAGAAAAGCGGCGGTAGCAGGATTTGACGAAGGCGGCAACGACCGCGGTGAATTCGCCTATGTCGACATCGGATCGGCGCTCGATTTCGACTCGCTGGGCGTGTCCTTCGAGTCCGGCGCCACGATACTGCAGCCAATATTTGCCAATGTGGAGAGCAGCGGATTCGACATGGCTGCCTATGTGGCATTCATCGATCGGCTCGAACTCGAACACTTCTCGCCCGCCGAATTTCTCGTGATGGGCGCCAGCAATCAGCCCGGCGGATCCTGCGCCGGCAAGAACACGCTCCCGCCCAGCGAGCTGTGGCCCAGGATCGCCAACACGGCAAAGATGCTGGATGAGATCCGCCGCCGTCTCGGCGCTCCGGTCAGGGTTCTCTCATGTTACCGCAGCCCAGCTTACAACAGCTGCATCGGCGGCGAGTCCGCAAGCCTCCACATGAAGTTCAATGCGATCGACTGGCGCTGCGACAGCGGCACCGTCCAGGAATGGCATCGCGTGGCCAAGGAAGTGCGGCGTTCGAAGCCGGCGTTCCTGGGCGGCGTCGGCCTCTACGTCAATAGCCGCTTCATCCATATCGACACCCGCGGGCACGAGGCCAACTGGCAGGGTTAGCCCCACGCCAAACCGGCGACATCCGCTAGAAGGGGGATCCCGTGAGGCAAAAATACAAGCAGCCGCAGCATGCCCGGCAGGATGAGCGGGCGCCGTTCGTTGCCAAGTGGACAAGCGCTGACCCTTTCGCAGACCTCGAGGGAAAAAAGCCGGTCGATGATCCGGCAAAGATGCTGCTTGGCTGGCAAGATCGACGCAAGGAAAACGCGATCTTCGAGGCGCGTGTCGGCCAGTGGAATACGGTGCCGGCCGCGTTGCTGCAACTCCTCAGCAAGCACCGCAGGGCGGTCGCCCGGATTGTCGTCCCGGCCGGAGACCATCTGGACTTCAGGGGAAGGCGTATGCCCGGCGGATGGACGGGCACGGGCTTCCTCGTCGCACCGAATCTTCTTCTTACCAACCACCATGTCCTGAATAGCCCGGAAGTTGCGGCGGCGGCGGAAATCGAGTTCGACTATGAAGTCCCCGAGGAACAGCTTCTCGTCGAGATTGCGACACCGGAACCTCCGGCCGTCCGGTTCAGGCTCGATCCGAGTCGATTGTTTCTCACGAGCCCGGTCTCGGGCGGGGGACTCGATTTCACTTTCGTCTGGACATCGGAGGATCCGTCAAAGCAGTTCGGCACGATCAAGCTGGAGCGCGGCTCCTTCATGATCCGCCCCGGCGAGCCGGTCTTTGTGATCCATCACCCAGTCGGTCGCTTGAAGGAAGCCTCGCTCGATGACACCGAGCTGCTCGGCATCAATTCAACCTGCCTTCTCTATGCCGCCGACACGGATTTCGGATCGTCCGGCGCCTGCGTCTTCAACAGCCGCGGCAAGCTGGTGGCGTTGCATCATGCCTTCCGGGAAGGTGCAGATCTCAAGGCCAATTTTCCCGACGTTTCCCCAGAGCTGACGGAAGGACGCGAGATCAACATCGCCAATGAAGGCATCAAGATCGCTGCGATCGCGCTCGAGCTGGAACACCGGATATCGCAAGGCGGCGCCGACGCAAGGAGCGCGGCCGAGGTTCTGCGCCATGTCGAGGGGTCCGACACGCTGACCGGAGTCTTCGGCGGACTCGGACGCGCCGTCGAGGCGACGTCCGACCAGGAGCGCATCGTCGAGCTCTATGGCGCCAGCGACCAGGACATCGATATCGGCTTTTGGGATCTGCAATGGCTGAAGGGCGCGAAAGATCCCGACAAGCTATACGACGTCGCGACGGCGATCACCGACCTCAACCTCGACGCCTGGTGCCTCATTCAGGTCCCGGCCGACGCCGTGGACGGAATCCTTGCGAAGCTTGACGAGAAGTTCGGCGAGAAATTCCTTTGCAAGTTCGCCGAGGACGAAGGCCAACGCCTCCAGCTCGCCACCGCCGTCATCTGGCGGCCGTCCTCAGTATCGCTCGAGCGCGGTAACTGGGATGCCTCGATGAAAGGCGCCTGGACGCGGCCGGTGAAGGCAGTCGATTCGCCCGATGCGGCAAAGCCAGTCTTCGAGGTCGAGCCAACGCTCTTTCATCTGCGTGCCCTGAAATATCCCGCCGAAGCGGCCGTCAATCTCGTCGCCGTCAACTCCAAGGCCCTCGGCCAGGACGAACTCCGCCGGCTGCTGATGTCCAAATTTCTTGCGCATGCGATCGGGAAGGCGGTCGCAGCAGGGAACGGCAAGGATTGGATCGTCGGCGCAAATTCCGAGCCGCCCCTGGAAACCCGGGATCTGACGGCTCTCGGCAACGGATATTCACCTTTCGCGGCCAATGACGAGCTGCGCGGCGGCGCCTTTTCGTACCTGCGCTCGGATCGTTCCCATATCAACCGGATCTTCGTCACGGGCGATCTCTCGCCGTCGGAGGAGCGTTATCGCTTCTTTTACGTGGCGAAGGACCGCACAGTCGACAAGTTCATACGGAAAATCGCCGACAATCGGCCCGTCGTCATGCGGCTATCGCTCGGCGGCTCCAGGGCCGCGACGAGCGAGCGCGCGGTCGAGCAAAGCCTCAAAACCGTTTTCGGCGTATCCGAAATCCAGTTGGAGAGCGGCGACGGCTGGGCGACCGGCCTTACGAGCGCTGGCCTCACCAAGCCCGCCTTCCTGAGCACCAACCGCGAGCAGTTCACGCGGCTTCTAGCCGAGATCAATGCTCGGCTCACGAACCAATATGGCGCCGGCATTCTTCCGCTCACCGCGGTCGACCTCTGGGTCATCGTCTTCGCCGAGGCGGGGATCAAGAGCGGCGGCTTCGTCAATCCGGAAGCTCAGCATTCGCTCGGAGAGCGCGGTCTGTTGCCGCTCCCGTCCAACGTCACCTTCTGGAACGGCGCGGACGCTCCACGATGGGATCGGCTGATGCCGCTCCCGACAAATCTCTTCCACTACGCGCTCTATCTCGGCCAATTGAAGAACAAGTCTGTCACGACCGTCGGCGGCCGCACGCTTTATCGCGACCTCTTCCGTGTCGCCGGAATCGTCGATACCGCCGAGCGCCAGGCCAAGCTGCTCGCGGGTATTGTGCACGGCTATTTCGTCCGGGCGAACTACGGCGGGGGTGCGGTGCCCTTCGATCATATTCTCGACGGATATAGCCGGGATAGGCCGGTTGACGAGATCCTGCGCGGAACGCGCTATGTTCACGCCCAGACGTCGATACCGGCCAATCGCGAGCGCAACATCAGGGCTGCCCTCGACGCTTTTCACGCCTCGCAATCTTAAGGAACGTGCCGGACGCTGGCTGGGGCGGGAGGGATCGAACCTCCGAATGGCGGAATCAAAATCCGCTGCCTTACCGCTTGGCTACGCCCCAACAGGCCATCCCGGAACGCGCGCCGGATGCGACGCCGCGAACCGGTTCGGGCAACGCCCGGTCTATAGAGGGTGGAAGGCCATTTCAACAGGCCGGAATCCGGAAATTTTGATCCGAAACCGGGCCCTGCGCGCGAAACATTGTAATAAGTGACCGCATAGGCGGACTCCCGGCCGGTTAGCGCCCCCCGGCGCGGGCACCCGGAAGTGCCCAAGGGAGTGTTGAGACAACCCCGGTTTCGTGGGAATACGGACAGTCCCGTTCCCGTCATACAGCGAGATTTCGTCATGACCTACCGCGCGCCGATCTCCGACATCCTGCTCGCACTCAACCACGGCGCCGGGCTGCAGGCGGCCGTGAAGGCCGGTCATTACGGCGACTTCGACGGCGACATCACCGCGGCCGTGCTGGAAGAAGCCGGCAAATTCGCCGCCGACGTGCTGGCGCCGCTGAACCGGGTCGGCGACGAACACGGCATCAAGCTGGAAGACAACAAGGTGACGACCGCGCCGGGCTGGCCGGATGCCTATCAGCGCTGGACCGCCGCCGGCTGGAACGCGGTGTCGGGCCCGGAAGCGTTCGGTGGCCAGGGCCTGCCGATGGCGATCAACGCCGCCTGCACCGAGATCTGGAGCGCCTCGAACGTCGCCTTCGGCCTCTGCCCGCTGCTCACCCTCTCCGCCATCGAGGCGCTCGACGCCCATGGCAGCGACGAGTTGAAGAAGATCTATCTGGAAAAGCTGGTCTCGGGCGAATGGACCGGCACCATGCAGCTGACCGAGCCGCAGGCCGGCTCGGATGTCGGCGCGCTGCGCACCCGCGCCGAGCGCGCTCCCGACGGCACCTATCGCATCACGGGCACCAAAATCTTCATCACCTATGGCGACCACGACATGACCGACAACATCGTGCATTTCGTGCTGGCCCGCCTGCCCGATGCGCCCGCGGGCACCAAGGGCATCTCGCTGTTTCTCATTCCGAAATTCCTGGTCAATGCGGACGGCACGCTCGGTGCGCGCAACGACATCTATCCGTCCGGCGTCGAGCACAAGCTTGGCATGCACGCCTCTCCCACCTGCACCATGACGATGGGCGACAAGGGCGGCGCCATCGGCTATCTGATCGGCGAGGAAAATCGCGGCATGCAATGCATGTTCACGATGATGAACCAGGCCCGCCTCGGGGTCGGCCTCGAAGGCGTCGGCGTCGCCGACCGCGCCTACCAGCAGGCGCTGGCGTTTGCCCAGGAGCGCAAGCAGGGCCGCGCGGTCGGCAAGAAGGGCGACGGGCTCGATCCGATCATCGCGCATCCGGACGTCAAGCGCATGCTGCTGCAGATGCGCAGCATGACGGCGGCCGCGCGCTCGATCTGCTATGCGACTGCCGTGGCGCTCGACGTCGCCGTCCGCGCCAAGGATGCCAAGGTGCGGGCCGATGCGGCGGCGCGCGGGGCACTGCTGACGCCGATCGCCAAGGCGTTCTCCACCGACATCGGCAACGAGGTGAGCTATCTCGGCGTGCAGGTGCATGGCGGGATGGGTTTTATCGAAGAAACTGGCGCCGCCCAGCACTATCGCGACGCGCGCATTACCACGATCTACGAGGGCACCAACGGCATCCAGTCGATCGACCTCGTGACGCGCAAACTGGCGGCGAACGGCGGCGCCTCGGTCTGGGCGCTGCTCGACGAACTCAACGGCATCGTCAAGCAAGTCGAGGCCTCGAACGATCCGGCGTTCGGCACCACCGGCGCCAAGCTGCGCGACGCGCTGGACTCGCTGGAGCGCGCCAGCAAGTGGCTGCTGGAGCGCGTGACTTCCGCGCCGAACGATGCGCTCGCCGGCGCTACGCCCTATTTGCGCCTGTTCGGCTCCACCCTCGGCGGCTGCATGCTGGCCGGCGAAGCGCTCGCCGCCAAGAGCCAGGGCGAAGCCGGCGATCCGCAACGCTACGTGGCCGTGGCGCGTTTCTTCGCCGAGAACATCACCGTGCAGGCCGCGTCGCTGGAGAAGACGGTGACCGACAGCGCGGACGCCGTGAACCGTGCGGACCACGTATTGCTCGGATGACGAATTTCGTGCTGAGCTGACAAGACCCGTCTTTGACATCCCCACCCGCCGCAGGAGCCGCCATACCGATGTTTGATTTCGATCGCGTAATCGACCGCCGCGGCACGCACGCGTCGAAATGGGACATGATGGCCAAGCTTTCGGGGATTACCGCGGCGGACGCGATTCCGATGTGGGTGGCCGACATGGATTTCGCGGCGCCTCCCGGCGTCACGGAAGAGCTGACCGCCGTCGTGAACCGCGCCGTCCATGGCTATTATGCCGACACCGGCAGCTGGGCGATTTCCCTTGCCGACTGGATGAAGCGCCGGCACGGCCTGTCGATCGATCCGGCCTGGGTCAGCCCGACGCCCGGCGTGGTCTCGGGCCTCGGCCTGATCCTGCAAGCCGTCACCGAGCCCGGCGACGAGGTCGTGGTGTTCCCGCCGGCCTATCACGCGTTCCGGAAGATCATTCTCGCCAACGAGCGGCGCATCCTCGACGCGCAATTGTCGCTGCGCCAGGGCCGTCACATGATGGACCTCGATGCGCTGGCCGCAAAACTCACGCCGCGCACCAAAATCGTATTCTTCTGCAGCCCGCACAATCCGGGCGGCACCGTATGGTCGGTCGAGGAGATCCGCGCGCTTGCCAGCTTCTGCGCCGAACGCAACCTGATCCTGGTGTCCGACGAAATCCACTGCGACCTGCTGCTCGGCGGCGCCAGGCATACGCCGACGCTGTTGGCCGCGCCCGAGATCGCAGACCGTCTGATCACCTGCGTCGCCGCGACAAAGACCTTCAATCTCGCCGGCGCCCATGTCGGCGCCTGCTTCACGTCGAATCCCGCGCTGAAGCAGAAGCTCGATGCGCGGATCGCCGCAAGTGGCCTCGCCTCCTACAACGCGTTCGGCATGATCGCGACCGAAGCTGCGTGGCGAACCGGCGATGCCTGGCTCGATGCGCTGCTGCCCTATCTCACCGGCAGCCGCGATATCTTCGACACCAGGATCGAGCGCGCGGCGCCGGGCGCGCGATCGATGCGGCTCGATGCCACCTATCTCGCGTGGGTCGATTTTTCCGGTACCGGTTTGCCGGCCGCGGACGTCGCCGCAAGAGTCAAGGATCGGGCGCGCATTTACGTCAGCCCCGGCGAGCAGTTCGGGCCCGGCGGCGAAACCTGGCTGCGCTTCAACATTGCTACGCCGCGTCCCATTCTCAACGAGGCGCTCGATCGGCTCGACGAGGCGTTCAAGGATCTCCGGCTTTAAATCCCGGTCACGCAGCAAGACTCCAGTGCCGTACGTCGCGAGATGGAACATCGAGTTCCATCCCGCAGTGCGTGGTATTGAGGCAACACCCCTGAGAAAACAGGCAGTGCCGTAGCTTGCCGGCGTTGCGCATTCATTTCGCAATCCGAAGAATAGGGCTTGTCGCGTGCTTGGCTATTGAATTCAGGCTCATGCGGAGCCTTGGGAGGCCCAATCATGGACCCATGGCGATTGGCGACGAAGGCGCAGCGTCGGATCAATGCGGTTGCGGGCACGGCTCTGGCGAGCTGTGCATTGGCATGGCTCGCAGGTTTTGCATTGGCTTCGGGCGGCAACAACCGCGCCGCGTCGCTCGACAATGCCGGTGCGAAGCCGATCGTGGAACGCCACGAATCGTCGCTCGCCGCGCGCATCGAGCGCTCGAAATTGCCGCAGATCATCGCGCTGGCAAGCGCCTCCATCGGCGACGTCGATATCGCTCCTGCCGCGCTGTCGCCGAGCAAGGCCTCCGTAACGGCGTCGGATGCCTATCGCTACGAGCCGATATCCCTGTTCGAGCTTTCGCCGGCTGATTCCGCCGTCGAGGTCGCGAGCCTCGATACGCCGGACCCCGAACTCGATTCCGACAACGCCACTCGCACGCTCGGCACCCTCGAGATCAACGAGGAATGCCTGGTCGCGGAGATCTGCATCGACCGGTATCTCTGGGCGCTGTACGAACGGGCGCCGAAGATCGACGCCATCAAGGTGCACGAGCGCCGCAAGGTTCAGATCAAGCGGAAGGGCAAGACGGTTACCGTCACCCGCACTTTCACCAAGCGTGTCGACGAGGAGTTTGCCTGGAAGGACCCGAAGGCGGCGGAGCGGGTCGGCATGTCGATGATGGATTACGTCATCGGCGGCATGGACCGCAGCTTCAAGCTGAAACTCTTCCATATGCTCCACGCCGCCGAACGGGCCGGACTGCAACCGGGCATCACCAGCGCGTTCCGGGACGACTACCGTCAAGGGATCGCAAGCGGCCTGAAGGCCGCGACCAATCGCTCCTACCATGGCGGCAGCCTGCGTGGCGGCTATGGCAACGGGCTGGCGGCCGACATCGTCAGCGTAAAGGGCAACAGCCGCGCGCAGCGATGGGTCTCGACCGACAAGCTCTGGAAGTGGGTCGACGAGCACGGCAAGGATTTTGGCATCGGCCGCCCCTATCTCAACCGCGATCCGCCGCACGTGGCCCCGATCGACGGCCAGGAATATATCTCTCGCCGCGGCAGCGCGAAGACTCAGGAAGCGGAAGCCGCGACCAGGAAGGTCGGCCCGGTCGCCGCGCAGAACGACCGCGGCAAGCCCGCCAAGGCCAAGCCGGCCAAGACCGCCAAATTGTCGAAGGGCCGGACGATGTAGCCGGTTCGAACGGGCTGCTGCCGCGCCCGGCGGCAAGGCTCGCAATTCCCTGCCTCAGAATTCCTGCCGTCCGTGCTTCCGTCAACAGCGGATCAATCCCGCACTCTGCCTGGCAATGGGCCGCCAAAAAACCTCAGCCGGTGTTCCTCACCGCATTGGCGAGCATGGCGTAAAGCTCGCGCTTGGTGAGTTCGCGGGGCGGTGCTGCCGGCTTGGCCGCTGCCTTGTTCGGCTTCTTCAGCCTCAACACCACGCGCTCCACCGGCCGGGCGCAGGCCGCCGCCTTGCGCGTGGCGACGATCCTGGGGTTGGCTGTCGGTGGCTTGTGGCTGCGCTTGTGGCCCAAGCGCTTCAACTTGGCGCTCACGGCGTTGCGGCTATGGCCAAGCCTGCTGGCGATCTGGCCGGCGCTGTGTCCGGCAGCCCAGAGCTCTTTGAGCAGTGCTACGTCTTTCGCATCCCAACTCATAGGGAGCGATCATACACCGAATATCGAATTCGGCAAAGTCGTTGCTGATGGCGCGCGCTCCAACGATTTCACTCGCTGTTAACGCGGCCATCAGCAGACACTCATCTGCGCTCACCGGCTCGTACGCCGGCCGCAGCGACCGTCAGCGCGATCGCCGCGGGATCGCAGCACAGCACCATCAGCAGAATAAGCCAGCGCACCGCCTCCTCGGGTGCGATGCCGGCCATCATCGCGAGATACTGGATCGGCCCTGCGGAGGCCTCGATCCGCGCGCGCTCGCCCGCCAGCGCCGCGCGTTGCGCCTGCAGATCGACCAGCATTGCCGTCGCGGCCTGGCGCTGCGTGTCGAGCCCGTCACGGGTAACGCGCTGCTGCGTGGCGATGTTGATCGCCCGCGTCACCCGGCCGAGCCGCGTCGACTCGTCCACCGCCCGGTCGATCTGCGCAATGCGGCCGTCGAGGTCGGCCACCGCGGCCGACTGCGCCTTGACGCGCGCGTCGAGCGCCTCGATGCGCGCGGTGACGCCGGAACGCGACGTCGCCGCCACACTGACATGCGCCTCGACCAGCTTGCCGAATACGCCGGCGGCGTTGATCAGCGCGAGGCCGGCGACCAGCGCCACCAGAACCGTGCGCATTTTCCAGTTGGTCCGCCGCCAATGCGCGGCCAGCCATCCGGCGATCACCAGCTTGCCGGCCTCCATGGTGCCGGCGAGCACCATCACCGCCGCCGGATCGCCGGGAAAAATTTCCGCCATGCCCGCGACTGAAAAATAAGCAGCGACCGTAGCCAGCGCGAGCGCCGTGACGATGGCGAAGGCGCGGCTGAGACGGGCGCGGTCCGGTGCGGCAGCAACCGGGGCGAGCACGACCGGCGCCGCTGGAGCGGAGATCGCCGGCAACTCCGGCGCTACGTTTGGCTCAGGTTCGGCATTGGCCTCGCCGGTCTGCGCTGCCATGACATCCGGCGCCTTTAAATCCGGCGCCTTCACGTCCACCATCTTGGCCTGTTCGGATTTGGGCGCGCGCGGCGTTTTGGGACGCGTGGCCGCCGCGGCAGAGCGGCTGCGTTTCTTTGCGGCCGCCGGCGTGTTGCCCGACGGTTCGGCGCCGGCGCCATCGCCCGCCGTGGTCACCAGCCTCGGCGTGCGGTTCGCAGCGTTCGCCCAGGCGTCGAGCTGATGCCGGATGCGCACGGCATCGCTGTCGTTCGCGGTCAGTTCGGCCGCAGAAATCGACGGCTTCGTTGCGCGGCCGCTCATGTGACGCCTCGGCCTGTCGGTGCCGGGGCCAGCTTTTCCTCGGTGAAGAACTGCAGAGCGCCATAACCTTCGGTGTCGACGGCATATCGAAAGCTTCCGTCAACGGTCGGAAATACGGCGACGACCTTGCCCGACTCGCGGCCGTTGGCAACGTTCTTGACCTGCTCGCCAATCGTAAACTTCGACATCGAAATCTCCTGTCCGGATTCGTCGATGCGATTATACCGCGATGCGCCTGCTTCTCGTTGCCCAACGATGCGCCGTCCGAAAGATCGGACGACGTTGTTGCACTAATGCCTCATCCTGTACGCGGGATGGAACCGATCTGCACGTGAAAGGCGCAACAAGCCCTTTATGGCGCCGGGCTTGAGTCTGAAATGCGCACTCGGATAAGCAGAATGCCAACACAGCGAACGGCGCCATCAACCGGCCAGTTGAATAAGGGTTTCACTCCGCTCGGCCGGCCTGTGGAATGACGCGATTTGTGCTCTGGCACACAGTTGCAACGTTAACACGGTGGTATCCATCCCAGTATGGCCCCGTAGTACTACGCTTTGCGAATCGTCCGTACCCGTACCTACTTTCAGGGCAGTCTGCGCTTTCCGGCGTTGTCGTGCACGAAAATGCACGGTTGGCAGGAGATTGCGCAATTGCAGGGAGGCTCACGCAAGGCAGGTCCAAAAACACTGCGGTCACCGATATTGGCACGAACCCTGCATCGGCTGAACGAAATGGATTTTCCTTATCAGCGAAGGTCGCCATGCTCGTTACTCTCGTCGCTGTTCTCTGCAACAGCCAGCTTTGTCTCGAAAAGGTCGTCACCACCAGCGACCAGTCCGGCATCACCATGAGCGCCTGCGCGGTCAACGCGCAGATCGGCATTGCCGACTGGCTCGCCAAGGGCCCGTATCGCGAATGGCGCCTGCAGCGCTACAAATGCGTGCTCGGAAAATATACGCCGAAGAACGAAGCGTAACGCGATTTTGAACTCTCTTGATCACCCCACGCCGACGTTCGCGTGATCAATAACCGACAACGATGTAGCCACTCGCTCGTCGTGACCGCGGACGATGCGTCCATGCGACGCGGCGAACTATGTGCTGCCGCAAGCATTCGGACACATCCGACCTGTCAGCAAAGATATCGTGATGCGGCAGCCGCAGTGCTGCCGCCGGCGCGGAGCACGCCCGGTTGCCGGCATTAACTACATTTGTGGCCGGCCAACGTCGAAATTGCGATTCCGCTTGAGGTTAACCGGCCGTTAGGGTTGATTGATCCTGCAAGTCACACGGCAATTCTAAAGCTGAAAAACCTCGCATTGGATCAAGGCGCGGCATGCATTGGTATGTCTACCCGTTGGCGGCTTTTGCCTGCGTGTTCCTCGGGCACTTTCTCGTCGACCAGGTCGGCCAGCCGATCCGAAGCGTACTGCGGCTTCGACGCATGGCGCTTGATCGGATCGCGTCGTTTCGGAAGGTAGCGCTGCCCCGGCCGAGGGAACTGGCGACCACGTCGCAGGCCATCCATGAACATGAACAGGCCGTGCGCAATCTGCGCGGGGCGCTAGCCGCGTTCTATAATCTCGGCACGCGCCTGCTTGCGATCGGCGAAAATGAGCCGTCCGTCCGTATCCTGATGAACCTGTCGGGCCTGGATGTCGTGCAGGCCGGCCGTGCGCTCATCGCGCTTTCGCGAACCTGCGCCATGGCCGGTATCGACAGCGACGAAAACCGCCGCGCCATCGGCCGGGCGCTGCACACAGCCCTGATTGCACTCGGCGCGTTCCGGCCCCGCTCGCACGATGGCCTGTTCGATATCCGTGTTGAGCCGATGCGCCTGCACGAGGCAAGCCACCGCTGCAAACTGCTCGGCCGGCCACTCGCCGCCGGTCATTCCGGACGCCTTCGTCACATCAGCCGGGCTGCGGCGGGCCGGATCGCTTCCGCGTCATGATCGCCCCGCGAGGCGCCCCCGGGACGCCATGCGGCCGGTCATCGCGCTTCAAATGCCGAGCCATGTCAGCCCGCCGGGGAGATCGCGAGCCGCGTAGTCGATGTGCAGGACTCTTCGGCGAGCAGGACTGCGCGCCACATCCGAACAGTGAAGAATTGGCGTTGAATAAAGCCAGACATCTCCGGCATCGGCGAGACAGATGGCGGTTCCGCATTGCCGAACGATCGCCTTCAACTCGCCTCCCGAAATTTGGCCAAGCCGATGCGATCCGGGCGCGATCATGAGCGGTGCGTTCGTCTCGGGCACCGGATCAAGATGAACGCGGAGCGTCACCATGCTGGCCAGTAAACCAAACGGTGGTGCGACGTGAAGCAGGCCACTCTTGACGGTCCATGGGCCGAAGTCCTCGACCTCCACCCGCCGGGCAACCACGATTGTCCGATCCTGATGCCAGGGAAGACCCCAGTTAGTCGAAAACGTCTTGTCGAACAGAATTGCGCGGACCGGTCGAGCGGCTTCGCCGAGAACCGAGGCCGCCACCTTCCAGATCATGCCGGGTGATGCAAGAAGCGATCGAAGCGCGGCAATCCCGTAAAGCCTGATGCCGGCCTGATCCGGAGGCAAGCTCGCGACCACCTCCTCCAGCCTTCGCAAATCAGATCTGTCGAGCGCGCCGCGAATGCGAACCGCACCGTCATTTTCGAGGGATAAATCGTCGGGTCCGCGGAAGGCTATGGTCATGGTACGTTCACGGTGAAATGATCGATGTCTGTGTTTCGCGGGCCGTAGGAAAGCTCAATCTGGAAGTGGTCGGTGCCGCGAAACTTTGCAGCGGAGATGTCGTCAACGCGAAAGCCGTCCGCATACTTTCCCTTGCAGTGCGCGGTCCGTTCCGGTTTGCGCCGACTGACGCCTATGGTGGAAGACACACGGCTCGACTTCAAAGTGCCGTGAAGTGGCTTGGCGATCACCTTCACGACTCCGAACTTGCTTGTACAGTCCAAATTCCAGGACCTGTAAACGTGCATGAGAGTTGGTTGAACCCGACCTCACTGATTTCACGAAATCCTTGGCGTCAGCATTTCCGGCAACAAGGCAGAGAACAGCCGGCAACGCCCTCATCGTGCGGCTTCCAAAATCACGTCGCAAAGAACTCTGTCGCAAAATGTCTGCTGGGAGATGACGCATTCGGCCAGACTATGAAATCGGCTTCAGCCCCGCCTCGATCGCCGCGCGGCGCGGCTCCAGGAACGGCGGCAGCGCGAGTTTTTCGCCGAGTGTTTCCATCGGCTCGTCGGTCGCAAAGCCTGGGCCGTCGGTCGCGATCTCGAACAGGATGCCGTTCGGTTCGCGAAAATACAGGCTGCGGAAATAGAAGCGATCGACCTCCCCGCTGTTGGGGATGCGCAGTTCGTTCAGGCGCTCCGTCCAGGCGTGATATTGCGTCTCGTCCGGCGTGCGGAACGCGACGTGGTGGACGCCGCCGGCGCCCTGCCGCGCAACGGGGGATTTCCTGTCCTCGAGTACGTGCAACTCGGCGGCGGGATTGCGCACGTCGCCTGCCTCCCCCATCGCGAACACGTGGATCTGTGCGCCGTGCGCGGCGTAGTCGCGCACGCGACGCATGTTCATCACCTCGGTCAGCACGGCGGCGGTGCGCGACAGATCGTGCACGGTGAGCACGATCGGGCCGAGCCCGCGGATCTGGTGTTCCGCCGGCACCGGGCTCTTTTCCCACGGCGAGGCCGCGCCTTCGCCGCCATCGTCGACCAGCACCAGCCGCTGCCCCTCGCCGTCCTCGAACGGCAGCGTCAGCCGGCCGTCGACCTCGATGACGTCGCGGGCCTCGACACCGGCCTTCCTCAGGCGATCGCGCCAGTAGCCCAGCGTCCGTTCGCCCGCGACGCGCAGGCCGGTGCGCGAGATCGAGTTGGTGCCGCGCCGCTCGGGCGCGGCCGGGAAATCGAAGAAGGTCAGATCTGTTCCGGGACTGGCCTTGCCGTCGGCGTAGAACAGATGGTAGGCGCTGACATCGTCCTGGTTCACCGTCTTCTTGACCAGCCGCATGCCGAGCAGGCCGGTATAGAAGGCCAGATTGTCGCGCGGTTGCGCCGAGATCGCAGTCAGGTGATGAATTCCGCCGAGTTGCATTGCGTTATCCCTGTTCCCACTCCGGCTTGTCCGGCAGTTTCGTCCGTTGCCGGATCATGTAGGATGCGGCCGGTTGATGGCCAGCGGCGGATGCCGCTGCGCTCATGCCCCCCTGCCGGATCGGACTTCCATGACAGTTCTTTTTCGTTCCGTGTTTGCATTGGCGATCTTTGCATTGGCGATCCTGGCGTCGGTCGCCGCGCCTTCGCACGCCCAGACAGCTGCGCCCATCGACCTGCGCATTCTCGCGATCAACGACTTTCACGGCTACCTGCGTCCGCCGCCGGGCGGGATTGCAATCACCGATCCCGAGGACAAGGCCAAAAAGATCGCCGTCCCCGCCGGCGGCGCCGAGCACATGGCCACCCTGGTCGGCCAGCTTCGCGAAGGGCACAAGAACACGATCTTCGTCGCGGCCGGCGACCTGATCGGGGCCAGCCCGTTCCTGTCGGCGATGTTCCATGACGAGCCGACGATCGAAGCGCTGTCGATGATGGGGCTGAACATTTCAGCCGTCGGCAACCATGAATTCGACGAAGGCAAGGACGAACTGCTGCGCATGCAGAACGGCGGCTGCCACCCGGTCGACAATTGCCAGGGCCCCCATCCCTTCCTCGGCGCGAAGTTCCGATACCTCGCCGCCTCCACGTTCGAGAAGAGCAGCGGCAGGACGGTGTTCCCGCCGTACGAGATCCGCACATTCGACGGTGTGCCGGTCGCCTTCATCGGCCTGACGCTGAAGGGCACGCCAAACCTCGTCTCGCCCGTCGGCGTTGCCGATCTCGAATTCCGCGACGAAGCCGCCACCGTGAATGCGCTGATCCCGGAACTGAAAGCGCGCGGCGTCGAGGCCATCGTCGTCCTCATCCATGAGGGTGGCTTGCCGACCGGGGACTATAACGAGTGCCCCGATATTTCGGGTCCGATCGTCGATATCGTGAAGCAGTTCGACAAGGCGGTGGACGTCATCGTCACCGGCCACACCCACCGCGCCTATGTCTGCCGGATCGACGGACGGCTGGTCACCTCGGGGGACAAATACGGCACGCTCGTCACCGCGATCGATCTCAAGCTCGATCCCGCCACGCGCGACGTCGTCGGCGCCACCGCCGGCAACAACATCGTCCGCACGGCGACGCTTGCCAAGGACGCGGGCCAGACCGCGCTAATCGAATCCTACGACCGGCTGGCCGCGCCGATCGCGAACCGCCCGGCGGGCGCGATCACGGCGACGCTGTCACGCGTGCCCAACCCTGCCGGAGAAAGCCCGCTCGGCGATGTCATCGCTGACGCACAACTCGCCGCGACCAGCACGGAGGCCAAAGGCGGCGCGGTGATCGCCTTCACCAATCCCGGCGGCATTCGCGCCGACGTCTCGCGACGGGAAGACGGCGCGGTCACCTATGGCGATTTGTTCGCCAGCCAGCCGTTCCGCAACCAGCTGGTGACGATCACGCTGAGCGGAAAGCAGATCAAGGACATGCTGGAGCAGCAGTGGTTCGATCCGAAGCGGCCGAGGATTTTGCAGGTGTCGAAGGGATTCAGCTATGCCTGGGACGGATCGAAGGGCGACGGTGAGCGCGTGCTGGCGGAGCGGATGACGCTGAACGGGCGGCCGATCGATCCCGCCGCGCGCTATCGCGTCACCGTGAACAATTTCCTCTTCGTCGGCGGCGACGGCTTTACCGCGCTGACCGGGGGAACCGAAGCGCAGATCGGCGTCTACGACGTCGATGCGTTGCATGCCTATTTCAGGGCCAACAGCCCGGTCAGCCCGGGAGCCGCCGATCGCATCGTCAGGCTGAACTGAGCCCGGCTGGGTGGGCCTTTCCGAGCGGCTCTCAAGCGCCTAGATTAGGTCTCCTCTTTGCCGGCGCGCTCCTTTACGCCAGGATATCGCATGACGCTGCTTCTGACGCATACGGCCTGTCTCGACCATGTCACGCCGCCCGGGCATCCGGAACGTCCCGACCGGCTGCGCGCCGTGGCCGAAGTGCTGGGCGAAGACCGCTTCACGCCGCTGACGCGCGGCGAGGCGCCGGAAGGCAGCCTGGATTCGGTCACGCTGTGCCATGGCGAGCATTATGTCGGTGAGCTCAGGCACATCGCTCCGCAGAGCGGCATGATCTATATCGACGGCGACACCTCGATGTCGCCGGGGACCTGGGAAGCGGTGATGCGGGGCGTCGGCGGCGCGGTGGCGGCGACCGACGCGGTGATGTCCGGCAAGCACCCCAACGCGTTCGTCGCGGTGCGGCCGCCCGGTCACCATGCGGAGGTGTCGAAGCCGATGGGCTTCTGCTTCTTCGACAATGTGGCGATCGCCGCCCGCCACGCCCAGCGCAAATACGGCATCGGCCGGGCGGCCATCGTCGATTTCGACGTCCATCACGGCAACGGAACGCAGGACATCTTCTGGCACGATCCTTCCGTGATGTACTGCTCGACGCACCAGATGCCGCTTTTTCCCGGCACCGGCGCCAGCGGCGAGCGCGGCGAGCACGATACCATCGTCAATGCGCCGCTGGCGTCCGAGGACGGCAGCACGAAATTCCGCGCCGCGTTCGAAAACCTGATCCTGCCGCAATTGCAGAAGTTCGCGCCGGAGCTCGTCATCATCTCGGCCGGCTTCGACGCGCATTACCGCGATCCGCTCGCCTCTCTCAACGTCAAGGCGGAGGATTTCGCCTGGGTCACGCGCAAGCTGATGGACCAGGCCGAGGCCAGCGCCGGCGGACGGGTTGTCTCGGTGCTGGAGGGCGGCTACGACCTGCAGGGGTTGAAGGAATCGGTCGCCGCGCACGTCTCCACGTTGATGGGCGCGTAGACCCCTGCCTCACCAGGCCCGCAAATTATTGTTTGATTCTACACCCTTAGGGGTGGATCCGGGAACCCGCTTAATGGCCGAAAACACGCAAGCCGACGTCAAGAAACTCTCCTTCGAGCGCGCGATCGAAGAGCTAGAATCGATCGTCAAGCGGCTCGAAGACGGCAAGGTGCCGCTTGAGGAGTCGGTCACGATCTACGAGCGCGGCGAGGCGCTCAAGCGCCGCTGCGAGGAACTGCTGCGGCAGGCCGAAGCGCGCGTCGACAAGATCACCACCGACGCCAGCGGCCAGGCCGCCGGGACCGAGCCGCTCGACGTGCAATGATACCGGATAGGTCGGCCGCCAGCCTGCGAACGGCTGAATAGCCGGACACGCCGGTTTGTTTCTCGAATTTTCCCCTGATTTTTTCTTGGCGTACTGCCCAGCCTGTTATAGTTGGCCGAAATCCGGGGACCTTACGTGCGCGTTCAACGCCGCCATACGATCTACATTCAGGGCTACGATCCGCGCGGGCTGGCGCAATATTACCGCATGTTCCGCACCGAGCTGCGCAAGTTCGGCCGACTGTACCAGCTCCAGGCCACGATCAGTCGGCCCAAGGTCGCCTCCGACGACGAAATCGCGTCCTGGAGCATCGATACCAAGGCGGACGACTGGCAGACCCGCACTGCCTACGATTTCCTGCGTTTCGAAGACTTCATCCAGCAGGATCTGGCATCGCCGATCTGGCGCACGGTGCTCAACGCGGTCTGGATCTACTGGCGCCTGGTATTCTCGGGCACCATCGGCCGCTTCGGCAAGGCCAACTGGCGGTTTGCGACCTTCATCACCTATCCGCATCTCATGCTGCTTGCTGAGGCAGCCGGCGCCGGCGCGGTCGCTTTCGTGTTCGAGAAGGGGCTCAATGCGCTCGGCATTCCCAACATCTTCAGCATCGCCATCGCGGTCGCGCTGTTCGTCGCCCTGCTGGGCGTGGTGCTGAAATACACCGAGAACGCCACCTACGTGCTCTATTTGCTGTCCGACACGATCTGGACCTGGGAATTCTCGCACCGCCAACGCCCGGAATGGGACCAGCGGATCGACCGCTTCGCGCGGCATCTGGTCAGGACGGCGAAGAGCACCGACGCCGACGAGATCGTCGTCGTCGGCCATAGTTCCGGCTCGTTTCTGTCCACGGAAATGCTGGCGCGTGCGCTGAAACTCGATCCCGCACTCGGCCGCCACGGCCCGCGGATCGTGCTGTTGACGATCGGCGGCAATTTCCCGATCGTCGGCTATCACCGCGCCTCAACGGAGTTTCGCGAACATCTGCGCATGCTGGCGGTCGAGCCATCGATCGACTGGATCGACTGTCAGGCCCGCAAGGACGTGATGAACTTCTACCAGTTCGATCCGATTGCAAGCCACGGCATCGACGTCGGCGCCGAGCGCCGCAATCCGACGATCGTGCCGGTGCGTTTTCGCGACATCATCCGGCCCGAGCATTACAAGAAATTTCGCTGGCAGTTCTTCCGGGTGCATTTCCAGTTCGTGATGGCCAACGAGGTGCCGAACGCATACGACTTCTTCATGATCGTGTGCGGGCCGGTCCCACTCAGCGCGCGCATGGCCCTGCCCGACGCCGCGCTCGAGGTCGCAACCGGCGATTCCGCTGCCCGCGATCGGGCATGGAAAGTCATCGATTCGGCCACAGTTGCGGCCAAAGGCGCCTCCGAATTAACCAGGACGGAACCATCCGCCCGCCGTAGCGGTTGAGATATCGGCACTTTTTCCAATCTCCGCGTGGAACCGAACCGGCGCGCCGGGTTGGCTTTGGCGGCAGCTTTGGTGTAAAGCTTGTGCTTGATGGGCTGGGGAAAGCGGCCTGCCTGGCTGCTTTCGACGATAGCAAGCGCCTCAAATAGCTAAAGAAACTGAACCGGGAAGGGTTTCGAAGCTACTAAGTGATGCATATCACATGGTTTAAGCCGGAGTGCATCTAGGCTTCAAATCAAGTGCCGGCCTGCCGGGATGGCAGGTGGGACTGAATTTTCGCGGCGCGGTTAACGCGCTTCCCGTCTCGCGTCAGGTTATGCCCCTGACATGCAAAATTGGAATATGCTGTGACCACATTCAGTAAAACGCCGCTTCTCGATACCATTCGCACGCCCGACGATCTGCGCAAGCTCAAGATCGAGCAGGTTCGCCAGGTCGCGGACGAACTCCGCCAGGAAACCATCGACGCCGTCTCGGTGACGGGCGGTCATTTCGGCGCCGGCCTCGGCGTCGTGGAACTGACCACCGCGATCCACTACATCTTCGACACGCCGCGCGACCGCCTGATCTGGGACGTCGGCCACCAGGCCTACCCGCACAAGATCCTCACCGGCCGCCGAGATCGCATCCGTACGCTGCGTACGGGCGGCGGCCTTTCCGGTTTCACCAAGCGCAGCGAGAGCGATTACGATCCGTTCGGCGCCGCGCACTCCTCGACCTCGATCTCCGCCGGCCTCGGCATGGCGGTCGCCCGCGACCTCTCCGGCGGCAAGAACAACATCATCGCCGTGATTGGTGACGGTTCGATGTCGGCCGGCATGGCCTATGAAGCCATGAACAATGCCGGTGCGATGAATTCGCGCCTGATCGTCATCCTCAACGACAACGACATGTCGATCGCCCCGCCGGTCGGCGCGATGAGCGCGTATCTGTCGCGGCTCTACTCCGGCAAGACCTACCGTTCGCTGCGCGAGGCGGCCAAGCAGATCAACAAGCACCTGCCGAAGGTGCTGGCCAACCGCGCCAACCGCGTCGAGGAATATTCCCGCGGCTTCATGATGGACGGCGGCACGCTGTTCGAGGAACTCGGCTTCTATTACGTCGGCCCGATCGACGGCCACAACCTCGACCATCTGCTGCCTGTGCTGAAGAACGTACGCGACATGGAAACCGGCCCGATCCTGGTCCATGTCGTGACGCAAAAGGGCAAGGGCTACGGCCCGGCGGAAGCCTCCGCCGACAAATATCACGCGGTCGTCAAGTTCGACGTCGCCACCGGCGCGCAGGCCAAGGCCAAGCCGAATGCGCCGGCCTATCAGAACGTGTTCGGCCAGAGCCTCGTGAAGGAAGCCGAAAAGGACGACAAGATCGTCGCCATCACCGCGGCGATGCCGTCGGGCACCGGCGTCGACATCTTCAACAAGGCGTTCCCCAACCGCACTTTCGACGTCGGCATCGCCGAGCAGCACGCGGTGACATTCGCCGCCGGTCTTGCCACCGAAGGCTACAAGCCGTTCTGCGCGATCTACTCGACGTTCCTGCAGCGCGGCTACGACCAGGTGGTCCATGACGTCGCGATCCAGAGCCTGCCGGTGCGCTTCGCCATCGATCGCGCCGGTCTGGTCGGCGCCGACGGCGCCACCCACGCCGGTTCGTTCGACAACGCCTATCTCGGCTGTCTGCCGAACTTCGTCATCATGGCGGCGTCCGACGAGGCCGAACTGGTGCACATGGTCGCGACGCAGGTCTCGATCAACGACCGCCCGAGTGCGGTGCGCTATCCGCGCGGCGAAGGTCGCGGCGTCGAGATGCCGGAAGTCGGCATCCCGCTCGAGATCGGCAAGGGCCGCGTCATCCGACAGGGCAACAAGGTCGCCCTGTTCTCCTTCGGCACCCGTCTGGCCGAATGCGAGAAGGCCGCCGACGAACTCGCCGCCCACGGCCTCTCCACCACCATTGCCGATGCGCGCTTCATGAAACCGCTCGACGTCGATCTGCTGCTGAAGCTGGCGCGCGACCACGAAGTGCTGCTCACCATCGAAGAAGGCTCGATCGGCGGCTTCGGCTCGCACGTCATGCAGACGCTGTCCGACCACGGCATGCTCGACGGCGGCCTGCGCATGCGTGCGATGATCCTGCCGGACGAGTTCCTCGACCACGACACGCCGACGGCGATGTACGCCCGCGCCGGCCTCGACGCCAAGGGCATCGTCGCCAAGGTGTTCGATGCGCTAGGCAAGGACTACAAGACCGAGACCGTCAAGCTCGCCTGAAGGCAGTTTTCTACCTCTCCCCATCGGGAGAGGTATTGCCCCTGCGGCAGTTCGATCCAACCTGATTGCCCGGTCATCCCATGAAGATCTATCTGGCAGGTCCCGACGTGTTCCTGCCGGACGCCGTTGAGATCGGGCGTCGCAAGGCCGCGATCTGCGCCCGCCACGGTCTTGTCGGCCTCTTTCCGCTCGACAACGCCATCGACATGACTGCCGCCGACGTCTCGCTCGCCATCTTCAAGGGCAATGAGGCGATGATGGATTCGGCAGAGGCGATCATTGCCAACCTGACGCCGTTTCGCGGCCCCAGTGCCGACGCAGGCACCGTCTACGAGCTCGGTTACATGGCCGGCCGCGGCAAGCTGTGCTTCGCCTACAGCAACGATCCCACGCTCTACCCCGAGCGGGTCGCGCGGTCCCACAGGGTGACGAAGGCCGCCGTCGGCCATCTGATCGACAATGACGGATTGACGGTGGAGGATTTTGGCCTGCCTGATAATCTGATGATGATACACGCACTCGACATGCATGGTGCTGGACTGGTGATGCCGCGGCAGCGGCCTCTGAATATCTGGCACGATCTTGCCTCGTTCGAGGCATGCGTCGCGCTCGCGGCGGATCGCGCCGTGGCATTTCGAGCTGACAGCAAACCGGACTGACCTTTGGCCAAGGACAGCGATAGCAAGACGTTGGTCCGCAAGCGCGCGGACGTGCTGCTGGTCGAACGCGGCCTGTTCGAAAGCCGCGCGCGCGCCCGCGCGGCGATCGAGGCCGGCGGCGTAACCGCCGATGGCCGCCCGGTGCTGAAGGTCGCGGAGATGGTCGCCGCCACTGCCAGACTGTCGGCGCAGCCGGCGCACCCTTATGTGTCGCGCGGCGGGGTCAAGCTCGCCGGCGCGCTCGAACAGTATCCGATCGAGATCGAGGACCATGTCTGCCTCGATGTCGGCGCCTCCACGGGCGGCTTTACTGAGGTGCTGCTGCAGAACGGCGCCAGCCTGGTGTTTGCCATCGATGTCGGGCGCAACCAGTTGCATCCCTCGCTGCACGATCATCCCAGGATCGTGTCGATGGAAGCGACCGATATCCGCGCGTTCGAAGGCAAGCGGCTGCCCGCTCGGCCCGACGTCGTGGTCATCGACGTCAGCTTCATTTCGCTGAAGGCGGTACTGCCGGCGGCGCTGTCGCTGGCGGCGGCACCGATGCATCTGCTGGCGCTGATCAAGCCGCAATTCGAGGCGGAGCGGAAACATTCCAAGCACGGCGTCATCCGCAACGCCATGGTGCATCAGGAAATCTGCGACGATATTGCTGCCTTTGCAGCCTCGCTCGGCTGCACCGACATCCAGATATTCCCCTCGCCGATCACAGGCGGCGACGGCAACATCGAATTCTTCATGGGCGCGCGCCGTGGCTGACATCGAGCGCCTCGTGATCGACCATGTCGGCCACCATGGCGACGGCGTGGCGATCGCTGATGGCGGCAACATCTATGTGCCGTATGCGCTGACCGGCGAAACGGTCGAGGTTGGTCCGGTCCCCGGCCATCATCCCGACCGCCGGCATCTGATCAGGGTCGAGATCGCCAGCGTGGAACGGATCGCGCCGTTCTGTCCGCATTTCGGCGTCTGCGGCGGCTGCGCGATCCAGCACTGGGACGCCGCGCCTTACTCCGCCTGGAAGCGCAATCTCGTGGTAGCGACGCTGGCGCAAGCGGGCATCGAATGCGAGGTTGCGCCGCTGGTCGATGCCCATGGCGCGGGCCGAAGGCGCATCACGCTGCACGCGCGGATGGGAACGCACGAGGTGCTCAAGGTCGGCTTTGCGGCGGCCGGCTCGCACGACATCGTGCCGATCGACCGCTGCCCGATCCTCGATCCCCATCTGAACGGCGCAATCGAGGTCGCTTGGGCGCTCGCGGAGCCGCTGATCGCGATGGGCAAGCCGCTCGACATCCAGGTCACGGCGACCGACGGCGGCCTTGATGTCGATGTGCGCGGTTCCGGCCCATTGTCGACAGCCCTGATCACGCAACTGTCGCGTATCGCCGAGCAGCACCGGCTGGCGCGGCTGACGCGGCATGGCGAGCTGGTGCTGATGCGCGTGCCGCCGGCCATCACCATGGGCACCGCGAAGGTCACGCTGCCGCCCGGTTCGTTCCTGCAAGCCACTGTTGCCGGCGAGGAAGCGCTGGCGGCGGCGGTCGCGGAACATTGTACGCGCAGCAAGCATATTGCGGATCTGTTCTGCGGCGTCGGCCCCTTCGCGCTGCGGCTGGCGGCGAAGGCGAAGGTCAATGCCTTCGACAGCGATGCCGGCGCCGTCACCGCGCTGCAGAAGGCGGCGACCTCCACGCAGGGATTGAAGCCGGTCCGCGCCGAACCGCGCGATTTGTTCCGCCGCCCGCTGATGCCACAGGAATTGCGCGATTACGACACCGTCGTGTTCGATCCCCCGCGGCAGGGCGCGCAGGCGCAGGCGGCGCAGCTGGCGGCAAGCAAGGTGGCTGTGGTGGTGGCAGTGTCGTGCAACGTCACGACGTTCGCACGCGATGCGAAGATATTGATCGACGGCGGTTACAAGATCGACGGCGTGACGCCGGTCGATCAGTTTCGCCACACGCCGCATGTGGAACTGGTGGCGCGGTTTAGAAGATAAGGGCAACTAAAATTTTAGGGCGGGCAAAGCGACGCGCGCGAAGAAAACGCGTCAAAACAATAATCTAGAGCCTCCTCTCCGATTCAATCGGAACGGAAAAGGCTCCAGGGAAAATCACCTTCCCCACCGGTCCTGCCAGATCTTCTCGCCGATCATGCAGTTGACGCGCGGTTCGCGGAGGTCCGCCGGCAGGACCGGACGCTCGGGGGTGTGGCTGGCGATTTCGAGCAGCAGTTTTGTGCGGATCGCTTCCTTGAACTTCTCGCGCTCCTTGATCGTGACCACGAACGCGCCAGGTCCGCCGATGACGCAATCCTCGTAATATAGATCGAGATTGCCGATATCCATGGTGGAGTAGGATGGCTCTTTTACCATGATCGGCAGGCCATTGATGACGATGCCCTTCTCCAACGCGGCGTCGCGGGCGATGACCACCGGCGTTCCGTTGTTGTTGGGGCCATCGCCGGAAATATCAATCACCCGCCTGAGGCCGCGGTGCGGATTTTCGTCGAACAGCGGCATGGCGAAGTTGATCGCCCCCGAGATCGAGGTGCGCGAGGCGCGCCGGAGCGGCGTCTTCAGGATCTCGTTGGCAACGGCGTCGGCCGTCTCCGGCCCGTCGATCACGCGCCAGGGAATGATGATCTTCTGGTCGATCGAAGCAGCCCACTCGAAATAAGTGATCGCGATTCGGCCATGCGGGCCGTTCTTCAGCGCCTGCAGGAATTTCTTGGAGACGATCGCCTGCGCGTAACCCTCCCGCTGCAGCGCCAGTTCGTCGAGGTCCATCGAATAGGAGACGTCGACGGCCAGCACGAGTTCGACATCTACCGTAGGGGCGGCGTCCCTGGCCGCCGCTACACGGCCGTCTGCGTTGATCTGGCCGGGCCGGTTAGGCGCGGCAAAACTTGCAACGTCGCCGCCGGCGAGCACGCCGGCCGCGAGCACGATCCCGATCGAGACATACCACCGCATGGGGCCCTCCCGTCGAATGTCAACAATGGTGACATGCAAAACGCCTGCCGCAAAGCGCCGAAATCGTTTGCTCTTCACATTCGGGTTAGCAACGCGCGTCGGCCGCTGCCTCGGCCTTGCGTCCCGGTTTCACGCCGGTAATGGATTTGATTGAACGGTTTGCCGCGCCCGGCACCACAAAGACACGCGGCCGGCGCAATTACCGCGCTGATCGCGCTCAAACTCTCGGCAAACGACTGGTTTCAGGACTGGCGCGAAACCTGTAAGCTGATGGAAACGGCCGTCAGCCGCTGCGATCAGACCATAATGCAGCGACCGGCGGGTGCCGCGCCGACTGAGCTTGTCGGCCGGCTTGGGTATGCTCGCTGCGGGACCGCAAATGGCCGATACCACCGCCAGACCGAAAACCAAAGCCAAGACCAAGGTCGAGCGGCCGCGCCTGCACAAGGTCATCCTGGTCAATGACGACTACACGCCGCGCGAATTCGTCGTCACGGTGCTGAAAGCCGAGTTCCGCATGACCGAGGACCAGGCCCACAAGGTGATGATCACCGCCCACCGGCGCGGCGTTTGCGTCGTCGCCGTGTTCACCAAGGACGTCGCCGAGACCAAGGCGACGCGCGCCACCGACGCCGGCCGCGCCAAGGGCTACCCGCTATTATTCACGACGGAGCCGGAGGAATAGCCCGGCGCGTAACGCTCGATTGCACTCAATTTTAGCTATTGGCGCGATCAGGAATTCAACTTTCGCAAGTATGGCTCGGGAATGACCGTCACACTCCGCCAGCAGCTCCGGCAGCAAGCATTCCCAAACGTTTCGTTCGGGCCGTTCCGCTTTCTGGAAGCGGTGCCTTGGCTTGTGCTTGCGGCCTCGATGCGCGTGATCAGCTTCAACAACCCGCTCATTGCCTTTCCCGCCATCATATTCGCCAGCATCGCCGTTCTGCACGCGTTCCTCGTGGTGACGCAGCGCTCGATCGAAATGGCCCAAGGAAAGACGGATCTCGGCGCCCTCACCTTCGGCGAACAATCCCGCCTGACGCGTGCGATCCTGTGGCGCATCGCGCTCCTGATGATCGCCGCCACCGCAGCCGTGGCAGCAGCCGGATATGCCGGCCTCGCGCCGCATCTGATGGCGGGGCTCGATGGCATGGCATTCGATCAGAACACCGGCATCGGCAAGTTCTGGAGCGCGCTGGTCGCGGCTCTCGTGCTGCTCACGATCGTGGGCGCTGAACAAGATCGTGGGCGCGTCAGCTTCTGGAAGGCCGCTGAGGAATTCGCGCACCGAAGCCTCTGGCTCGTCCCAGCCGTCGGCGCCCTCGGCGTCATCTATCTCGGTCTCGGTGCAGGCCAGGGATTGACCCGCAACGCGATCTGGCAGTTCTACCAAACATCGCCGCTCCACCCGATGCTCAAGAACCTGATCTATTTCGTTTTCATCTTCGGCTTTGCGACGCTGCGGCTGTGGGTCACGCTGCTGGTGCTGACCTGGGCATTGAAGCAATCTTACCTGCGCACCGATTAGAGCCTGCCCCGGACTTGATCCGGGGTGGAGAACGGTTCGCTTCACGCGTCAAACCAAAAATCTACGCCGCCGATTTCTCGTCGGCCAGGCCGTACACCCGGGCCGCCTTGGAAAACCCCGCGACCGGAAACTCGCCGAGATCGCTCCAGCCACCGCCGCAGATTCCCGCAAAACCTTCCGACGCCACGACCGTGCGGCCGAGCCGGCTTGCGATCTTCTCCAGCCGCGCCGCGAGATTGACCGCAGGCCCGATACAGGTGAAGTCGAGCCGGTTGCCGCCGCCGATATTGCCGTAGAGAATCCGCCCAACGTGAAGCGCGACGCCGAAACGGAATCTTTCGACGGCGTCGCCGATCGGATATTCCAGATCGGCGATGCTGGCGCGGGATTCTTGGGCGGCTTCCAGTACATGCGAGCAGACCTGCCGCTCGTCGCCGACATATTCGTCGATCGGAAACACCGCGAGCAGCCCGTCGCCCATGTATTTCAACACTTCGCCGCCATGCTTTTTGATCGCCGCGACCTGGCAATCGAAATAATGGTTCAGAATGTCCACGATGGTCTCTGCCGGCAGCCGGTCCGACAGCGAAGTGAAGCCGCGCAGATCGGAGAGCCAGATTGCGGCGTTCATCGTCTCGGTGTGGCCGCGCCTGATCTGGCCACCCATGATGCGCTCGCCGGCGCTGTTGCCGACATAGGTGTCCAGCAGGCTCGCGGCCATGCGGTTCACGCTGATGATCTCGATCACCCGCGCCAGCGGTCTTACGAGACTGTGCAGCGCCGCCAGTTGTTCATCGGTGAACCCGCCCGGCTGCCTGGTGGTCCAACTCGACGCATTCACCGTGCCGCCGATGAAGGGCAGCGGCAGCGCGATGTAGTCCGTCACGCCCTCGGCGCGAAGGTCCTCGACGATCGGAAAACACCCGCTCGCGGGATCGCCGGTCCGCGCGCGGACCTCCTGCCCCTGCTCGAAGACGATTTTCAGCGGGCTGGTGAGGAAATCCGGTGACTCCAGGATGTGGTAGTCCACCGTGCCGATCTCAACCTCGGCGCCCGGTCTCCAGATGAAATTGCGCCCGTAGATCTCGGGATGCAGCGTGCGCACGAAAACGCCGATGCGCCAGAGTGGCAGGCCGGCCGCGACCATCCGCTCACAGCATTCGGCCATGAACCGGCTCGGACTCGGCGCGGATCTGCCGCCGTCGATCAGCCAGTCGGTCAGCTCCCGGAGTTTCGTTGCATCCATCACGGCGGTATTTGCAGTGCAACCCCGTGAAACGTCAAGCGCGCGCCACCACGACAGGTGGCGTGACCTGACCGCGAAGCTGCGCTAAGCCTGTGCGGTATAAGAACAAGAGGAAACGTCACAGTGTACGACTACATCATCGTCGGCGGCGGGTCGGCCGGCTCCGTCATGGCCCACCGCCTCTCCGCGAAAAGCGCCAATAAAGTCCTGCTCTGCGAAGCCGGCCAGGACACCCCGCCCGGCAACGAACCAAAAGAGATTCGCGACAGCTATCCGGGAACGGCCTATTTCGATCCGCGCTTCCATTGGACCGAGCTCAAGGTCACCACCCAGGTCGTCAGCCACAACAATCCCGACGAAGCCAGGCCGCCGCTGCGCAAATACGAGCAGGCGCGCGTGCTGGGCGGCGGCTCCTCGATCAACGGACAGATGGCCAACCGCGGCGCGCCGACCGACTACAACGAGTGGGAGGCGCGCGGCGCCGCGGGCTGGAGCTGGGACGACGTGCTGCCCTACTTCAAGAAGGTCGAGCACGACCTCGACTTCGACGGGCCCTATCACGGCAAGGAGGGCCGCATCCCCGTCCGCCGCATTCCGCAGGAACACTGGACCAAGCACAGCCAGGCGATGGCGGAAGCCTGCAGGCAGGCCGGCTTCAAATTCCTGCCCGACCAGAACGGCGAATTCGTCGACGGCTATTTTCCCGTGACGCATTCCAACCAGGACGAGCAGCGCGTCTCGGCCGCGATGGGTTATCTCGATCGCGCGACGCGCCAGCGCGCCAACCTGACCATTTCAACCATGACGCAGGTGAAAGAGCTGCTGTTCGAAGGCACGCAATGCGTCGGCGTCAAGGCGCTGGTCGATGGCCGCGAGCAGGAGTTTCGTGGCAAGGAGATCATCCTCTCCTGCGGCGCGATCCATTCGCCGGCGCATCTCTTGCGCGCCGGCATCGGCCCGGTCGGGCATCTCCGCGACATGGGCATCCCGGTGCTGCAGGGCCTCGCCGGCGTCGGCCAGCGCCTGATGGACCATCCCTCGATCTCGCTGTCCTCCTACGTCCGCCGCGGCGCGCGCATGAACGAGCACACCAGACGCCACATGCAGATGGGGCTGCGCTATTCCTCCGGACTTCCAGGCGTCCCGGCCGGCGACATGTTCGTCGTGGTCATCACCAAGTCGGCCTGGCATGCGGTCGGCGAGCAGATCGGCTCGCTGCTGACCTTCGTCAACAAGACCTATTCGGAGACCGGCCAGGTCAAGCTCGCCTCGCGCGATCCGCGCCAGGAGCCGATCGTCGAGTTCAACCTGCTCTCGGACCGGCGCGATCTCGACCGGCTGATGAGCGGCTTTCGCAAGATGGCCGGCCTGCAGATGAGCGCGCCGCTCAAGGCGGTGACCGACAAGCCGTTCCCGGCCGCCTATTCCGACCGCGTGCGCAAGATCGGCGTGGTCAACACCAAGAACAAGATCCTCACGAAGATCGCCGCCACGCTGATGGACGGCCCGGCGGCGCTGCGCCACTACATGATCGACAATTTCGTGGTCGAAGGTTTTACCTTCGAACAGGTCATGACCGACGACGAGGCGCTGGAGGCCTTCGTGCGCAAGGCGACGATCGGCGTGTGGCACGCTTCCTGTTCGTGCCGGATGGGCCGCGACGACGACCCGATGGCGGTGGTGGATACGCAAGGCCGCGTCAAGGGCGTCCAGGGCCTGCGGGTGGTCGACGCCTCGATCTTCCCGGTGGTGCCGTGCGCGAACACGAATTTCCCGACGCTGATGTCGGCGGAAAAGATCGCGGACGCGATGACGCGGTGAGTATAGACTAGGAAGAATCGTAGCCCGCATTAGCGCTTGCGACATGCGGGTGCCGCAGGTACCGGCCCCGCATATCGCTGCGCTCATGGCGGGCTACAAAGGCGACGAACCGCAAGACTGGATTAGCGGAGCGTACTCCGCCCTACTCGCTACCCCACCTGTCCGCGGTGGCGCAGCAGATGATCGGCCAGCACGCAGGCCATCATCGCCTCGCCTACCGGCACGGCGCGGATGCCGACGCAGGGGTCGTGGCGGCCCTTGGTCAGGATGTCGGTGTCGGCGCCTGCGCGGTCCACCGTCTGTCGCGGCGAAAGGATCGACGAGGTCGGCTTCACCGCAAAACGCACCACCACCGGCTGGCCGGTCGAGATGCCGCCGAGCACGCCGCCGGCGTGGTTCGACAGGAACCGGGTGCCGTTGTTGCCGGTGCGCATCTCGTCGGCGTTCTCCTCGCCCGTCAGTTCGGCCGCGCCAAAGCCCGCGCCGATCTCGACGCCCTTCACGGCGTTGATGCTCATCATCGCCGCGGCCAAGTCGCCATCGAGCTTGGCGTAGATCGGCGCGCCCAACCCCGGCGGCACGCCTTCGGCGACCACTTCGATCACCGCGCCGATCGAGGAGCCGCTCTTGCGGATGCCGTCGAGATACTGTTCGAAGAACGCTGCCTTGTCCTTGTCGGGGCAGAAGAACGGGTTGCGCGCGACCTCGTCCCAGTCCCATCTGCCGCGGTCGATCTTGTGCGGCCCCATCTGTACCAGCGCGCCGCGCACCTTCACCTCGGGCAGGATCTTGCGCGCTATGGCGCCGGCCGCCACGCGCGTGGCGGTCTCGCGCGCCGAGGAACGTCCGCCGCCGCGATAATCGCGCAGGCCGTATTTGGCCTCGTAGGTGAAGTCGGCATGCCCCGGGCGAAACTTGTCCTTGATCTCGGAATAGTCCTTCGAACGCTGGTCGGTGTTTTCGATCAGGAGCGCGATCGGGGTGCCCGTCGTCACCTGCACGCCGGTCTCGGGATGCGCCATCACGCCGGACAGGATTTTGACCGCATCCGGCTCCTGGCGCTGGGTGGTGAAGCGCGACTGGCCGGGACGGCGGCGGTCGAGGTCATGCTGGATGTCTTCGGCCGCGAGCGGGATAAGCGGCGGGCAGCCGTCGACCACGCAGCCGATCGCGACCCCGTGGCTTTCGCCGAAGGTGGTGACGCGGAACAGGTGGCCGAAGGTGTTGTGGGACATGGCGTGTCGTAACGCGCACGGCCTGAGGGGTCAAATGCCCTTTCAGCCGTCATGGCCGGGCTTGACGGCGCAGGGCGGGGCCGGCCCTTAACTATACTTCTTTATCAACTATACTTCTTTATCCCGCCCTCGCCGAAGACGTAAACCGCGCCCTGCTCGATCAGGAGATCGGCGGCGCTTTCCGGGGTTTCGATGCCGAGCGCCACCATCAGCGCCCGCGCGGTGCCGCCATGGGCCACGGCGACGGTGTCGCCCCTGACAGAATCGTACCAGGCGCGCATGCGCCGCTGCACCTCGGCATAGGTCTCGCCGCCTTCCGGCGCCATCGTCCATTTTGCCGTCAGCCGCTTGGCGTACAGTTCGGGGTCGGTCGCCTGCATCTCGGCCAGCGTCGATCCCTCCCAGACGCCGTAGCCGATTTCGCGCAGGCGGTCGTCGAGTGTGTAGCTGTCCGTCGGCAGTTTCAGCGCGCCGCGCACCAGTTCCATCGTCGCCCGCGCCCGCTGCAGCGGGCTTGCCACGAATGGCAGCGCGTTCTTGTCGCGGCCGTCGCGTGCCAGGAGTTCGGCAAGGACATTACCGGCGTGCACCGCCTGCCGGCGGCCGAGATCGTTCAACGCAATGTCCTGCGTGCCCTGCAGCCTGCCCTGCGCATTCCATGACGTCTCGCCATGGCGGATGTAGTAGATCACGGGCACTGGCATCGGCGGTCAGGTCATTCCCAGTATCGCCTGTTGGAGGTACACCAGCGCTCCGGCTCGGTCGAGCCGAAATCCGCCGCCAGGTTAACGCTGTTGCCAGGTGCGGCTCCATGGCTGGAATAGACGTGGCGATTGGGTGTTATGTTGGGTGAGGCGCTCGCGCCTCGCTAACCTTGCAACCCTTTTGCAATCCGGTGCCGATGAGCGCGTTTCGTCAAAGTGTCGAAGCCATGATTCCGGCGCTGCGCCGCTATGCGCGTGCGCTCGCGCGCGATGCCGACATCGCCGACGATCTGGTGCAGGATACGCTGGTGCGCGCGTTGCGTTCGGAAAAGCTGTTTCTCGGCGGCGACGTCAGGAGCTGGCTGTATACGATCCTGACCAACCTGAACAAGAACCGGCGGCGTTCGCTGGCGCGCCGACCGCAATTCATGCCGCTGCTCGACAACAATCCCGACGCCAGCGGCACCGAGGCCGAAGGCCGCGACATCGCCCGCGCGCTGGCGACGCTGGTGGAAGAACAACGTTCGGTACTGCTGCTCGTGATGCTCGAGGGACTGAGCTACCGCGAAGTCGCCAACATTCAGGGCGTACCGATCGGCACCGTAATGTCCCGACTTGCCCGCGCCCGCGCGCACGTCAAGGCTTCGCTCGAAGGCGAGCGCACGACGCTGCGGAGGGTGAAATGAATCTCGAATGGCACACGTGATGCACCGACAGATCAGGATTGAACAGAGACGACCGCAATGACCGATCCCAACATTCCCGTCACGGAAGACGAGTTGCATGCTTACGTCGACAATGAGCTGCCGGCGGAACGCCGCGGCGATGTCGAGGCGTGGCTCGCGGCGCATCCGGACGAGGCGGCGCGGGTACAATCGTGGCGCGGGATGGCCGAAGCGTTGCATGCCAGATACGATTCGGTGCTGGACGAGGCGGTGCCGAAGCGGCTCGAACTCGAGCGGCTGGAGCAGCAGCCGCGCAAATGGGTGTACGGCGCAGTCGCGGCCACGCTGGCGGCGTTCGTCGTGGGCGGGAGCGTCGGCTGGCTGGCGCGCGGCGCCACGGCAGCCCCACCTTCGCCCCTGCAGAATCTGACCGTGCACGCCATCGAAGCCCACCGGCTTTACGTGGTCGAGGTGCGCCATCCCGTCGAAGTGCCGGGCAGCGAGCGCAACCATCTGCAGCAATGGCTGACCAAGCGGTGCGGCTGGATCGTCCGCGCGCCAGAGCTGTCGGGGGCCGGATTGAAGCTGGTCGGCGGGCGGCTGCTGCCCGGCTCGGGAGGGCCGGCGTCCTTCATGATGTACGAAAGCGCATCCGGCGAGCGTTTCACGATCTATGCCGCCAAATCGGACGCCGAGGCGACGCAGATGCGCTACGCAGTCGAAGGCAACGAAAGCACGATGTTCTGGGCCGATGACGGCGTTGTTTACGCCGTGGTGTCGACCGGCGCTGACAGGAGCCGGCTGAACCAAATCGCCCAGGCAATTTACGACCAGATGGAGAAGAAGGGTACCTGAGCGACGTCAGGATCGGCAACTTGCCGCTTTGTCCCAATTCTGACATCGAAAATCTGTGATTAAAACACCGGTACGTCTCATTAATGCACCGGGTGATCACGAGAAAATGAGCGGCGCTCGATCCGCCGATCGGCGCAAGCGGCCTCGATCGGGGTTTGGTACCGCGCTGGTCCCCCTTTCGAGGCCGCCCCTTTTCCCAGAAAGTTATTTTTTTCCAGGGACAAGGCCGATTTTTCGGAAAGATTTTTGTCGCCCGCCAAGCGCCGGGCATGGTGCCTAGAATCACGGCAGAATCGTCGATCGGCTCAGCCGAGATCGCTGCGCGGATTGTAGGGGTGGCCGTCGCGCCATTTTTCCATCAATGCCTCAAGCGCGGCATCGTTCCCGTCAGGCAGAATGATCCGCGTGATGACGAACAGGTCGCCGACACCGCCGGCCTTGGGCAAACCCTTGCCCTTGAGCCGGAAGGTACGGCCGCTCGAGGTATTTTTCGGAATCGACAGTTCCACGGCGGTGCCGAGCGTTGGCACCCGGACCTTGCCGCCCAGCACCGCCTCATAGAGCGTGATCGGCAGATCGAGGCGCAGATCGCTGCCGTCGACCTTGAAGAACGGATGCGGCGCGATGCTGATTGTGATCAGGAGATCGCCCGGCCGGTGGCCCGGCGCGGTTTCGCCCTGCCCCTTCAGGCGGATCTGCTGGCCGGCGACGACGCCGGCGGGAATCTTGACGTTGAGTTCCTTGCCGTTCGGCAGACGGACGCGCTTTTCGCCGCCCTTGACCGCCTCCTCCAGCGACACGCTCATGGCGACGCTCAGATCGAGATCGAGGCCGATCCCGCCGGTGTCGAACTCGAACGTTCGGCCACCGCCGCCCGGACGTCCACCCCTGGCCGCGCCGCCGAACATGCTGTTGAGGATGTCCTCAAAGCCCGCTCCACCCGCGCCGCCGGGACCGCCACCGGTACGAAAACTGTAGGACTCGAATCCGCCCGGACCGGCGCGGCCGCGCGGGTCGCCGCCGGGAAACCCTTGAAAGCGCGGCTTGCCCTCGGCGTCGATCTCGCCGCGATCGAACTGCTTGCGCTTGTCCTCGTCGCCGATGATCTCGTTGGCGGAATTGATCTCGGAAAAGCGCTCCGCCGCTTTCGGATCGTCCTTGTTGCTGTCGGGATGATGCTTCTTGGCAAGCTTGCGAAAAGCACTCTTGATTGCCGCAGCGCTGGCGCTCCGCGGCACCCCCAAGACCTCGTAGGGGTCGCGCATCCGTCAGGTCTCCTTCACGGAAATTCGATTGTTGAGCTTAGGGCAATTCACCCGCTTTTACTTCATCTGGGAAGCCAGTTGCATTTTTGCAACTACTTCGATGCCCTCACCCCGAAAACCTTTTTGCCCTATCCCCGCGTCCAAGGCTTGATCGTCTGGATTTCCCATCGTCCCTTGCCCGCCTTGCACGCGGCGCCGTGCAGCCAGCTTTCAGCGCGGCCGTTGACGTAGCTCGCCAGAAAATCCCGGCAGGTGCGCCCGTCTTCCGCGGAGTAGGCCTGGGACAGTGGCGTCACCGAACCCCGCGCGCCGGTTTCCGGATTTTCCCATGGCTGGCTGGAATCCTTGTCGCCCTTGGTTAGCACGTCCGAGGCGGCGGTGCGCGCAAAAGCCAGATCGCTCTCGGTCGGCATGGGCGTGGCGGCATGCTTGGCAAGCGACCCCGTGACCTCGGCGGGTTGCATCCTTGCGTAGGCGTCGGGACGCGCCAGGCTGCAACCGCCCGAACTGAGGCAGATTAGAACCAACGATATCGCGGCGCCGCCCGGCGCGATCGCCGATAGGCCAACGCGTCCCCATGCCCTATATAGGGCGAGCCCGAAACCGGGCTGCAGCGCGTTCTGTGACGCGAGGGTACGCAAACGAGGCTCCTGACATGACGGACACGACCTCCATCAAACACCCGACACCGTTAACATCGGGTGATTTTACCGCGGCGGAGGAACCGTTTGCGCTGTTCGCCGAGTGGTTTGCGGAAGCCGTGAAGTCCGAGCCCAACGATCCGAACGCGATGGCGCTGGCCACCGTCGACCCGGACGGCCTCCCGGACGTCCGGATGGTGCTGATGAAGGGCTATGACGCGGACGGTTTCGTGTTCTACAGCCACATCGCCAGCCAGAAAGGCCGCGAACTCGCCGCAAATCCTAAGGCGGCTTTACTCTTTCACTGGAAGTCGCTGCGTCGCCAGGTACGCATCCGCGGGAACGTGACGCCGGTGACGTCGGAGGAAGCCGACGCCTATTTCGCCACGCGGCCGAAGCAGGCGCAGATCGGCGCCTGGGCCAGCAAGCAGTCGCAGCCGCTGGAGAGCCGCTTTGCCTTCGAGCAGGCGATCGCGCTGGTTGCCGCCAGGCACGTGATCGGCGAGGTGCCACGCCCCGAAGGCTGGAGCGGCTGGCGCATCGCCCCACACCGTTTCGAGTTCTGGCACGACCGCCCGTTCCGCCTGCACGACCGCATCGAATTCCGCCGCGACGGGCCTGACAAGGCGTGGTCGAAAGTCAGGCTGTATCCTTGAGATAGATCGTCGGGGCCGGTCATAAGCGCGAAGCGCTTCTTCGTGTAAGTTGACCCGGCCATCCGCGACTTTCTTTTAATGCGACCAGAAAAGACGTGAATGCCCGGGAGCGCTGACAAGTATACGCAGTCCGCGCAAAGCACTACCATGCCCGGGCACGACGAGGATCGAGAGACCTGCATGCCCCCTTCATCGAACGCGCCGCGGCGCACGCTGCTTCTGACCGGTGCCAGCCGCGGTATCGGCCACGCCACCGCAATCCGCTTTTCGTCCGCCGGCTGGCGCGTCATCACCTGCTCGCGGCATGCCTTTCCGGAAATCTGCCCGTGGGGCGCGGGGCCTGAGGATCATATCGAGGTCGACCTTGGCAACCACGACGACACCGTGCGCGCGATTTCGGAGATCCGCAAACGGCTGGAGAACGACGAACTGCATGCGCTGGTCAACAACGCGGCGATTTCGCCGAAGGCGCCGGGCGGCGGGCGGCTCGGCACCATGGACACCGACATCGAGACGTGGAGCCACGTCTTCCACGTCAACTTCTTCGCGCCGATCATGATTGCGCGCGGTCTGATCGAGGAGTTGAAGCACGCCAGAGGCGCGGTCGTGAACGTTACCTCGATCGCAGGCTCGCGCGTCCACCCGTTCGCGGGCGCGGCCTACGCGACCTCGAAGGCCGCGCTCGCCGCGCTGACCCGCGAAATGGCTTCCGACTTCGGCCGCGTGGGCGTCCGCGTCAACGCGATCGCGCCCGGCGAAATCGACACCTCGATCCTGTCGCCCGGCACCGAGAAGATCGTCGAACAGCAGATTCCGATGCATCGGCTCGGCACGCCGGACGAGGTGGCGAAGATCATCTATGTGCTGTGCACGGAAACCAGCTCGTATGTGAACGGCGCCGAAATCCACATCAATGGCGGCCAGCACGTTTAGTCTAGTCCAGGATATCGGTGCGGTTACACAGGACCGAAGCAATGCCACTTGTTCGGTTTCCGGCAGGTAGCTCGCTGCGGCCAACCTGCGCACATCCGCAAAACGCGCCGTTCACTCGGCGTAAAATTTTCGTTGCTTGGCCCGAAGAATGGTCGCCGCATCGAGATTGAAGGCGCTCGAACACTCCTCCTCGTTCTCGCCTTCCGCCAGCAAGGCGCCGCAGTGCCGGCAAAGCCGCGTCGAGAATGCTTGCGCCGCAGCGCCAGCGCCGCGACCTTGCTGATAGCGCGCAAGATCGACGACGTTGCGTGGCGACATTATAAGTTTCTCAACCATGGGATCCTCGCGGCCTGAGATGCACTTTATCGCAGACAAGTTTCGACCATTCGTTCAGTCCACCGCTCAAATTTTAGCGTTGAGGTTGAGTCGATTTTCCGCAAGCCCGGACGCGCCGTCTCACAGCCACTTCTTCCATTTGAAGATGAAGTAAGGCACCACGGCTGCCAGCAGCATCATGCCGATCGCCATCGGATAACCGTACGACCATTCGAGCTCCGGCATGGCCTTGAAGTTCATGCCGTAGATCGAGGCGATCAGCGTCGGCGGCATCAGGACGACCGCCATCACCGAGAACAGCTTGATGATGTTGTTCTGCTCGAGATTGACCACGCCAAGCATGGCGTCGAGCGTGAACGTGATCTTGTTGGAGAGGTAGGAGGCGTGGTCGGTCAGGGAGCCGACGTCGCGCTGCATGGTCTTGAGCTGCTCGCGGATGTCCTTGGACCATTTGACGCCTTCCACCACCGCCGACAGGAACGTGACGACGCGGCCGATCGAAACCAGGCTCTCCCGGATTTTCGAGACCAGGTCGCCCTTGCGCCCGATCGCGATCAATATCTGGGAGTAGCGCTTGGCCTGACCATGGCGCGCGCTTTCGGGCTCGAAGATATCGTGGGAGACCTGGTCGACCTCGGCGCCGGCGCGCTCCAGGATGTCCGCGCAGCGATCGATCACCGCGTCCAGCAACTCCATCATGACCATTTCACCGGAGATTCCCGGCATGCACGAGCGCGCCAGCTTGTGCTCGACCAGGGCAAACGGTTTTGGCTCGTCGTAGCGCACCGTGACCAGGCGGTGACCGGCCAGAATGAAGGTGACCGGGGTCGTTTTCGGCATATCGGTATCGGATTGGCACATCAGCGTCGCTGTCATGTAGCGGGCGCCGTTCTCGATATAGAGCCGGCTGGAAATCTCGATCTCCTGCATGTCCTCCCGAGTCGGTACCGCGATCCCGGTCAGCCGCTCCACCTCGCGGTCTTCCTCCAGCGTCGGGTTCAACAGGTCGATCCAGATCGCATTGTCCGGCAAAGCCGGCGCATCCCGCGCAGGGAACTTTTTCAGGGCGGATTCCGAGGGGACGAAGACCGAAAACATGAGAAACTCCGGAACTGAGGCGGCAAACCGGCCCTTATGGCGCTCATTTGGCAGGAAAAGTACCCGCTGCGCCTGGAAATGCGAACGGAGCACCCGCCGGCACTAAACCTGATTCTGGCAATCGCGAAATGACCTGCGCAATTAACCTGGGGTCCACCTTTGTGGCCACGAGGCGGCGCTCCCGCGGCCGCCGTTCGGCCTTGGGGTACCGCCCACCCCTCGATCAACCGCAGGTCGCAGGATTTGCGGCAAAATAGACACAGCCAGGCTTCCGCAGCGCGGAACAGGCGCGCAAAAGCTGGCATGAGATGCCGTTTTTGCGGATAATGCACTTAATGGAATCGTCGCGTTTGGGCCGCAAGATTGCCACCGCGAAAGCAGAATTGCGATTGGAAGTGTGCCATGTCGTCGCTAAAAGTCATGCTGGGGCTGCTCGCTGCCGGTGTTGCGTTGTCTGGTTGTATGCCGGCAACAACCTATCAGGCCGCCCCTGAAGCTACCCTCAAGCCGAACGACAAGGCCCAGCTCGCCAAGGCGCGCTACGCCGCCGTGAAGCCGCCGGAGGCGTTCCGCCGCGCCATCGTCGATTATCACCGCAAGGAACAGCCCGGCACGATCGTCGTCGATTCCGACAATCACTACCTTTACCTGGTCCAGGACGGCGGCAAGGCGATCCGCTATGGCGTGACCGTCGGCGAGGAAGCCCTCGCCTTCTCCGGCATCGCCAAGGTCGGCAACATGGCCGAATGGCCGAAATGGACGCCCACCGCCGACATCCACAAGCGTATCGAGGGCCTGCCGGCCTCGGTGCCCGGCGGCGTCGACAACCCGCTCGGCGCGCGGGCGCTCTACCTCTACCAGGGCAACAAGGATACCTTGTTCCGCATCCACGGCACCAACCAGCCGGAATATATCGGCGCCTCGATCTCCTCTGGCTGCATTCGCATGACCAACGAGGACGTCATCGACCTCTACAGTCGGGTGAAGCAGGGCACTGTCGTGGTCGTGCTCGAGCCGAAGCAGGGTGACTCGCCGTATAGTTCAAAGATGGCGCTGCAGGGCGGCGGCCAGAGCGGACCGATGCCGCAGTAACCGGTGACGGTTACTTCGCAGGCCCGACATTCATTGAGATCAGGAGCGCCGGTTTTGCCGGCGCTTTTTCTTTGCAGGCTTTACTTCTTCCTTTGGCGGCTCAGCCTCCTCCGTCGCCTCGGCATTCGATGGTTCGTCGGCTGGCTTTGCATCCGGCCTGGTATCATGCCCGGCATCGGCAGGCTTGGCAGCAACTTCGCGCGGCGGCGCTTCGTCGGGGCGCTCGGCGGGCAACAGCGGCGCAATCTGTGGCAGCGGATCCCATACGTCCCACTGGCAGATTCGGTAATTGTTGCGCCGCTCCGACAGGTCGAGATGAATGTGATCCTCATGGTAGCCGTCCGAGCCGGGGCCAAGCACCGTCGAGAACCGCGAGCAAGCCGAACGCAGCACGTTCTCGCGCACCCCGCGCGGCACGGTGCGGTCGGTCAGCGAAACCGTGCTACCGTCGGCGAATTTGAAGGCGCGCACGTCCAGCGCATTGGCGCGGCCATGTTCCGAGAGCTTGGCGCCGACGATGCGGTTGCGGCCGCGACATTCGAACGAGTTGAAATTGTCGATATCGGCAACGGCGGTGCCGAGCCGCTCGGCCAGCGGGGCGATATCGCTACGGACCCACTCCACCAGCGCGGACGCCATCTTGCAGCGCAAAATCGCCGCCGGCTTCACGGACACCCGCCGCTTGTCGGGCAGCACGATTGCCTCCAGGCGCACCAGATCCTCGCCGCCGCAGCCGCCCTCGCCCTTGATGTCGGGGATGCTGGGCGCGATCGCGTCCGTCAGCGCCAGGCGGCAGGCCGACGGTTCAGGCGCAGCCTGCTTCTCAGGCTTGCCGTTCGCCTGCTCCTGCTTGTCCGACTCGTCCCGATCCGCGGACGGGGCCTCGGCCGGACGCGGTTTGGGCAGCGGGACCACCGCTTGCCGCGACGTTTCCCGCGGCTTGCCACGCTGGTACGGCCCACCTACCCTCAGCAAATCGTCCCAGGGCGTCCGGGAAGCTTTCGCTGCCATGGCCGGACCGCTTGGCATGGCAAGCAGCAACGCCATCGATACGGCGGTAACCATTGCCGCTTCGGTGCGGCTAAAGAGGCCATAAGCCCATTTTCGGCTTGCCTTCTGCGCGGTAGAGTTCATGTCAATCCCATGAGCCCAACCCGCGATCCGCCCGTAGTTCGGCGGATCGTGCGCCAACGAACAAGACATCGGAGGGAAGAACGTATGCTCGGATTGATGCAAGACTGGCCTTTGCTGTGCCATCGGATTATCGAACACGCGGCGAAGTATCACGGCACGCAAGAGGTCGTCACGCGCTCCGTCGAAGGCCCCATTCATCGCACCAATTACGCCGAAATTCATGCGCGCGCCCTCAAAGTGTCGCAGCGGCTCGAGCGTGACGGCATCAAGCTCGGCGACCGCGTCGCCACAATTGCCTGGAACACCTGGCGCCACCTCGAGGTCTGGTACGGCATCATGGGGATCGGCGCGATCTGCCACACGGTCAACCCGCGGCTGTTCCCCGATCAGATCGCCTGGATCATCAACCACGCCCAGGATCGCGTCGTGATGACCGACATCACCTTCGTGCCGATCCTGGAGAAGATCGCCGACCAGCTGTCGAGCGTCGAGCGCTTCATCGTGCTGACCGACAAGGCGCACATGCCGCAGACCACGCTGAAGAACGCCGTGGCGTACGAGGACTGGATCGCGGAAGCCGACGGCAAGTTCACGTGGAAGGATTTCGACGAAAATACCGCCGCCGCGATGTGCTACACCTCGGGCACCACCGGCGATCCGAAAGGCGTGTTGTATTCGCATCGCTCCAACGTGCTGCATGCGCTGATGGCCAACAATGTCGATGCCCTCGGCACCAGCGCCACCGAGACAATGCTGCCGGTGGTGCCGTTGTTCCATGCCAACAGCTGGGGCATCGCCTTCTCGGCGCCGACGATGGGCACCAAGCTGGTGATGCCGGGCGCCAAGCTTGACGGCGCGTCGGTCTACGAATTGCTCGACACCGAAAAGGTCACGCATACGGCCGGCGTGCCGACCGTATGGCTGATGTTGCTCAACCACATGGCATCAGGCGATCTGAAGCTGCCCCACCTCAAGAGCGTGGTATGCGGCGGCTCGGCGATGCCGCGCTCGATGATCAAGTCGTTCGTCGACATGGGCGTGACCGTTCGTCACGCCTGGGGCATGACCGAGATGAGTCCGATCGGCACGGTCGCGGCGCTGAAGCCGCCGTTTGCCGAACTCTCCGGCGAGGAGCGGCTCGACATCCTGCAGACGCAGGGCTACCCGCCGTTCGGCGTCGAGATGAAGATCACCGACGACGCCGGCAAGGAGTTGCCGTGGGACGGCAAGACCTTCGGCCGCCTCAAGGTCGCCGGCCCCGCGGTCGCGAAGGCCTATTTCAAGGTCGATACCGACATCCTCGACGATGAAGGCTTCTTCGACACCGGCGACGTCGCGACCATCGACGCGCACGGCTACATGCGGATCACCGACCGCTCCAAGGACGTCATCAAGTCGGGCGGCGAATGGATTTCGTCGATCGACCTGGAAAACCTCGCGGTCGGCCATCCCGCGGTCGCGGAAGCCGCCGTGATCGGCGTCTACCATCCGAAATGGGACGAGCGGCCGCTGCTCATCATCCAGCTCAAGCAAGGCCAGAAGGCGAGCCGCGAGGACATCCTGAAGTTCATGGAGGACAAGATCGCCAAATGGTGGATGCCCGACGACGTCGCCTTCGTCGACGGCATCCCCCACACCGCCACCGGCAAGATCCTGAAGACGGCGCTGCGCGAGCAATTCAAGAGCTACCGCTTCCCGAACGCCGCCGCCTGAGGCCGAGAGGCGGACAAGTAAGGCTCCGCCCGATCAAAAGAGGCCGCCCCCCCGGCGAGGGAGGCGGTCTTTTCACGACCAAACAACAAAATATCGAAAATCACGGGGCGACGGTGGCGTCGCGAGGTCGAGCCATTCCGGGGCCGCCGGGAAGCGAGTCCATCCCTCCGGCGGCGCGCTCAGCGCCACTTCCTCCTGCGGCTCGCGCCTCTTTCCGTGATGCCTTGGAGATGGCCGAGGGGACTACCTCGAAACCCAAAACTGGGCAAAAGCCGGTGTGGTACACCCGCAGAACCGGATGCCACGAATGTCACGCGAACCGGTAGGCCGCTTCGCTTGAAAACGCTTCAGAAAAAATCTGACGGCGTCTGTCGGGACGCCCGCTGACATCAACGCGACAGCGCCAGCGCATCCAGCTTGCGCTGCGCATCGGGGTCGCCCCACTCCTTGGCCCGCTGATACCAGATGCGGGCCTGCGCGGCGTCCGCCAGCGGGCCGTCGGCGCCGATCTGGCGGAGCAGCGCCGGATCGTAGGTAGTGCCGACCAGCAGTGCCGCACGGGCATCGCGCGCCTCGGCGCCGCGCATCAGCAGCAACCGCGCCGACTGGACGTCGCCGCTGGCAAGCAAATCTTGTCCGCGCCTGATCAGGGCCGTGACCTCCCTCGCATCGAGGCTGCGCACGGTCTCGACCTGCGGCGGTGGCGCAGCAGTCGCCGACGGGGCGGCGACGGCCAGGGCGACCGGCGGCGCTGCCACTGGCGGCGGCTCGGCAACGGGAGGCGACACGACGGGAGGCGACACAACGGCTGGGGCCGGCGCAACCGGCCTCGGCGCGACGGTAGCGAGGTTGGGCGCGGCATTGGGCGCGGCCTGCCAGGTCAGCCGCGTCGAGCTGCCCGTGAGCGCCGCACCGGTCGCATCACGCAATTCGGCGGTCACCAGCATCTGGCCGGTAAAGCCCTCCGGCGGAATCACCGAGACGCCGGAAATCTCGGTTGCCGGCACACGCCATTCGCCGCCGCCGGTACGGCGGCCCGACGTCAGGCGTGAACCGGTGGTCAATCCGCTGATGGAAACGAAAGCGTCGGGCGGCGGCGCGCCGACGTGAATGCCGAGCGGCACCGGGTCGTTGGTGAAGCCGCTGCCGTCCTGCACCGCTAGCGTCGCCGTGCGACGCGGCGGCGGCGCCGGCTGCGACGACGGAACGACCGACTTCACCGACTGCCAGGCAGCCGTTAGCGACGCGCCGTCCTGGCCGCCCGGGCGCTGCGACGATGGAATGGCCATTACCAGAAGCGTGGCAATGGTGGCTGCGATCGCCACCGCGATCGAAAAACGGATGACCTGCTGAAACAAGGCACGGCGGCCCGTCAGATCGCGGAGCACAGACGGCGCCTCGACCGGCGCCATGTCCCTCGCCTCCTGCATCGCCTGCGCGACGGCCTTGGTGAACACTTCGGAATCGTGGCGGCGCGCCGGTCTGGCGAGCGGCTGCAAGGGCGGCCCATCGGTCGTCGAACGCGGACGCCATCCGTCGTTGGGCGCCAATGTCGGACTCGGCCGTTCGCTGCTCAGCCGATCCCTCAACTCGCGCGGCGCGTAATATTCCGGATCGTTCGGACCGAGTTGTTTCTCGTGCTTTGCATCACTCATACTGAACACTCGCCCTGATGGGGCTCCGCCGACCCCGCGGACGCATGCCGATTGCGCCATATGATCCCTTCAAATCCGGTGAAGCGCAACCGCGCTCTTGCGGCTCCGCCGGCAAAGGACCCGAAGTGAGATTATTCTGCTGCGCCTCCGGCTGTCGCCCGCCGTTTCCCTTATGGTTGCGGTACGCCGTGCCCCTGCAGGACAGTCCCAATCCCGGCAAATACGACAACCCGGCGGTAAGAGGTAGACGAAAGTGAGACTCACTTCAATCTACAACTAATAATCAATTGACGGGGATGGTTAATCCACATGGTTGTAAGCGCTGACGCTTTCGCGGATTAGTCGCACGTCAAACTTGAAATTCGCGCCTTGCCGTGGTCTCAAGCTTTCGAGTTCGCAGCCCGGCCCGGCCGAACCCGATTCCAACCCGGCAGATTGACCGATGGCCCGCAGGTTCTTAACGCCCTACCAGTCCGAGCCGGTGTCCCGCCTCGCAACCTGGTCGCGTAACCTCGCGATCTTCTCGGTGGTGGCGGTCGTGGTGTCGATCCTGATCGTGCGCTTCGGCTTCCTGGAGATGAAGCCGGCGCTCGCGACCTTCTTCGGCGCGCTGGGCCTCGCCGTTCTCTCCATCCTCGTCGGCCTCGCCGCCTTTGCCGCGATCTGGCAGAACGGCTCGCGCGGCATGGGACGCATCCTGCTGGCGTTCCTGATCAACGCCGCCGTCCTCGCCTACCCCGCCTATCTCGGCCTGCAATACCGCAAACTGCCCAAGATCTACGATATCACCACCGACCCGATCGATCCGCCGCGCTTCGAGGCGCTGGCACGGCTGCGCAGCGGCGAAGGCACCAACTCGGCGGTTTACGCCGGGCTCTATTCGGCCGAACAGCAGCGCACCAACTACCCCGATATCGAAACGGTGGAACTCGAAGTACCGCCGCAGCGGGCCTATGAGGTGACGCTGGCGCTGGTCAACAAGCGCAAATGGCTCGTGATCGACGAACGGCCGCCGCAGCCGCCGCGCCGTATCGGCCGCATCGAGGCGGTGGCGCGGACGCCGATCATGGGGTTCCGCGAGGACGTCTCGATCCGCATTGCGCCCGACGGCGAGGAATCGCGCGTCGATATCCGCTCCGCCTCGCGCTATTTCGAAAGCGACCTCGGCAGCAACGCATCGCGCGTCACCAAGCTGATCGAGGACATCAATAGCGCGGTCGACAACGCCAAGCCGGCGCAGAAGAAGCCGCAGGCGCCGGCGAAGGCCCAGGCAAAAAGCGCGAAGAAATGACGCGCGAATGGTGAGTGGCGAATAGCGAATAGTAAGAAAGCAGCTAACCTTCCCTATTCGCTACTCCCTATTCGCCATTCGCCAGGCGATAGCTTCCGCCGATCACCGGATCGCCCTCCGTCGCCACGATGCCGCGCGCGACCAGATCTTCCAGATGGGCCAGCACGGAATAGCCGGCGGCATTCGTCAGCCGCGGGTCGAGGCCGATATAGATCGCGCGCACCATGGTGGGGATATCGGCTTCGCCCTTGGCGAGGCGATGCAGGATCGAGGCTTCGCGTGCTCGGCGGTGCCGGGCGAGGAAGCGGACGTAGCGCTGGGCTTCCGGGATTTCCGGGCCATGGCCGGAGAAGTACAGATCTTCGTCGCGGGCCGAGAGGCGGTCGAGCGAGGCCATGTAATCGATCATCGATCCGTCCGGCGGCGCCACGATCGAGGTCGACCAGCCCATCACGTGGTCGCCGACGAAATTGATCTTCCGCTCGGCCCAGGCAAACGCCAGGTGGTTGGCGGTGTGGCCGGGGGTTGCGACCGCCTCCAGCGCAAAGCCCTGCCCTTCGATGACGTCGCCGTTCTTGACCTCGATGTCGGGCCTGAAATCGCGGTCGGCGCCGGATTCCGGATTGTGCTTCTCGCTCTCGAAACGCGGCCGTGAGGCGCGATGCGGTCCCTCGGCATAAACAGGCGCGCCGGTGGCGGCCTTGATCCGCGCGGTGTTCGGCGAGTGATCGCGGTGGGTATGGGTGACGAAAATATGCGTTACGGTTTCGCCGCGCACGGCATCAAGCAGCGCCTTGGCATGCGCCTCATCATCGGGGCCGGGGTCGATGATCGCGACATTGCCCTTGCCCACGATATAGCTGACCGTGCCGGTGAAGGTGAACGGGCTCGGATTGTTGCACAGGACGCGCCGCACGCCGGGACGGGGTTCATCGACGACGCCGGGCTGAAGCGGAAAATCGCGGTTGAACGGAATGTCGTCGTTGTCGGCCATGGTTTTTCTTTTCTTGGCGTCATTCCGGGGCAGCCCGCCAGGGCTGAACCCGGAATCCCGAAGTAAGGGAAACGAATACGGCGAGAGATTCCGGGTTCGATGCTTCGCATCGCCCCGGAATGACGAGCAGGGATCTTACGAAAACGCTTGAATGCCGGTGATCGCCCGGCCCAAAATCAGGGCGTGGACGTCGTGGGTGCCTTCATAGGTGTTGACGGTTTCCAAATTCGCGGTGTGGCGCATCACGTGGTACTCGATCTGGATGCCGTTGCCGCCGTGCATGTCGCGGGACACGCGAGCGATATCGAGCGCCTTGCCGCAATTGTTGCGCTTGACGATCGAGATCATTTCCGGGGCCATCTTGCCCTCGTCCATCAGGCGGCCGACCCGCAACGAGCCCTGCAGGCCGAGCGCGATCTCGGTCTCCATGTCGGCGAGTTTCTTCTGCACCAGTTGCGTCGCCGCCAGCGGCCGGTTGAACTGCTCGCGGTCGAGCGTGTACTGGCGGGCGCGGTGCATGCAGTCTTCCGCAGCGCCCATCACGCCCCAGGAGATGCCGTAGCGGGCGCGGTTGAGGCAGCCGAACGGGCCCTTGAGGCCGCTGACGTTGGGGAGCAGCGCCTCCTCTCCCACCACCACGCCGTCCATCACGATCTCGCCGGTGATCGACGCGCGCAATGAAAGCTTGCCGCCGACCTTGGGCGCCGACAGGCCCTTCATGCCCTTCTCGAGAATGAAGCCGCGGATCTGGTTGTCGTGGGCGGAGGATTTCGCCCAGACCACGAACACGTCCGCAATCGGCGCGTTGGAGATCCACATCTTGCTGCCGCTGATGCGGTAGCCGTCCGAGACTTTCTCGGCGCGGGTCTTCATGCCGCCGGGGTCGGAACCGGCATCCGGCTCGGTCAGGCCGAAGCAGCCGACCCACTCGCCGGTGGCGAGTTTCGGCAGGTACTTCTTGCGCTGGTTCTCGTCGCCATAGGCGTAGATCGGATACATCACCAGCGACGACTGCACCGAGTTCATCGAACGATAGCCGCTATCGACGCGCTCGATCTCGCGCGCCACCAGGCCGTAGGCGACATAGCTGGCGTTGGCGCAGCCATATTCCTCCGGCAGCGTGACGCCGATCAGCCCGAGTTCGCCCATCTCGTTGAAGATCTCGCGGTCGGTCTTCTCTTCCAGATAGGCCTTGATGACGCGCGGCAACAGCTTGTCCTGCGCATAGGCGCGCGCGGTGTCGCGGATCATGCGCTCGTCTTCGGTGAGTTGCTCGTCGAGCAGGAACGGATCGTCCCACTGAAACGAAGCCGCTGCCGGCTTGTCCTTGGCCTGAGGGCGCCCGCTCATGAAAATCCCTTTCGCATCATTGTCCTCGTGGAAGTGGCCAAAATAGTGCGCTATCGGCGGAAGCGCAAATCTTTCACACCGTCATTCCGGGGCAATGCGCGGCACCGAACCCGGAATCTCGAGATTCTCAGGGGCGCAAGGGCGCCCGTAGTGCGCATCGATGCGGCCCGGAACGAACAACCTCATCAATCCAGCTTTTCGTTGGTGACGATCTCGATGCCGAAACCGGACAGTCCCTTGTAGTCGTGCACCGAGGATGTGAGATTGACGATCGAAGTGATGCCGAGATCGCGCAAAATCTGGGCACCGACGCCGACTTCACGCCATTGCCGGTTGCGATCGGCTTCCGCGGTCTTCTGTTCGCCGACCGGCTCGACGGGTACCCCGGCCGCGCCGTCGCGCAGGTAGACCAGCACGCCGCGGCCGGCCTTCTGAAAATGGTCCAGTATCACCTGCATGCGCGCCGGGCCGGTGAACAGATCCTTGACGATGTTGGGCTTGTGCAGCCGCGTCAGCACGTTCTTTCCGTCTCCGATGCCGTTGTAGACGAAAGCGGCATGCGCGATCTCGTCGAACGGCGAACGATAGGCGTAGCCCTGCAGCGGGCCGATCGGGCTGTCGGTCGTGAACGTCGCGACCCGCTCGATCAGCTTTTCGCGCGCCTGGCGGTAGGCGATCATGTCAGCGATCGTGACGTGCTTGAGCTTGTGGGTGGCGGCGAAGCGCGCCACCTGCTCGCCTTTCATCACGGTGCCGTCGTCGTTCATCAGTTCGGAGATGACGCCGACCGGCGGCAAGCCCGAGAGCTTGCAGAGATCGACCGCCGCCTCGGTATGGCCGGAGCGCAGCAGCACGCCGCCGTCTCGCGCGATCAGCGGGAAGATGTGGCCGGGCCGGGCAAAGTCGTTGGCGCCGGCGTTGGGATTGGCGAGCGCGCGGCAGCAGGAGGCGCGCTCTTCCGCCGAAATGCCGGTGCCGCCGTCGGGCTTGTAGTCGATCGAGACCGTGAAGGCCGTGGTATGGTTGGACTCGTTATGCGCCACCATCGGATCGAGCCGCAGCCGGCGGGCGTCGTCGGTGGTGATCGGCGCGCAGACGATGCCGGAGGTGTGGCGGATGATGAACGCCATCTTCTCCGCCGTGCAGAAAGACGCTGCGACGATCAGATCGCCCTCGCCCTCGCGGTCGTCGTCGTCGGTGACGACGACCATTTCACCCCTGGCAAAGGCTTGCAGAACTTCCTGGATGGTATCGGCCATTTCTCAATATCTCGCTGTCTACAGCCAGTGCATTAGCCGGACTCGATGGGCTGCGCCAGCGTCAATAAGCAGGCGGAAGGCCGCCGTGAGCCCGACGGTAGCCCTGCTACCACAGTCCGGCATGGCAATAATCGTTGACGGGGTCAGGCTTACCCAAACAAGGGAACGAAACACGATGCGTGAAGCGAGTTTCCGTCTGACGGCATGGGCCGGAAGCAATGGCGCAGGAAAGTAGCTTGTGAAAGCCCGCGTCCGTCATGGCCGGGCGTGACGTGATGCTGATCGACCCAGAGCCTTCCACCCTACGGCAGCACCTCGCGGCGTTCGCTGAGCAACGCGTCGGTCTCGGCGCGCTTGTCCGCCAATAGCCCGGCCTGTGCGGCCTCGATCACCTTGTAGAGTTCGTCGGCGTCGCTCAGCCGCGTGACCGTGACGTAGTCGGCGCCGGCTTCGTAGAGATCGCCGACATTGGCCAAAATCTCCGCGGTGGCGACGATTTTTGCGGTCGGATTCAGCGAGCGGACGTGGCGGACCAGCTTTTCGTTGTCGGCGCCCTTCAAGAGCGAATCCGGGATGCTGAGGATGATCAGTTCGGACTTGCCGACGCCGGCATGCACCAGCGTGTCGACATTGCTGATGTCGCCATAGACCACGTGCAGGCCGCGGTCGGTCAGGGTTCGGAACACCAGAGGGTTGAAATCGATCACGGTGATCTGATCCAGCATGGCCGGACTGCGCCGTTCGATCTCGCTCAACAGCGCGCTGGCGGCGCGGAAGAAGCCGAGGATGACGATGCGCCGGGCCTCGCCGTGTCCGCCGCTATGAGCGGCATCGGCATCGTGCGTCTGGTCGAGATCGCGCAGGCCGATCCGCTTCAACGGGCCGATCAGCGCGCGCGTGACCTGGTCGCTGCGGCTCATGATGAAGGTGCTGAGCACCGCCAGCACCACGAAGGCGAACGACGCCGCGCTCGAGGTCTCGGCGCTGATGTGGTGGGCGACGACGCCGGTCTGGATCACCACCAGCGAGAATTCGGAGATCTGCGCCAGGTTGATCGCCGGCAGCAGGCTGGCGCGCAGGCCCTGCTTCATCAGATAGAGCGGCACGAACGTGGTCACCACGCGGCTGACCACGGTGAAGGCCGCAATCATCAGCGCCAGCCCGATCACCGACCCATTTGGAATCGGGATGGTCATGCCGAGCGAGACGAAGAACAGCGTGATGAAGAAGTCGCGCAGCGTCGTCACTTTGGCCGTCACGTCGAGCGCATAGGGGAAGGTCGAGAGCGAGACTCCCGCCACCAGCGAGCCCATCTCGCGCGACAGGTGCAGCCGCTCGGCGATCTCGCCGATCAGAAAGCACCAGGCCAGCGCGCCGAGCAGGATCAGTTCCGGCCGGCGCGCGATCTGGTGGAACAGCCAGGGCAGCACATAGCGGCTCAGGATCAGCGCGGTCGCCACCAGCGCGCCGACGCGGGCGATCGAGAGCAGGATGACGCTGATCTGCAGGTTATCGAGGCTCGGCTGCACCGCCAGGAACAGGATGGCAAAAATGTCCTGCAGCACCAGCACGCCGAGCGTGATGCGGCCGGGCAGCGTGTCGAGTTCGCGCTTCTCGTACAATACCTTGACGATGATCACCGTGCTCGACAGCGCGCAGGCGACGCAGAGATATAGCGCGTCGAACTTGCCGCCGCCCATCGACAGGCCGATGGCGATGAAGAACAACAGCCCGAGTACGACGCCGCCGATCAACTGCCCGCCGGCGGCGAACAGGATCACCTTGCCGGCGCGCACGATCTTCTTCAGGTCGATCTCCAGCCCGATCATGAAGAGCATGAAGATCAGGCCGAGTTCGGAGATGACGTTGATCGACTCCTGGGACTTGACCCAGCCCATGCCGAATGGACCAATGAAGAACCCGGCGATAAGGTAGGCCAGGATCAACGGTTGCCGGGAAAAGTGCGCCAACAGGCCGAGGACCCAGGCGAACAGGATACATAGCGTGATATCGCGAATAAGTTCGTGCATCGGTCCGTTTCTGCCCCTGGCCCAACCTAGAGGTACCGGCGCGGGGGTCAAACAAGCAATGTGTCACAGGCATGGATTGGGGGCTTTTGGGTCGAAGGCCTTTGTAGCGATTCTGGCCGTGCTGTCGATCCTCCCGGGCCCGTCCGCGCGTGCCCAGGGGGGATCCATCCAGCAGAATTTCGCCGCCTCCCTCACCGCAGTTCCCACGGAAAGCCTCGCCGTATCGGGTGCGTTCTACGTGCCGGCCTATTCGAGCGTTTCGATGAGCCAGGGCAGGCTGCGGGCGGACTTTTCGGTGACGCTGAGCGTCCACAACGCGTCCGAGACCCGGCCGCTGGTCTTGAAGCGGGTCGCCTATTTCGATACGTCCGGCCAGATGGTGGAGAGCTACCTCAAATCGCCGGTGGCGCTGAAACCCTTTGCGACGGTCGAAGTCTTCATCGCGTCCAGCGACGTGCGCGGCGGCACCGGCGCCAATTTCGTGGTCGACTGGGCAGCCACGGGCGAGATCGCCGAGCCCGCGGTCGAGGCGTTGATGGTTGGCAGCGTCGGTACCGGGCATTATGCCTTCATCAGCCAGGGACGGCCGATCCGGACTGTCAAAAACTAGAAGCAACGACAGGAAGGCCGGCCGCCTTCTCAATGAAAAACAAAACGGGAGTGAATGTCCATGTCCACCGCAGCCCCCTTCGACTTTACACCCTTGATGCCCGCCGGATTGCCGGCGCCGGCCGCGCGGTGGACCGGGCTGGCGAAATACAGCTTTGTCGGCGGCAACAACGATCCCGACCAGGTGCCGGTCGACGGCCTGATCGAGGCGGTCAACGCCGTGCTGAGGCGCGAGGGCAGGACGCTGGCGACCTACGGCCTGGCCAGCGGCCCGCAGGGCTATCGCCCGTTGCGCGAGTTCCTCGCGAGCAAACTCAAGCGCGACGCCTCGATCGCCTGCACCGCCGACGACATCATGATCGTCTCCGGCTCGTTGCAGGCGCTCGACCTCGTCAACCAAACATTGCTGGCGCGCGGCGACACCGTGCTGGTCGAACAGGAAACCTATCAGGGTGCGCTGACCCGGCTGACCCGGCTCGGCGTCAAGGCGGTCGGCATTCCGCTCGACGACGAGGGCATGCGCATGGACGCGCTGGCGGCGGCGCTTGCCGACCTCAAAAGCCGCGGCATCACGCCAAAATACATCTACACCATCCCGACCGTGCAGAACCCGACCGGCTCGATCATGCCGGAGACGCGGCGCGCCGAGATGCTGAAGCTGTCGCGCGAATATGGCGTGCCGATCTTCGAGGACGATTGCTACGCCGATTTGATCTGGAAAGGCGAGCGCCCGCCCGCGATCTACGCCATGAGCCCGCATGGCGGCGTCATCCATGTCGGTTCGTTCTCGAAATCGATCGCGCCGGCGCTGCGGGTCGGCTTCATCGTCGCGCCCTGGGAGATGATGTCGCGGATGCTGGCGCTGAAGACCGATGCGGGTTCAGGCGCGCTGGAGCAGATGGTGCTGGCGGAATATTGCGCGCCGCATTTTGCCACCCATGTGCCGAAGCTGACGCGTGGCCTGCGCGCCAAGCTCGACACGCTGATGGAAGCGCTCAACGAGCAGTTCGGCACCTCGGCCGAATTCGAGGAGCCCGAGGGCGGCATCTTCCTCTGGGTGAAGCTGCCCGACAATGTCGATACGCTGAAGCTCTATCAGGCGGCGCTCGCCGCCGGCGTCGCGATCAATCCGGGGCCGGAGTGGTCCACGGACAAGGCCTATTCCGGCAGCCGCTTACGGCTGTGCTTTGCCAGCCCCTCGCACGAGCAGATCCGCGAGGGCGTAGCCCTGCTCGCCGAAGTCTGCCGCAAGGAGTTCGGTGTGCCGGAGCGGATCGCAAATGTGGAGAAGCCCGTCAAAAGCTAGCGGGCATCAGCCGCCGACGTGGAACTCGACATTGACCTGGCCGCTGCCGCTGGACGGAAAATAGTCGCAGAGCTGCTCGGCTTTGCCGTCGAAGCCGTCCCAGCCCAGCGCTGCGAACAGCATGATGGTGTCCGCCATGCCGCCCTCGCCATTGCATTTGACCGCGTAGTCCGGGAGCATGGCGATGAACTCGCGGTAGCGGCGCTGCTGCCAGAGTTCCAGCACGCGCAGATCGACCTGGCGGTTGAACTCGCTGGCGATCGAGGTCCATGCCTCGGGGCCGAGCTTCTTGTTGGGCCACAGCCGATGCGACAGCGAACCGCTCGCGATGATCGCCGCCCGTTCGCCCGACCGTGCGATGGCCCGGCGCGTGGCTTCGCCCAGAATGCGGCTTTCCTCCACCGAGGTGAACAACGGCGTCGCCACCGAAACCACCTTGGCCCAGCCGTCCTCGTTCATGTAATGCATCGGCACGATGGTGCCGTATTCGAGCCCGAGGCTGGCAACCCTGTGCGCGATGACATTGAGGCCGTTGCCAGCCGCTTCTTGCGCGATCGCGTCGGCCAGCGCGCTGTCGCCCGGCAGGTCGTAGCGCAAATCCTGAATCATCTGCGGGGCTTCGTGGCTGGTAAAGGCGCCACGGTGGTGCGGATTGCCGTTGATGTGATAGCCGAAATTGGACAGCCAGTGCGTGTCGAACACCACAAAGGTCGAGACGCGGCGCTCGCGCGCGCGGCGCCCGAGTTCGCGCAGAGCGTTGACCGCGCCATGCCGCGCGTCACGGAGCGGGCTGCCTGCGACCTCCGACAGCATCAGGGACGGCACGTGGCTGACCTTGGCCGCCAGAACGAGCTCTCCCATGGCACAGGCCTCCCTCTGCGCCGCCGATCAGGCGGCCGGCCGGTCCTGACGAAACACCAGCGAGATCCGCAGCAGCCGAACGATCGAAACATTGCCCTTGCCGGCCTCGATCTGCGCCACGAACCGCTCGGAAAGCCCGGCCAGGCGGGCGAGTTCGCGGCGCGACATGCCTCGGCACGCCCGCATCTCGCGGACGCGAATTCCGAGTTGCCTCAGGAATTCGCTCTCGTGCGGCAGCCGCCCGTCGGCGTCGCGCACGCCCGACCGCACCGGTCGGCCCGGAGCGGCATCGGAATTGTAGTGGATTTCGCTCTGTGCCACGCCCGATCCTTTCGCCAGCAATGATCGCGAAGCGAAAGGACGGCGTCATTGATCGGGATCAAATGCGTTGCCCGGCGCCGTCTGATGAGATTTCTTCTGGTCTGGCCGCTCAGTGCGAACCAGCCAGCGGGCTGCAGCGTGCTATTCCGCCTTGATCCCGGCCTCCGCGATTAGCCTGCCCCATTTCGCGCTTTCGCTCTGGATGAATTTTGCAAACGCATCGGGCGTACCGGGCGCGGGTTCGGCGCCGAGCCCCCTGATCTTTTCGATCGCGGCGGGATCGCGTAGCGCCTTCACGAAGGCGGCGTTCAACGTGCTGACGATCTCGGGCGACGTGCCGGCCGGCGCGACCAGACCGAACCAGCCGACCGACTCGAACTCGCCGAGCCCCTGCTCCGCCAGCGGCGATACGTCGGGCAGGAACGTCACGCGCTTGGCGGCGGAGACGCCGAGCGCCTTCAGCTTGCCGTCGTTGATCAATTGCTTGGACGCCGGGATATCAAGCACTGCGAGCGGGATGTGGCCGGCGAGCACGTCGGCGGACGCGGGCGCGGTGCCGCGATAGGCGACCAGCTGAACGGCGACACCGGCCCTCTGATTGAACAGGGCAGAGGTCAAATGCATAGCGGTGCCGTTGCCGCCATGGCCGATCGACAGGGCCCGCGGTTCCGCCTTGGCCTTCGCGATCAGATCCTTGACCGACGTGATGCCCGACTGTTGGGAAGCCACCAGCACGAACGGGATTTCCGCCAGCATCGTCACCGGCGTCAGATCCTTGACCGGATCGAACGGCATCGCCGCGCGATTGAGGTGGGGATTGACGGTCAGCACGCCGGCGGCGGCGACGCCGAGCGTGTAGCCGTCGGGAGCGGCCTGTGCGACGGCCCCGATCCCGATGTTGCCGCCGGCGCCCGCCCTGTTCTCGATCACGATGGTCTGGCGCAGCGTCTCCGACACGATCGGCTGCAGTGCGCGGATCACGATATCGGCGCTCCCGCCGGGCGGGAACGTCACGACGATCTTGATTGGCTGATCGGGATATGCGTTTGCTGTGTCGATCGCGAACGAAAGCGACAGGGCGAGCGCAACGGCGCCAGCAACAGCGCGCCGGAAAAACGGAAACATTCGAGGCCTCCGATGATTTCTTCGGCTATCAGTAACGCATGAACGTTCCGAGGCAGCAAGCGACATGAGCGCAATCAACGAGCCCGTGAGCGACCCGTTGACGACGCGGGTTCTCGTCATCGGCGCCGGCCCCGTCGGACTGACCCTGGCGCTGGATCTGGCAAGCCGGGGAATAGACGTCACCGTCGTGGAGACACGCGCCGCGGGGGAACCGCCCAGCGTGAAATGCAACCACGTTTCGTCACGTTCGATGGAGATTTTCCGCCGATTGGGGCTCGCGCAAAAGTTGCGCGACACCGGATTGCCCGCCGACTATCCGAACGACTGTTCCTACCGCACCACGGCAACCGGCATCGAACTCTCGCGCATCAGGATTCCCTGCCGCCGCGACCGTTATACGGCGAAAGGCGGACCGGACACCGATTGGCCGACGGCCGAGCCGCCGCACCGGATCAACCAGATCTACATGGAACCCGTGCTGTTCGCCCACGCCGCCGCCATCGACGGGCTGCAAATCCTGAACCGCACCGCGTTCGAGGATTTCGTGGAATACAGTGAAGGCATCCTCGCCACCGTCCGCAACCTCGACAGCGACTCGACGACGCAGATCCGCGCCGACTTCATCGTCGGCTGCGACGGCGCGCGGTCGCTGGTGCGGAAGGCGATCGACGCCAACCTGCAGGGGACGCCGGTCATCCAGCGGGTACAGTCGACCTATATCCACGCCCCCGCTTTGCTCCCGATGATGGACGAGCCGGCCTGGATGACGCTGTCGCTGAACCCGCGGCGCTGCGGCACGGTGGTGGCGATCGACGGCCGCGAAAACTGGCTGATCCACAACCACCTCAACAAGGAAGACGAGACCTTTGAGTCCGTCGACCGGGACGCCTCGATCCGCGCCATCCTGGGCGTCGGTCCCGATTTCGAATACGAGATCCTCAGCAAGGAAGACTGGGTCGGCCGTCGGCTGGTGGCCGACCGTTTTCGCAAGGGCCGCGCCTTCATCTGCGGCGACGCCGCGCATCTGTGGATGCCCTATGCCGGCTACGGCATGAATGCCGGCATTGCCGACGCCACCAACCTCGCCTGGCTGTTGTCCGCCCATCTGCAGGGCTGGGCCGATATCGGGGTTCTCGATGCCTATGAGGCCGAGCGGTTGCCGATCACCGAGCAGGTGTCGCGCTTTGCGATGGACATGGCCGGCAAGGTGCTGAGCCAGCGCCGCACCGTGCCCGAGGCCATCGAGCAGCCGGGGCCCGAAGGCGATGCCGTGCGCCAGCAGGTGGGACAGGCGGCCTATGACCTGAACGTGCAGCAATATTGCTGCGCCGGGCTTAACTTCGGCTATTTCTATGATCGCTCTCCGATCATCGCCTATGACGGCGCCGAGCAGCCGGGCTTCACGATGGCCGATTTCACGCCGTCATCGACGCCGGGCTGCCGGCTTCCGTTTGCAAGACTCGCCGACGGACGGCCGGTCTACGACGCGCTGGGGCCGGGCTACACGCTGCTGCGCTACGATCCCGATGTCACGATTGCCCCGCTCGCGGAAGCGATGAACGCCAACGGCGTGCCGTTCGTGGTGGTCGACGTCGCTCCTGCCGAAGCCCAGCCGCCCGGGGCGCGCAAGCTCGTCGTCGCGCGTACCGACCAGCATGTGGCCTGGCGCGGCGATGCGATCCCCGACGATCCCGCGGATCTCGTCGGCAAGCTGCTCGGCAGGAACCCCGACTTCGTTTCCGCGTAAGCACGAGATGGCCGAGGCGCGTTCCCAGCATCGTCTCGGCATCGCCCTGGTCGTCGCCGCCGCCGTGTTCTGGAGCACCGCGCCGTTCTTCAACCCCGACCGGCGTGGACCGGGATCAGATCGGCCCCCCTCACCTGACCGCGAACGGCGCCTGATACGGCCGGCCGAACGGCACGCCGTTGATCACGGTCTGCACCGGCTTGAGCGAGAGCTTGCCCTCGCGCTTGTTGTTGCGGGTGTCGAGGAACGTGGTCTGGGCTTCCACCAGTTCCATGATCGCGACGTCGCCGGGCGCGCCGATCTGCAGCGTGCCGATTTTCGGCGCGCGGTTGATGATTTTGGCCGGCACCGAGGTCGCCATCGCCACCACCTGCTCCACCGTGTAGCCCAACGGGATGAACTTGCTCATGACGTTCGGCAAATAAGGCATGCCCGGAGAATTGCCGGAGAAGACGTGGATGTCGGAGGAGATCGTATCCGGCCCGCAGCCGCCGGGGATTGCCACCTCCGCCACCGTGAAATCAAAGCTGCCGCCGCCATGGCCGACGTCGAACATAACGCCGCGCTGCTTGGCGGACAGCGCCGCCGGCAGCAGCTTCCCATCCTGCACGATGTTGGTGAAGGCGCCCGCAATGTTCGGCGCGCCGGAATAGCAATGGGTCAGCACGTCGCCCGGCCGCAGCAGGTCGAGAATCTGCGACATCAATTCCCTGGTCTCGACGCCGCCGATATGCACCATCATCTTGGCCGGCCAGCCGCACATCTCGCAGGCCTTGATGCTGCGCTTCAGCGGCTCCAGCCCATGCTTGGCGATGACGTTCTCCGACATCCGCACCTTCACCCCGAGCAGGAAATCCGGGTTTTCCGCCAGTGCCATCGCGCAGGCTTCGACCTGGGCGTAGTCGATGTTGTAGAGCTCGGCGACCGGGAAGCCGGACAGGCCGTTATTGGCGATGTGGACGAAGGCATAGATCCGTGCCCGCGATTGCGCCACGATGTAGCGGCGCAGCGCGGCGATGTTGTTGACCCCGGCATCGCCCGCCGACACCACCGTGGTGGTGGCCTGCGCCTGCACCAGTTCGTCGGCGGGAATGCCGATCGCCGAGCCGTAGGGGTAAACATGGGAGTGGAGGTCGATCAGGCCCGGTGTGACCAGCTTGCCCGAAGCGTCGATCGTCCTGGCGGCTCGCGCCGCCGGGATCTCGTTCTCGACCGCTTCGATCGCGCCCCAGCGGATGCCGATGTCGCGCTTGCCCCTGAGAGACTGGCTCGGGTCCAGCACGTCGCCGCCCTTGATCACGAGGTCGAACTTGTCGTTCGGCCCCATCGCGGCATGGGCGCTGCCGGACGCGGCGGCGATGGCGGCCGATCCGGTTGCAATGAGAAAATCACGGCGCGAAACCCCGGTCATCGCAGCGCTCCCCCGATTTGATTTTTTATGCGGCGATCATGCGCCGGGTGCGCGTGTTGTGCAAGCGGGGCCTGTATTGGCCCACGCGAAGCCCATCGCCTTTTGGTGGGCAACAGGATGGGTTGAGCCCTTTGCGAAGCCCATCGATCGCGTGTGCGGACGGATGATGGGTTTCGCAAAGGGCTCGACCCATCCTACCGAGAGCGCCCCAACGTCGACGCTCCGCGCACAACCGGTGAGTGCCTGAATAACCATTCAAAAATCTCTTCGGGTTCCGCAGGAACGTTTTTTCAACCGGGTGGTTGATCGTCGGCTTAATTGGAGGACGACGAGCAATGAAGAAGTTGGCAATCGCTTTGGCCGCGCTGGGCGCGATCGTGTTGGCTGCGCCGTCGGGCGCTAGCGCAGAGACGATCGTAATCAAGAAGCGCGGCGGCTATCACGGTCACCACCATCACGGCGCGCGCGCCCAGTATCGGCCGCATCGCCACTGGCATCGCGGCCATCGCAACAAGGTCGTGGTCATCAAGAAGTACCGGTACTGAGGCCTGCCCCTGCCCCTCTAACGGAAAATGGCTCCTCGCGGAGCCATTTTCTTTGATCAGTACTGTTAAGCGAAACTCAGCTGTAAATCTCGAACAGCCCGGCGCCGCCCTGGCCGCCGCCGATGCACATCGTGACGACGCCCCACTTGGCCTTGCGCCGGCGGCCTTCCTGCAGGATGTGGCCGGTGAGACGCGCGCCGGTCATGCCGAAAGGATGGCCGATCGCGATCGAGCCGCCGTTGACGTTGTACTTCTCGGGATCGATGCCGAGCTTGTCGCGCGAATAGAGACACTGGCTGGCGAAGGCCTCGTTGAGTTCCCAGAGATCGATGTCGTCGATCTTCAAACCGTGCCGCTTCAACAGTTTCGGCACGGCGTAGATCGGACCGATGCCCATTTCGTCCGGCTCGCAGCCCGCTGCCGCCCAGGCGACGAAGCGGCCCATCGGGTTGAGGCCACGCTTTTCGGCGTCCTTGGCTTCCATCAGCACCACCGCGGCGGCGCCGTCCGAGAGCTGGCTGGCGTTTCCTGCGGTGACGAACTTGCCGGGGCCCTTGACCGGCTCGAGCTTGGCGAGACCTTCGATGGTCGTGTCGGGACGGTTGCACTCGTCGCGGTCGACGACGTAGTCGACGATGCTCTCGGCCTTGGTCGCCTTGTCGACCACCTTCATCTTGGTCTTCATCGGGACGATTTCGTCCTTGAACTTGTTGGCCTGCTGGGCGGCCGCCATGCGGCGCTGCGATTCCAGCGAATACTCGTCCTGATATTCACGGCTGACCTTGTAGCGCTCGGCGACGATGTCGGCGGTGTCGATCATCGCCATGAAAATGTCTGGCGCGACCTTGAGCAGGTCGGGATCGATCGATTCCTTCGGCGAACCGCCGCCCGGAATCGAGATGCTCTCGACGCCGCCGGCGACGATGCAGTCGGCGCCGTCAGAGCGGATCGAGTTGGCGGCCATCGCGATGGTCTGCAGGCCCGACGAGCAGAAGCGGTTCACCGACACGCCCCCCGTCGATTTCGGCAGGCCGGCGAGCAGCGCGGCCTGACGGCCGATGTTCGGCGCACCATGTGCGCAATTGCCGAGATAGCAGTCCTCGACATAGTCCTTGTCGACGCCGGCGCGCTCCACGGCGTGCTTGATGGCGTGACCCGCCAGCGACATCGGCGGGGTGATGTTGAACCCGCCGCGGCCGGACTTCGCGAGCCCGGTACGTGCATAGGAAACGATGACAGCTTCACGCATAGTGAGAGACCTCCCTTTGATGCGATCCAGTATGGACTGGAGCCGCGCCCGTGTGTAGCGAAAACCCGAATTCCGGCCGGCGGAAAAGACCGGAATCGCATCAATCCCAGGCCGGCGCGAACCCCGGATTTACACACCGCTTGTTCTTGGGCAAGGCCGCGATCGCCTTCCGGTCCGCGTCATCGAGAGTAACTTTGAGCGCGTCGAGATTGGCCTGCTGGCTCTCGCGGCGCGAGGCCTTCGGGATCGCGGCGACGCTGTCCTGATCGAGCAGCCATTTCAGCGCGACCTGGGCGGCGGTCGCATTGTGCTTGCGCCCGATCGCCGCAAGCGCCGGATCGGAAGCCGCATGCCCCTTGGCCAGCGGCGAATAAGCGACCAGCGGAATCGATTTCGCAGTGAGAAACTGGCGCAGCCGCGTCTGGTCGAGCATGACGTGATATTCGACCTGGTTGCAGGCGATCGGAGCCCCGATCTCCTCGACCACGGTCTTGAGGAGCGCGATGTTGAAATTGGCGACGCCGATGGCGCGGGTGCGGCCCTCCTCCTTCAGCTTCATCAGCGTCTCGAACATCCTTGGCAGATTCATCTTCGGCGCCGGCCAGTGCACCAGATAGAGGTCGACCTGATCGAGCCGGAGCTTTTTCAGCGAGGCATCAAACGCGCGGCGCATGGCGTCCGGCGCCAGATTCTCGTTCCACACCTTTGTGGTGACATGCAGATCTTTGCGGGGAACGCCCGCGGCGGCAATCGCGGCGCCGATCGGCTCCTCGTTGCCATACATCTCGGCGGTGTCGAGATGCCGGTAGCCGAGCGCAAGCCCGCTTTCGACCGCGGCGCGGCAGGCCTCGCCTTGCATACCATAGGTGCCGAGCCCGAGCCTGGGCAGGCTGATACCCTGGGTTTGGATGTGTTCCATGCTGACTCCGGCTAGGGAAAAGCGGCGCATGCCCCCTCGGCCGCCTCAACGGCATTTCATTGGCGATGTCGGGCCGCTATTGAATAGCCTGTTCGCGGGGGACGGTGCAAATGAGGAACAGATCCAATGTTGGCTAGGGCGTTGCAACGATGGCTGGACAACCATGGACTGCCGGGCATTGCGGCCGCCGTGCTCGGCATTGCCCTGTTGCTGTCCATCCTGCTCGTCGGTGGCGGCTATCTGATCGTGACGCCCTAGTCTAGCAAGCGGTGACCGTCGGCGCCTTCAAATATGCTGCGCCATGATCCGGCCGGGGCGCGCATCCGGCCGCGGCTCGAGATCGACCGACCAGAGGTCGCGGTTATCGACGTCCTTCAGCGTCACGGTCATGACGTCGGTCTTGCCGTCGATGTCGACGCGGCCGAAGAACTGCATGCCGAAACACGGCGCGAGGTTTTCGCCGTCGCAACCTTTCTGGAACACAACCTTCGGCCCGAACGTGTTGTCGAGCGGGGCCGGCGCCCAGGTTCCGGCGTGCAATGGACCGGAGACGAACTCCCAGAACGGTTCGAAATCCTGGAAGACGGCGCGGTTCGGATCGTATTGGTGCGCCGCCGTGTAGTGCATGTCGGCGGTCAGCCATACCGTGTTGCGGATGCCGGCGCGCTTCATGAACGACAATAGATCGGCGATTTCATGCTCGCGCCGCTCCGGCGGCCCGTCGCCAAGCGCGATGCCGTCCTCGCTGAACAGGCCGATCGGCATGTCGGCGGCGATCACCTTCCAGGTCGCGTCCGAGCCCACCAGTTCGCGTTTCAGCCAGGCCAGTTGCGCTGCACCCAGGATGCAGGTGTCGCTCTGGTCGTCGCGCCGATTGAAGGTGGAGTCGCGGTAGCTGCGCATGTCCAGCAGGAAGATGTCGAGCAGCGGACCGTAGGCGACCTTGCGGTAGATCCGGCCGTCGCGCCCGGGCACGAACCGCATCGGCATGAATTCGTGGAACGCGCGGCGCGCCCGCGCCACCAGGAGCGAACTGCCGTCCTCGGCATAGCCGGTCGCGTCGGCAGTGCCTGATGGCGCCCAGTCGTTGGTGACCTCGTGATCGTCCCATTGCGCGAACATCGGCACGGCGGCGTGGAACGCGCGGAAGTTTGGGTCGAGCCAGTTGTATTTGTAGTTGCCGCGGAACTGGTCGAGGGTTTGGGCGGCGACCGATTTCTCTTCGGTCGTGACGTTGCGCCAGACCTCGCCATTCGGCAGTTTCAACTCCCGCTCCACCGGGCAATCCGCATAGATGTGGTCGCCGGAATGGATGAAGAAGTCGGGGCGGTTGTCGAGCATGGCGCGGTACGTCCGCATGCCGCCTCGGCTTTCATCGATGCCCCAGCCCTGCCCCGCGGTATCGCCGGACCAGGCGAAGGATATGTCTTTTCGCGCGTTAGGCGCGGTTCGGAAATGGCCGATCTGCGTTTCGCCGGCGACGCCATCGGCATCTTCGAAACGCACGCGATAAAAGATGTCCTGCCCGGCCGGCAGGTCGCGGAGCAGAAGTTTTGCGGTGAAATCGCCATCCGGCAGCGCGTCGGCGGAGGCTGTGCCGATGATGGTCTTGAAGCTCTCGAGCGTCGAACACTCGACCCGCATCCGCGCGGCGCGGTCGGCGCGCGACCAGATCACGGCGGAGTCGGCAGAGACGTCGCCGGACTGAATGCCGCTGGTGATCAGCGGCCGGTCGGCCGCGCGGCTGATGTAGGGCCTTGCGATGCCGAGCCCGGCCACGGCGCAGGTCGCGGCGGAGCGCACCAGCCATTGGCGCCGGCTCATCTGACCGGCGCGGATTGCAATCGGCATCGAAGCACCCCCGTCGACTCAAGACGACGGTGTGCCCGAGCAATTTGAATGTGGGCCGAAGGTTTTACGACAGGCGGATGACGAGCAAACGCAGCAGCGCCTCCCGGGCGTATGGCACGCTTGGAATGCCGCCCGGTGGCGCCGCCCGATCCTCAGAACCGGTAGTTCACGCCGGCTCTGACCGTATGGAAGGTGAAATCCTGCGAAAGCCGTTCGACATAGTTGGCGCCGGGAGGCGCAAAGGTGCTGCCAGGGACATAGGCCGACGTATAGTTGATCGAGCCGAGATCGGTGTAGAGATATTCGAGCTTGACCGTCCATTTCGGCGCGAACGCATGTTCGACACCTGCGCCGACCGTCCATCCGACCCGGGTCTCGTTGGCCGAGCCGGTCTTCGCATAACCGTTCCCCGAAGTGAGATCCCAGCTTCCCTTGACGTTGCCGACCGCAAGACCACCGGTGACGTAGAGCAGCGTGGTATTGATCGCATAGCCGGCACGCCCTCGCACGGTCAGGAACCAGTCGTTCTTGATGCTTTCGTTGAACGTGCGGGTCGTCGGCGGATTGGCAGCTGTATAAATCGTGCGTTGCCCGAGGTCCGAGCCGTTGATGTCTGCCTCGATGCCGAACACCCCTGCCCCGCTTTGCCAGTTGTAGCCAGCCTGCAGACCACCGACGATACCCGCGGGATCGAGCCGGTTGTTGCTGATGGCGACGAATTGATTCTGGAACGCGGGGGCTTCAACGGCCCAGGTGCTGCCCTGGTCCAGGGTCGTGCCCAGGTCCGACCGGCCCCAGCCGTACCCGACGTTGCCGCCGATGTAGAAACCGGTCCAGTTGTAGACCGCCGCCACGGGGGCCTTCGTGTAGGCGATCGGCATGTCCGCGGCAAAAGCGCCGACCGACCCCGCGATGAGAATTGATACCGCAGCCGCAATTGTCTTCATTATGCCCCACTCTGTCGTGAATTCCGGCAATGTTCTGACACACAATGCCTGAGTTCCCGGAACACGGCTGTAGCGGAACTACAACGACTGCAACCAAAACGCCCGCTAGTGGTATTATAATACCACTATAGTTGGACCGACAGCTGCGGGCGGGCGGTGGCCAAATCGAGTTCAGCGTTGCCAGCCGCAGATGCCGCCGGACTTGCACGGCCAAGTCTGGATCCGCATGGTCTGGATCCGCGTGTCGCGCGCCTGAGCGTCGAGCGGGTTGGCACGGGTGGCGACGCGCGGCTTCGCTACGCGCTCCGGCTTCGCGGCACGCTCGTCCGCGACCTGCGGCTTGGGCGCGGCTTCCTTCGAGACCACCACACGTTCCGTCTTCAATGAACGGGTGTCGCTCCGCGCCTCGATCCGCACGGGTGCAAACTGCGTTTCCGGGCCGAGCCGCTTCGGCGAGAGCACGGCCAGGGAAAGGTCGAGGCCGAGCAGTTGACCGGCGTGATAATCCTCCGCCAGCGCGGCACTGCCGGACATCAGCAGCCCCGAGCAAAGCGCTGCTGCAATAGCGTTTCTCAGGCCCATCGCTGGCCTCCTGAAATCAACCGAAAGGTAAGGGTGCGACCGTGATGTAGGAAGCCGAACGGATGATTCCAGCCGTTCGCGGTCAGAGCATTGATGCAGGGCAATCCCGGCTGTGGAAAAGTTGACAGGCCAGGTGAACTTTTCCTACTCGGCCGCCTGCGCCACCGGCTGGCCGATCATGGCTTCCAGCCGCACGCATTCGGCGCGGAACCTGGCAACGTTGGCATCCTTGATGTGGCCGTAGCCGCGCACCAGTTCCGCGGATTTTGCCAGCGCCACCAGCCGCGGCCAGTCCTGCGGTTTTGCGTTGTCGAGGTGGCGGAAGATCATCGCGCTGTATTCTCCCGGCAACGCCCGTTCCATCCGCCGCTCGGCCGTGTAGCCGAACGGATCGAACGCCGTGCCGCGCAGGGACTTCAACCGGGCCAGCAGTTCGAAGGCGCGGAAGATCCAGGGGCCGAATTCGCGCTTGCGCAGATGGCCGGTCACCTTGTCGCGCTTGGCCAGCAGCGGCGGCGCCAGGCTGACCTTGACGGTGGGGTCGCCGTCGAACTGTTCCTTCAGCGCCTTGCCAAATTCGCCGTCCGAATAAAGCCGCGCGACTTCATATTCGTCCTTGTAGGCCATCAGCTTGAACAGACCTTTTGCGAACGCTTCGGTAAGGTCATGCGACCCCGGCGAGCCCTTGGCTTCGGCCGCGCGCACCCGCTCGACTTCCGCGAGGTAGCGCCTGGAATAGGCCTCGTCCTGGTAGTCGGTCAGGAACTTGGCGCGGAATGCGATCGCCTCGTCGAGCGTCCGCTTGGCCGGCGCCGCGCCTGAGTTCTTGAAGCGGGCTGCGGTCACGACGCGCTGCAGGTCGTGGGCGGCGAGCCGGCCCCAGGAGAACGCCAGCCTGTTCATCTCGATCGCCGCGCCGTTGAGCTCGATCGCCTTCATGATCGCCTCCAGCGACAGCGGGATCGCGCCGCGCTGGAACGCGAAGCCGAGCATGAAGGAGTTGGTGGCGATGCTGTCGCCCATCAGCGCGGTGGCAAGCCCATTGGCATCGATGATGTCGAGATCGGTGGAACTGATCGCCTCGTTCAGCGCATCGCGCATCGTGCCGGCCTCGAAATCGATATCCGGGTCGATCACGAAGCTGGCGGTCGGGAGCAGGTCGGCGTTGACGACGGCGCGCGTCACGCCGCGCTCGGCCCGGCTCAGCGCCGGTACGCCGGTGGCGACCACGATGTCGCAGCCGAGGATGAGATTGGCGCTGCCGGGGCCGATGCGGACGTTGGCAAGATCATCCGCCGATGGCGCGATGCGGACATGGCTCATGACCGCGCCGTTCTTCTGCGACAGTCCCGTGAAGTCGAGCGTCGAGCAGGCCCGGCCGTCGACATGGGCCGCCATGCCGAGCAGCGCGCCGATGGTGATGACGCCGGTGCCGCCGATGCCGGTGACGAGGATATTGTAGGCGCCGTCGAGCGCCGGGATCGGCGGCATCGGGAGATCGGCGAACAGCGCCTTTGGGTCGGCCGCCGCGCGGTCGGCCTTGCGCAGCCTGGCACCGTGCACGCTGACAAAACTCGGACAGAAACCCTCGATGCAGGAAAAGTCCTTGTTGCAGTTCGACTGGTCGATCCGCCGCTTGCGGCCGAACTCGGTCTCCAGCGGCTGCACCGAAACGCAGTTCGAAACCGTCGAACAGTCGCCACAGCCCTCGCAGACGCGCTCGTTGATGAAGATGCGCTTGTCCGGATCGGGATAGAGGCCACGCTTGCGGCGGCGGCGCTTTTCGGCGGCGCAGGTCTGGTCGTAGATCAGGACGGTGAGGCCCTTGACCTCGCGCAAGCTCCGCTGCACCGCGTCGAGTTCGCGGCGATGATGAACGGTCGCCCCTGAAGGGAAGTAATTGCTGGGATATTTCTCGGGATCGTCGGAGACGATGACGAGGCGCTTGGCGCCTTCCGCCGCGACCTGGTGCGCGATCTGCGACACGGTCAGCCCGCCCTCGGCCGGCTGGCCGCCCGTCATCGCCACCGCGTCATTATAAAGGATCTTGTAGGTGATGCTGACGCCGGAGGCCGCCGCGGCGCGGATCGCCAGCAGGCCGGAATGGGTGTAGGTGCCGTCGCCGAGATTCTGGAACACGTGCGCTTCGTTGGTGAACGGCGCCTGCCCGATCCAGCTCACGCCCTCGGCGCCCATGTGCGAGATCGTCTGCGTCCGGCGGTTCGGCACCGACAGCGCCATGCCGTGGCAGCCGATGCCGGCCATGGCGCGGCTGCCCTCGGGGATCTTGGTCGAGGTGTTGTGCGGGCAGCCCGAGCAGAAATACGGCGTGCGCTGCAGTTTTGCGACGGCGGTGCCCTCCGCCGGGCGGTCGAACGCCTCGAGTTTGGCCAGACGCTGCTCCAGCGCCGGGCTGCGATGGCCGAGCCGCCGCAGCCGCCCCACCACGGCCGCCGCGACCATCGTAGGCGTCAGTTCGCCCTCGCTCGGCAGCAGCACGGCGCCGGTCTCGTCGCGCTTGCCCACAACTGAAGGCCGCCGCGACGCGTCGACATTATAAAGGATGCGCAGCAGTTGGTCCTCGATGAAGCCGCGCTTCTCCTCGACCACCAGCACGTCCTGCAGGCCTTCGGCGAACGCCCTAGCGCCGGCTTCTTCCAGTGGCCAGGTCAACGCGACCTTGTAGATGCGCAATCCGAGCGCTTGTGCTTCGGCATCCGTGATGCCGAGATCGGCCAGCGCCTGGCGCAAATCGAGATAGGCTTTTCCGGTCGCCATGATGCCGAGGCGCGCCGGCTTGGAATCCAGCACGATGCGGTCGAAACGGTTGGCGCGCGCGAACGCCGCCACTGCCTGCATCTTCGCCCCGTGCAGCCGCCGCTCCGCATCCATCGGCGGATCGGGCCAGCGGATCGAGAGTCCGCCGGGCGGCATTTCGAAATCAGTCGGCGTGATGATCTGGATGCGATCGGGATCGCTGACGATCGAGGCCGAGCTTTCGACCGTCTCCGAGATCGCCTTGAAGCCGACCCAGCAGCCGGAATAGCGCGACAGCGCAAAGCCCAGAATGCCGAGATCGAGGTAGTCCTGCAGCGTTGCCGGGTTGACGATCGGCATCAAAGCCGACGCAAACACCTGTTCGCTCTGATGAGCGAGGGTCGAGGACTGACAGCCGTGGTCGTCGCCGGCCAGCGCGATGACACCGCCGTTCGGCGAAGTACCCGCCGAGTTGGCATGCTTGAGTGCATCCAGCGAACGATCGACGCCGGGGCCCTTGCCGTACCAGATGCCGAAGACGCCATCGACCTTCGCGCCGGGAAACATGCCGACCTGCTGGCTGCCCCACACCGCGGTGGCCGCCAGGTCCTCGTTGAGGCCGGGCTGGAATTCGATGTCGTGCTGCTTGAGAAAGCTTTTGGCGCGCCATAGCGCATGGTCGTACATGCCGAGCGGCGAACCGCGATAGCCCGAGATGAAGCCGGCGGTGTTGAGCCCCGCGCCACGGTCGCGTTCGCGCTGCAACATGGGCAGCCGGACCAGCGCCTGCGTGCCGGAGAGAAAGATGCGCTTGGCATCCAGCCGGTACTTGTCGTCCAGCCCCACTTCCATCAACGCCATTGAGAGACCCCCCGTCTCGCTACCCGCCATGCCGCTTTTGAACCGGTCCAATTGTGAACAGATTGCACCGGTTTGGCTATGCGTGCCCAGCGTGGATTCATGGCGGCAGGACATAACTGCCCGGCGCTCGAGGATGGCGCTTGCCGAAATCCGGCTTCTTTGAAACGCTTGGGCGTAAAGGGAGACACCAGGGATGACCGAGCCGGCGTTCACGACCGAGCTAGTGGTGCGCGACAATTTGCTCGTGGGGCCGTGGCGAAGCCCGAAGCAGATGTTGCACGCCCAGGTCTACGACTCCCATGCCTCCATCCACGACGATGCCACCGCACAAGAGCTCGGCTTCCAGGGCGGCACCATCGAAGGCCCGACCCATTTCAGCCAGTTCGCGCCGCTCGGCGAGCGGACCTGGGGCCGGCAATGGTTCGAGACTGGTTGTCTTTCGGCGCATTACCGCAACCCCGTCTTCGAAGGCGAGGAGGTGCAGGCCTGGTTCGAACTGCCAAAGCCGGGCGAAAACATCTGCGCGATCGGCATGACCAGACGCGACGGTACCGAGATTCTGCGCGGCACCGCGTCGGTCGGCGAGGTGGCGGAAACCGCGTTGAGCCGAAGGCTCGGCGAACTGAAGCCGCTGGCCGATCCCGTCATTCTGGCCGACCTCAAGGTCGGCATGAAGACACCCCGCCAGACGGTGAAGATGGATTTCGACCAGCACATGGGTGACCTGTATCCATTTTCGCTGGCCGAGAAGCTGAAGGTGATCACCGAGCCCTCGGCGTATTATTCGCAGGAGCTGAATCCCTGGGGCCGCGCGATCATCCCCATGGAGATGCTGAGCGTGCTGTTCCAATACCGCGCCCGCGAGGACCGGCTGCCGATCCGGGGACCGGCGGTCGGGCTGTTCGCCGACCAGGAAATCCGCCTGCTGCGCGGACCGCTGTTCCCGAGCGAGACCTACACCACCGAACGCGAGGTGGTGGCGCTGAGCGGCAGCCGCCGCACCGAAAGCGCCTGGATGCGCACGACGGTATTCGATTCAGATGACACGCCGGTTGCGACCATGCTGCTGAACATGGCCAGCCTCAAGGATTCCTATGCCAGCTATGAGCAGGAGCATAAGGCGCTCTACAGCTAGACAAACTTCCCGAGCTATCGCCAACAAGGACAACAACAAAATGGCCCGCCTGCCCTATCTCGAAGCCGACCAGGTCGCCCCCGAATACCGCGACATGCTCAAGCGCAACACGAACCTGCACAAGCTGCTGGTGAACTCGCCGGACATGGCCCGCGCGTTCAACGGGATCGGCAGCTACATCCGCTTCAGGAGCAAGCTTGATCCGCGGTTGCGCGAGCTGGCGATCCTGCAGGTCGGCTGGATGGAGAAGTCTGAATACGAGTTCACCCATCATGTGAAGATCGGTCGAGAATTCGGCGTCACCGACGCGGATATCGAGGCGATGATGGCCGAGACCGAGGGCAAGCCCTCGAAGCTCGAGCCGCTGGCAAAGGCGATCCTGCGCGGCGCCCGCGAGATGGTGCGCGAGCTGGCGATGTCGGAGGCGACCTTTGCCGAGATCAAACGCGAGCTTTCCGACGAGCTCATGGTCGACCTCGTGCTGACCATCGCGTTCTATTGCGCCGTCGTCCGCGTGCTGGCGACGATGAAAATGGACAACGAACCCTATTACAAAGAGGTACTGCAGCAGTACCCGATCCCGGGAGTGGAATGACATGCGGCTAAAAGATCGTATCGCCATCGTGGTCGGCGCCGGACAGAGTCCCGGCGAAGGCATCGGCAACGGCCGCGCCACGGCCCTGACTTTCGCACGCGAAGGCGCAAAAGTGCTGTGCGTCGATCACAATCTGGCTTCCGCCCAGGAAACCGTAGACCTGATCGCCGCCAAGGGCGGCACCGCAGCGGCCTTCAAGGCCGACGTCACCAGGAGCGCCGAGCTGAAGGCGATGGCAGAGGACGCAAAAGGCCGCTGGGGCCGCATCGACATCCTGCATAATAATGTCGGCGTCAGCCTGTCGGGCGGCGACGCCGAACTGCTCGACCTCACGGAGGAAGCTTTCGACCGCTGCGTGGCGATCAATCTGCGGAGCTGCGTGCACGCAGCCAAGCACGTGATTCCGGTGATGCGGGCGCAGACCAGCGGCGCCATCATCAATATCTCGTCGATGGCCGCGATCACCACCTACCCTTACGTGGCCTACAAGGCCACCAAGGCGGCAATGATCGCCTTCACCGAACAGCTCGCCTACCAGAACGCCCAATACGGCATCCGCGCCAACGTCATCCTGCCCGGCCTGATGAACACGCCGATGGCCGTCGACACCCGGGCCCGTGAGTTCAAGAAGAGCCGCGCCGAGGTCGAGGCCGAGCGCGACGCCAAAGTGCCGCTGCGCAAAAAGATGGGCACCGGCTGGGACGTCGCCAACGCGGCGTTGTTCCTCGCGTCGGATGAGGCGAATTTCATTACCGGTGTAACCTTGCCGGTGGATGGCGGCGCGAGCGTGCGGCGGGGATAGATTCGCAGGAACGTCGGGTGGGCAAAGGAGCGTAAGCGACGTGCCCACCGTTCCGTGCGCACGAAAGATGGTGCGCACGCTTCCGCCTTAGCTCTTCGAGCTAAGGCGGACGACTTGGCCCACCCTACAGATCGACAGATCAACCGCGGAACACGTGTTTTTACGGCCCGCGATCTTCACTTCCGATTAGTTACTTTCTCTTAACCCTCGCGGCGATCGGGGGGCATTTTCGAGGCCTGCGCTCACGCAGATTTGTGCCGGCAATTTTTATCGGCCAAATGTGCGATCCGACACATTTAATCGATTCAAGACACACGATGATGTGACGACACATCGCGGCTGGTCGCGATACCGACTCGTTACGGTCGCACGAATTTCACGTGCGGCCGCTATCACGCGCCGCAAGAACGTATGGCACGCGCCGTGGAATACCGAGGCACCATGAACGAAGAATTCGACTACGATCTGACGCCATCCCAATGGGAAGCCCTGAAAGCACTGCGAACGCCGGCGGCGAAACTGCCGCGCCTGAGCCGCACTGCGATCGATGGCCTGATCGCGTTCGGACTGGTCGCCATGCACGACGACGTTCCCGCCATCACGGCAAAGGGACGCAAGGTGCTGATTCGCGGCTCATCGCTACTCCTGCAGGACCTGGCGGCCTGATTCGGCACCAGAGCGGGAAAGGCGGCGGCCTTATGCCGGCTTCTCGTCGTCCGTCACCGGCGACGTAATCACCAGGAACACCAGATCGACCAGCCCCGAATTTGAGATCGCGTGCTCCACGCCCGGCGGCAGGAAGATGAAATCGTGCTTCCGCACCACGTGGTTCTTGCCCGCGATCTCCATCAGCCCCTCGCCTTCGAGCACGTGATAGATCTGCTCCTGAACGCGGTGGCTGTGGCGCGCGACATGCGCCATCGGCTGGTACATCGAAATCCGGTAGTCGATGTGTCGCGAGCCCGCGGTCTCCGGCATCACCAGCGGCTTTGACAGCGCACCGCCGAAGTGATTCGGGAATTCCCGCCACGGCACTTCAGCGATGTTGCGGATGAAGGCGCCGTTATTGTCCGAGGTCATGATCGCCTCCCGTCAGATCACCAGCGCGCCGCCGTCGATATAGACGATCGAGCCGGTGGCAAAGCCGTTGGCCATGAAATTGAGGATCTGCCGCGCGATGTCGTCGCCGATGCCGACGCGGCCGACCGGCAGCGCAGCCGCCGTCTTCGCCAGCATGTCGCGCCGCGCCTCTTCGGGCATCGCCGCACGGATCGGGGTGTCGATGATCCCGGGCGAAACGCAGTTCACCCGTACCGGCGCCAGTTCCAGCGCGAGCGCCTTCGCCAGCGATTCCAGCGCGCCATTGGCGGCGCTGACGATCGCCGAGTTCGGGCGCGGGCGGACGCTGAGAAAACCCGAGACCAGCGTAAGCGATCCACCGGGGCGGATTTCCGCGGCTTTGGCCACGCGCCACGCGCCCCAGAATTTGCCCTCCATTGTTGCCCGCACATCCTCCATCGCCACCGTCTTGAACGGGCCGGTGCGAAGTTGTGCGGCCGTTACCACGACGTGATCGACGGGACCGCAGCGCCTGAAGAGATCGGCCACGCTGTCATCGCTGGTGACGTCGGCGGAGATCGCGGTCGCCTTCAATTTCTCGGCCGCCTTGTCGAGCCGCTCGACATTGCGCGACGCAATGATGACCTCGGCGCCCTCGCGCTTGGCCATTTCGGCGGTCGAAAGACCGATGCCGGAGGAACCGCCGACGACGACAACCTTCTTGCCTGCAAGCGACATTGAAAATCCCTTCGATGGATCAGGCGGGCTGATAGCGCGTGCCGATGCCGGCCTTGCTCTGGCCGAGCCCGGGCAATTCCCAGACCCCCGCGCCGACCGGATTGATGTCGGCGGCGATATCGACGTCGATCAGATAGGGCTTGTTGGCCGCGATGCCCTTGCGGACCGCCTCGCCGATGTCGCCGGGCCGGTCGACGCGTACGCCCTCGACGCCGCAGGAACGCGCCATCGCGGCGAAATCCGGGTTGTAGCGCTCGCCGGTGTTGGGATCGTGAAAATCGGTCGCCAATTCGCGCCCGCCGAGATAGCCGCGCTGCAGTCCGCGGATCGAGGCGTAGGCGTAATTGTTCCAGACCACCCAGACCACGGGCAGATTGTACTCCACGGCGGTGCCCAGCACGTTGGCATGCATGAAGAACGCGCCGTCGCCGCATACCGACACGCAGGGCCGGTCGGGCGCGGCGAATTTCGCCCCCATCACGCCGGCGACCCCAAAGCCCATCGGGCCGAACCCCATCGAGCCGATCAGCGAATCCGGCCGCTTCGGCTTGCAGAAGCCAAGCAGCCAGTTGTGATGCACGCCGATGTCGCTGACGAGGATTGCGTCTTCCGGCAGCGCCTTGTCGATTTCGAGCGCCGCGCGCTGCGGGTTGATCGGCGTGGTGTCGTCGGAGAAGCCGGGGGCGACGAACTTGTCCCACTCCTTGCGATAGCCGTCGATCTGCGCCAGCCACTTCTTGCGCGCGTCGGCCTTCTTGGTGAGATCGGCGCGGCGGTCGAGTTCGGCGTGCACTTGCCGCAGGAACGTGCGGACGTCGGCCATCAGACCGAGCGCGACCGGATAGTTGCGGCCGATCTCCTCGGGATCGATGTCGACGTGAATCAGCCGCGTCGGCGGGATCGTGAAGGAGTAGCCGGGAATCCACGAGCTCGAGGTGCGGTCGTCGAACCGCATGCCCATCGCCAGCAGGACGTCAGCCTGCCGCGTCGCGTGGTTGGCCTGATAGTGCCCGGCGCGCGCGACGAGGCCGAGCGCCAGCGGATGGTTGCAGTCGATCGCGCCGAGGCCGCTGGCAGAGGCCGCGACCGGAATCTGCAGCCGTTCGGCCAATCTCAAGAGCTCTTCCGCCGCGCCGCCATAGCGCACGCCCTGGCCTACGATGATCGCCGGCCGCTCGGCGCCGAGCAGCATGTCGACCGCCTTCACCACGCCCTCCGGATCGGCGCCGCAGCGGCTGGAAATGTTGGCGTTCCAGGCGATCGCGTTTGGCGCCTCCTCGGCCGCCGATTCCATGAAGACGTCGAAGGGCACGTCGAGCACCACGGGGCCCGGACGGCCGCTCGTCATGGTCTTCCACGCCTGCCGCACCGCCAGCGGCACCATCTCGCCGCGGGTCGGCTGAAACACCTTCTTGCACATCGTGCGTACCGTGGAGGGAAAGTCGGCCTGGTAGTGGCGGTACATTTCCTGGAAGGCGCCGCGGTTGAACTGGCTGGTCGGCACGTTGCCGGTCACCGCCATGAACGGCACGGAATCGAGATAGGCGTTGGCGAGCGAGATCGGCAGGTTCGCCGAACCGGGGCCGCAGGATGTGAAGGTCGCCGTCGGCCGCCCCGAGACGCGATAATAGACGTCGGCCATGAAGCCGGCGACACTCTCGTGATGCACCGAGATGGTCTTGATATCGGCGGAGCGTTCGTACAGCGCGTCGATGAACTGGATGTTGCCGTGACCGCACAGGCCGAACACCTGCGGCACCTTCTCCTGGATCAGGTAGTCGACGATGACCTGGGCGCCGTTGAGCATGTTACGCGACATCGTTTCACTCTCTCCCTGCGGCTCAACGAATGGCCGCCGCGTCTTGGGCGCGGCCGGCGATGGCGTCCGACCCTATTTCTCATAATACTGTACGTCAATTGCTATTGTGGTATGGTCGAGTTTGCGCGCTGGGGCGCTGTTGCCGGGCGTCGACCGCCTGATAGAGTTCGCCCCCGCCCAACCTGGAGAAGCTGATTCCGTGAAACCGCGCACAAAACCGAAGACGAGCGACAAGCCGGCCGCATCGCGCAAGGTTTCGCAGACAAAAGTTTCGATCGCGCGGCTGGTTTCGACCAGCGAGCCCAATATCGACGACGAGGCCGAGGAGCGCGCGCGCGGCGGCGTGCAGTCGCTGGGCCGGGCGTTCTCGATCCTGGAGGAAGTCGCGCGCCACCGCGAAGGCATCGGACTGGCCGACCTCAGCAAGCTGGTCGGGTTGCACAATTCCACCACCTTCCACCTTGCAAAGACGCTGGTCTCGCTCGGCTATCTCCGCCAGGAGCGCGATACCAAGCGCTACCGTGTCGGTCGGCCACTATTTGCGCTCGCAGCCAGCGCGCTCGACGAGATCGAGATGGTCAATCTGGCGACGCCGATCCTGGAAGACCTGTCGCGCGAGAGCGGGGAAAGCGGGCATTTTGCCGTGCGGATGGGCGACTCCGTGGTGGTGATCGCCCGCACCAGCGGGACCGGCGCGTTCCAACTGACCGATCGCGTCGGCGTGGTGCGGCCGGCGCATTGCACCGCGCTCGGCAAGATCATGCTGGCCTCGCTGCGTCCCGACCAGTTGAAGCGCTTCCTCGAACGGGTCGAACTGAAGCCGTCGACCAGCAAGTCGATCACCGACCCCGCCGTGCTGCTGCGCGATATCGCCGAGATCCGCCGCAGCGCGATCGCCTTCGACGACGGCGAATTCAACGCCGAAGTGCGCTGCGTCGCGGTGCCGGTCTATCATTTCACCGGCGAAGTGATCGGTGCGATGGGCATTTCCGGTCCGATCTGGCGCATGACCGACCAGGTGCTGCAGAGCCGCGCCAGGCTGGTGCAAGCCGCGGCCAGGCGGCTGTCGGCCGAATTCGGCGCGCGGGATCTGGCGAAACCGTCCTGATCGCCTTTCCCTAGCCTCGCTTCCGCTGCGACGCATTTGGCGTTGACAGGAACCGCTGCGTCCGGAAATATCGTTCAACAATAGAAGAACGTATCTCACATTGTCGCATAAGCGACGACGGCAGAGATCGCGTCGCGACGCATCCCGGGAGGAAACCAGTGATGACCCGCTACAGCCGACGTACCCTGTTGAAGTACGGCGCCGCCTTTGCCGGCGCCTCCACGATCGGATCGCCCGCCATCCTCAGCGCACAGCCCGCGCGGATCAAGATCGGCCATCTGGTGCCGCTGACCGGCTTTCTCGGCGCGATCGGCAGTTATGCCCAGCTCGGCGTGAAGATGGCGGCCGAGGAGATCAACGCCTCCGGCGGCATCGCGGGCAGACAGATCGACCTGATCTCGGAAGACTCGGTCAATCCCGCCACCGCTGCCACCAAGGCGCAGCGCATGATCGAGCAGGACGGCGCGGTGTTGCTGTTCGGTGAAATCTCGTCCGCCTCTTCGCTCACCATCATGCAGGTCGCCGAGCGCAACAAGAAAGTGTTCTTCTCGACCGGCGCAAGATCCGACGCGCTGCGCGGCAAGGACTGCAACCGCTACTCGTTCCATTGCGATATCCCGAACACCGTGATGGTCAACGCGGTCGGCACCGCGCTCAACCAGAAAGGCATGGTGAAGGGCAAGAAGTTCGTCACGCTGACGGCGGACTACATTTTCGGCCATGATCTGCTGAAAGCCGCAAAAGTCTTCTTCAGCGCCAATGACGCCACGCTGATCGGCGACGAACTGATCGCGACCGATGTCACCGACTTCAGCCCCTATTTGCTGAAGGTGCGCCAGGCCAAGCCCGACGTCGTCTGCTGCAATCTCGCCGGCAACCAGGTGACAAATCTCGTCAAGCAATATGCCGAATTCGGCCTGCCTTACCCGCTGGTCGGCTTCAACCTCAACACCGGCGACGCCTGGGCGATGGGCGAAGGCAATCTCTCCGGCACCTGGCCGACGGTCTGGTATCACACGCTCGACAATCCGGCGTCGAAGGCCTTCGCCGAGGCTTTCAGCAAGAAATACGGCAAGCCGCCGGAGAACCATGCCTGGATCGAGTACATCACGCTCAAGGCGATCGCGCAGGCCATCACCGAAACCAAGTCGACCGAAAGCGAGGCGCTGATCGGCTATTTCGAGAAGCAGACGCAGTTCGACATCATGAAGGGGCGCAAGGCCTATTTCCGCAACTGGGACCATCAACTCGTGCAGGAAGCCTATCCGTTCACGGTGAAGGCGAAGGGCGAGATGAAGGACAAGTGGGACATGCTCGTGCTCGGCGATCCCGTGCCGGTCGCAGGCGCGGAGCTGGAATCGATCTACCCGACGAAGACGCAGAATCCCTGCACCATGAAGGCTTAAAAGCCCAGGTCTCATGTCGGGCACTGGCGGCGTCGGCGCACGTGCCGGCGCCGTCTGTTTTAAAGTCGCGGATCGTACATGCAGTTCGGATTTCTGCTGGAACAGGTGGTGAATGGCCTGGTGCTTGGAGGCTATTACCTCCTGATCGCACTCGGCCTTTCATTGATCTTTTCCGTCGGCGGCATCGTCAATCTGGCGCACGGCGCGTTCTATGCGCTCGGCGCCTACATCTCGGTCGAGGTCACGAAGTATCTCGGCTTTGGCCCAGCGGTCGTCGTATCGCCGATTGCGGTGGCGCTGCTCGGCATTCTGTTCGAGCGCTTCATCCTGCGGCGGTTCTACGACGCCGATCCGATTCTCAGCCTGTTGGTGACGTTCGGCCTCGCCATGGTCACCGAACAGGCGATCCGGATCATCTGGGGCGCGCCACCGATCTCGGCCGCGATCCCGCAAAGCTTCCGCGGCTCGGTCTTCCTTGGCGACTTCCTGTTCTCGCGCTATCGGCTCTTGATCCTCGCCGTCGTCGCCGCAGTGCTGCTCGGCGTCTGGCTGCTGCTGCACAAGACGTCGTTCGGCCGGGTGGTGCGCGCCGGCATCCAGCGGCCGGACATGGTGGCGGCGCTCGGCATCCGCCTGCAGCCCTACATGACCGCGGTGGTGATGCTTGGCGTCGGCATGGCCGCCCTCGGCGGCGCGTTCTTTGCGCCGATCACGATCGTGCATCCGGCAATGGGCGCCGAGATCATCACGGTGGCCTTTGTCGTGGTCGTGATCGGCGGCCTCGGCAGTTTCTGGGGCGTGGTGCTGGCGGCGATGCTGGTCGGTGTGGTCAGGGGCATCACCATCCACTTCGCGCCGGCCGCGGGCGAAGCCTCGATCTACGTGCTGATGTTCCTGGTGCTGCTGGTGCGCCCGCGAGGGCTGCTGGGCGAACGTATCGAGAAGTTCGAATGACGACCGGTTTCGCCGACAAATACCGACCGCTGTGGCTGGCCGCGCTCGCCGTCATCGCGCTGCCGTTCGCGCTTTACCTGATGGGCCTGTCGCTGAACACCGGCACCATGGTGGTGGCGCTCGCCATTGCCGCGATGGGGCTCAACCTCTGCATCGGCTACACCGGCCTGGTCTCGTTCGGCCATGGCGCCTGGTTCGGCATCGGCGCCTATGCGGCGGGGCTGATCCAGCGCAACTGGATCCACGACGACATCTTCCTGCCGCTGCTGCTCGCGGCTGGCGTCGTCGCCGTCATCGCGACCTTTGTCGGCTTCGTCATCCTGCGCCGGCGCGGCGTCTATTTTTCGCTGCTGACGCTGGCGCTGTCGGCGCTGACCTACACCATCGCCTTCCGCTGGACCGCGGTGACCGGCGGCGAGGACGGCCTTGGCGGACTGAAGCGCGGCAGCGTCGGCCCGTTCAGCCTCGATAGCGCGCTGAACTATTACATCGTCGTCTCCGTGCTGTGCCTCGGCGTGCTCTATCTGCTGCTGCGGCTGGTGCGTTCGCCGTTCGGCCATGTGCTGATGGCGATCCGCGAAAACCAGCTCCGCGCCACCTTCCAGGGCTATCCGGTCGAGCGCTACAAGCTCGGCGTTTTCGTGATCTCGGCGGTCGTCACCGGCTTTGCCGGCGGGCTGATCGGCTTCCAGAATTATCTCGTCTCCGCCGAAGCCGTCTCCGTCCCCTTCTCCGGCGAGCTGCTTGCGATCGTCGTGATCGGCGGCATGCGCAGCATGCTGGGGCCGGCGATCGGCGCATTGTTCTTCATCCTGTTCCGCGAGCTGTTTTCGATCTGGACCGGGAACTGGCTGCTGTGGTTCGGCCTCGTCTTCGTCGCCTTCGTGCTGTATTCGCCGGGCGGCCTGGTCGGCATCTGGGCTACGCTCTCAAAACGCTGGTGGCCGCCGCCGGAAGAGTCCGCCGCGATGAGCCGCCGCAAGATCTACGAAGGCCTGCCGCTGCCGGCCTTCCTGCGGCCGAAGGCGCTCGAGGGCACCGTGCTCGACGTGCGCGGCGTCTCCAAGAGCTTTGGCGGCATCCGCGCGGTGAGCAATGCGAGCCTCACCGTCGGCGCGGGCGAGATCCATGCCCTGATCGGGCCGAACGGCGCCGGCAAGACCACGCTGTTCAACCTGGTCTCCGGACTTTATCCGACCGACAGCGGCACCATCACCCTGAACGGCCGCGAGATCCAGGGCGTGCCGTCGGAAGCGATCTGCCACCAGGGCCTGACCCGTTCGTTCCAGATCACCAATTTGTTCAAGGGGCTGTCGATCCATGAAAACCTGAGGCTGTCGCTGCAGGCGCAGGCGGCCTGCCGCTTCAACCTGTGGCGCGACATCGATCACTACAAGGACATTCACGCCGAGACCGCGGAGCTGATAAAGTTTCTCGGCCTCGAAGGCATCGAGACGATCGAGGGCGGCGAACTTTCCTATGGCGGGCAGCGGCTGGTCGATCTCGGCATCGCGCTCGGTTCGAAGCCGCAGGTGCTGCTGCTGGACGAGCCGCTGGCGGGGCTGGCCGCCACCGAGCGCGAGCGCGTCTCGAACCTCGTGAAAAACATCGCCGCCAATATTCCGGTGCTGATCGTCGAGCACGACATCGACCGCGTGCTCGGCTTCTCGCGCAATGTCACCGTGATGAACCAGGGCGAGGTGCTGATGACCGGCTCGCCGGAAGCCGTGCGCGCGGATCCGCGCGTGCAGCAGGTCTATACCGGCACCGGCATCCCCGCGGTCGAGCACGCCGGCAGTGAGCGCGCCGGCGCCAGCCCGGAGCCGGTGCTGCGCTTCGAGCGCGTCAACACGTTCTACGGCAAGAGCCATATCCTGCACGACGCCACGCTCGACGTGCGCGAAGGCGAGATCGTCGCGCTGCTCGGCCGCAACGGCGCCGGCAAGTCCACGCTGCTGAAGACGCTGGCCGGCCTCGTGCCGCTGTCGTCGGGCAAGATCGCCTATGCCGGACGCGACATCTCCCGCCTGCCCGCCCCCGACATCGCGCGTGCCGGCATCGGCTATGTGCCGCAGGGCCGCGGCCTGTTCGCCGGCATGACGGTGCGGGAAAACCTCGCGCTCGGCCGGCTGGCGCGCAAGACAGACGGCAGCAACGGCGTGGTGTGGGACGAGGCCCAGATCCTCGACTATTTCCCGCGCCTGCGCGAACGCATGGACGTCGCGGCGGACTATCTCTCCGGGGGCGAGCAGCAGATGGTGGCAGTCGCCCGCGCCATGTCGGGCAACGTCAAGCTGTTGCTGCTCGACGAGCCGTTCGAGGGACTGGCGCCGGCGGTGATCCTCGAACTGTTCAAGGTATTCGATCGGCTGCGACAGCACATCTCGATCGTGATCGTCGAGCACAATCTCGACCTGGTGCTGGCGCTCGCCGACCGCGTCTTCGCGCTGGAGCGCGGCGCGGTATTTCACGAGGGACCGGCGCAACCGCTGCTGACCGATCTGGAGTACCGGAAGAAGATCTTGTGGTTGTGATGGCAATGATACCCGCCGCCTTCATTGCGAGCGAAGCGAAGCAATCCATGGCGCAGCGAGCGGGGCGACCGATTGCTTCGTCGCTCTGCTCCTCGCAAGGACGGACCCCGTTGGGACGGATGGATTGTGGAGGATCAATGCGCAAAACATGAACAAAGCGTCGTTTGTGCTGCGCCGCCGCGAGCGTCATTGTCGCACCGCGTCCGGAGAACGAGATGACGAAACTGCTGCTGCTCAGGTTTCACCGCTGGATCACCCTCGTCTTCGCGCTACCATTGCTTGCCATCATCCTGACCGGGCTCATTCTGTCCTTTGAGCCGGTGGTTCAGATGAGTTCGATCAAGCCGCACTCCGTCGATGCGGCGCGGGCCGCCGATCTCATCCGGCGATACGATCCCGACGGCAAGGCACGCGGCCTCGCCATCAATTCAGCTGAACGGCACATCATCCTGCAGGGCACAGAGTCCGCGCAGGTCGATCTCGACAGCGGCGAGAAAATCACCGAGCAAGCGGCACTGCCGGCGCTTTTCCTGTGGGCACGGCGCACCCATGAACGCCTGCTCGGGCAGTCTTGGCTGGTGATCTCGTCGACGATCGGCATGGTCGTCATCATGGGCCTTGGCCTTTTCATGGGGCTGCCGAAACTGCGCAACAGCCTTTCCGGCTGGCACAAGGGCACGGCGTGGTTCACGCTGCCGCTGGTCGTGTTGAGCCCGTTGACTGGCGTATGCTTGGCGTTCGGCTGGACTTTTCAGGCGAGCCCGCCCCCGCCCAGGTCAGCCCGGCTGGTATCTTTGCCTGAGGCCGTTGTCATTGTCGCCAAATTGCACGATCTGGCGCAGGTGACCTCGATCCGCAATCGCGGCCGGCTGCTGATGGCGCGTATTTTCGATGGTGGAGAACTTCGGGCTTATGCCGTCACTGGCGACGGACTGATAGCCCTGCCTCGCAATTGGCCGAGGCTGATCCATGAAGGCAACTGGTCGGCCATGATCGCGAGTTCCCTGAACATCGTCACCTCGCTGGCATTGCTCGGACTGCTCTCGACCGGACTGCTGCTATGGGCGCGCCGCCAATTGCGGCGGCCGCAGGGGCGAAGAAGCGAGACGCGGCGAACTGGCTCCGTCGGCCCGGCGGCCCCTTCTTCCGTCAGCGGATAGAGGCGGCCGCACTTCCCAACTTGGCCGCTGGCCGGAGCGCAGATATATTGCGCCGATGGCTGTCAGCTCGCCCGACCTGAAAGCATTCCTGCTCGCCACGCCGTTCTTCGGCGGCCTGTCGGGCGCCGGTCTCGACCTGCTGGTCTCCATGCTGGTCGAACGCCATTTTGACGCCGGCGCCACCATCGTCGCGGAGGGCGAGCCTGGGCGTTCGATGTTCGTCGTGCATGCGGGCGACCTCGTGGTGAGCAAGCTCGGCGACGATGGGCGCTCGCTCCGCATGACGGACCTCGGCCCCGGCGATTTCTTCGGCGAAATGACGCTGATCGAAATGCAGAACCGCTCGGCCACCGTGGTCGCGGAGACCGCGACCGTCTTGTATGAACTTACGGCCCGATGCCTCTACGACTGCTACAAGGCCGACATCCACACTTACGTACTGGTGCTGCAAAACATCAACCGCGAACTCTGCCGGCGGCTGCGCCGCGCCGACCGGCGCATTTCGGATCTGAGCTTTCGCGGGGGTGAGTGATCGTAACAGTCAATCTCACGGCCGCATATAAATTGTGTTTCCAATGGCTGGACTGATACCTTATGGCGTGGAAGCAATAGCCTGCTGCGGTCGTTCCGGCTTGCTGAAGGCGATGCAAAATTGCTAAATTCATTTGCCATGGACGAAAATGAATTGCTTGGGCGTTTCGGTCTTGTCCCCGTCGCAACCGATCTCGCAGAAATCCGCCGGCTTATTGCAGCTTCGATTGCCGACGACCGGCGAGACAGCAACGAGCCATTGAAGGCGTTGTGCATACAATTGTTCTCGGCAGGTAATCCGGCCGATGCACTCCTCATTTACAAGGCCAAGACATCATCTTTCGATGCGGGATGCTACATCGATATTCAGCTCGTTTGCGGAGCCGGACTGGAGCCGACCCAAACGTTCCTCCTGGGTAGTGACGAACCCGACGCAAAGGAGCTTCTGGCGCTACTACAGAACAGTATTTCTGCCGGCGATTTCGATGACTTCACACCGGAACAGCAACTCAATTCTTATCGCCGCTACTACGGGATGTCCCCGTAGCGATCAGCTCCCATCAAACATCAGATAGCGAGGCTCGATCTGTCGATACTCGCCCTAATGCTCGTCCGGCCGCGTCCGCGCGATAATCTCCGCCGCCCCCTTGTCCAGCAACTCCAACCCCACGGCGCGGCCGAGTTCACGCGGCCGGTCGGCGGCGCCCTGCCGCGACACCTCGATGAAGCCGCCGCCGGCTTCGTCGAGCACCGATGCGGTCAGCGTCATCTTGCCGCCTGCCAACGTGGCGTGACCGGCGATCGGCGAGTTGCAATGGCCGTTCAGCACCCACAGCACTTCGCGCTCGGCTTCGGCGCAGAGACGCGACGATACGTCCTCGATCTTTGCGAGGCGGGCGCGCGTGAGCCAGTCGTTTTCCACGCATTCGACGGCGACGATACCCTGCCCCACCGCCGGCAGCATTTCGCGCACGGAAAAATCATGGACGATGCGGGACGCCATGCCGATCCGCTCGAGCCCGGAGCGCGCCATGACCAGTGCGTCCGCCGGCCCCACCTCGCCGCCGCCGGGCAGCCGCTGCTTGTCGCCGCGGTCGAGTTTTGCCACCCGCGTGTCGGCCGCGCCGCGGAAATGGATCACGTCGGCATCCGGGAACAGCCGGCGCAGATAGGCGGCGCGGCGTACCGCGTTGGTGCCGATCTTGAAGCCCTTGCCCTTCGAGGCGCGGAACTCGTCGAGCGAAATTCCGGGCCGCAGCACCAGCGCATCGGTGGCGGGGTCGCGCGGCAGCAATGCGGCCAGGATCAGGCCGGGCGTCTCTTCGTTGCCGGGCACGTCCTTCAGCGAATGCATCGCCGCCTGCAACTGGCCGGCGCGCATCGCATCGCGGATTTCGGCGACAAAAGCGCCGCCCTTGCCACCGTGGCGCAACAGCTTGCTGGTCTGGTCCTGGTCGCCCCGGGTTTCGAACTTGACGATCTCGACGTCGAGCGCGCCATCGGCCGCGCGCAGCATCCGCGCGATCGCTTCCGTCTGCGCCAGCGCCATCGCGCTCTTGCGCGTCCCGATCTTCAAGGTCTGTCCCGACACGATCTCTCCGTTCGCAGGGCTTCGCCTGTTGGGGATAGATCAACCGGGGGGTCAGAACAACGGCTTTGGCGCGCGGCCTGTAGACGCCTCCCGCAAAGACCCGTTCGCGGACGGGCAGCCATTCCCAAATCGTGGATTGTGCGATGCAATAAGATCAATAAGGTAGGTCCCGCAAGAGGGTTTTCAGTTTGTCCAACACCGGCGCCAACGCCGTGGCCGCGTCCGGCCACCGCCCGATGGGCTTTACCGAATTCGTGATCGTGATTGCGTCCATCATGGCGCTCAATCCGCTTGCGATGGACATCATGCTGCCCGCACTGCCGAACATCGCCGCCACCTTCGGCGTCACCTCCGCCAACCGGCCGCAAATGGTGCTGTCGATCTTCCTGGTCGGCTTCGGCCTCGGCCAGTTCGTGATGGGCCCGCTGTCCGACCGGTTCGGGCGGCGGCCGGTCCTGCTCGGCGGCATGACGGTGTATTGCATCGCCAGCCTGCTCGCGATCGCCGCGCCCTCGTTCGAGACGCTGCTGCTCGCCCGCGCCCTGCAGGGCGTCTGCACCTCGGCGACCCGCGTGATCGCCACCTCGATCGTGCGCGACTGCTATGCCGGACCGCGCATGGCGAGCGTTATCTCGCTGGCGATGATGATCTTCATTGCGGTGCCGATCGTGGCGCCCGCATTCGGCCAGGCCGTGCTGCTGCTGGCGCAGTGGCGCGGCATCTTCGTCGTACTGATGGCCTATGGCGTGGTGACGCTGATCTGGAGCGCGCTGCGGATGCCGGAGACGCTGGCGCCGGCCAACCGCCGCTCGCTCGCCGTTCGCGACATATTCGATGCCTTCCGCCAGACCGTGACCCATCGCCAGACGCTGGGCTACGCGCTGGTGGCCGGCGGCGTGCTGGGCACGCTGTTCGCCTACATCTTCATCGCGCAGCAGGTGTTCGCCGGCATCTACCAGCTCGGACACTATTTCCCGCTCGCGTTTGCCGGCGTCGCCGTCGGCACCGCGATCGCCGGCTTCGCCAATTCCCGCCTGGTCGGCCGCCTCGGCATGCGCGTGATCTCCCACGCCGCGCTGATCGGCTACGTGGTCATCGCCGCAATCATGCTGGCGGCGGCGAAGCTGCAGATGCTGCCGCTGCCGCTGTTCATGGCGCTCTCGGTAATGCTGATGTTTGCGTTCGGGCTGATGATCTCGAACTTCACCGCGCTCGCGATGGAGCCGCAGGGCCATATCGCCGGCACCGCCGCTTCGCTGTACGGCTCGATCACCACGCTGCTTGGAATCGCCGTCGGCGCCACCATCGGCCAGGATTTTGACGGCACGCTGGTGCCGTTCGCGACCGGCTTCCTGCTCTGCACGCTGGCCTCGCTGGCGGTGGTGCTGGTGGTGGAGAAAGGCCGGCTGTTCAAGCCTCGCGGCATCAAGCTGTGATGGATAGCCGGCCTGCGGCGAAGCTGGTAACAATTCAGGCGTTCAAATTGCGTTCGAGGAAACCGGAAGATGGACAACCGCAGCAACATCTGGCGTGGCGTCGATGCGATCAAGCCGCGCTTCGTCGCCCTCGCCGACCGGGTCTGGGCGATGCCCGAGGTGTGCTACACCGAAGCGCGTTCCTGCGCCGAACATCTGGCCGAGCTGCGGCACCAGGGTTTTCGCGTCACCGAGCAGGTCGCAGGCATTCCCACCGCGCTGATGGGCGAATGGGGCGAAGGCGGACCCGTCATCGCTTTCCTCGGCGAGTATGACGCGCTGCCCGGCCTCAGCCAGGAGGCCGGCGTCGCCGAACCTCGCCCGCTGGAAGCCGGCGGCCACGGCCATGGCTGCGGCCACAACCTGCTCGGCTCGGCCGCGCTGCTGGCGGCGACCGCCGTGAAGGACTGGCTCGCCGAACACAAGGTGCGCGGCCGCGTGCGTTATTACGGTTGCCCCGCGGAGGAAGGCGGCGCCGCAAAAGCCTTCATGGTGCGATCGGGCGCGTTCGAGGACGCCGACATCGCGATCACCTGGCACCCGTCGAGTTTCTGGGAAGTCGTGGTGACGCCGTCGCTCGCCAACACCCGAGCTGACTTCGTCTTCACCGGACGCACCTCCCATGCCGCGGCCTCGCCCCATCTCGGGCGCAGCGCGCTGGACGCGGTCGAACTGATGAATGTCGGCGTCAACTACATGCGCGAACACATGCCGAGCGACGCCCGCGTGCATTACGCCCTGCTCGACACCGGCGGCATCGCGCCCAACGTGGTACAGGCCCATGCGCGGGTGCGCTATTCGATCCGCGCCCGCGACCTGCCCGGCATGAACGAACTGGTCGGACGCGTGCACAAGATCGCGCAGGGCGCGGCGATGATGACCGAGACGCAGGTGGAGATGAAGATCGTTTCCGCGGTCTCCAACATCCTGCCGAACACGCCGCTGGAGCAGGCGCTGCACGCGATCATGGAAGAGCTCGGCCCGCCGCATTTCGACGACACCGATAAAAATTTCGCCAAACAGATTCAGTCCACGCTGACCGACAAGGATATCGAGACCGTCTATTATTCGATCGGCATGGAGCCGACCGACCGTCCGCTGGCCGATTTCATCGTGCCGCTGGACGCCAAGCGCAATCCGCAGATCGGCTCGACCGATGTCGGCGACGTCAGCTGGGTGGTGCCGACCGTGCAGGTTCACGCGCCGACGGTCGCGATCGGCACACCGTTCCACACCTGGCAGGTGGTGGCGCAGGGCAAGAGCCCGCACGCTCACAAGGCCATGGTGCAGGCGGCCAAGGCGATGGCCGGCCTTGGCGTCCGCGCGCTGACCGAACCGGAACTGATCGCCGCCGCCCAGGCCGACCTGAAGAAGCGCACCAGCCGGACACCTTATATCAGCCCGCTGCCGGACAGCGTCGCGCCACCGCTCGATATGTCGCGGGTCTGAACCGGCCCGGGGCCGGTCTGACGATATTTTTTGCAGTGCAGCGAACGATTCCGCCCGGTTTGCGGTGGCTGAAGCGCTGAATTGCTGAAGCGATGTGCGCCGCGGCCACACTCTGCCCAAGTAAACGTCAAAATCGGCTCCCGGCCTACCTGGGGCCGACAGCCAGACGTTGACCTCCGGGGGATTTGGTGTGCCATCTTACCTGAAATTCATGCCAATGCCGCCGCCTGGCGGCCATCACAAACACCAGGACAAATGGGGACGACGATGCTGGACCACGAACTGCGCACCATGATCGACGAGGTGAAGGACGGCCGCATGGATCGCCGCGGCTTCGTCCAGCGCATGCTGGCTTTCGGCCTCACCGCGCCGATGGCGACGCAGATCCTGGCGATCGGCGGCGTCGCCATGGCCGAGACCCCGTCGGCCTACAAGCCGACCAAGCGCGGCGGCGGCGGCGCGCTGAAATTGCTGTGGTGGCAGGGACCGACCCTGCTCAACCCGCATTTCGCCACCGGTACCAAGGACCAGGACGGCTCTCGCCTGTTCTACGAGCCGCTCGCCTGCTGGGATCCGGACGGCAACATGAAGCTGGTGCTGGCCGCCGAAATTCCCTCGCTGCAGAACGGCGGTCTGGCCGCCGACGGCATGTCTGTGACCTGGAAGCTGAAGCCCGGCGTCAAATGGCACGACGGCAAACCTTTCACCGCCGACGATGTCGTGTTCAACTGGGAATATGCCCGCGATCCCGCCACCGCGACCGTGACCATCGGCGTCCACCGCGACATCACCGTCGAGAAGATCGACGACCTCACGGTCAAGATCACCTTCAAGAAGCCGACGCCGTTCTGGGCCGACGCCTTTGTCGGCGCCCCCGGCAGCATCATCCCGAAACATCTGTTCGCGGAATACAAGGGCGCAAAGTCCCGCGAGGCGCCGAACAACCTCGCCCCCGTCGGCACCGGCCCCTACAAATTCGTCGAGTTCAAGCCGGGCGACGTCATCCGCGGCGAGCTGTTCGCCGACTATCACATGCCGAACCGCCCGCACTTCGACACGATCGAGATGAAGGGCGGCGGCGACGCCGTCTCGGCGGCCCGCGCGGTGATCCAGACCGGCGAATATGATTTCGGCTGGAACATCCAGGTCGAAGACGACGTGCTGCTGCGGCTGGAAAAGGGCGGCAAGGGCAAGACCGTCTATGCAACCGGCGGCGATACCGAATTCATCGCCTTGAACTTCACCGATCCGAACACCGAAATCGACGGCGAGCGCTCCTCGATCAAGACCAAGCATCCGCTGCTGTCCGATCCCGCGGTGCGCAAGGCGCTCGCCATGCTGGTCGACCGCGAGGCGGTCAAGAAGGTGATCTACGGCCGCGCCGGACGCGTGACCGCCAACTTCCTCAACGGCCCGGAGAAGTTCGTTTCCAAGAACACCAGCTGGGAATTCAGCATCGAGAAGGCATCCAAGCTGCTGGACGAAGCCGGTTGGAAACCGGGCGCTGACGGCATCCGCGAAAAGGACGGCAAGAAGCTGAAGTTTCTCTACCAGACCGCCATCAACGGCCCGCGCCAGAAGACCCAGGCCATCGTCAAGCAGGCCTGCCAGAAGGCCGGCATCGACGTCGAGCTGAAATCGGTGGTGGCCTCGGTGTTCTTCTCCTCCGACGTCGCCAACCCCGACACCTACGCCAAGTTCTACGCCGACCTCGAGATGTTCCAGATCCCGATGAGCCAGCCGGATCCTTCCCAACTGATGCGCCGCTTCCATTCGCGAAATGTCGCGACGAAGGAGAACAAGTGGCAGGGCGTGAATTTCCCGCGCTGGGTCAACAAGGATTACGACGCGGCGGTCGATGCGGCCGAGGGCGAAACGGATGCGGTCAAGCGGGCCGCGCTCTACATCAAGGCCAACGACATCATGATGCAGGATGTCGTCTTCATCCCGGTCATGCACCGCCTGAAGGTGGAAGCCTGCGCCAATACGCTGCGCCCTGTGGTCAGCGGCTGGGCCAACGAGACCGACAATCTGTTCGACTGGTACCGCGAGGCGACGGGCTGATCGCTGACGGGATTATTCCCTCATGAGCCAGTATGTGCTGCGTCGTCTCCTGATCGCGGTGCCGAGCCTGCTCGGCATCTCGCTGGTGCTGTTCATCGTGCTGGCGCTGGCGCCTGGCGATCCCTTCAGCGAACTCGCGACCAATCCGAACGTGCCACCCGAAGTCGCCGCCTCGCTTCGTGCCAAGTTCGGGCTCGATGACCCGATCTACCTGCGCTACCTGCACTGGATCACGGCCATGCTGCACGGCGACTGGGGGTTTTCCTTTGTCAGCCGGATGAACGTCGACACGCTGATCCTGCAGCGCCTGCCGGCGACGCTCTACGTGATCGGCTCGGCACAGATCCTGGCGCTGTGCATCGCGATCCCGGTCGGCGTCTTCGCGGCGACCCGGCCCTATTCGATCTTCGACCAGATCGCCAACACGCTGGCCTTCATCGGCTTTTCGCTGCCGACCTTCTTCACCGGGTTGCTGTTCATCCTGCTGTTCTCGATCACGCTGGACTGGCTGCCGTTCGTCTACACCACGGATATCAAGGCGACCGGATTCCGCTGGCTGGTCGAACAGGTCCGGCAGGCGATCATGCCGGTGATGGTGCTAGGACTTTTTCAAGCCGCGTCGATGACCCGCTTCGTGCGCTCGGCGATGCTGGACGTGATCCGGCTCGACTACGTCACCACCGCCCGCGCCAAGGGCCTCGGCCAGCCCCGGGTGATCATCAAGCACGCGATGCGCAACGCGCTGATCCCGGTGGTGACGCTGGTGGCGCTGCAGATGCCGGGGGTGTTCGGCGGCGCTATCGTCACCGAGCAGATCTTTCGCATTCCGGGCATCGGCTCGCTCCTGATCTCCTCCATCCTTTCCAACGACACGCCCGTCGTGATGGCCGTGACTTTCGTCTTCGCCTGTCTCGTCGTGCTCTTCAATCTCATCGCGGATGTGCTTTATGGCTGGCTTGACCCTCGCATCTCCCTCCGCTGAGCGGCGGCCGGCCTGGTCGCCCTGGCGCGAGACCTGGCGGCGCTATCGCCGCCACAAGCTCGCCGTGGTCAGCGCCGTGCTGTTGATCGTTCTGATCCTGGCCGTGGTGTTCGGTCCTTTCGTCTGGCGCGTCAGCATCAACGACATCGACTTCAACGCCCGCCTCGAAGGCCCCTCGCTCGCCCACCCCTTCGGCACCGACGATCTCGGTCAGGACATTCTGGCGCGCATGATCTATGGCGGGCGGATCTCGCTCGCGGTGGGGCTCGCCGCGATGGCGGTCGCCGTCATCATCGGCACGCTGATCGGCGCGCTCGCCGGCATGTCTCGCGGCGCACTCGGACACGCGCTGATGTGGCTGACCGACCTGTTCCTCTCGCTGCCGCAACTGCCGCTGCTGCTGCTGCTGATCTATCTGTTCCGCGACGGACTGAAGGCGGTGTTCGGTCCCGAGGGCGGCATCTTCATCCTGATCGTGCTGGTGATCGGCGGCCTGCGCTGGATGCCGGTGGCCCGCCTGGTGCGCGCGCAGTTCCTCTCACTGCGTGAGAAGGATTTCGTCGAGGCCGCGCGCGCGCTCGGCGCCAGTCCGCTGCGGCAGGTGGTCCGTCACATCCTGCCCAACGCGCTCGGGCCTGTCATCATCGCCGGCACCATCGACGTCGCCGCCGCCATCATCGCGGAATCGACGCTGTCGTTCCTCGGCCTCGGCTTCCCGCCCGATACCCCGACCTGGGGCCGGCTGCTGTTCGACGCCAAGGACTTTCTCGACATCGCCGCGCACTGGGCGCTGTTTCCGGGCGGTGCGATCTTCGTCGCTGTCGTCGCCATCAATTTCATCGGCGACGGCCTGCGCGACGCACTCGATGCACGGCGGGTGATCTGATGGCGCCGCTGCTCGAGATCAAGGGCCTCAAGACGCACTTCTCCACCGACGACGGCATGCTGCAGGCGGTCGACGGCGTCGATATCACGCTGAACAAGGGCGAGACGCTGTGCGTGGTCGGGGAATCCGGCTGCGGCAAGACCGTCACGGCGATGTCGGTCCTCAAGCTCATTCCGATGCCGCCGGGCCGCATCGTCGAGGGCGAAATCCTGTTCGAAGGCCGCGACCTGGTGCCGCTGACGAGCCACGAGCTGGACGACATCAGAGCCAAGCAGATCGGCTTCATCTTCCAGGAGCCGATGACCTCGCTCAACCCGGTGCTGACGGTCGGCGAGCAGATCGCCGAGAGCCTGCGCCGCCACGAGGGCCTGTCGAGGAAAGCGGCGCTGGCCCGCACCATCGAGATGCTGAAGCTGGTGCAGATCCCCAACGCCGAAGGCCGCGTCCATGACTACCCGCACCAGTTCTCCGGCGGCATGCGCCAGCGCGTCATGATCGCGATGGCACTGGCCTGCAAGCCAAAACTCGTCATCGCCGACGAGCCGACCACCGCACTCGACGTCACCATCCAGGCGCAGATCCTCGACCTGCTGCAGGACATGAAGGAACGCTTCGGCATGGCGGTGATGCTGATCACGCACGCGATGGGCGTGGTGGCGGAGACCGCGCAGCGCGTCGTCGTGATGTATGCCGGCAAGGTGGTGGAAGAGGCCGACGTCGACAGCCTGTTCGCCAGCCCGCGCCATCCCTACACGCAGGGTCTGATCCGTTCGATCCCGCGTATCGATCTCGACAGCACGCAGAAGACCCGGCTGGAGGCGATCGGCGGCTCGGTGCCGATCCTGATCAACCCCGCGCCCGGCTGCCGCTTCGCGCCGCGCTGCCGCTTTGCCTTTGCCCGCTGCGCGGAAGAGGAACCGCGGCTGCGCGCGGTCGCACCGGGCCATCGCATGGCCTGCCACCTCGGCGAGAGCCAGGGGATGAACGCATGAGCGAGCCCCTGCTGAAAGTCACCGGACTGAAGAAGCATTTTTCCGTCAAGGGCGGCTTGCTGTCGCGCGAGGTCGGACGGGTTCACGCCGTCGACGGCGTTTCGTTTGCGGTTCACCGCGGCGAGACGCTGGGGCTGGTCGGCGAGTCCGGGTGCGGAAAATCCACCACGGCGCGCTGCGTGCTGCGGCTGGTCGAACCCTCTGACGGCGAGATCGTGTTCGACGGAAAGGACATGCGCGGCCTGTCCGGCGGCGGCCTGCGCGCCATGCGGCGCGACATGCAGATCGTGTTCCAGGATCCGTTCGCCTCGCTCAATCCGCGCATGACCGTGGGTGCGATCCTCGGCGAAGCCTTCACCATCCACGCCCTCGCCTCTTCCGCCAGCGAGCGCGACGACCGCGTGGCCAGTCTTCTGGTCAAGGTAGGGCTCAAGGCCGAGCACATGCGGCGCTACCCGCACGAATTCTCCGGCGGCCAGCGCCAGCGCATCGTGATCGCGCGTGCGCTCGCGGTGGAACCGAAATTCATCGTGTGCGACGAGCCGGTTTCAGCGCTCGACGTCTCGATCCAGGCGCAGGTGATCAACCTGCTGGAAGATTTGCAGGCCGAGCTAAACCTGACCTATCTGTTCGTCGCCCACGATCTCTCGGTGGTGGAGCACATTTCCGATCGCGTCGCGGTGATGTATCTCGGCCGCATCGTCGAACTCGCGACCGCCAGCGACCTCTATCGCCGTCCGCAGCATCCTTACACGCAGGCGCTGCTCTCGGCCGTTCCGGTGCCGGACCCCCGGGCGAAGCGCAAGCGGATCCGCCTGCAGGGCGACGTGCCGAGCCCGATGAACCCGCCGCGCGGCTGTCATTTCCACACCCGCTGCCCGATCGCGGAGCCGCGCTGTCGCGAAACCGTGCCCGAATTGAAACAAGGCAGTGACGGGCATCTTGTGGCGTGCCATCTGGCGTGAATGCGCCACATGCTTCGTGCGGCCGTCGCCGCACGCACTAGGAATAAAATATACGGCGCAAAATACGGCGGCCTCGCCCCACAGCGGTCAAGCCGCTTTTCGCTGGGGCGGGACCGAGATTGAATCGTCGCATTATCTCGCGTGGACGCCGTTCTTGCGGATGATGTCCGAAAGCTGCGACAGAAGCTCGCGGAGCTTGGCGTTTTCCTGGATCAGCGAATGGATTTCGTCGGTCGGTTCATGGCGGCGAAGGGCGGGCTCGTCGCCACGAAGGGCGTTTTCAAGCAGTGAAAAGGCGTCGTCGGTCGGTTCCTGTACCCAAAATGAGGGTTCTGCGCGGCGCTCTCGCTTATTTAGCTGCGGATGGTCTACTCGCATGATGATACTCCAATTTTGAAATGCGTAACGAGCCCCCAGTCACGTGTCGCGCGCGGAGAATGGGGTGAGTCGGCGGGCAATTTTGCGACTAAAATGGGAAGCACATGGCCGCGACCCCGGCACTAAGACGGCGTCATTGCGGCAAACCTTGAGAAGTCATTGATTTGAGCCACCGCCCGCGCGTGCGCTTTGTGGCGTTTTCACGCGAAGCGTGCCGTTCAGCCGCACATCATCGGCATCAGTAAAGCGAGTCGGAACAACGAACTAGCGCCTGATCCCGTTTCAGCGGCACGGCTCAGAGAAACGTTGCCAGTTGATAAAGTGCGTAAAGAACTTCAAGGCCCATCAGAACAAGTGCTGCGATCATCAAATAATAGCCAACGTGCATTATGAACTTGAAACCAACGCCTTCAGCGGCCGGTACCGGATTTCGCGGCAGGCCTCAAAACCAAATCCAACGCGCGCCGCGAGGCAAGATCCTCCGGCAAACCATATGTCGGCAATGAAAACGAAAAGGCCTCCGCCGCCGCGGAAGTGACGCCTTGTCGCGGTCTCTTCTTGACCGGAGACCCCTGTTCGACCCCAGTTCGCCCTGCTCACACACCGTGGAAAATCTTGATTCCCCACAGAACGATGACGATGGCCAGTACCAGCGTAGCCGCCGTCAGTACACTTTCTAAGGAAGCGACTCTCATACTCACTCTCCGCTTCCCAGCCCCGCGAACGGTCTAGGCGATTCGTTGATTCCTCTGCAATCGCAGGATCACAATGCCTTGAACGTTACGCGGCGGTTGTGTTTTACAGGTCACATGTCCGGGGTTGGCGTCATATTGCTGCGCACTCAGCGGTGCCGGGCGCCGGCCGAGGCGGAAATGCGCGCTTGTCACGGCCACTTTCGATTGACGAGGATTACTCGCTCGGGCTCGCCGGGGCATAGGAACGGGCCGGAATCGCCGCCATGCGCCGCTGTTCGGCATGTGCCGCCAGCCGGTCGTACTCCTCGGCGACCTTGAGCAGCCGCCCCTGGTCCTTGACCGCGTTCGCGGCCAACGCCCGCGTCAGTTCCGCGCGTTTGCGCCAATGCTCTGCATTGGTCAGGAAATCCGTCATCGATACATCCTCAAATAAGATGGCCCCGCTCCCCAGCTGCGCGGACTGAGAATGGTTCGTGATACGTCGGAAATTTGACCTAATTCGATCTGCGGTATGAATCGAATCAAGTGTGACCTTTTCGCCGAGCCTCACCGCCGTTTCTTTTCCGACGCAAATTTGCCGCCGACTCATTGAAGGGTGACGTTTGGTGAATCGACGACCCGGCCACCTTGTGAACAGGAAAGTGTCATGAGTATCGAATATCCGCCGCACGACAGCCAGGCTCGCCACGAAACGTTTCGCATTGTCGAGCATGCCGACAACGTCGTGCCGCTGCGTGAAGAAAGCATCGTCCGTGAAACCATCCAGGCGCCGCCGCCGGTCGATGACCTTCTCGTCGCCCTGTCGCCCCTGCTCGACGAGGTCGACGGACTTCGGGACGACGAGGCGCCGCAGCAGGCCGAAAGCCTTTCGGTGCTGCTCGAAGAGAACGCGCGGCTTCGCAAGCTCGCGGTCAAGCTGTCCAACCTGCTCGGCGATCTTCCCGAACGAAGCGCCTGAAAGTGGGACCGGCGGCGCTCAGCCGTTATAGGCGAACAGTTCGATCGGTTCGTTGAATCCGCGAACCGGATATTCGCCGACGCGCTCCAGTTCGAACTCGCTTCCGACGGAATCGGCGAAGGCGCGGGACAGCAGCACGTTTCTGCCCAGTTGCTTGGTCAGCGCCTCGAGCCGCGACGCCATGTTGACGGCCGGGCCGATCACCGTGAAATCGAGCCGGGTTTGCGACCCGATATTGCCGTACATGACGTCGCCGACGTGGACGCCGATGCCGTAATTCAGCGGCGCGCGACCTGATCCGTCATTCCTTTCGTTCAGCGCCATCATGGCGCGCCGGGCCTCCGTCACGGCGCGCAGCAGATTGGCGCATGCTTGCGGCTCGCTGAGCGGAAAGATCGCGAGCAGTCCGTCGCCGATGAATTTCAGAATCTCGCCGCCATGCCGCGCGATTGGTTCCGACATCGCGTCGAAATAGCCGTTCAGGAGATCGATGACGTCGTCGCGCGGCCAGTTGTCGGAGATCGCCGTGAAGTCGCGCAGGTCGCAGATCATGATCGCGGCGCGCACCGTCGTGCCGCTGCCGCGCCGCGTCGCGCCGGCCAGGATCAGTTCGCCGGCGTGGGTGCCGACATAGGTTTCGAGCAACGTGCGCGCCAGCCGGTTCTTCATGCGGATTTCGCTGACCAGCGCGAGAACCGGCAGCAGGTTCGATAGGGCCGCGATGTGTGCCTTGTCGAAACCGCCGGGCTTGTCGGTCGCAAACGTGACGAGATGCTGCTTGCCGAGCGTGTGATAGAGCGGCCAGGCGACATAGTCGGTCAGGCCCATCGCCCGCATTTCGTCGAACACCGGGTGTCGGCGGCCCGCCGAGGGATCGCCTTCGAGATTCTCGCGCACCTCGGCGGCGCCATCGAAGATCTCGCTGGCGGGGCTGCCGATGTATTGAGACCGCTCCCTGACGTCGTAATCGACCCGGGAGATCTCGGCCTCGTGCATTCCGTCGGACCACATGATGCGAGCGCCGAGCCATTGCGGGTGGTGGATCAACAGATGAAGCGTCGCCCGCTTGACAGGAACTCCCACCCGCTGGAGCCGCAGGCACAATTCGGCGAAAATATTGTCGATGAACCGCTCGTCGCGCGTACCGTTGGCCAGCCAGTGCACAATGTCATCGTCACGATGCACAGCGGCGGCATCGCTGATTTTCGCATCCATATCCCGCTCCTGGACCGTGACCGGAATCGACGGCTCGGCAATATGTCGTGTCTGGGTCCCCCGACGTCAATGGCTGCCGAGCATCGCTCAAACTGGAGTCAGGACGGGCTGCCGTTGCCGACCAGCACGAACGGCGCCCAGGCGCTGGGATGCGCGTTCGCGCCGCCCTTGGCGGCGAGCGCCGAGATCGAACGGCGCAGCGCCTCGGCGGGACCGATACCGGGTTGCGCACCCATGGCCGCGATCGCGCCTGTCGTGATGTAGACCGCGGCGACCGAATTGACCGGCCAGTGCGAGACCAGCAGCGCGCGCGAGCCGGCATAGAAGAACGCCCGTGCGAGGCCGGAGAAGGCCTCTGAATTTGCCGCCTCGCCGCCAGCCGTATTGCAAGCCGACAGCACCACCCAGTCAGCGTTGAGCCTGAGCTGCGAAATCTCGGACGAAGAGAGATAGCCGTCGTCGGTCGGCGTGGCGGCGGTGGGCGGCGTCAGCACCAGTCCCGGCTCGATCGAGCCGCGCACCTGCCCCGACAGCGCGCCATGCGTCGCAAAGTGAAGCATGCGATACTGATTCAAACGTCCGCTGTCGCTGAGCGATTTGATGATGGTTTCGCTGGCGTCCTTGCCGAGATAGACATCCCCCTTGGCCGGCGCAAAACTGTTGGCCACCAGGCACAGTTCGAGCGCGGTTTCCGGCAGCGGCGCGAGATGCTTGAGCTGTTCGAGATCGGCGGTGCCGCCGGTCAGCCGCGTGATCGAACGCCGCCCGCGCTCGGCAGCCTCGCTCACGCGCGGTTCCGCATTCGCGCCGCAGTTCTGGCGAAGCCGGGCCTGCGCGGCGCGCTCGGCATCGAAGGCGCTCTTTGCATTTCCGTCCAGCAGCGGATTGCCAAAACCGGCGAACGGCCTGGGCGCCCTGCTGCGCTGCGCGAGCTGCCGCAGCGCCTTGAGGCTGGAGACCGACGGCAGCACGGTGGTCGCAAATCGCTTGACCAGCCACGGCGCCGTGGCGAAGTCTCCGCCGGGCGCAGGCTTTTCGGTCAACAGAACCTGGAACGGCAGCGTGGCGAGCGGGCCGGACGGAACGAGGATCAGTTCCTTGCCGTCGATCTCCTTCTCGACGGGGGCCAGCAGCGCCTGATAGAGCGCCGACGCCCGCTCCAGGTCGAACGGCAACGGCTCGGCGCCGGAAGGCGCGCGGTCGCGGCCGAGCTTTTGAGCACAGGCGCGATCGCGGTCCAGCCACGCTTCCCCGTCGAGGCCGCAGCGCAGGATGTTGACCGTCTCCGCCAGTTGCTTGGTGCCGATCGGCGCCGCGTGCCAGCGGACACTGGACGATGTGACCGTCCAGACGAAGGTGTAACGGGCCGTCGTCGCAAACAGCAGCAGCGCCTCGTTGGGGTTCAGCCGCTTTTGCGCCTCTTCGATCGGCACCGGATTCCGGGTGATCAGCCCGGCATAGTCGGGAAACTGGGCTGCGATGGCACGATCGAGCTCGGCGATCCGCCTCGCGATATCGGACGCCTTTGCGCGGAGCGCCTGCTCGGTCTGCGGGTTACGCGCGGCGTTCGACTGCGACATCAGGGAAATGAGTTGCTTGTCGACGGCGAGCGCCTGCTCGCCAAGATCCTGGCGCTCGCGAACGCGTGCCGGAAGTTCGCCGCTGCCGGCCGCCACCCGCGCCGACATCCCAGCGATGGCCTTCGCTGCCTGTTCATCGCCGGTCCATTGCGCAGCCTCGAAAGCACGCGAACGCAACGCGGCGGCATTGCGGCTGTCGGCCTCCGCGAGCTGATAGGCGGCGACGATCGATCCCGGAAATGGATTGGTCGCGCCATAGGCCTTGAGATCCGCCGACTGCCCCTCGCCGGCGTCCGCGCTGCCACGGCCAATCAGAATGGCCGAGGCGCGGACGAAGGCTTCATAGGCCTGCCGCCAGTCCTTGGCATCCAGATAATGGGCGCCGATATTGTTGAAGCTATTGGCGACATCGGGGTGCGCGTCGCCAAGCGCGCTCAGGCGGATCTCCAGCGCGCGTTTCAGCAGCGGCTCGGCTTCGCCGGCCCGTCCGGAGCTGTCGAGCACGACAGCCAGATTATTGAGGCTGCTGGCGACCAGCGGGTGAACCTTGCCGAGCGCCTGCTCGCGGATCGCCAGCGAGCGGCGCGCCATCCCTTCCGCTTCTGCATAACGCTCGTCGTCGCCGATCAGTACCACGAGATTGTCGAGCGCAATCGCGACGTCGAGATGGTTCGGACCGAGGCCCTTTTCGCGAATGGCCAGCGATTTGCGGAACAGCGCCTCCGCTTCCTTCTTGCGATCGGCACGGGCTTTGGCGTCGGCGATATTGTTGAGCACGATCGCGATGTTCGGGTGATCCGGCCCGAACGCCTTTTCCTGGATCGTGAGCACGCGAAGCAGCAGGCCCTCGGCTTCCGCGATGCGGCCCTGCCGCATGAAGACCAGCGCGAGGTTGTTGAGGCTGGCGGCGACATCGGCATGATCGGGCCCCAGCGCCTTTTCACGGATGGCCAGCGCGCGTCGCGCCAGTTGTTCGGCCTCCTGCAGCTTGCCCTGCTGACGTCGCAGTTCCCCGATATTGTTCAGCGTTGCCGAAACATAGACACTGTCGCGACCGTGCTGCTTTTCCTGAAGGCTGAGCGCTTCGAGGAATTTTTCCTCGGCCGGCTGCAGCCGGCCCTGCGTCCGGTAGATCTCGGCGATGTTGTTGAGGGCGACCGGGATCATCATGTCCGCCTGCCCCGGCGACTTACGGAAAACCTCCAGCGCGCGGCTGAAACTGTCGAGCGCTTCTTCCTCGCGCAACTGCCGGTGACGGAGATTGCCGAGCGTCATGCGCGCCAGCGCCGTCGTCAGATGGTCGGGGCCGAGCGCTTTTTCATCGATCGCGACCGCGCGCTGCGTATCGCGTTCGGCGTCCTTCAGCCGGTTCTGGCCGAGCGCGATCTGACCGAGCGTGGAGAGAACCGCGGCGACATCGGGGTGATTGGGGCCGAGCGTCTTCTCGCGGATGGCCAGCGCCCGCCGCAGCACTTTTTCGGCCTCGTTGGCTTCGCCCTGCGCCTGCAGCGCCTGGCCCAGCACGATGAGGGTCATGGCCGTCAGGGGCGACTGCGGGCCTGATGCGCGCTCGGCGTCCGTCGCCAGCTTTCGCGCGAGACCGACGGCTTCGCCGTAGCGTCCCTCCTGCGCCAGCGCCGTGATCCGGCGCATCAGAGCCAGCAGGTCCTGGGGGTTGGCCTGCCCGAGAGACGGTGCGACGCTCGCAGCCAGGGCCGTCACGATGAGCCACGCCGCAAACACAAGCCGAACTACCCGCATATTCCCGTCACTCCGCCACGCTCTTTCGCCTGCTATTGCGGCCCTATGGGGCGGCAGCAAGGCGACAATCGGTCTGGCGCCGGCGGCGATGCGGCCTATATCAGCATTGGCAGACTTCCTTCATGCGCTGCGTTTGGCCTTGCTGAAATCCATCGCGATATTTCTGCTGCTGGTGTTTTTGCCGATCGGCGTGTCGGCCGGGCGCTATTGGCTCGGCGAACCCCGCGGCAACTGGCAGACCGCCGACCGTTCCAGCGCGGGCCTGCTGCCGGCGCCGTCGCAGCACGCGGGCGCCATCATCCGGGTGTACGGCGCGCGCACGGTGCGATGGAAGTCGATCTTCGCGATCCACACCTGGATCGTGGTCAAGGAAGCCAACGCATCGACCTACACGCGCTATGATTATACCGCCTGGGGCGAACCGATCCGCACCAACGGATTTGCCGCCGACGCGCGCTGGTTCGGCGCCGTGCCCGAAACCATTGCCGCCGTCGACGGTGCGGAAGCCAGCCGCCTCATTCCAAAAATTCGTCACGTCGTCGAGAACTACAGGTTTCGTTCCTACGGCGACTACAATGCGTGGCCGGGACCTAATTCGAATACTTTCGTGCAGGCCGTGCTCGATGCGGTTCCCGAACTCAAGACGGTGTTGCCGCCGACCGCGATCGGCAAGGATTTTCCCTATCGCGGCGAGTGGTTCGGCCTGACGCCTTCCGGCACCGGCGCCTACGCTTCCGCAGGCGGTTATCTCGGCCTCACCGTCGGTTGGGTCGAAGGGCTCGAGATCAATTTTTTCGGCGCGGTGCTGGGGCTGGATATCCGCCGGCCTGCGCTGAAACTTCCGGGCGTCGGCCGGCTGGGCGTGACGGGCGGAATCTGACGGCGCTTCTCGCCATCCGCTGCGGTCCGCTCAGCCCGTCACGATCGTTTCACCCACCGGCCGCTTTCGCAGACCAGCGGACCGACCCGCGTTCCCTCGGCGTAGTTCTTGCCGTTGTACACGCAATCGGCGGCTGCAATGGTCGGGGCCAGGATCAAACTCAGAACGAGGATTGCGCGACAACCGAGCATGGCTCGCCTCCATGGAGGACAAAGGAACGACGTCACTTTCCCGGAACATCGGGGCTGAGATTGGCCGGCAGCGGTGTCAGGATCGCCTGAAGCTGTTGGCCACTTCCAATGGATTGCTCGCCGATCAGGTTGGTCATGTCGGTCGGCGAGAGCCAGACGCGGCGGGCGGTGCATGGCCTCGCCAACCCGACGCGGAGGCCGATCGCAACCCCACTATCGTTCATCTTGATCATCCCGTTGCGGTTAAGCCAGATGTTGCCGGCACAGGAGGCCGCCGTGCCGGTGGCCAGGTTCTTGTCTTCCTCAATGGAAATCGGGAAGTCTCGGAGTTCGAAGATCCCCTTCATATCGAGGCTCATTTCCCAGAGCTTGTTGACCAGCGGGCTGGCGGGCTTTTGCTGGTAGAGGTCCTCGATCGCGTCCAGCACCCGGTCGTCGGCCTCCATAAACGTCGCGGGCCGGGAAAAGGGCCCGGCCAGATCGTACAGTGCCGAACGCACCAACTGCACGAATTCGCGCGTACCCTCGGCTTCCTTGATGTCCCTGAGCGCCGTTGCGGCTTCGCGACTGGGAATGCGATAGTAGCCGTGCGCTTGCAAAATGCCGGCAACCAGATCTTGATCGGCCTTGGTTCCGGTTTCCGTTTTCTTGAATAGCTGGCCGAGAACCTCACTCAGATCGACCCGGCTATCGCTGAAGGCCAGCTTGATGGTGGCCCCTGGGCCCCTCCCTCAATGCTGAAGCCGCCAGGTCGAAAGAAAATCGCAACGATGGCGACCGCCGCAACGGCCAGCACGGCCAGGGTGAGGTTGGGCAGCAGGCGAATGCTCGAGGCTTTGTCTTCGGGACTGTTGGGCATGCGAACCCTCCCTGACATTGTGACTCAGGCTATCGGCTGACCCGGCCCGCCAGATATGAGGGAGTTCACACCTTCCTGATTTCGGGACGGGATCTTCGTGATTGCGGGTCTTTGTCTCAAAGTGTCGATGCCGGAAGAAATACCGGTGACGGTCCGACATTTGCTGTAGCTTCAAAAGCGCACGTCAAACGCTTCGAGAAAGTGCGCCTGCCTGTTGGCGCACCAAACTGAACAAACACAAAGAAAATCCGGGTGGAAATCAATGGCACGCATCCAGGCAATCGAGACCGGGCTTTATCGTATCCCGCTGACCGTCATCCTCTCCGATAGCACGCATGGCGAAATAGCCGCCTTCGAACTGGTGACATGCCGCGTGCGCGATGTGGACGGCGCCGAGGGCACCGGCTACACCTATACCGTCGGCCGCAACGGCGGCGCGACCGCCGATATCCTCAAGCGCGAAATTCCGGAACTGATCGGGGGCCGCGAGGCCGACGACACCGAGGCGATCTGGCATCACGTCTGGTGGGGCCTGCACTATGGCGGCCGCGGCGGACCGCCGGTGCTGGCGCTCTCGGCACTCGATATCGCGCTGTGGGACCTGAAGGCGCGGCGGGCCAACCTGCCGCTGTTTCGCCTGCTCGGCGGTTTTGACGCCCGCGTGCCTTGTTATGCCGGCGGCATCGACCTCGATCTTTCCGTCGAGGCGCTGCTGCGGCAGACCGACGACAATCTCGCCAAAGGCTTTCGCGCCATCAAGATGAAGGTCGGCCGGCCGGATCTCGCCGCCGACGTCGACCGCGTGCGGGCGATGCGACAACATCTCGGCGACGGTTTTCCGTTGATGGCCGATGCCAACATGAAATGGACGGTCGAGGAGGCGATCCGCGCCGCGCGCGCCTTGCAGCCGTTCGACCTCACCTGGCTGGAGGAGCCGATCATTCCCGACGATATTATCGGCCACGCCCGCATCATAGCAGCCGGCGGCGTGCCGATTGCGGCCGGCGAAAATTTGCGCACGCTGTGGGAGTTCAAGAACTACATCGCGGCCGGAGCGGTGTCCTATCCCGAGCCCGACGTGACCAATTGCGGCGGCGTCACCGGCTTCATGAAGGTCGCGCGGCTCGCCGAAGCGTTCAACCTGCAGGTCACAAGCCGCGGCGCGCACGACATTACCGTTCACCTGCTCGCGGCCTGCCCCAACCGATCCTATCTCGAAGCGCACGGCTTTGGGCTGGATCGGTACATCGAGCACCCGCTGGTGCTCGACCAGGGCATGGCGCTGGCGCCGATGCGGCCCGGACACGGCATTACGTTCGACTGGAACAAGTTGGCGCCGCTCGCACGATAGCGGCTCGGCTACGCTGTGGATCGCTCCCGCCGTCGAACCACAACAACATAGATCAAGATATCCAACATTTCGGCAGATCGCCTGACTGGCGCGTCGTGTCTCTCCGCCGCAACACTGTCGCTGTTCCTGCGCTGGAACAGAAATTATGACTCCAGTATCCCGCCGGGGTGGCGCAGTATCTTCGCATTACCGGCGGATCGGACGTTTCATAACCAACTAGTTGATCCATGAGAGGCCGCGGTGCGAAAATGCCTGCGGTCTCTTTTTCCTTTTATCGCAAGAATAGGATTTTCGATGCCCTATTCGATTTTCGCCCGCGACGGCACCAGCCGCATCGTCCTGAAGCGGGAGAGCCGCGAGGCCGCTGAAAAGAAAGCACGCGAGCTGGCCGATCTGGGTTGGTTCGAAGTTCGGATTGCAGAGGAAGCGGGGATGGAAGAAGCGCCGCGCGGGGCGGACAGGTTCACGAGCGACGAAGCCCGCATCTGATCTCCCGGCTACTTCGCTCCGGCCTTCTCCAGGATCGCGACCATGTCGCGATAGCCGCGGCTGCGCGCGAGCGTAAGCGGCGTCGCCCCATGGCCGTCGGGGAGATTCACGTTGGCGCCGGCCTCGACCAGCGCCCGCAGGGTCTCGGTGTGATTGCGGCCGCCGTCGCCGAGAACGATCGATTCAATCAGCGCGGTCCATTTCAGATTGTTGACGTGATCGAGCGGCGCACCGGCGGCGATCAGCGTCCGCACCACCTCCGCGTGGCCGAGATGCGCCGCCGCGATCAGCGCGGTGCCGTCGTAGCGGCTGGTGACCGCCTTCGGATTGCCGCCGCCTTGCAGCGCGATCTTGAGCATCGGCAC
>CAZSRR010000024.1:0-100042 GCA_964609175.1 uncultured Bradyrhizobium sp.
GACAATTCTCAACACCGCGCCTCATTCGGCAAGGTGGCCGCCACCGGACGCGTACGTTCTTTCTGTCCTTTCGCGGCCGATCGAGTCGCCAGGAGTTCTGGCTCGGCTTTATCGGTTCCATCGCAATGTTGGCTGTGCTGACCCGGGCATTGCCGACGCTCATGTCGACGAAAGGACCCATGTATTATTCGACACGCGCTGAAGTGGACTTTTTGCTGAAATTGCCATCAGCCATTTCCTTATTCATTGTGATTTGGCCGCTGACTGCGATTTTCGTGAAGCGATTGCACGATTTCAACGCTTCGGGCTGGTGGCTGGTCGGCATGGCGGCGCTTCCTCCACTCTCCAAAATGATGAGTATAAATCTGACAATTCTTTACCTCGTCGTTGTCGCCGTGCTGGGTCTGATCCCGGGAGCGCGCGGAAGCAATCGCTTCGGCGTCGATCCGCTCGTTCGCGGCGGACTCTAGCGGACACGACTTCCGCCATTTCAGCGTTGTCGGCACTTTCGTTATGGCCCGTGCAGCCGTCCACGGCCGCGCTGTCCAGCGAAATCGGCGCCGATCGGCGGCAAAATTGCGGTTCCCGCGGCGTCTTGGCTTTTGGCGCAGGCCCGCCGCGCCGCTAGAATGGGGCTCATGAAACAGCATGATTCCCTGAACGACCCGACCCGCCGCGCCCTGCTGCAGGCCGGCCTCGGTGCGGGCGCCCTGCTCGCCACCCCGCTTGCCGCGTTTGCGGCGGCGCCAGCCGGCTTCGACCAATGGCGCGACAATTTTCGGGCGCGCGCCCTGGCAAAAGGCATTTCGGACGCGACCTGGACGCGGGTGATGGGCCGCATCGAACCCGACATGAGCGTGTTCCGGAAGATGCAGAAGCAGCCGGAATTTCACGAACAGGTCTGGCAATACATCAACCGCCGCGCCTCCGACTGGCGTATCATCAACGGCCGCGAAGCGTTGAAGAAGCACGAGGCGCTGTTCGCGCGCATCGAGCAGGATTTTGGCGTCGAGCGCGGCACGCTCTTGGCGCTGTGGGGCGTTGAATCCGCCTATGGCGATCCGCTGGTGCAACAGAACCACATGCGGCCGATTTTTCCCGCGCTTGCGGCGCTGGCGTGGAACGAACCGCGCCGCCGCGCCTATTGGGAAACCGAGCTGATCAACGCCCTGAAGATCGTCGACCGCGGCTGGGGCACGCCGGAGGAAATGCGGGGATCCTGGGCCGGCGCGATGGGCCACACCCAATGGATGCCGGAAGTCTGGCTCAATGTCGGCATGGACTACGACAAAGACGGTCGCGTCTCGCCGTTCGGCAGGCCCGACGACGCGCTCGGCTCCAGCGCGCGCTATCTGCTCAACCGCGGCAAATATCACCGCGGCGAACATTGGGGCTATGAGGTCACCGCATCAGGCGCGGCTGCGAGCGGCAGCCGGACCTATGCGGCGTGGGCCAGCGCCGGCGTCACGCGCGCCGACGGAAAACCGTTCCCGCAACCGAACGCGTCGGCGCAGATGTGGGTGCCGGTCGCCGGCGGTCCGGCGTTCCTGCTCGGGCCGAACTTCTATTCGGTGAAGAGCTACAATCCGTCGATGAATTACGCGCTGGCGATCTGCCATCTCGGCGACCGCATTCTGGGGGCGCCGCCGTTCATCCACCCCTTCCCCGGCTCCGAACGCGCGCTGACGCTCGCGGAAGTGCAGGAGGTGCAGACGCGGCTGACCAAAGCCGGATTCGATACCGGCGGCACCGACGGCCGCGTCGGCAACGACACGATGAAGGCGGTGAAGGATTATCAGATCAAGATGGGACTGTTGCCGGCGGATGGATACGGCGGGTTGAAGGTGCTGGCGCGGTTGCGGCAAGGTGGGTAGCTACGTCCGTCATTGCGAGGAGCGAAGCGACGAAGCAATCCAGTCTATCCCGGAGTCGAGATATGGATTGCTTCGCGGAGCCTGTCATCGGGCGCGCATTCGCGCGACCGGTTGGCTCGCAATGACGATCGCTAACTACGCGCTACGCCGCCCGCGTTCATGCCGCCATCGATGACAAGCTCCGTCCCCGTCACGTAGCGCGACGCATCGGACGCCAGATACAGCACGCCCTGCGCGATCTCCATTGCATGCCCCGCACGCCCCAGCGGCGTCCAGAGTTTCGCGCGCTCCTCCAGATCGATCGGCGCGTTCTGGCCGGCGCCGGTTGCGCCCGTCGGGATCTTGCCCCAGATCGGCGTGTCGATGATGCCGGGATGCACCGAGTTGACGCGGATGCCGTCGCCGACGGTGGCGCATTCCATCGCGATTGCTTTCGCAAACAGACGCACGCCGCCTTTGGTCGCGCAATAGCCGGATAGAGTTGCCGAGCCGCGCAGGCCCGCGAGCGACGACATCATGATGACGGAGCCGCCGCCGGTCTTGCGCATCGCCGGCAGGCCGTGTTTTACCGACAAAAACACGCCGTCGAGATTGATCGCGGTCTGCCGCCGCCAGTCCGAAAGCGTCATCTGGGTGATCGACGGCACGGCAATGCCGATGCCGGCGTTCGCGACCAGCACGTCGAGCCGGCCGTAGCGCTGCATCACTTCGGTCACCACCTCGATCCAGCGCTCCTCGCTGGTGACGTCGTGGTGCCAGAACGTCGCTTCGCCGCCGGCCTTCCTGATCCGCTCGGTCACTTCCGGCCCTTTCAGATCGTCGATATCGGTGACCGCGACGGACGCGCCCTCGCGCGCCAGCAACTCGCAAATCGCCTCGCCGATGCCGGACGCGCCGCCCGTCACCAGCGCGACCTTGCCCTGAACCTGCCCTGCCATTTCCACTCCCTTTTGTTGTTCTTGGGTCGTCGAACTATCTTATCACGGCCGGCCCCGGATCGGGTACCGCGACATCGGCAACGCGCAGTTGCACGCGCTCCGAACCCTGAAAGCGGTCGACCGTGAGCGAGCCCGCAACATGCAGCCGCTGGCCGCGATTCTGCGTCAGCGCCTCGCCAAGCTTCTGCGCCACCGCGCGGAACGCGATGCCGTTGACGATGGCGCCGTCGCCAGCCTTGAAGCGCACGCGCAGATGCGCCTGCCCGACTTCGTCGGCGAAGATCAACTGATGCGCCGGCAGCGCGATCACCGGCTCCGGATTGGCGGCGCCGAACGGCCCGGCGCGGTTCAGCATCGTCGCGAATTCCGCGGTGACACCGCGCGCGCTCACCGCGCCGTCGATGAACAGTTCGTGCTCGTGGCGGGAATTGGCGACGTCTGCGGCCAGCGCGCTCTCCATGAAGGCGCGAAACTCGGCGAGTTTCTCCTTGCGCAGCGTAACGCCCGCGGCCATGGCGTGGCCGCCGCCCTTCATCAGCAGCTTTTCCTTCACCGCCTGGCGCACCGCCTTGCCGAGATCGACGCCCGAGATCGAGCGGCCGGAGCCGGTGCCGATGCCGCCCGGCTCCAGCGCAATCGCGAAGGCAGGCCGCGCGAACTTTTCCTTCAGCCGCGAAGCCACAAGACCGACGATGCCGGGATGCCAGCCTTCCGACGCCGTCACGATGACGGCGCCCTTGTCTTCCAGCCCGAGCGAGGCCAGCGCCTCGGCTTCCGCCTGCGCCTCTGCGGCCTGTTCGATGACGCGGCGCTCGCTGTTGAGGCGGTCGAGTTCGGCGGCGATCCGCGCGGCCTCCGAGACATCGCCTTCCAGCAGCAGCCGCACGCCCAGATCGGCGCGCCCGATCCGGCCGCCGGCATTGATGCGCGGCCCCAGCATGAAGCCGAGATGCCAGGCTTCCGGCGGGCCGTTCAGCCGCGCAACGTCCATCAGCGCGGTATGGCCGACATGGTCGCGGCGGCGCATCGCGATCAGGCCCTTGGCGACGAAGGCGCGGTTCAAGCCGATCAGCGGTGCGACGTCGGCGACCGTGCCGAGCGCGACGTGATGCAGCATGCCGAGCAGATCCGGCTCGGGACGTTCTTGATTCCAGAAGCCGCGGCCGCGCAACTCGCGGTTCACCGCCACCAGCGTGATCAGCACCAGGCCGACGGCCGCGAGATGACCAAGGCCGGAGAGATCGTCGGGCCGGTTCGGGTTCACCAGCGCATCGACCTCGGGCAGTTCCTCGCCGGTCTGGTGATGGTCGATGACGACGACCGACATGCCGAGTTTGCGCGCTTCTGCCAGCGGTTCGAGGCTCGTGGTGCCGCAATCGACGGTGATCAACAGCGTCGCGCCCTTGGCCGCCAGGCCGCGCACCGCCTCGACGTTGGGGCCGTAGCCCTCAAAGATGCGGTCGGGAATGTGGATCAAAGGATCGAGCCCGCAATGGCGCAAATGCCAGGTCAGCAGCGCCGCCGAGGTCGCGCCATCGACGTCGTAATCGCCGAAGATCGCGACCTTCTCGCCGCGCACGGCCGCGTGCGCGATGCGCTTCGCTGCCGTCTCCATGGCCGTCACCGTGTGCGGATCCGGCATCAGCTTGCGGATGGTCGGATCGAGGAAGTCCTGGACCTCGTCAATCCCGACATCGCGGCCCGCCAGCACACGCGCCAGCATTTCCGGCAGATGGTAACGCTGCGTGATCGCCAGCGCCCGCGCCGTACCCCGCGCGTCCAGCCGGTCTCGCCAAAATTTGCCGGTCGCCGAGCGCGTGACGCCAAGAAACGCCGGCGGCAGTTCGACAGGGAGTGCGGATGCTGGAAGCGTCATGATGCCTTCGAGACATAAGGATAAAGCGGCGCCGGGGCAAACGCGGTATCCGAGCGATGGCACTGTGGGTCCGCGCGAATCGCGAATGCCGCGTCCGGACGCCGCCACGGCCATACGAGGCTCCAACCTATGCCGAGAAAAGCGACTTGCACAAAGAAGATGCAGTTTGTCCCCGGAATCCCACGGGAATTAAACCAATCGTTAGCCATGATCCCGGACAAAGGAGTGAGATCGCATTTCATTGAGTCTCGCCGACCCGCAAAAGATCGGCGCCCGCACAAAGACTGAGGAATTTCCGCCGATGTCCGCCGCGCTTCGTTCCCAGACCGCCACGACCGCAAAGCAGTCTTCCAATACAGCCGAGGACGAAGCCGACGTTTCCGTGCTGATTGCGAAATTGACCGCCGAGGTCAACCAGGTCGCCTGTGAGAAGACCAAGTCGATCCAGAAGATCACCAACCAGATGAAGATGCTGGCGTTGAACGCGCTGATCGAAAGTTCGCGCGCCGGCGCGCAGGGCGCGGGTTTTGCCGTGGTGGCGCAGGAAGTACGCAATGTCGGCCAGCAGGTCGAGACCATCGCCCGCGAACTCGAAAGCCAGCTCACCAACCGCACCGGCAACCTCATGTCCTCGATCGCGCAGATGGCCGACCGCTCCCGCGGCGAGCGCATGGTGGATCTGTCGCTGAACGCAATCGAGCTGATGGACCGCAACCTCTATGAGCGCACCTGCGACGTCCGCTGGTGGGCGACCGACTCCGCCGTGGTCGATTGCGCCGCCGCGCCGCAGGCCGCCACCGTGGCGCACGCCTCGGAACGGCTGGGCGTGATCCTCGGCGCCTACACCGTGTATCTCGAACTCTGGCTGTGCGATCTCGAGGGCCGCGTGATCGCCAACGGCCGCGCCGACCGCTTTGGCGTCGTGGGCCAGAACGTGGCGAACACCAAATGGTTTCGGGCGGCGCGGATGCTGCGCTCCGGCGACGATTACGCCGTCGGCGATGTCGAAACACAGCCTCTCCTCGGGAATGCGCAGGTTGTGACCTACGCCGCCAGCGTCCGCGAAGGCGGCAAGGCCAACGGCAAACCCACCGGCGTGCTCGCGGTGCATTTCGACTGGGAACCGCAGGCCCGCGCCATCGTGCAGGGCGTCCGCGTCGGCGATGCCGACAAGGCGCGCGTGCTGCTGGTCGATTCGAGTTTCCGGGTCATCGCGGCGTCCGACGGCCAGGGCATTCTCACCGAACGCATCCAGCTTCCGCTGGAAGGCCGCCGCTCCGGCTTTTCGCAGGACCGCTCCGGCGCTCTGATCGCCTTCCACGCCACGCCGGGCTACGAGACGTATAAAGGCCTCGGCTGGTTCGGCGTGATCCAGGGCGGCGCGGGGTAGGCAAAATCCTTCCCTTCCATCGGGGAAATGACTATATTCAGATCATGACCAAATTGCTGGAACACGCGGTTGACGCCGTACGAGGCCTGCCTGCCGACGTGCAGGACGAACTCGCCCGCTTGCTTTTGCAGGTAGCCGGCGAAGGGCAACCTGTCATTCGGCTAACAGCCGAGGAACACGCCGACCTTACCGAAGCAGATGCTGAGATCGCGCGAGGGGAGTTTGCCACGGATGAGCAGATCCGTTCGATCCTGAGAAGGCGTCCTGTGTGAGGTTGCGCGTCACCAGACGCGCGGCAACGCAGATTGAGAAGGCGCTTGAGTATATTGAGGCGGAATCACCGCAAGGCGCAAACCATGTGCGCGAGCGAATTCAAACCCTGTTCGGTTTGCTGACACAGCATCCGTACGCCGGCCAAGCGACCGATCTCTCAGGCGTACGGCGGCTCACCCTCAGCCCTTATCCCTATCTGCTTTTCTACCGCGTGACCGATGACGAGGTTATCGTTCAACGGATGCGTCACAACTCGCGACGGCCGGGTTCGGCATCAGGCATGCCCTAACGGCCGCGCGTTCGGCGTCTTGGTCCTGTCTACCGCAGGCCACTGCTCGGAGAGTGGCGGCAGCGCCATTTCCTTGCCCGTCATGCGCTCGACCGTGACGGCGTAGACCGTGATGGCGTCGAGGCGTGGGAAAAAGCCTTTTGGCCTGCGCGTGTCCGGCTTGCCGTATTTCGTCATCAGCACCTCGCAGAAGCGCTGCTTGACCGCCTCCGCCTCGACGATGCGAATTTTGCCGAACACGATCAGGCTTTGGTAGGCCAGACCGGAATCGCATTTCGAAGCGGCCGTAGTCGAACACCTGGTCCGGTTCGTCGAGTTCGAAGCAGATGCGCGGCTCGCGCTCCACATTCGCCCGCAGACGCCCCCGACCACTCCCGGTGTGCAGGTAGATTTCGCCGTCCATCCAGACATAGAGCAGCGGCGTGCAATAGGGATAGCCGTCCGCGCCCACGGTCGTGAGCCGGCCGCAAAAGCTGCGTTCCAGCATCGCTTGCGCCCGCGGCTCGGGCATCGCGCGATCGGCGCGACGCAGTGGCGAACTCATGCTGACCTCCGGGGACCGTTGGAATGGCGATCCGCTTGAACCGCCCTCGTCATCCGAATAGCCTCCCTAGTGGTCCGTCGAAAAGGTCCACTTGACGCAATATTACAATACCACTTTCCGGACGCCGATATGAAGCGCGGACAGGGCTGGGCCGAGTTTTGCGCGCTTGAACTGATCCGCGAGAGCGAAACGCCGCTTTTCCGCCAGCTCTATCTGCAGCTCCGCGCGGCGATCCTGTCGCGGCGCCTGCGGCCGGGAACGAAGCTGCCGTCCACCCGCGAGCTATCCTCACAGCTCGGCGTGTCGCGGTCCGCCGTGGTCGCGGCCTATGAGCAGCTGCTCGCCGAAGGATACACGTCCGGCCGGCACGGGTCCGGCACCTACATCTCGCCCGATCTTCCCGAGCCGATCGAAGGGACTTCGCAACGACGCAAAAAGGCTGCGGCAATTCCGTCCAAGGCCGTGGCCATGCAGCCGCTCGGCGATTTCGTCGACGTCACGGTGCAGAACGATCAGCGGCCGTTCAACCTCGGACGCACGCTGATCGACGACAGATCGTTGGAGCTATGGCGCAAGCTCAGCGCCCGCGCTTTCCGTCCACTGGATGCCAGCCATTTTGGCTATTCCGACCCGCGCGGAACGATCGAGATGCGACGGGCGATCTGCGACTACCTGCAGGCCGCCCGCGCGGTGAAATGCGATCCCGAACAAATCGTGGTGACGGCCGGAACGCAACAGGCGATCGACATCGTGATCCGGATCTTGCCGAACCGGAGCAAGCAGGTGTGGGTCGAGGATCCCGGCTATCCGCTGACGCGGCAGGCCCTGATCGCGGCCAGTGCGACGGTCCATCCGGTCCCCGTCGATGCGCAGGGCATCGACGTGGGTAGAGGCATCCGCTCGGCGCCGAATGCCTCGGCCGTGTTCGTGACGCCCTCGCACCAGTTGCCGACCGGCGTCGTGCTCTCGATGGCCCGTCGCCTCGAATTGCTCGCTTGGGCGCGCGAGAACGACGCCTGGATCGTGGAGGACGACTATGCCAGCGAATTCCGCTACGGCGGTCGGCCGCTCGCCTCGCTGCAAGGTCTCGATGACGGCGAGCGCGTCATATATATCGGCACGCTCAACAAGGCGCTGTTTCCCGGCCTGCGGCTCGGTTACGCCGTGATTCCGCATGCGCTGCTGCGGTCGTTCGTGGCCGCCCGCTATCTGATGGACCGGCAGCCTTCTACGCTAAGCCAGGCCGTGGTGGCCGCCTTCATGCATGAAGGCCATTTTGCAGCGCATATCCGCCACATGCGGATCCTTTACAAGGCGCAGCGCGACGAACTGGTCGCGGCGCTCAAGCAAAACCTCTACGACGATCTCACGGTGACGGCGCCGGATCAGGGCATGCATCTCGTCGCCTATACGCGGCGCGGCCTTTCCGACACCGCCATCGAACGCGCCGGACGCCGGCACGGTGTCGTGGTCCGGCCGATGAGCCGGCTTTACGTCGCAGCGCCGCCGCGCTCGGCGCTCGTGCTGGGCTTCAGCGGCCACGCGCGTGAAACGATCGCTCCTGCGGTCGAGCGTCTGGCGCGGACCATCGAGACGCTGTCGATGCCAGCTCGACTTGAAGGCAAGCGAAGGGCGACGCCGAAGCGCTAGAAGATCATCGAATCCATATGACGCTGTAGCTCGCCGGATGAAGACCGGGCGGCGCGCGCCGCCCGAATCCGTTACCTGCTTCTCGATTGGGCTTTTGCCGCAGTAACGTCTTTGCTGCACCGGATCCGGCGCACACCCTGCAGCCTCCTTACTCTCGCTGCCCAAAACTCGGGCAGACGTGCAAGAGCGCCCGTGTTCTTACCGAAGCCGAAATCCGTAAAACTTTAAATACTCCCATGCCAATTTTTCCCGGTCGAATGGCGCGACTGGCGGTTCAACGCCCATGCGCGGTCGATTTGCCGTCGCAGATGCCAGGCACCATCCTCAGCTCGATTGGAGCGACCATGAAATTTTCGTTGCTGACGAAAGTGATTCTGTTCGGCTGCCTGACCGTTCTCTCGCTGCTTTCGATCCTTGGCATCTGCACCTATTCCAACAGCCAGGTGCGGGTGGGCGGGCCCATTTATTCGCACATCAAACTCAGCGCCGACCTTCTGGCCGATATCCTGCCACCGCCGATGTATATCATCGAGGCCTATCTTGAAGCGTCGATGGCCATGCAGGAACCGGCGAAGCTGGCTGCTCACAGGAAGCGGATCGGCCAGCTTCGCAAGGATTTCGAGGACCGCCAGAGTTTCTGGTCGAAGTCCGAATTGCGTAATGACATGAAGTCGAGGCTCACGGTCGACTCGCAGGCGGAGGCCCAGAAATTCTGGAGCATCCTCGATCGCGACCTGATGCCGGCCCTGGAAAAATCGGACGCGACCAAAGCGAAGGAAGCCTATGCCAGCCTCAGCTCGGTCTATGCGGCGCATCGCGCGATCATCGACGACCTCGTGGTGAAGGCGCAGGCATCCAACAAGGAACTGGAAGACGCGGCTGAGCAGCGAATTTCGATGTTTGCTTTTCTGACATGGGTCATCTGCGGCATCGGCGCGGGGGTGATTGGGCTGAGCATCGTTTCAAACATCTTTGGAACCGTTCGCCCGGTCGTCCGCCTGACCGACGCCGTCACGGCCATCGCGGCCGGAAATCTCGGGACCGCCATCCCCGGTCGGGAGCGCGTCGACGAAATCGGAAAGCTCGCCGGCGCCGTCGTACTGGTCCAGCTCAACGCCGAGAAAAAAGCGCGCGACGAACTGGAACGGAGCTTGCAGCACGAGGCGGCGGCGGCGGAGCAACGCAAGGCCGAGATGCATCGGCTGGCCAGCATCTTCGAAACCAGCGTGGGTAACATCGTTCAAGCGGTCTCGTCTGCCTCCACGGAGCTGGAATTCTCGGCCAGTACGCTCGCCTCGACCGCGTCTCAATCGGAAAAGCTCGCGACGATGGTTGCGTCAGGGTCCGAGGAGGCGTCCGTGAACGTCCAGGCCGTCGCCTCTGCCACAGAGGAACTGTCGTCCTCGGTCACCGAAATCAGCCGGCAAGTGCAGGAATCCGCGCGCATCGCCTGCAACGCGGTCGATCAGGCCCACGCGACGACACAACGAGTCGGCGAACTGTCCGTCGCGGCGACGCGGATCGGCGATGTCGTCGAACTGATCAACACGATCGCCAGCCAGACCAACCTGCTGGCGCTGAACGCGACGATCGAGGCGGCGCGCGCGGGTGACGCGGGCCGTGGCTTTGCCGTCGTGGCCTCCGAAGTCAAGGCGCTTGCCGAGCAGACGGCCAAGGCGACCGAGGAAATCAGCCAGCAGATCTCAAGCGTGCAGGCGGCGACCCAGGAATCCGTCACCGCCATCAAGGATATCTCTTCGACGATCGCAAAGCTCTCGGAGATGTCATCGGCCATCGCTTCGGCCGTGGAGGAACAGGGGACCGCGACGCTCGAGATTTCGCGCAATATTCAGCAGGCCTCGATTGGCACCCAACAAGTCTCGTCCAACATTCTCGAAGTCCATCGCGGCGCGCAGGCGACGGGATCGGCCTCCTCGGATCTGCTGTCGACAGCCAAGACCCTGGCGGGAGACGGCAGCCGGCTGAAGTCGGAAGTCTCCCGGTTTCTCGACAACGTCAGGTCCGCGTGATTGCGGACCTTGGCCAACGATCCCAGCTAGCAGCCCAGCCGGTCGGCAATCCCGCCAAAATCCTTGGCCACGATGTCCCAGTCGCCCGTCGCCTCGAGATCGTATTTCTGGTGCGGACCGTATTCGGTCGGCCGCAGGACGAAGGCGGTTTTCAAGCCCAGCTTCTGCGCGGCCTTGAGGTCGCCGTTGTGGGCGGCGACCATCATCACCTGCTCTGGCGGCAGGCACAGCAGTTTCGCGGCGCCGAGATAGGTTTCCGGATCGGGCTTGTAGTGCTCGAACAGTTCGGCCGACATGACGAGGTCCCACGGCAGCCCGGCGAACTTGGCCATGTTGGTCAGCAGCGCGACGTTGCCGTTGGAGAGCGGCGAGATGATGTATTTTGTCTTCAGCCGCGTCAGGCCGGGCACGCTGTCGGGCCAGGGATGCAGGCGGTGCCAGCCCATCGTCAGGTGATGCAGGTCGGCCTCGCTGAGGCCCTTGATTCCAAACTGCGCGACCAGCTTTTCCAGCGAGCGCAGGTGCAGCGTATCGAGGATCTGGTAGCCGCGCTCGGGATGTTGGCGCACCTCGTCCATCGAGGCGGCATAGACCGCGCGCCAGCCATCGACCAGCGCCGTCCAGTCGGCCTTGATACCGGAGGTTTCCGACCATTTGGTAAAATCGTTAATCAGGCTGGTGCGCCAGTCGACGACGGTGCCGAAGACATCGAATACAAGGGCTTTGACGGCGGATATGTCGGACATGCGAGCCTCTCCCTTTGTTTTTCTTGTTGTCATTCCGGGGCGCGCGTGGCGTGAATCCGGAATCCATCTCGCCACTTGTTCCGCGGATAGCTCGATTCTCTGATGTGCAATTGCACATCAAAGTTCGTGCTGCGCACGCCCCGGTTCCTGCTTCGCACGCCCCGGAATGACGGCTGGCGTCAGTCGAGGTGGAACTTGTCCAGTTGCCGGTGCTCGGCCTTGATGTAGCGCACCGTGCCGGTGACCGAGCGCATCACCACCGTCTCGGTCTCGATCACGCCGTCCTTGCGGAACTTGACGCCCGACAGCAGCGAGCCGGTGGTGACGCCGGTGGCGGCGAACAGGCAGTCGCCCTGCGCCATGTCCTCGATGCCGTAGATCATCTTCGGATCCTTGACACCCATCTTGTGCGCGCGCGCCCGCTTCTCCTCACTGTCGAGGATCAGCCGGCATTGCATCTGGCCGCCGATGCAGCGCAGCGCCGCCGCGGCCAGCACGCCCTCGGGCGCGCCGCCGGTGCCCATATACATGTCGACGCCGGTGTTGTCGGGATCGGCGCAATGGATCACGCCGGCCACATCGCCGTCGGTGATCAGCCGCACTGCCGCGCCGGTCGAGCGAATGCCGGCGATGAGATCAGCGTGGCGCGGGCGGTCGAGCACCAGCACGGTGATCGCCGCGGGCTCGACGCCCTTGGCCTTGGCGAGCCGCTTGACGTTGTCGGCGGGCGTCGCGTCGAGGTCGACCACGCCCTTCTTGTAGCCCGGGCCGACCGCGAGTTTCTCCATGTAGACGTCGGGCGCATGCAGCAGCGTGCCGCCGTCGGCCATCGCCATGGTGGCGATCGCGCCCGGCATGTTCTTGGCGCACAGCGTGGTGCCCTCCAGCGGGTCGACCGCGATGTCGACCTGCGGACCGGCGTTGAGCCCGACCTTCTCGCCGATGAACAGCATCGGCGCCTCGTCGCGCTCGCCCTCGCCGATCACGATGGTGCCTTCGATCGGCAGCTTGTTGAGCTCGCGGCGCATCGCGTCCACCGCGGCCTGGTCGGCCGGCTTCTCCTGGCCATGGCCGCGCAGCCGTGCCGCGGATACCGCGGCCCGCTCCGTCACGCGCACGATTTCGAGCGTCAGAATGCGCTCGAGCAACAATTGTTGCGGAACGGAAATTTGGGTCGACATCGGCTCACTCCTTCAAACATACGCGGGCCAGGGTAGCCCGATCATTGGCGGTGTGCGACATGGATGTCGCGCTAGTTCTTCTCGATCCGTATCACCTGCGGCCGGCCGCTGATCACCTTGTCGCGCTGCACGGCTTCGAGCGCGCGGTAGACCGCATCCTCGGTCGTGGCGTAGGTGATCAGGATGACCGGAACTGGCGAGGCCTTCCTTGCCGTACCGTTCGCGTCGACCCCCTCGGGGTGCCGTTGCACGATCGATTCCAGCGAAATCTTCTGCTTGGCGAGATGGGTGGCGATGGTGGCGGCGGTGCCGGCCAGGTCGCGCGCCATCAGGCGAATGTAGTAGCCGCCCTCGTGACGCTCCATCGGCGCCTTGGTGGTATCGCGCAGCCGGTCCACCGGACGGCCGAATGGTTTGGCGCGAATGCCGCGCGCCACGTCGGCGATGTCGGCCACGACGGCGGACGCGGTGGCGGCGCCGCCGGCGCCCGGCCCCACCAGCGTGATCGGCGGAATGCCCTCGCCGTCGATGGTGACGGCGTTGGTGACGCCCATCACTTGCGCGATCGAGGACGTCTTCGGCACCATGGTCGGGTGCACGCGCTGCTCGATGCCCGTGGCGGTGCGCACCGCCACGCCCAGCAGTTTGACGCGATAGCCGAGTTCCTCGGCGGCGCGCAGATCTTCCGGCGCGATCGAGGAGATGCCTTCGACATACACCGCGCTCTGCGCCACCTTGGTGCCGAAGGCAAGGCTCGCCAGGATCGCGAGCTTCTGCGCGGTGTCGTGGCCGTCGACGTCGAACGAAGGATTGGCCTCGGCATAGCCGAGCCGCTGCGCGTCCTTCAGGCATTCGGCGAATGACAGCCCCTCCTGCTCCATCCGGGTCAGGATGTAATTGCAGGTGCCGTTGAGGATGCCGTAGACGCGGTTGATGCCGGTGCCGGCCAAGCCTTCGCGAAGCGTCTTGATGACGGGAATCGCGGCGCCGACCGCGGCCTCATAATTGAAAGCGCCGCCATGCTTCTCGGCGGCCTTGGCCAGGCGGATGCCGTGCTTGGCGATCAGCGCCTTGTTGGCGGTCACCACCGACTTGCCGGCCTTCAGCGCGGCCTCGATCGCCGACAGCGCCGGTTCTCCGGAGCCGCCCATCAGTTCGACGAAGCAATCGATATCGGGATTCTCGGCCAGCGCCAGCGGGCTCTTGGCCCAATCGACCCCGCGCAGGTCCAGCGAACGCTTCTTTGCCTTCGAGCGCGCGGTCACGGCCACGACCTTCACGCCGCGCCCTGAGCGATCTGACAGCGTCCGCGACTGCGCTTCGATGAGGCGAACGACTTCGGCGCCAACGGTGCCGAGCCCCGCGATGCCCACTCTCAGGGGTGCGACCATGAATGAGAGAACCTGTCTAAGGAATTAGCGCCGGTTGGCGAGAGGAACCACGTTGTGCAATGTTTCAATGCCGCTTTCAAGGAACCGTCGCACCCCGCGCGCCGCCTGCCGGATCCGCTGCTCGTTTTCCACCAGCGCAATGCGGACATAGCCCTCGCCATGCTCGCCGAAGGCAACGCCGGGCGACACCACCACGCCTGACTTCTCCACCATCAACGTCGCGAACTGCATGCTGCCGACGGCCTCGAAGGCTTTCGGCAACGGCGCCCAGGCAAACATCGAGGCCTCCGGCGGCGGGATATCCCAGCCCGCCCGGCCGAACGATTCGACCAGCGCGTCGCGCCGCTTGCGGTAGGTGTCGCGCATTTCCCTGATGCAATCGTCCGGCCCGTTGAGCGCGGCGGTCGCGGCGACCTGGATCGGCGTGAACGCGCCGTAGTCGAGGTAGGATTTCACCCGCGCCAGGGCCGAGATGATCCGCTCGTTGCCGACCGCGAACCCCATGCGCCAGCCGGCCATCGAGAAAGTCTTCGACATCGAGGTGAACTCGACGGTGACGTCCATCGCGCCGGGAACCTGCAGCACCGAGGGCGGCGGATTGTTGTCGTCGAAGTAGACCTCGGCGTAGGCGAGGTCGGACAGGATGAAGATCTCGTGTTTCTTCGCGAACGCCACCAAATCCCGGTAAAAGTCGAGGCTGGCGACGTAGGCCGTGGGATTGGAAGGATAGCAGACCACGAGCGCCAACGGCTTCGGGATCGAGTGGATGATCGCGCGCTCTACCATTTCGAAGAACTGCGGCGTCGGCTCCGACGGCACCGAGCGGATTACGCCGCCCGCCATCAGGAAGCCGAAGGCGTGGATCGGGTAGCTCGGATTTGGACACAGCACGACGTCGCCGGGCGCGGTAATCGCCTGCGCCACATTGGCAAAGCCCTCCTTGGAACCCAGCGTCGCCACGATCTGGGTGTCCGGATTGAGTTTGACGCCAAACCGTCGCCCGTAATAGGCGGCTTGTGCCCTGCGCAGGCCGTTGATGCCGCGCGAGGCCGAGTAGCGGTCGGTGCGCGGCTTGCCGAGCGTCTCCTTCAGCTTCTCCAGCACATGGGGCGGCGTCGGCAGGTCCGGATTGCCCATGCCCATGTCGATGATGTCGGCCCCGGCGTTCCGCGCGGCCGCCTTGGCCTGGTTGACCTTCTCGAACACGTAAGGCGGCAGACGGCGGATGCGATAAAATTCTTCCATGGACGACCCTTGCTCCGACAACCCGGTGGGACAGAATCGGGGGGAACTTACGCGCGACCGAAACCGGATCGAATTTCGGTCAGAAATATCGCCCAATCAATCATTTAGGACGAATTCAGGCGCGTGATCCCAGGGGCTCTGGACCCGTATTGCGGTTGAATTGGGTCCTTTTAGCACGGGAGGACGACGGCGCCAGTTTTTATGGCGACCGAGGCGCGGGCTACTTCCTGGCTGGCTTTGCCGGGCCGGATGCCGCCGCCTGCCGATCGCGCGCTGCGGCCAATTCCGACTGAATTTTGGCGAGTTCGGCCGGCTTCATCACCTCCTCGTCCCGCTCCGGCGGGAGGTCATGGACCGGTAGATAGCTGCCGGCCTCCCTCGGGCGCTGGGGCATGTCGGTCGGCACCCCAAGGCCGGGCATATCCGCGATCTGGGTCGAGCAGCCGCCGAGCGCCAATGCCAACGACACCGTCGCCGCCATTGTCCACAGCCTTATCGTCCGATCCGCCAACATCCGTCCGGAAATCCCCAAATCACCACGCGACCGCACCAATGAGATGGTACGAGCCTTGCAACGCCTGATCGTCCCGCGGCGTCGATTTCGCCAAAGCCGTTCAAACCATTGTCGTCCGAAACGAGTAGAGCCCCAAGAGGAAAGGCAACATGTGCGGCTGCAATGTGTGCATCTTGTGTGCACACGCAAACTTTATCGCAGTGCAACAGGGTTAACGCAGATCCGCTTGCGGTCAATCCGCGCGGTGACGAACGTAAAATGAAGCTATAATGTCTTGGCCATGAGTGACGTCAACACAGAAACCCAGGGTTCAAAAACCACCTTCGACGCCGAAGCTTTCGCCATGAACATCGCGAAAGCGATGGAAACAAGCGGCCAGGCGCTCGCGGCCTATCTCAAGCCGCGGGAAGGCGGCGAGCCCAAAGACAAACCGCCGAGCGAAATCGCCGAAGTCATCAAGACGTTCACCAAGGTCGCCGAATACTGGATGGCGGACAAGGGTCGCGCCGAGGACATCCAGACCCGGATGGGCAAGGCCTATCTCGATCTTTGGGGCCAGACCGCGCGCCGCATGGCCGGCGAAGCCGATGTCAAACCCGCGATCGAGCCGTCGCCGCGCGACAAGCGCTTCAAGGATCCGGAGTGGAAATCGAACCAGTTCTTCGATTTCGTGCTGCAGTTCTATCTGCTTACCACGCAATGGGCCAACGAACTGGTGAGGAATGCGGAGGGCGTCGATCCGCATACCCGCAAGAAGGCGGAGTTCTACGTCCAGCAGATCACCAACGCGATCGCGCCCTCGAATTTCGTGCTGACCAATCCGGAAGTGCTGCGCGAGACGCTGGCCTCGAACGGCAACAATCTGGTGCGCGGCATGAAGATGCTGTCGGAGGACATCGAGGCCGGCCGCGGCACGCTGCGAATCCGCCAGTCCGATCCGGCCAACCTCGTCGTCGGCGTCAACATGGCGACAACGCCCGGCAAGGTGATCTATCAGAACGACCTGATGCAACTGATCCAGTACACGCCGACCACAGAGACGGTGCTGCGCACGCCGCTCCTGATCGTGCCGCCCTGGATCAACAAGTTCTACATTCTCGATCTCAAGCCGGAAAAATCCTACATCAAATGGTGCGTCGACCAGGGCCTCACGGTGTTCGTGATCTCCTGGGTCAACCCCGACAAGGAGCTCGGCAAGAAAACCTTCGACGACTACATGAAGGAAGGACCGCTCACCGCGATGGACATCATCGAGAAGGTGACGGGCGAGATGAAGGTGCACACCGCGGGTTATTGCGTCGGCGGCACCCTGCTCGCCACGACGCTGGCCTGGCTTGCCGAGAAGCGGCGCCAGCGCGTGACGTCGGCGACGTTCTTTGCGGCGCAGGTTGATTTCACCCATGCCGGCGACCTTCTGGTGTTCGTCGACGAAGACCAGATCTCGACCTTGGAAAAGGAGATGGAAGCCACCGGCGTGCTCGAAGGCAGCAAGATGGCGATGGCCTTCAACATGCTGCGCTCGAACGATTTGATCTGGTCCTATGTCGTCAACAACTACCTGAAGGGTCAGCCGCCGCCGCCCTTCGATCTCCTGCACTGGAATTCCGACGCCACACGGATGCCGGCCGCCAACCACTCCTTCTATCTGCGCAACTGCTATCTGGAGAACCGCCTCACCTCCGGCAGCATGGTGCTCGACAACACGCTGCTCGATTTGTCGAAGGTCAAGGTGCCCGTCTACAATCTGGCGACGCGCGAGGATCACATCGCGCCGGCGGAGTCGGTGCTCTACGGCTCGCAATTCTTCGGCGGCCCGGTGAAATACGTGCTGTCCGGTTCCGGCCACATTGCCGGCGTGGTCAACCCGCCGGCGGCGGGCAAGTATCAGTACTGGACCAACGACAGGATCAAGGACATCACGCTCGCCGAGTGGATCAAGGGCGCGACCGAGCACAAGGGCTCGTGGTGGCCCGACTGGCGGCAATGGATCGAGGGCCTGGACGCGGAGCGCGTACCCGCGCGCGCCGTCGGTTCCCAGGAACTGCCGCCGCTGGAAGATGCGCCCGGCAGCTACGTCAAGGTCCGCGCGTAGCGCCTTCCGCAACAGCCCGCTATAATTCATCGTCCCATGCCGGGAATCGAGATCGTTCGAGGGGGAACCAATGACGCGTGAACTGTTCTGGCTGACTCTGACGGTGATTTTGACCGGCCTGCTTTGGATCCCCTACATCGTCAACCGCTGCCAGGTGCGCGGCCTTTCCGGCGCCATGGCCAACCCTTCGCGCAACGACAAGCCGCAGGCCGAGTGGGCCAACCGGCTGATGTTCGCGCACGACAACGCGGTTGAGAATCTCGTCATCTTCGCGCCGCTGGTGCTGATCCTCAACGCCGTCGATTATTCCGACAAATGGACCGTGCTGGCCTGCACCGTCTACTTCTGGTCCCGCGTCGCGCACCTGATCGTCTACACGCTCGGCCTGCCGGTGTTCCGCACGCTGGCGTTTACCGTCGGCTTCCTGGCGCAGGCCGTGCTGGCGCTGGCGATCTTCAAAGTGGTGTGAGGCCACGCCGCAACGCCTTGAAATAGCAACCGGATCCATCTACTTGTCGGCTGTGTCGCACAGATTGCTCCAACGCCTTCGAAAGTTCGCCAGGACCGCGATGGTCGTGGCGATTTCGGCGTTTGTGCTGCAGGGCGCGCTGATTTCGATTTCGCAGGCCCTGGCGGCCGTCGAGATCATGCCGCAGCCATCGGTGACGTTGAACGGCTCGGCGCATTTCCATGACAAGCTGAGCGGTCATGTGCACGACCATGGCAGCAACGACGAAGGACATGTTCACGATGGGCCCGATATCGACAAGGACGGCGGCCTGAACCTCTGCTGGAGCATCTTTGCGCCGGCCATGATTGTCCCGGGGCCTGTCGCCCTGGTCCGCTCGTTCGACGTGCTGGGAACGGTCGAACTGCCGCTCAGCCAAACCGCCGACGGGATCGAGCCCGGCGGACTGATCCGCCCCCCAAGTACCCTCAGCATCGCGTAGTTCGTGCGGCCTTCCGGCCGCAGCCGTTTCGCGTGCCTGAAGGGATTTTCAATGTTTGCTATTCCATGCCGCCTGAAAGGGCGGCTCGCGAGGCTTGGCGCAGCCAGCCTTGCTAGCTTGGCGAGCCTTTTTCTAGGTTTGGCGGTTTCCGTCGCCCATGAGGGGCACGATCACGGAGATGCCGACAAGCCGGCGCTGGCCGCCGCAGGGTATCCACGAGTCGCCGCACGATCGGATCTGTACGAGATCGTCGCGATCCTTAGGGATGACCGATTTTCGATCTTCATCGACGACGCCGTCACCAACGAACCGGTGCCGGATGCGACCTTGCAGGTCACCATCGGCGACGCTCCGGCCGTCGAAGCCACGCGAACGGCTGATGACTCTTATAGCGCGCCCCTACCCAACCCCAAGCTGACGGGATCGGTCGAAGTCATCTTCTCCGTGAACGCAAGCAAGGGGGATGACCTGCTGGTCGGTTCCCTCACCCTGCCGCAGACGGCGAGTGCGCCGGTGAAGCACGAGCATGGCTGGGCGCCGGAATGGAGTGCCGGTCTCGCGCTTGCTGCGCTGGGTTTCGGGCTGTTGTTCGGCTATTCGCGGCGACGCGGTCTGAAGGTCGCTGCGATGTCCGCGGCAGCGCTGACCGGTGCGAGCATACTGCTCGCCGCAATCTCGCTCGGCCAGAGCCGGAACAACGAGGCCGCCTCACCGCCGGCGCAAGCGCTCACCGATGCACCGAGACGCCTGCAGGACGGCTCGGCTTTCGCGGCCAAGCCGACGCAGCGATTGCTCGATGTCCGCACCGCGACCGCGGAACCGCAGACCATCCGCCCGGCCGTCAACCTGATCGGCCGCGTCATTGCCGACCCGAACCGCAGCAGCATCGTGCAAAGCGTCTATGGCGGCCGCGTCGTCCCCGGCGAAGGGACGATCCCGCGGATCGGACAGATGGTCAGCAAGGGCGACATCCTGGTCCAGATCGAGCCGTATCTGCCGATCGCGGACCGCACCACGATCCTCGAGAAGGTCGGCGAAATCGAACAAATGATATCGGTGACCGAGAACAAGCTGCGGCGGCTGCGGCCATTGGCCGAGCGCGGCGCGGTGCCGCAAGGCCAGGTCAACGATCTCGAAAGCGAACTCGAAGGATTGCGGGCGCGCCGCGAAACGACCCGCACCTCCCGCAGCGGCTTCGAGGTGCTGCGCGCCTCGACCGACGGCATCATCACGGCGGCCAAGGTCGTGCCGGGCCAGGTGATCCAGCCGCAGGACATCCTGTTCCAGATCGCCGACCCGAAGAACCTCTGGGTCGAGGCGCTGGCCTATGACGACATCGGACCGAATGGTCCCGGCGAAGCCACCGCCATCGGGCATGTCGGGCCGCCGATCGCGCTGTCTTTCCTCGGCGCGAGCCGCACGCTGCGCCAGCACGCCTCCGTCGTTCACTTCGCGATCGCCGAGCCTCCACCGGGGCTGAACATCGGCCAGCCCCTGACCGTGATGATCCAGCGCGGCACACCTGTCACCGGCCTGATCTTTCCCCGCGACGCCGTCGTCCGCAGCAACAACGGGGAGAACATCGTCTGGCAGCATACCGCGCCCGAACGCTTCGAGCCGAAGCCGGTCCGTATCTTTCCGCTCGATGCAAGCCGCGTGGTCGTCGCAGCCGGAATCAACGAGCGCGACCGCATCGTGGTCCGCGGCACCGACCTCATCAACCAGATCCGGTAGCGGCCACCATGTTCAGGCTCATCGTCCAGACCAGTTTGCACAACCGGCTGTTTGTCCTCGCGGTCGCCGCGGCGCTCGTCGGCTATGGCATGTTCGTGCTGCCCAGCATTTCCGTCGACGTTCTTCCCGACATCAACCGGCCGACCGTCAACATCCTGACCGAGGCGGAGGGCCTTGCACCGCAGGAAGTCGAACAGCTCGTCACGTTTCCGATCGAAACCTCGATGAACGGCATGCCCGGCGTCATCCGGGTGCGCTCGGTTTCGGGCGTCGGGCTCTCGGTCGTCTATGTCGAGTTCGACTGGGGGGTGGATGTCTATCGCGCCAGGCAGTTCGTCTCCGAACGGCTCGCTCTGATACGGGAGCAACTGCCGTCGACCGTCAATCCGCAGATGGGACCGGTGACCTCGATCATGGGCGAAATCATGCTGATCGCGCTGACCAGCGACGGCGCCGCGTCGCCGATGGAAGTGCGCGAGATCGCCGATTTCGTCGTCCGGCCGCGGCTTCTGGCCATTCCCGGCGTCGCCCAGGTGATCCCGATCGGCGGCGAGGTCCGCCAGTATCGCGTGACGCCGAACGTCGCCACCATGCAGGCGCTCAGCATCACCCATGACCAGATCGAGCAGGCCGTCGCCAAATTCGGCACCAACACCGGCGGCGGGTTCGTCGATCAGCATGGCCGCGAATATCTGATCCGCAACGTCGGACTGACCAAACAGATCGAGGACCTCGGCAACACCGTCGTCGTCACGCGCGACGACCAGCCTATTCTGCTGAAGCAGGTGGCGCTGGTAGATTTCGCCGCCCGCGCCAAGCGCGGCGACGCCGGATACAACGGCCAACCGGCCGTCATCATCAGCGTGCAGAAACAGCCGGCCGCGGATACGGTACGGCTCACCCACGACATCGAGGCCGCACTCAAGGACATGCAGCGCACCATGCGCGCCGGCGTCGGCATCACCAACGTTCAGTTCCGCCAGGCCACCTTTATCGAGACGTCGATCGACAATGTAAAGCGGGTGCTGATCGAGGCGGCCATCGTCGTCGCGGTGGTTCTGTTCATCTTCCTGATGAATGCACGCGCCACGATGATTTCGCTGACCGCCATTCCGATATCGATCCTGATCACGGTTCTGGTGTTCCGCGCCTTCGGCCTCACCATCAACACCATGACGCTCGGCGGGCTCGCCATCGCCATCGGCGAGTTGGTCGACGACGCCGTGGTCGACGTCGAAAATATCCTGCGGCGGCTGCGGGAGAACTCCTCCGCTGAAGCGCCGCGGCCCGTTCTGGAAGTCATCGCCCGCGCAAGCCAGGAAGTACGTTCGAGCATCGTCTACGCGACGATGATCATCGTGCTGGTATTCGTGCCGCTGTTCGCGCTTCCGGGCATCGAGGGTCGCCTGTTCACGCCGCTGGGTGTCGCCTATGTCGTATCGATCCTGGCATCGCTGCTCACATCGGTGACGGTGACGCCGGTGCTCTCCTACTATCTGCTGTCCGGCCGGGCGCATTCCGGCGACCGGGAAAGCGCGGTCGTCCTGAAGCTGCAGGCAGCGAACCGGCGGCTGCTCGGATGGGCCTTCGAGCGGCGTTCCCTCGTGCTCGGCCTGGTAGCAGCCGCCGTCGTGATGGCGGGCTATGCGGCGACGATGATGCCGCGCAGTTTTCTGCCGCCCTTCAACGAAGGAACGCTCGTCCTCTCGCTGCAATACAATCCCGGCATTTCGCTCGCGGAATCGCACCGACTCGGCCTGCTGGCGGAGCGGTTGATCGCCAAGGTTCCCGAGGTGAAGTCGGTGGGGCGACGGACCGGCCGCGCTGAACTGGATGAGCATGCCGAAGGCGTACATTACAGCGAAATCGACGTCGATCTCGCCCCGTCGAAACGGCGCAAGGAGGACATCTACGCGAACATCCGCGAAACGCTGTCGGGATTGCCGGCGTCGGTCGCGATCGGCCAGCCCATCGGCCATCGGCTGGACCATCTGCAATCGGGCATCCGCGCCCAGATCGTGCTGAAGATCTTCGGCCAGGATCTCGACATGTTGCGGCGGCTGGCCGATACGGCGCGACAGCGCCTCTCGACCATCCCGGGCCTCGTCGATCTCCAGATCGAGAAGCAGGTGTTGATTCCCCAGGTGCGCGTTCAGGTCGATCATGCGCGCGCCGCCCTGCACGGCCTGACCCCGGCCGCCATCACCCAAACGCTCGATGCGCTCTCCAACGGCCGCAAGGTCTCGCAGATCGTGGACGGCAACCGGCGTTTCGACGTCGTCATACGGCTCGCGGAACAGGACCGCTCGACGACCGGGCTCAATAATTTGCTGATTCCGACCGGCCTGGAATTCGTTCCGCTGAGCGCGCTGGCCGAGGTCATCGAGACCGACGGGCCGAACCAGATCCAGCGCGAGGGAACGCTGCGCCGGATCGTGGTGTACGGCAATGGCGACGGCCGCCGTGACATGGGCAAGATCGCCGCCGATATCCGAAAGGCGCTGACGGAGCTGGATTTTCCGCAGGGCTACACGACCAATCTGGAGGGAACGTTCCAGGCGCAGGAAGAAGCGGCCTGGCGCATCGGGCTGCTCTCGCTGGCGTCGCTGGCGATGATCTTCATCGTGCTCTACAGCCGCTATCGATCGACGGCGCTGGCGCTGATCATCATGGGCGGCATTCCGCTCGCGTTGGTCGGCAGCGTTCTCGCCCTGCAAATCGCCGACCAGCCATTGTCGGTGGCATCGATGATCGGCTTCATCACGCTGGCCGGCATATCCGCCCGCAACGGCATCCTGAAGATCTCCCACTACATCAATCTCGCCATTCACGAAGGCGAGCCGTTCGGCACCGCCTTGATCGTCCGCGGCAGTCTGCAACGCCTCAGCCCGGTGCTGATGACGGCGCTATGCGCCGGCCTCGCCCTCACCCCGCTGCTGTTCGGCGCCGACGCGCCGGGGCGGGAAATTCTCCATCCGGTCGCCGTGACGATCTTCGGCGGCCTGCTCAGCGCCACGCTGCTGGATACGCTGGTGACGCCGATCCTCTTCCTGATGTTCGGCCGGAAACCCCTGGAGCGGCTGCTGGCCGACCGCCCCGCCACGCTTACCCCCGCGGAAGCCTATTGATCTCCGCACAACCCGAGGAGTTGAAAGATGCGAAAGCTGGTTCTGCTGGCCCTGATTGCAGGCCTCGCCGCCATGCCCGGCGCTGCCGCCGCCCAGGCGAAGAAGGGCACCAATGGCGGTCCCGTCGTCAAATCGGAAGGCCATCCGATCGAGTTCGTGCGCAACGGTCTAGATATCACGTTCTACCTGGGCGACGATGACGGGTCGCCTCTCTCGACAAAGGACATGAAGGCACGCGCGACGATTCAGGATGCCGGCAAGACCGTGACCGTTCCGCTTAGCGCGGCAAGTCCGAACATGATGCGCGGAAAGCTTTCGGCCGAGCTTTCACCCAAGGCCATCGTTGTCTTCTCGGGCAACGTGCATGGCCATTCGCTGACGGCGCGATACACCGCCGAATAGCGGGGAGCGATGGAGAGGGTCGCATGCCGGACCGCTTGAACGTCCAGATGCCCGGCGTTCCGCTGGCGCTGGCTTCCGCCGTCCTGTTCGGGGCGGCGGCGCCCCTATCCAAGCTGCTGCTTGCGAGCATCGGCCCGCAGATGCTGGCAGGACTGCTTTATCTCGGCGCCGGCCTCGGGCTTGCCGTGGTGCATGTCACCCGCAGTACGGTGGGGCTTTCCGCTTCCGAGGCCCCGCTGAGGCGACACGACCTGCCCTGGCTCGCCGCCATCGTTTTCTTCGGCGGTATCGCGGGTCCCGCGCTGCTCATGCTCGGCCTCAGCCGCGCGGAGGCCGCTTCGGGATCCCTGCTGCTCAATCTCGAAAGCCTTGCAACGATGGGGATCGCCTGGCTGTTCTTCCGGGAGAATGTCGATCGCCGTCTCTTGCTGGGCGCGCTGGCGATCATCCTTGGTGCAATCGTCCTGTCGTGGGAAGGACAAGGTCTCTCGCTCGACGCCGGCGCGGCGATGATCGCCGCCGCCTGCCTTTGCTGGGGCATCGACAACAACCTGACCCGCAGATTGTCCTCGGCCGATCCCGTCGCGATCGCGATGATCAAGGGGCTCGTCGCGGGAATGGCGAACGTGGCCGGCGGAATCCTGCTCGGCGATTCCGTCCCGTCCGTTGGCCTTGCCGCCGTCGCTGCCTTGCTGGGTTTCTTCGCGATCGGGCTCAGTCTCGTGCTTTTCGTCCTCGCCCTTCGGCATCTGGGAACGGCCCGTACCGGCGCCTATTTCTCGCTGGCGCCCTTTATCGGTGCCGTGATGGCGCTGGCGCTCGGCGAACCGCTGACGTTCAAGCTGGCCGTGGCGGCGATGCTGATGGGACTGGGCCTGTGGCTGCACCTGACGGAACGGCATGAACACGAGCATGTGCACGAGGCGCTCGCGCACGAACACCGCCATGTTCATGACGATCATCACCAGCATGAGCACAACGGCCCGATCACGGAGCCGCACTCGCATTGGCACGAGCACAAGCCGATGCGTCACAAGCACCCGCATTATCCTGACCTGCACCACCGGCATCGACACGCCGATGACGCACATCCGACTTGATCCTTGCTCCCCGCCCCGGCTCAGCCCGCGGCCATCGGCCGGCTCGCCGGCCGACGCCGGCTGAGCCAGTACAACATCACCAGCGCCGCGCTCGCGCATAGCGCGCCGAGACCGAGCATGGCGCGGCTGCCGAAATTCGACAGCAAGCCGACGAGGACAGGCGAAGACGCCGCCGAGATGAGATTGAGCGGCAATGCGATGCGCGACGTCGCCTTGGCGAATTCGGCGCTGTCGTAGAACACCAGCGGGATGGTCGCGCGCGCGACGGCCAGCGCGCCGCTGCCGAGTCCATAGAGCACGATGAAGGTCGCGATGATCCAATACGATCCACCTGATGTCATAAGGAGAAGGATCGCCACGACCATGGTGGCGGTCGCGATCAGCGCCGTCGTGATGCCGTCCCATCGTCCGCCGCCGAGGAAATCGAGCCCGCGGGCACTGACCTGAACCACGCCCAGCATCGAGCCGAAGGTGACGGCCTGCGCCGCGGTCAGCCCTTCCGTTTTCAGGAGCTCGATCATCGTGGCGTTGAATCCGAAGCTGACGAACGCGCACAGGATGGTGGCCATCACGATCAGATAGAACGTGCTCTTGCGGACGAGGCGGGGCTCGTGCGTCGAACGGGACGAACCGGCTTCCTCCTTCTGCACCGCGCGACGCGGCAGTCCGAACACGTAGAGCGGCAGGCAGACAAAGACCATCAGGGCGGCATAGACCAGACAGGTGCTGCGCCAGCCCATCACGCCCGACAGGAACGAGGTGGTCGGCCAGAACACGCTGCTGGCCAATCCCGTCACCAGCATCAGGGCGCCGATCGCACGCCGTGCGGCGCGACCCACCATCTCGTTGAGCAGGATATAGGTGGCGGTGGCCAGCGTCGCGCTGCCGGCGATGCCGAGGATGACCCATGCCGCGAAGAACGATAAGGGCCCGGTCGCGTAGGCCAGCAGGACGAAACCCGGCGCGGCGACGACGCTCCCGAATATCATTACGCGCCGTGCCCCGAACCGGATGAACGGCTGGGCCAGAAGCGGAGCCGTCAGGCCCATCGCCACATAGAAGATCGAATTGCCGGCGAACACGGCCGTAATGTCCATGCCGAGATCCACGCCGATTTCGCGGCCGACCACGGCCAGAAGGCCGGCGGTGCCCCATCCGATGATCTGCCCGATCGCAACCACGACCAGGGTGACGATGATCTTCCCGCCGGATTCCAACGACCCCATTTCGCTCCGCCAGCCGCCCTCCCCGGCCGGGCGCCGCCGGTCCTGATTCCCCGGCGAACTCCCGTTTCCAGAAACCTGTATAAGGGGTTAGCAGCCAGTCCGCGGCGGAGAATTGTCATACCTGACAAGCACGGCGCGGCGGTTGGCGTCTGCCGTTCGTCGGCCCAAGAAAAAACCCGGGTGCAGCCCCGGGGTTCTTCTTGGCGCCTCTCGTACCGCGGTCAGTACTTCGCGACCACCGGCGAATTGAAGTGGTAGTTGATTCCGGTGCGGAACACATGTTCCGTCACCGACCGGGTCGCCGTTGCCGGGGTGGCGCCGAAGGCGAAGTTGTCCGACGTCGAGCCCAGATCGACATAGAGATATTCGGCCTTGGTCGTCCAGTTCGGGCCCAGCAATCCCATGAACTTGAACGGCGTTTCGATGCCGGCACCCGCGGTCCAGCCGGCATTGGTGTGCGAGAACGATTGCGTCACGGTGCCGGCCACGGAGGTCGTGGCGATCTTGGTCTTGATGCTGCCGTAGGCCAGACCGCCGGTCGCGTAGAACAGGGTCGAGCCGACCGAATAACCCAGCCGTCCGCGCACGGTTGCCAACCAGGGCAACGTGGCATCGTAGGCCGCCGTCGGCCCGCCGGCCGTGCAGGAAAGCACGCACGTCTTGTTGTCCTTCTGGGTGCTGCCCTGAATATCAGCCTCCAGGCCGTAGACCCAGTTGGCGGCCTGCCAGTTGAAGCCGGCCTGCACGCCGCCGAGCTTGCCCTCGGGCGCCAGATTGAAGGTCTGGAAAGACCCGATCGCCGGCTGGTTCAGCGTGCTGCGGTCCCGGCCGATGCCGGATCCGAAATTGCCGCCGAGATAGAACCCGGCCCAGTTCGCGGCGGCGACTGGCGCATAGGGAGTGCCGCCGATCCGGTAGTTCAGGCCGGCACGGAAGATATGCTCGCGCAATTCGGTGTGGATCGGGGTCGCGGCGCCCAGCGCGGCGATGTCGGTGTGGTTGCCGAGGTCAAGCCGGAGATATTCGATCTTGCCGGTCCAGTTGCCGCCCAGCGCGGCTTCGACGCCACTGCCGAACACCCACCCGCCTTGCATGCGCTCGTTCGCGAATGTGTTGGTGACGCCGCCGAGCGTCCCGCTCGCCCCCGTCTTGATGTTTGCGAAAGCGTAGCCGGCGGTGAAATAGCCCAGCACTGGCCCTTTGGCGAAGCCGATGCGTCCGCGGGCGGTCCCGAACCAGTCCAGCTTCTGGTTGTAGTTTCTTAATGCACCGGCCTCGTTGAAGGTCGGGCGATCGTCGCTCAGGCCGGCTCCCTGAATGTCCGCCTCGAGTCCGAAAACGATCGGGCCGAAGAACGAACCCATCTGCCAGTTGTAGCCGACCTGGCCGCCGCCGAAGCCGCCCTGCGGCGCGGCATAAAACGAATGCCCCGATCCCGTGCCGAGGAAGTCGTGCTGGAACCGATCGCGGCCGATGCCGACGCCGGCGTTGACGCCGATGTAGAAGCCGGTCCAGTCATAGACGGCGGCGAGCGCGGGGGCTTTGGTGTAAGGCCGGGCAGCGAGGTCAGCGGCGAAAGTCGGGACCGTTCCGAGGCCGACGAGAGCTGCGGCCAACAGCCCCTTCTTCAATGTCATCAACAGCATTCCCGGTCCGGCATTCCAGATTATTTCCCGACGCGAACGCGCCTGGCCAGTTTGCCAGTATTTCTATTGGATTCGGGCCACAATGGCTGTAGCCGGTCAGCCACATCTCAAGCGTCGCGCCGCGCGGGCGGTTCCAATTCAAAACCATGGCATTCAAAGCCGGCTTTCAGATCGATTTCTGCGCAACGACGAACAGCATCGCGGCCATCTTGTCGTCGAATCCTTTGACCTCGCCCCGCTCCATCGACAGCGCATGCCAGTCGCCGGCCTCAGTGTAGGTCGTGCGCAGCCAGTCCTGCGAGGGATAGTTGTAGTAGCGATCGAGCGCATCGCGGCCGCCTGTCTCGCCCTCCTTGTAACTGGCAAAGAACGCGCCGCCCGGCTTCAGCGCGCGCCAGATCAGCGACAGCACGTGCGCAAGCTGCTCGCGGGGCACGTGCAGCAGGCACGCATTGGCCCACACCGCGTCATAGGCCCCGACCTCGTCGAGTTCGTGGAACAGCAGCGTCTCGACGCGGCGGCCGAGCCGCTTGGAGGCGACCGCGGCCATTTCCGGCGAGCCGTCGGTGGCGCGCACATCGAATCCCTGCGCCAGCATATCCGCCGTGTCGCCGCCGGCGCCGCATCCGAGTTCGAGGATGCGCGCACCCGTTGGCAGCAGCGCCAGGAACGCCGACAGCCGCGCCTTGCGGGAGGTGATCTCGCGTCCGGCATAGGCCTCGGCATGGCCGCGGTAGAATTGCAACGTCGCTTCGTCCACCCCGCTCTCCCCGCGGCACTGCGAATTACTTGTCGGCCAGACCCAGCATCAGCCGCATGTTCTGCACGGCCGCGCCGGACGCGCCCTTGCCGAGATTGTCGAGCCGCGCAACCAGCACCGCCTGGCGATGCTTTTCGCTGGCGAACACATAGAGCTCGAGCATGTTGGTCTCGTTGAGCGCCTCGGGCTCGATCCGCCCGCCCTTGGTCGCCGCGTTTTCGAGCGGCATCACCTTGACGTATTTGCTGCCCGTGTAGCGCTTTTCAAGCGCGGCATGCAGATCGGCGCCGGTCGGCTTACCTGTCAGTGTGTCGAGATGCAGCGGCACCGAGACCAGCATGCCCTGGCGATAATTGCCGACCGACGGCACGAAGATCGGCCGCCGCGTCAGGTTTGAGTAGAGCTGCGTTTCCGGCAGGTGCTTGTGCTCGAAGCCGAGGCCATACAGTTCGAAGGACGGTGCGCTGCCATCCTCGTAACTCTGGATCATCGTCTTGCCGCCGCCCGAATAGCCGCTCACCGCGTTGATGGTGACGGGATAGTCGGCAGGCAGCAGCCCGGCATCGACCAGCGGCCGCAGCAGCGCAATACCGCCGGTCGGGTAGCAGCCGGGGTTGGAGACCTTTTTCGAAACCCGGATCTTGTCGGCCTGGTCCGGCATCAGTTCCGGAAAGCCGTAGGCCCAGTCTGGCGCAACACGGAATGCCGTCGATGCGTCGAGCACTTTTGGCGCGCTCGCGCCCATGCTGTCGATCAGCGCGACGGTCTCCTTCGCGGCATCGTCAGGCAGGCAGAGGATGACGAGATCGACCTCGCCGAGCAGCGCCCGCTTGGCGGCGGGATCCTTGCGCTTGTCCTCGGCGATGTTCTTCACCACGACGTCGTTCTGCCCCCGCAGCCGCTCGGCAATGCCGAGGCCGGTGGTGCCGGAACCGCCGTCGACGAACACGGCGGGCTTGGTCGCTACGCCGGCGGTTTTCGGCGGATGGCTGTCGGTGAGGCTCATGGCGCGCTCCTTTCGAGCTAGTTGGTTTCATTGGCGAACGCGTCGGGCCGCGCCGCTTTCATCAAATGCGCGATCTGCTGCGCGCCGGGATCAGCCTGCATGGCCAGCGATCCGGCGATCGCCGCAAAATCGGTCTCGGACTTGTGCTGGTTCAGCTTGAAGCTGCCTTCCACCTCTTCAACCGTCATCTCAAGACCCACGATCGCCTTCTTCATCGCCTCCAGCCGCCCGGACGTCATCTTCGACGACAGCCATGGCTTCTTCGGCAACAGCCGCTCCTCGAACTTGGCGCTGAGCGCCTCGATCTGCGCGGCGAGTTCATTGTCCGACATCACCCGCGCAGGGCCGGTCAGGTGCACCGCCTGATAGAGCCAGGTCGGCACCTGGTCCGGCGACACGTACCAGTCCGGTGAAACATAGGCGTCCGCGCCGGTGACAGCCAGCACCCAAGACGTGGTCCCGTCCGCCAGCTTTACCAGCGGATTGTGACGCGCGACGTGAAACGCGGCGCGCGGCGTGCCGTCATTGGCGGAGGTCAGATAGAACGGCAGCGACGAGGCGACCGGCTTGGTGCCGTCCCACGCGCAGGCCAACCCGAAGCCGCGCGCTTCCGCGAACGCCAGGCTCGCGGCGCGGTCGGACTTGAACGGTGGAGGCGTGTACATCGTAAACTCCTGCTTGCGTAGGAGCCGCCGGTTCAGACCACGATTTCTTTGAAGGGAAGAAGCCGCGGGACCGATCCGGCGGCAGGGGCGACGATCAGACGCGAACGACCGCCCATCCCGCTTTGGTGCGGCGGGGGCGAGCTTTGGTCTTGGTGGGGGCCAAAGTCTTGGGCGGGGATATACGGCCGCGCCCGCCGGACGTCAAGTTTTTGCTGTCATTCCGGGGCGCTCGCGGAGCGGGCGAACCGGAATCTCGAGATTCCGGGTTCGATGCTGGCGCATCGCCCCGGAATGACGCCGCTGCCGTCAGATCACCGGATTCCACGGCGCGGGGATCAGCCGGTAGCCATTGCCGTCCTTCTCGACAAAGCCGTTGGCCGGGAATGGGTAGTGGAAGCCCTGCACCCGCATCTTGTCGGCGACCAGCATGTCGTAGACCCTCCGGCGGGTCTTTTCCGCCAGCGCCGGATCCTGATCAAACATCAGATGCCAGCCCGGATTGGCGACGAACAGCGCCGGCAGATTGGTGACGTCGGACTGGATGAACACCTTGTCGGAGCCCGAGGCCAGAACGTAGGAGGTGTGGCCCGGCGTATGGCCGATGGTCTCCACCGCCGTCAGTCCGGGAGCGATCTCCTTGCCCCACTCGTAAGGCGTCGCCTTCTTGTTCAAGCCGGCTTCGAACACGCGGCGGGCGTTCTTGAACACGGTCTGCATCCGCCCTTCCGGCGCCCGGCTCATCTCGCCGTCATCCATGAAATACTTCCACTCAGCCGCCGGCACCAGCACCTCGGCTTTGGGGAACGCCGGCTTGTTGTCGGCGGTGAGAAGACCGTTGATGTGGTCGCCATGGAAGTGCGAGATCACGACCATGTCGACGGCGTTCGGATCGAAGCCGGCGGCCACCATGTTGGCGCCGAACTGTCCGACATTGCCCTTGCTGGAGGCGAAGGCCGCCGCGCCGTTGCCGGTGTCGATCACGACCAGCTTGCCGCCGGTGTTGACGACCAGCGGCGCGAACTGGATCGACATCTTGTCCTTCGGCATGAAGTTCTTTTCCAGCGCCGCGTTGACTTCGTCCTTCTTGGCGTTGAGCACGAACGTATCAGGCAGCGCGAAATTGTTGACGCCGTCCGAGATCGCGGTGACCTGGGCGTCGCCTACCTTGTAGCGATAGAAGCTCGGCGCCTGCTTGTCGGCGACCGGCGCGGCAGCGCTGGCAGGCGCTTGCGGCAGGAGCGGCGTGGCGGCGAGCGCGGCGGCGCCGGCGAGTGCGTGACGACGTGTCATTTCCATGATGATGTCCTCCCAATAAGACGATGGTTGCCGCTTGCCGTAAACCTTATCAGCGATTCTGCGATGCTGAGACGACGGCAAAGCTACGGCGATACAAAGCTGGCTCCGGTACCCTCGGGGCTAACCCCCCCGTCATCGGCTTATTCCGTTCCGCCCTACACCGTCCGCCACAGCCATTCGGCGAGCTTGCCCATGACGTCGCCGACCAGCAGCAGCACCGCCGACCAGACCAGTGCGGAGACGAAATTGGCGATCTGGAACGGCCAGTAGGACATCTCGAATATTCCGGCGGCGAGCGGCACCGAGGCCCGCAGCGGGCCGAAGAAGCGGCCGATGAAGATCGAGGGCACGCCCCATTTTTGCACGAAAGCCTCGCCGCGCGGCAGGATTTCCGGATAGCGCGACAGCGGCCACATCTCGGCAACGCGCTCCTTGTAACGGTAGCCGAACCAATAGGAGACCCAGTCGCCGAGCGCCGCACCCAGGCCGGCCGCCAGCCAGACCGGCCAGAAGTTGATGCCGCTGACGCCGACCAGCGCACCGATCGCAACCAGCGCGCCCCAGGCCGGTACCAGCAGCGAAACGAATGCGAGCGACTCGCCGAAGGCCAGCAGCATCACCACGGGAGCGGCCCACACCTGATTGTCGCGCACGAAATCAGCCAATGCGCGCGCAAAATCCTGCATGTCCTGTGTGCCTTCCCGCCCCGTTGCACCGTTGAATTGTTACACTGATTCAAAGGCTCACGAACAGCTAAGCCAGCCGCTTGCGCGACTTCAAGTCACAAAGGTGGCACGGATCGTGATTGCATCAGAGGCCAGGACCGGCGGGACGGACCGGGCGACCTGTTTCCCCGGAAACGCGCTTCAGCTCTGCGGCGTCGGCGGCCGTCGTGGCGGACGCGGACGGCGGGCCGGCGGCGCGGCCGGCTGCAGGGTCACGATGACCGGGTTGGGCTTGTGATCCAGTGCGGCGCCGGTGGCGGCATCGACCCCCATCCCGACCAAACCGCCGAGCAGGACGTTGCCCGCGAACCCAGCCGCGCCGGTCGGGGGGACTTCCTTGGTCAACGGGATGACCTGGGGCTCATAGCCCTCCTTGTTCACGGTCACGGTAATATCGGCGTTGCGCTTGGCCTGGACCACGCAAGGCGTGACGCAACTCGTCGGGACCTCCAGCCCGGTGACCTCCGCGGTCGCCCCCGCCGGCGTACTCGAAATCGAGATATTCTCCGTCGTTCCCCGCGTTACGGACGCGCAACCGACGCACGGCGCCGCGATTGCGGCAACCAACAGCACTCTGGTGATCATCGAAACTCCCCCACCCGCCGACACCATCGAACAACTCTAAATCGAATGCAAGCGGCAAGCCCGCGCTGACATTGCAATATCGGCTCACCGCATGATCCGGCAGCAGCTGCTCGGGCCGTGGCATTCCCGCCCGGCTGTCACTTTTTGAGCCCATCCATGGCATAGTCAGCGTGACCGATTCGGCGCACCGTACCCTGCGTAACACACGAAGAGCCATGTCCAAGCCATTGAAAACTGCTGCAAAAACCAAATCCGCCAGCGATCTGTTCGGAGCGGAATCGAAAGGTCGTGCGACGCCCAGGGCGGTATCGCGGGCGGGCAACTCCGAGGCCGGCTACACCGCGGCCGACATCGAGGTGCTGGAAGGACTGGAGCCGGTACGCCGCCGTCCCGGCATGTATATCGGCGGCACCGACGAAAAGGCGCTGCACCACCTGTTCGCCGAAGTCATCGACAACTCGATGGACGAGGCGCTGGCCGGTCACGCCACCTTCATCGAGGTGGAACTCGGCGCCGACGGCTTCCTGACGATCACCGACAACGGCCGCGGCATCCCGGTCGATCCGCACCCGAAATTTCCGAAGAAATCCGCGCTCGAAGTCATCATGTGCACGCTGCACTCCGGCGGCAAGTTCGACTCCAAGGTCTACGAGACCTCCGGCGGCCTGCACGGCGTCGGCGTCTCCGTGGTGAATGCCCTCTCCTCACTGCTCGAGGTCGAGGTCGCGCGCGAGCAAAAGCTCTACAAGATGTCGTTCGAGCGCGGCCATCCCAAGGGCAAGCTGCAGGATCTCGGCAAGGTCAACAACCGCCGTGGCACACGGATTCGCTTCAAGCCCGACACCGAGATTTTCGGCGCCAAGGCCGCGTTCAAGCCGCAGCGCCTGTTCAAGATGGCGCGCTCGAAGGCCTACCTGTTCGGCGGCGTGAAGATCCGCTGGCGCTGCGACCCCGCGCTGCTGAAAGGCGTCGAGGATGTGCCCGCCGAGGCCGAATTCCACTTCGCCGGCGGCTTGAAGGACTATCTCGCCGCCGCCGTTCATGCCGACACGCTGGTGCATCCGGACATCTTCTCCGGCAAGTCGGGACGCAACGGCTCGCACGGCGCCTGCGAATGGGCGGTTGCCTGGACCGCGGATGCCGACGGCTTTCTTTCTTCCTACTGCAACACCGTGCCGACGCCCGACGGCGGCACGCATGAATCCGGCATGCGCAGCGCGATGCTGCGCGGCCTGAAGGATCACGCCGAGCGCATCGGCCAGGGCAAGCGCGCCGCGCCGGTCACGTCGGAAGACGTCATGGTCGGCGCCGCCGTCATGCTTTCGGTATTCGTACGCGAGCCCGAATTCCAGGGCCAGACCAAGGACCGCCTCGCTACCGCGGAAGCCCAGAAGATCGTCGAACAGGCCATTAAAGATCCGTTCGACCATTGGCTGTCGGGCAATCCGCTGCAGGCCAACAAGCTCTTGGATTTCGTTGTCGAGCGCGCCGACGAGCGGCTGCGCCGACGCGCCGAAAAGGAAACCTCGCGCAAGACGGCGGTGAAGAAGCTGCGCCTGCCCGGCAAGCTCGCCGACTGCACCAATACCGCGACCGAGGGCTCCGAACTCTTCATCGTCGAGGGCGATTCGGCCGGCGGCAGCGCAAAACAGGCGCGCGACCGCAAAACCCAGGCGATCCTGCCCCTGCGCGGCAAGATCCTGAACGTCGCCTCCGCCGGCAAGGACAAGCTGATGCAGAACGCGCAGCTTTCGGACCTGATGCAGGCGATCGGCTGCGGAACGGGTGCGCATTACCGCGAGGAGGACCTGCGTTACTCGCGCATCATCATCATGACCGACGCCGACGTCGACGGCGCGCATATCGCATCATTGCTGATTACGTTCTTCTATCGGCAAACGCCGCGGCTGATCGACGAGGGCCATCTCTATCTGGCGGTGCCGCCGCTCTTCAAGCTCACCCATGGCAGCAAGTCGGTCTATGCCCGTGACGAAGCGCACAGGGACGAACTGCTGAAAAGCCAGTTCAACGCCAACGCCAAGGTCGAGGTCAGTCGCTTCAAAGGCCTGGGCGAAATGATGCCGGCGCAGCTCAAGGAAACCACCATGGACCCGGCCAAGCGCACGCTGCTGAAGGTCGTGCTGCTGGCCGACGACCGCGAGGGCACCGCCGATTCGGTGGAGCGGCTGATGGGCACCAAGGCCGAGGCCCGTTTCGCCTTCATCTCCGACAAGGCCGAATTTGCCAGCGACGACCTGCTGGACGTGTGAAGGGCTGCCCCCTGCGCGGTGCCGCTCGGACGGGGGCGCTGGCAGCCGGTTCTGATCGGCTGACAGACCGGATGGCTGTTCACTGCCGTCAAGAAGATGGAACTCTCCGATTGGAGAAAATCCAGCGGCACATTTCAGCGTTGGAACCCGCTTTCGAACGGTTTTCGGCCCCTTTCGGCCGATTATCGCCCGAATCCCCCCTACTTCGGGGTATTTCCCGGACTTTCGTTTTCCGATCCCTGTGCCCCTCCCGCAACAGCTTTCTGGGCGGGGACTGCGTATATTCGCGACACTGGGTTTTGGGAATCGGGTGCTCGCGCATCGTCAGAGCGATCAGAACTAACACTGCTGGACTGAGGAATTGAAATGAAGAGAGTACTGCTCGCTCTGACCGCGCTGGCGGCTTTCGCAGGATCGGCCTCCGCGGCTGATCTTGGGGCTCGCCCCTATGCCAAGGCTCCGATGGTTGCGCCGGCCCCGAACTGGACGGGCTTCTACATCTTCGGCGGCGGCGGCGGCGGCCTGTGGTCAGCCGACACCAACATTCAGTCGACCGCGACCGGTGCCTGCATCCTCTGCACCAATCAGCGCCAGGGTGGCGATGGCTGGTTTGGCACGGTTGGTGCCGGCTACGACTGGCAAGTAGGTCCGTCGTGGCTCGTCGGCGTGTTCGGCGACGGCCAGTTTGGCAGCATCAAGGGGACCATCCAGGATCAGGGCCCGTTCATTGCCGGCAACATCAAGATGGAGACGGCCTGGGCGGCCGGCGTTCGCGTCGGCATGCTCGTCGCACCGAACGTGCTGTCCTACGTGAATGGTGGCTACACCGGTTCGGATTGGTCCGGCACTACGCTCGTCTCCACCGTCAACGGCGCCGCGAGCGGCCTTCACACCAACGGCTTCACCCGCAATGGCTGGTTTGTCGGCGGCGGCGTCGAAAACAACCTGAACTTCTTCGGCATCAACGCGCCGGGCTGGTTCATGAAGACCGAATACCGCACGGCTTTCTACGATCGCAAGGCGATCAACGAGCTCGTCGATGGCACCAATGCTCAGTTCGGCCGCGACATCACCTTCAAGCCTTGGGTTCAGACCATCAGCACCTCGCTGGTCTATCGCTTCAACTGGAGCGGCGCTCCGGTCCAGGCACGGTACTGATCTCCGCTAGATTGGAAGCTCGAAAGCCCCGGCATCGTCCGGGGCTTTTTTGCGTCACGACCCACCGCCCACCACCGCCACCTTCAGCGACCGGTACGCGCACCGCAGCCGGCACTCGATCTCGGACCAGTCCGGATCCGTCATCGCGTCTCCGATTTTGTCGCGATAAGGCCATTGCCTCGGCGCGGCCGACGCCTGCAGTCAATAGCGACGGATCGTCAACCGGCTTGCCGTAGGTGATCGCCGCGACGCGGGCGACCGTGACGCCGTACTGCTCAGGGCCGGCCGCCTCCCGGCGCGCCTGCCACCAATCGAGTTCGAGACGAGCGGCCTTCGGGACATCAAATCCGCCGGGGCCGGTAGACGCCAACAGGCCATAGTAAGTTCGGAGCGTCGGGAGCGCGGCATTGGCCGCTTCTCGGGAGCGCGTCGGCTGAAACGCCCTCGCAGCCTGCGCCACCGCCAGCGACGCCCAGCGCAAGCGCGAGAATGACCGTTCTGCGGTTCATGATATTACTTGAAATGGCGATGCGACGGATTCCGGCCCTTGCGGAACGGGCCGGCTTTGTATTCGATCGGAAGCTACGGTCGCTGCGGGCAATGGTTTCCCGCGGCCGCCGCAACCCGCGGCTAAAGCGGGAACGACGACCGGTGGAAATCCAAGGGAGAAATCCAATGGCCCGATCGCTTTCGATCATCGGCTTTCTGGCTCTTGCCATCGGCCTGCTCTGGATCGGGCAAGGCACGGGCGCCATTCGCTGGCCACCGTCGAGCTTCATGGTCAATCAACTGCAATGGGCTGGCTATGGCGCGCTGCTCGGCGCCGTCGGCCTGATCCTGATCTGGCAGGGCAACCGCTAGATTCGCATCCGCCAGAGGGACGTGGGCAGCGCCCGTCCCTTCGAGACGCCGCCGCCCGGCCTCACCGAAATCAGGTCCGACACTTCAGGGAGATAAAATCGCCATGACGACAAAATCCTTCGATCTCGCCGGCAAGGTCGCCATCGTTACCGGCGGCAATGGCGGCATCGGGCTCGGCATGGCCCGGGGCCTCGCCAAGGCCGGCGCGGCGATCGCGGTGGTGGGGCGCAACGAGACCAAGTCGGCGGAGGCCATAGCCGAGCTCAAGCAAGCCGGCGCCAGGGCGATCGCGGTCGCCACCGACGTCACCGACAAGGTCGCCGTCGCCGCCATGGTCGGCCGCGTTGCGAGCGAACTCGGCCGCATCGACATTCTCGTCAACAATGCCGGCATCAACATCCGCAAGCCGCCACATGCGCTCGATATCGCCGAGTGGAACAGCGTGATCGACACCAACCTCACCAGCGCCTTCCTGTGCTCGCAGGCCGTCCATCCCGCCATGAAGGCGGCCGGCGGCGGCAAGATCATCAATATCGGCTCGATGATGTCGATCTTCGGCGCCAGTTTCGCCCCGGCCTATGCGGCCAGCAAGGGCGGCATCGTGCAGTTCACGCGCGCCTGCGCGTGCGCCTGGGCGGCCGACAACATCCAGGCCAACGCCGTGCTGCCGGGCTGGATCGACACCGATCTGACCAGGCGCGCCCGCCAGGAGATCGACGGCCTGCACGACCGGGTGCTGGCGCGGACCCCGGCCGCGCGCTGGGGTGCGATCGACGATTTTGCGGGGATCGCGGTCTTCCTCGCCTCGCCCGCGTCCGACTTCGTCACAGGCACGGCGATACCCGTGGATGGCGGCTACTCGGTCATGGGTTGAGGCAGCTTCGCGGTGGTGGGAGCCAGGAGCCGATCAGCGTCGGCCGCGAATCGAGGTCGAAATAGAGTCCCCTCCAGTTGATCGCACATGCAAAAAGCCCCGGCCTGCGCCGGGGCTTCTGCATGCAAACGATTCGTCTTGGCTCAGTGCCCTGCGACGACCGAGGTTCAGAACTTGTAGCTCAGCCGAACCACGGCCGACTGGATGTCGCTGGGCTTGGCATTGAAGGCGTAAGTGCCAGCAGCCGCGCCGGCGAGCTGATAGTTCTTGGTCTCGAAGGATGCGTAGTTGTACTCGAGACCGAAAATCCAGTTCGGGGTGAAGCCGTATTCCCAGCCGGCGCCGATGGTCCAGCCGTTGTGCCACTGCGTCGAGGCTCCCGAACCCGTGACCGGGACGGTATCGGAAACCGACAGGCGGTTGTTCACGCCGGCATAACCGCCCCTGACGTAGAACAGGTTGTTGTTGAAAGCGATACCGGCGCGGCCGACGACCGTCGCCATCCATTCGGCACGCCAGCTGAAGCGGTCGTCGGCGGCGCCGAAGACGGTGTTGATCACATCGCCGCCGTTGTCGAGCGCAGAGATGGTGCCCTCGAGACCGAACACGAAATTGCTGGCCTGCCAGTTGTAGCCCATGTGGCCGCCACCGAAGACCCCCGTAGCACGCTGGCGGAAGCCCTGACCCGGGGTGAGATCGCCGAAGGCAGTCGTGTTGGCGGTATTGATGAACTCCTGGTTGGTCCAGGCGCCGCCCACGTGACCGCCGATGTAGAAACCGCCCCAATTGTAGACCGCCATCACCGGCACCGGCGCCTTGGTGTAGGGCCGCGCCGCCAGATCGGCGGCCGAGGCCGACACGGAACCCATCAGAAGGGCGGAGACTGCGATAGCGATCTTTTTCATGGTGGTAATCCTTGCTTAAAAAACGAACTTCTGCCTGAAAATTACCCGCGGCATCGGGAAAAAGATGTAGCCCGCCCGCAACAGTGACGGCTATTCGGCATTTTCAAGCGCCAATTGAGGTAGGAAACTCAACGTGGTTAAATATTTCCTTCCAGGCCACTCTTTCTGGGTAATATTGTTCCACGCGTGACCCCTTGCCTGGCTGTTTTATTGCCGTTCGGCTACCCCGCCCGCGACCGCACATGTTCGGGCCGGACGCCCAGCCCCACGAATCGCGCCGTGATACCCTGCAGCCAGGGAATCGCGGTGATGATCCGCAATGCCAGGGGGACTGTCAGCGGCTGATTGCCCGGCTTCAGCGCGGCGTTCACGATGTTGTTCTGAACGACGACCTGCATATGCTGGGTCATCTTCACCGGAAACTCGCGGCGCCGCCGCACGGCGTCGAGTTCTTCCTCCGACAGCAGCGCGTCCGTCTTCAGCCGTAGCGCCAGCAGGTTGGCGGTCGCCACGGCATCCTGCACCGCGAGGTTGACGCCGACGCCGCCGATCGGCGACATCGCATGCGCGGCGTCGCCGATGCACAGCAGTCCCGGCCGCGTCCAGCGCTTCAGGCGGTTGACCGCAACCGTGAGCAGCTTGACATCATCCCAGCTCTTGACCTCGGCCAATCCTGACTTGAGGATCGGCGCCATCCGAGCGATCTCGTCGAGCAGCGCAGGCAGGCCCCGCGCCTTCACCGCGTCATACTGGCCCTTGGGGATGACGAAGGCGCATTGCCAGTAGTCGCCGCGGTCGAACGTCACCATCATGCGGCCGGGATCGACGCGGGCGAACAGGTTCTCGGTTTCGCCGGCTCGCTTGCCGGCGCGAAACCACAGCACGTCCATCGGTGCGCCGATTTCCTCCAGTTCGAGGCCGGCGCGTTCGCGCACCAGCGAATGGCGGCCGTCACAAGCGATCGTCAGGTCGGCTTCGATGTCGATCATGCCGTCTGGCGTCTTCGCTCTCACCCCTGCAATGCGTTCGCCGTCGCGCATGAGATCGATCGCTTCCGTCGACATCATCACGTTCAACGAGGCGAAACGCTTGCCGCTCTCACGCAGGAAATTGAGAAAGTCCCACTGCGGCATGAAGGCGATGTAAGGGTATTTGACGTTGAGCCGGGCAAGATCCGCGATCCGCACCGTCTCGCCGCCGAACATCCCTTCCATCCGTTGCAGACGCTGATGCGGCAGTTTCAAGAATCCGTCGATCAGACCCAGTTCGTCCATCACCTGCAGCGTCGAGGGATGCACGGTATCGCCGCGAAAGTCGCGGAAAAAGTCTGCGTGCTTTTCCAGCACCACGACGTCGATGCCGGCGCGGCCCAGCAGATGGCCCAGCATCATGCCGGCCGGCCCGCCCCCGGCAATGCAGCATCGCACCTTCATCGTACCGCTTTCCTGTTCAACTGGCGACGGAGCCGGCAACAGACCGGCCGACGGGCTGTGTGACGTTTGTCAACGAGCGCGCGCACCGCATTCAATATCACCAGTGGCATTGTCCCATGAATTTGGTGAATTTGCCGTGAAAAACTATTTCTCAATGCTGGATCCGCTGCGCTTCGGAGCCGCTCTCGGCGTCGCGGTTTTTCACCTGATGTTTTATTCCTGGGCCGGGGCTTCGATCGGCGCCCCCCAGAGTTTTGAACATTCCTTCGCCGCCGACATTCAGTTTCCAAACGCCGCGCCCTACACCTGGTTCGGCTGGGTGGGCGTCGAAATCTTCTTCGTCATTTCCGGTTTCGTCATCGCCAACTCTGCGAGCAACGCGACGGCGAAGGAGTTTCTGTTCGGACGCGCGCTGCGGCTCTATCCCGCGGTCTGGATTGCTTCCACCCTCAGCCTCCTCGTCCTGCTCTTCTTCGCGCACGACAAGACATCCCAATTCTTCCTGCCCTATTTGCAGGCGATGCTGCTGATTCCCAAGGGGATTGGGGGGCAGTGGCTTGACGCCGTCTACTGGACGCTGGCGGCGGAAATGGCCTTCTACGGCCTGGTGTTCTGCTCGCTGCTCACCAAGAAAATCACGCTGCGCCATCTGGCATGGGGTCTCACCTTCTACAGCGCCGCATTCAACGCCTTCTCCATGGTCGTGCTGTCGGGCGTGTTGCAGAACGACATGCTGTACTGGGTCGTGCTGATGTTCCGCGTGCCGGGCGCGACCTGGCTGCTGAACCATGGCTGCTTCTTTGCGCTCGGCATCTGGCTGTTCATGTCGGCGAGCAGGACGCTGACGACGGCCGAACGGGTCGCCGTGGCCGCGGCATTCCTGGCCGGCGTTGCCGAGGTCTACTTCTTCTCCCATTTCCTGCTGAACGCCATCCCGGCCATCTCGGATCAGTCGGCCGTTGCGCCCATCCTGGTCTGGGCCGCCGCGGTGTTGCTGATCGCCGTCGCCGCGAACAAGAACCGCCGCGCTGCGGGCGCGGCTTGCGCCGAGGCGCCTGCCTATTTGAGGACGCTCGGTCTGATCACCTATCCGCTCTATCTGATCCACAACGTCACCGGCACCGCGCTCATTCGTGTGCTGGTCGATGCCGGCCTGGACGCGACCCTGGCCGTGTGGCTCGGTCTGGGCCTGGTCACCCTGCTCTGCTGGTTCGTCTGCGCCAAGATCGAGCCCGCCATGCGACACGCGCTGAAGCAGATCGTTTCGAAGCTCAAGCTTCGTGGGAAGGCCGTCGAGGCATCGAGCCTGCCGAGTCGGATTCCAAATCAGCTTCCGAATCCGCTTTCGGTCCCGCTTCCCGGGCTGGGCGCTCGGGCGCCTTATCGGGGCGCGGGTGCTTTCGCCAAGCCGTAGCGCCATTCGCCGGCCGAACGGCGAATTGGCAGCGCGAGTCGAATCGCTCGGACGACAACACAATCGTCCTGTCTGATTTCCGCCGCGCCGCAGCAAAGGCCAACAACAGCGAGACCCCGTCGACGCGTGCTTGGTCAAACCAGCGACGCATTGACCTGCGTCAAGCTTGGCCAAGCCCAAGCCCTCTAATAAGATTTGTCGAAAGATCTGAGGCGGGGCCTGTCATGATCGCCAGTGCGCTGAAGTGGTTGCTGATGGCCGGCCTCGCCGCCGGGCTCGCGGGCGCAGCCCACGCTCAAGACGCCGACGTCGGCAAGTCGGAATTTCAGTCGTCTTGCGCGAGCTGTCACGGTGCCGACGGCAAAGGCAATGGGCCGCTCCGCGAGTTGCTCAAGGTGCCGCCTTCCGATCTGACGATATTGGCCAGGAACAACAACGGCATCTTTCCCGCCACCGCGCTCTACGAAACCATCGATGGATCGAAAGCCGTTCCCGCTCACGGCAGCCGCGAAATGCCGATCTGGGGCGAGCGCTTCAATCCGATCATCAGCCTGCCCCACTCCGTCGACCCGTCCTATTGGAAGCTGGCCGGGCCGGAGCAAAGCCCCGACGTCGTCGTGCGAAAACGCATCCTCGCCGTGATCGACTATCTCGGCCGCATTCAGCAGAAATAGCGGCGACTACTCGGGCAGTCCGGCTTTCCGCATCGCCTCAACCAACGTCTCCATGTGCTTCGGCCGATGGATGAGCATTTGCTCGTGCAGATTCGACAGTCGCAAGGTCGGTTGCAACGCCCGCAGACGCGTCATGGCCTGTTGCGCCGGCAGCTCCCGACCGGCAACCGCATGGCTCATCGCAGAGACGCGCAGTGCGGCCGGCCAATCGGGCCGCATCTGCAGCGCACGGTCGGACCAGGTGGACGACTGATCGAGGTCTCCAAGAAAGAAATAACCGTACGCAATGGCGCTGTAGGCGAGATGCATCAGCGGATCCAGGGGACTGAGGCGCATCGCCGTCCGGACGTGCTCGATCGCCACCTCGGGCTCTCCGGCATAGACGTGGATCCAGCCGCTGCGCTGCCACGCAACAGCAAGGTTCGGATTCAATCGCAAGGCATGATCGATGAGCCCGATCCCCGCCTTGATGTCGCCAACGACATGAGCCAGCGCATGTGCGCTCCAGGCAAGCGCCACGGCGTCCGTACGACCGAGATCCGCGCCCAACCTCGCGAGCCGATCGGTCTCGGCGATCTCGGCACCGCGATCCCCCACCCAGCCGATCGACTTGCGCATCAGATAGCAGCCGGCGGCGAGTGCGTGTGGCCTTGCAAAGGTCGGATCGAGCTCGATCGCGCGATAGAATTGTTGCAGCGCGGCGTCGTGAGCGGGTCGGGTCCAATCGTGCCAGCTGGCCATGCCGCGCAAAAAGCAATCATAGGCGCTCAGGCTTTCCGTCGGCTTTCGCTTTGCCCGCTCGATTTCGGCCTGCTCCAGCCGGGGGGTAATCGCGCCCACGACGCTGTGCGCCATCTGATCCTGCAGCTCGAAAATGTCATCGATCGAACTCTCGAAGCGATCTGCCCAGATATGCTTTCCGCTCTCGGCGTCGATCAGCTGGCCGGTAATTCGGACGCGCTTTTCGACCTTCCTCACGCTTCCTTCCAGCGCGTAACGTACGCCGAGATCGCGTCCGACGGCCCGAACATCGACCGGTCGCCCCTTGTAAGTGAAGCTCGTGTTGCGTGCGATGACGAACAGTTCCGAGAACCGCGACAACTCGGTGGTGATGTCCTCGACGACACCATCGGTGAAGTATTCCTGCAGCGGGTCGCCACTCAGATTTGCAAACGGCAGAACGACGATCGAGGGCTGGTCCTGCGAAACATGGCTGGCAACCGGCGGCGCATCCCTGATTGGGGTATTGGCCGGTTGTTTCTCCTCGTACACCTCGCCGACGAAACGAATTCCCTTGCGCGGCAGCGTCTTGATGAGCCGCTGGTTCTCGCCGCTGTCGCCGATCGCCTTGCGGGCGCCGTTCAGTCGCGTCGTCAACGCGGATTCCGAAACGATGCGACCGCCCCAGACGGCGGCGATGAGATCGTCCTTGCTGATAACGCGATCTCGATGGCGGATCAGATAGATGAGAATGTCGAAGACTTGCGGCGCCAGATGTATCAGCTCACCGCCGTGCCGAAGCTCCCGGCGATCCGCGTCCAGCACGTAATTTTCGAACCGGTACAGCAAGTTGCGCTCCGCCGACGCACGGGAAGGAAACCGGTCACCCGCGCCAAATGAAGAATAAGGTAAGGGCAAAGTAAGCCGTCCGCAAAGCACGCCGTGTGGCGGCATGGCACGGTGACGCTGTGATTTGCAGCAAAAAGGATCCAGAGCATGACCACCACGCGCCGCAGATTGCTTCAACTTGCCGCAGGAATCGCCACGCTGCCGGTCACAACCCTCGCGACGCGGGCGGAGGGCTATCCCATGCGGCCGATCCGCCTGATCGTCCCGCAAGCGGCGGGAGGCGCCGCCGACATCAGCGCCCGGCTGATCGGCCAGTGGCTGGGGGAGCGCCTCGGCCAGCCCTGTACCATCGAGAACCGGCCGGGCGCCGGCGGCAATATCGGGACCGAGGCCGTCGTCACGTCGGAGCCCGACGGCTACACCCTGCTGCTGGCCGGTTCGTTCAATGCCATCAACGCGACGCTCTACGACAAACTCAGCTTCAACTTCATCCGCGATGTCGCGCCGGTCGCGGGGATCATGCGAATTCCACTCATCATGGTCGTGAATCCCTCCATACCCGCCAACAGCGTGGCCGAGTTGATCGCGTACGCCAAGGCCAATCCCGGCAAACTGAATTTCGGGTCTGCCGGCAACGGCAGCCCGCAGCACATGGCCGGCGCGCTGTTCAAGATGATGGCCGGTGTCGACATCGTGCATGTGCGTTATCGCGGCTCGGCGGCCATGTTGACCGACCTGCTGCGCGGCGAAATTCAGCTGGCGTTCGACCCGATCCTGTCCTCGCTCGAGCATGTCAAGTCCGGCAGGCTGCGCGCGCTGGCGGTGACGACCGCGACACGGTCTTCCGCTCTGCCTGACATCCCGAGTGTCGGTGACGTGGTCTCCGGCTACGAGTCGGTTGGCTGGGTCGGCATCGGCGCGCCGCAGCGCACCCCCGTGCAGATCGTCGCGAAGCTCAACGCCACCATCAATGCCGCGCTTGCCGATCCGGCAATCAAGAGCCGGCTGGCGGACCTCGGCGGGACGCCGCTGCCGGGATCATCGACCGAATTCGCCAGGCTCATCGCCGAGCAGACCGAACGCTGGGGCGACGTGATCCGCACGGCGCAGATCAAGCCGGATTGACCGCGAATCATTGGAGGCATGTCCATGCGGTTCGACGAGGTAATCGCAACGCGCGAACGTCTGCGCGAAGTCAGCAGACAACCGAGTTTCCGTGCGCGAAACAAAGCCATCGACCATGTCGACGACATCTGCCGTCGATTCATCGCCGCCTGTCCCTTTGTGATCGTCGCCTCGCGCGGCTCTGACGGGCAGATCGACGTCTCACCCAAGGGCGATCCTGCCGGCTTCGTTACCGTCCTCGACGAGAAGACGCTGGCGATCCCGGATCGGCCCGGAAATCATCGCCTCGACACCTTCGAGAATCTGCTCGAGCATCCCGAGATCGGGCTGATCTTCATGATTCCGGGTCATGGCGACACGCTGCGCGTCAGCGGCACCGGCAAGATCGTCCGGGACGGATCACTGCAGGCGCAAATGGCCGTCGACGGCAAACAGCCGAATTTGATTCTCGTGATCACGGTCACCGAGGTGTTTCTGCATTGTCCAAAGTGCATCTTCCGCTCCAAGCTGTGGAGCCCGGAGCATTGGCCCGGCCGGTCGGACTTGCCATCCCTGGCCCAGGCGATCGTGACACATTCAAGGTCCGGTGAGAGCGTTGCGGAAGTCCAGGCGATCATCGACGATGGGGTTGCGCACCTCTACTGACAGAGAGGCGACCGGCGGTTCGCAGGCTGAGACGTATCACCCTTGCAGCCGAGGCCCGGTTTGCCGCGGGCCCGGCGGGCCTCGCGCACATCACGTTCCGCTACTCCGGTCCGGCACAGAAATGGCCGGACGCTGCGCCCGCGCAACCATGCCGCCCGCGACACCGACGCCCAGCACGTAGACCCATCCTTCGTGGAAGTCGAACAGGTGGGAGTTCAGCAACGAACTGATGACGTTCTGGATCACAACCACCAGGCCGATCCACGCTGCAAAGGAAGTGTCGCGAAACAGCTGCAGATGAAAGTACCACATCGCGTAAAGGATGAGGCAGCCGAGTACGCCCCACTGGATCGCAACGTACAGCGTCTGGTTATGCGGGTTGCGGATGATATTGGCCCATTCGCCGGTCTTGCCTTCGGCTTCGCGGCTGAACAACTCCCGCGTCGATCCAGTGCCGTGACCAAACACCGGCGCTTCCGAAATCGCGCGCAGGGAAACGCGCCAATAGGCCAGCCGCAGGCCGTTCGAGGTTGCTACCGCGACTTCCGTCGAGGGAACGGGATTGGTATCTTGAGCGGGATTGGTATCTCGAGCGGCGCTGGTCTCGCGATCCACCTTGTAGTCCGCGACCGTGCGACCGACGCGGTCACGCAGATAGGGCGACGACATCAGCACGGCGAGCTCGACGGCCGCGGCAAGCAACAGGAACAAGATCGCCCGCCGTCTATCGAGATATCTGACGGCAAACAGGATCAGCAGGATCGGGAAGTAGACGAATGCCGTGCGCGAGGTCGCGACGAACCGCATGTCGAGATAGAAGCCCGCCATGACGGCTGCGAGGGCAAAGGTCCACGCCCGGTTGCCCTTGACCGCAAACGACAGGATCAACGGGGCCAGCACGAACAGGCACAACGCGAATTCGTGGCTTTGATCGATGTAGTTTCGGACCGGAACGCCGGCGAGCCCGCCTGGCTGCACCTTCCAGTCAGCAAAATACGTCACCCATGACACCCCCATGAGAAGGGCACAGGCGGCCAGGAATGCGAGCAGCACCCAATTCGCGCGTTCGGATCGTTGGTAGTGATAGAGCAGCAAAGGAATGGCCAGCAACTTGACCACGGGCTCCAGCCCCCGAATCCCGTCCGGCCAGCTTTCCTGGGTCCATAAAAGTCCGGCCCCCGCCAAAGCGAAAAAAACCAGCGGCAGATAGCTTGCCGGCGCGCGCAACGCCTCCAAAAACACCGGCCAGCGAATCGTGGGAAGCAGCGCGATCAGCCACAGCACCATGAACACGGAAACCGCCGTCGTCGACCATGGCAGGGAGGCCGCGGCCAGCGCCGGGTACAGGTCGAGAGACAGGCGCCAGGGCCGCGATTGCGGCCAAGAGCCGATCAGGGCGGGGAAACCCAACCGTACGACGGGAGCGGTCAGGTCAGACATCGGACGCCGGGCCAGCAACCCCGTTTGCAGAGACGCGCCGCGATGTCGAGGGACGCGGCCACGCGGCCGTCGAACCCGACCTTGGGAGGTCGCCTGAGATACGCATATTCACACACCTTACTCGACCAAAAACTTTCCGGGCCGTGCGTCCCCCTGCACGCCCGATCGAAAACCCCTCAGTATCGTTACCAACAAGCGGCAATTTAGTGAACAATTTCAGGCCGATTTGGGTCTTGCAACCCATCCGTGGGGAAATTTTAGCGAATCCAGGGGCCACTGAGCATCGAGGGGTCGTTACCTGCCCTCCGTCCGTCAAGCCGGGGCGCGCCTCGTGCACACTGGCACCCCCGATTCTGCGGGCGCGACGTAAGGGAACGTCGGCAACCTTCGATCGCAACGTGCAACGGATGCGCCCATAGAATCGTCGCGCGCCGCAAGCGCGCTTTCGGCTCCATAGTCATTGGCTGGGCCGACGGCTCCGCAGCGACGCAACCAGAGGATCAGCGCCGGAAGCTTTTGATCTCCGACACGCTGCCGTCGCGGTACGTCAATTCAACCGAGACCGACCTGGTCTGGGGGGCGAGTTTCAGATACGGCGTTGCCTCATGCGGGATCGCGCTCGGCTCACGCATGTCGCAGGGCGGCATCTTCAGCACCTTGTCGGGCACCGTAGAGTCGATACCGATGCGCACCTCGCGGATCGCGCAGCGATACGACATCAGGTGCGTGTAGTAGACCAGCAATCCGTTGAACTCGCGGAACGACAGCCAGCTGGTGGCGGTCATGTCGAGGATCTTGCGCTGGTCTCGGATCAGCGCGGCTTCGGGGTCGAACTTGATCGGGAAGGGTCCCTGCAGTTCGCCATTGGTGTCGACATAGCGCACCTGGATGATGCCGGCGGGTGCGTCCGCCGGCAGTTCGACCGACGGGTTCGGCATCCGCTTGCGGGTGCGCGGGTCGAGCGTATCCATGAAGCCGGTCTCGCGGAAGTTGCCGGCCTCGCCCATCCGCCAGGAAATGCCGAGCGTCGGGTCGGCGATCGAGAACACGACGGTCCAGCCGCCATTGTGGCGCGAGAACATCGCGATCGGCGCGTTGACCGAATCGTTCTGCGGCTTGAGCTGTTGCACCGGCGGCAGCGCCGCCAGCTTCTGCTCCGGCTCGGCCGGCTTCATCGACGCTTCCGGCGGGCCCTTCGAGATGCCGTTGAGAAACACGTCGTCGACCATCTGGTCGAAATAGACCGGGATCTGCTTGTGGCGGACCGTCTCGGCCAGTTCGCTGACGGATCGCCGCGTGCGCTGCGCGACCTGGACCAGGTTGACGCCGGGCTGCATCAGCTCCTTGGCGAAAGTGCGCGTGAACACCGAATTGGGATTGGCGTCGTCATTGGACAACCTATCCAGCGCGGTCTGTCGCGGACCGGCGGAGAAGATCGAGAACACGCCTTCCGGCAGTTGCGTCATCGGCGCGAGGCCGCCGCCGCCGGCGACCGCGCGGGTGCCGGCGCGCTCGAACGGGTTGTTGCGGCAGGCATCGAACACCAGGATGGCGGTGCGCACCTTGCGGTTCTGCAGCCGCTCGATGATGCGGTCGGCAAGCACGGAGGCGTCGCGCACCAGCTCCTCCTGGCCTTCGGTTGCCGCCGGCACGTCGGTCGGCAGCAGGAAATTCTGGCCGGCGATCTCAAAACCGTGGCCGGCGTAGAAGAAGAACGCGGTGTCGCCGGCCTCGACCGCCTTGTCGAAGGCCAGCAGCGTCTGGCTGAACGCCTGACGATTCTGGTTTTCCGCCACCATCACGGTGAAGCCGAGCTGCTTGAGCGTGTCGCCCATGGTGCGGGCGTCGTTGACCGCCTTCTGCAGCTTGGGCACGTTGCGGTAGTCGTTGTTGCCGACCACCAGCGCCACGCGCTTTGCCGCTTGCGCGGGCACGGCCGATATCGCGAACGCGACCGCCATCGCAGCCGCTGCCAACCACCTGGAAATCCAAGGCCTCATCGAAGTTCCCCCGGCACGACAAATCCGCAAGCTGCGGCCGTTTCATGACGTAGTCGGCATGTCCCGCAGAGCGGTTCAAGCAGTCCGCAGCAGCCGCAGCAAGGCCTGCGAGAGCACCCCGCGGCATCGGCATATTTGACCGGCAAATGACAGGCTTGGCGGTTATTTGTGCGAAAACATTAAGGCTTTTCGGCCTTTGAGCCCGTTCCAAGATTGACTTTGGCCATTTCGACCCTATGTTCGCGCTTAATGCGGCCTTGGATCGAAAAGCGATTCCCCAAGGTTAGCCGCTCGTCTGCGTCAGTCAGAGCCCCCAGCTTTTCTAGAGCGCGCCGTTTCGGGGCAAAACGCGACAGCCTTTTTACCCTCGATTCCGAACGGCGGTGTCGACTAGAGGCTCAATGTCTTTTTCCAATCTCGGCCTTTCCGATAAGGTTCTCGCCGCTGTTGCGGCCAGCGGATACACTACTCCCACCCCCATCCAGGAACAGGCGATCCCCCACGTCCTCGCCCGCCGCGACGTGCTCGGCATCGCCCAGACCGGCACCGGCAAGACCGCGGCTTTCGTCCTGCCGATGCTGACAATGCTGGAAAAGGGCCGCGCCCGGGCACGAATGCCCCGCACCCTGATCCTGGAGCCGACCCGCGAACTCGCGGCCCAGGTCAAAGAGAATTTCGACAAATACGGCGCCGGCCAGAAACTCAACGTCGCGCTTCTGATCGGCGGCGTCTCCTTCGGCGACCAGGACTCAAAACTCACCCGCGGCGTCGACGTCCTGATCGCCACCCCTGGCCGACTGCTCGACCACACCGAACGCGGCGGTCTCTTGCTCACCGGCGTCGAGCTCCTCGTCATCGATGAAGCCGACCGCATGCTGGACATGGGCTTCATCCCCGACATCGAACGCATCTGCAAGCTGGTGCCGTTCACGCGCCAGACCCTGTTCTTCACCGCGACGATGCCGCCGGAAATCAGCCGCATCTCCGAGACCTTCCTGCACAATCCCGAGCGCATCGAAGTCGCAAAGCCTGCCACGACCGCGACTGGCGTATCGCAGTTCCAGGTCCGCTGCGGCCGCGAGGCGCACGACAAGCGTGAGCTGCTTCGCCGCCTGTTGCGCGACGCCAAGGATCTCAACAACGCGATCATCTTCTGCAACCGCAAGCGCGAAGTGGCCATCGTCTACAAGTCGCTGCAGAAGCACGGCTTCAGCGTCGGCGCGCTGCATGGCGACATGGACCAGTCGGCGCGCACGGCAGCGCTCGATCAGTTCCGCAAGGGCGAGATTCCGCTGCTGGTCGCCTCCGATGTCGCCGCCCGCGGCCTCGACATTCCCGCCGTCAGCCACGTCTTCAATTTCGACGTCCCGCATCATGCCGACGACTACGTGCATCGCATCGGCCGCACCGGGCGTGCCGGACGTGCCGGCACCGCGATCTCGATCGTCACCTCGCTCGACAGCAAGTCGATCGCCGCGATCGAACGGCTGATCGGCAAGGCGATTCCTCCCGCTGAAGGCGATTATGCCGTGCCTTCGGAATCTTCCGACCAGGGCGACCAACCGCGCGAGCACCGTTCGCGCGAGGGTTCGCGCGGCGGCCGCAAACCGCGGCGCGAGCGTGAACCGCGGCCTGCACGCGGCGCCGACAAGCGCAGCGAACGCGAGCCGCGGCCTGCCAAGGGTAACGGCCGCTCCGCACCGCAGCCGGCTGCCTTCACGCCGCCAGTCGCGGCGCAGCCCTCGCGTGTGCCCTCGATTGGCCGCCCGGAGCCGCGCCGCCCCCAGCGCGAGCTCGAATCGGAGCCCGGCGATCACTCGCATCTTCCGGCATTCCTGCTGCGGCCAGTTCGCGCGCGCGTCTGAACCGGGCGGCAAGGCGCGGCCGGAACCGTTTACCGGCCGTTTATGATCATCCCCTAACCTGCACGCTATAATTTAATTATTGCGGCGCGGCAACGAGCGGCACTGCGCGATTTTGGGGACGGATCAGTGGTCAAGCTGCTGGACGAACACGAACGCTCGCTGGCGTTGGCCGAGCGAGCGCTGCAGCAGATCAGATCCCTGCAGCACACCGCTGTCCCGCGCAACTATGAAATCTGGTATGTCTACGCGACCGGATACAACGCTTCCCTCAACAAGACCATCAACGAGACGCTGGAGCGCAACGGCAAACTGAGCGAAGCCGATCTCGAGCAGATCTACGAAAACCATCTCTCCCACATCAAGGCGTCCGACCGTATCGACAAGGTCGGCGCGCGCGTGATCGGCGAAATCGATGACGTGATGGGCCTGATCGTCGATGCGCTCGGCATGTCGCGGACCTACGACGCCAGGCTCGACGGCGCCAGCGAGAAGCTGCGCACCGCGAAGGATCGCGATCAGATCAAGGCCGTCGTCGACGGCCTGCTGAAATCCACACGCGAAATGCAGCAGGCCAACAAGACCCTGGAAAACCGCCTCGCGCTGTCGAAGAGCGAGATCGGCAACCTGCAGCACAGCCTGGAGGCGATCCGCACCGAGAGCCTCACCGATCCGCTCACCGGCCTCGGCAACCGCAAATATTTCGACCGTTCGATCGAGCTGGCGGTGCGGACCGCGCAGACCGGCGGCGAACCGCTGTCGCTCTTGCTGTTCGACATCGACCATTTCAAATCGTTCAACGACTCCTATGGCCATCTCACCGGCGACCAGGTGCTGCGGCTGGTGGCGATGTCGTTGAAGCAGAGCATCAAGGGCCAGGACATCACCGCCCGCTACGGCGGCGAGGAGTTCGTGGTCGTGCTGCCGGCCACGGCCCTGCCCCGGGCGGTTTCGGTGGCCGACCACATCCGCCGCGCCGTGATGGCAAAGGAATTGAAGAAGAAGTCCACCGGCGAGATCCTCGGCCGCGTCACCATCTCGGTCGGCGTGGCCATGCTGAAGCCGGACGACACCGCAGACTCGCTGATCGATCGCGCCGACGTCTGCCTCTATGCCGCCAAGCGCAGCGGCCGTAACCGCGTGATCTGCGAAGCCGATCCCGAATACGTCGCCGAGGCCCACAGCCAGGTGGCTTGATCTCGCGCCTCGTCATGGTGAGGAGGCGCGAAGCGGTGGCTCTTGGCACAACCTTTCCTGGCAGCTCGTTCAGGATCGCGACCTTTTGCTCGGCTTAGGCGTCTTCTTGGTCGCGGTCTTCTCGGCGGCTGGCTTCTTCGTAGCCTTCGTCGCGACCTTCGCCTTCTTCACCGCCTTGCGCGCCCTCGGCCGCTTGCGCAACGCGGCGCGCTGCGCTGCCGCTAGCGCCGCCCGCGCCCAGGCCGCCAGTTCCTCGGAATCGTCGAACAGCCGCGCCGGCAATTGCCAGTACGACTTCACGGTCACGGTTTTGGCGCGCGTCTGATATTGGAACGGCTGCGACCCCTCCGCCTCGAACTGCGGAATGGTCTGCTCGTCAGCGCGAAAGAACAGCCCGGCCCGCAGCGCGAGCGCAAAGTTGACGCCATCGGCGGAGATGCCGAATCCGGAGAACATTTTGCGGATGGTGACGGGACCGAAATCGGCGAACAGGTCGATCAGGAAATCGCGGTCCACGTTGCCCAGCCCTTCTCCCTCCTCACATACGCATCATCGCGCGGCGGTCCCTCGAGGGGCGGGTGCGCCCGTTGGACTAGACCAGCCGGCTCTGCTTGGCCGCCGCCTGGATGAACGACGCAAACAGCGGGTGCGGTTCGAACGGGCGCGACTTCAGTTCGGGGTGGAATTGCACGCCGATGAACCAGGGATGGTCCTCGTATTCGACGATCTCCGGCAGCACGCCGTCGGGCGACAGCCCGGAGAAGCGCAGGCCGTGCTGCTCGAGCCGATCCTTGTAGGCGGTGTTGACTTCGTAGCGATGGCGGTGGCGCTCCGAAATCTCGGTCGCGCCGCCATAGACTTCCGACACCCGGCTGCCGCGCTTCAGCGCCGCAGGGTACGCGCCAAGCCGCATGGTGCCGCCGAGGTCGCCGGCCTGCGAACGCTTCTCCAGCTCATTGCCCCGAAGCCACTCCGTCATCAGGCCGACCAGCGGCTCCTTGGTCGGACCGAACTCGGTGGAGTTGGCATCCTCGATTCCGACCAGGTTTCGCGCCGCCTCGATGACCGCCATCTGCATGCCGAAGCAGATGCCGAAATACGGCACGTCGCGCTCGCGCGCGAACTGCGCCGCGCGAATCTTGCCCTCGGCGCCGCGCTGGCCGAAGCCACCAGGCACCAGGATGCCGTTGACGTGTTCGAGAAACGGCGCCGGATCCTCGTTCTCGAACACTTCGCTCTCGATCCAGTCGAGATTGACCTTCACCTTGTTGGCGATGCCGCCATGCGACAGCGCCTCGATCAGCGATTTGTAGGCGTCCTTCATGCCGGTGTATTTGCCTACGATGGCAATGGTCACCGCGCCCTCCGGATTTCGGACGCGCTCGTTGATGACGTTCCAGCTCTGCAGTGCCGGCGGAATCTTGGGCTGGATGCCAAACGCGGCCAGCACCTCGTCGTCGAGGCCGGCGGCGTGATAGGCCTCCGGCACGGCGTAAATGTTGTCGACGTCGCGCGCCTCGATCACGGCGCTTTCGCGCACGTTGCAGAACAGGCCGAGCTTGCGGCGCTCTTCCTTCGGAATCTCGCGGTCGGTGCGGCACAGCAGGATGTCCGGCTGGATGCCGATCGAGCGCAGTTCCTTCACCGAATGCTGCGTCGGTTTTGTCTTGAGTTCCCCGGCGCTCGGAATGTACGGCAGCAGCGTCAGATGGATGTACACCGCGTGGTCCCGCGGCAATTCGTTCTTCAGCTGGCGGATCGCCTCGAAGAACGGCAGGCCCTCGATGTCGCCGACGGTGCCGCCGATCTCCACCAGCACGAAATCGTAGTCATCGTTGCCCGAGAGCACGAATTCCTTGATTGCGTTGGTGACGTGCGGGACCACCTGGATGGTCGCGCCGAGATAGTCGCCGCGGCGTTCCTTGGTGATGATGTCCTGATAGATCCGTCCGGTCGTGATGTTGTCGGCCTTGGTGGCCGGACGCCCGGTGAAGCGTTCGTAATGGCCGAGATCGAGATCGGTCTCGGCGCCGTCATCGGTCACGAACACTTCGCCGTGCTGATACGGCGACATCGTTCCGGGATCGAGATTGAGATAGGGGTCGAGCTTTCGGAGACGGACCTTGTACCCGCGGGCCTGCAGCAGGGCACCGAGTGCCGCTGAAGCCAGACCCTTTCCGAGCGAAGAAACCACGCCGCCGGTGATGAATATGTACCGCGCCATGGGAGCCTACCTTTAAGGCCACTGCCCCGATTCTCCAAAACGAATCGCGTCCGCGGGCAAACATTTTGCCGGGCTGTGGGTGACGTTAAATTGAAAGCGATTTCAACGCATTGATGGAAAATTCTGACGCAGGATGGCAGGCCGCCGCCATCCTGCATGGCCACAATGCTTTATTGCGAACGCGGCGCCTGCGGACCGGACGGCGCCTGCTGCTCGTCCACCTTCTTCAAGGTATCGAGCACGCCGCCAGAGGTCGGCGGGGCGATCGGCGTCGCACCGCCCGGCTGGGACTGCGTGGCCGGCGCGGTGCCGAGAATCGACGCGGGCTTGCGGTCGACGCCGGCGAGCCAGGCCAGCGCCATGCTGGTGACAAAGAAGAACCCCGCCAGGACCGCCGTGGTTCGCGTCAGCAGGTTCGCCGTGCCGCGGCTCGACATGAAACCGGCGCCGCCGCCCATGCCGAGGCCACCGCCTTCCGATTTCTGCAGCAGCACCGCGCCGATCAGCACGGTGACGATCATGAGGTGGATGACGATGATGACGGTCTGCATCTCAAACCTTCCGTCACAAGCCAAGAGCGCCGGGCTTGGGCTGCAGCAAGGGCTTGCGGGTTTTCCTGAAGTTGCGCGGTGTTACACGATTGGACGGGGCATTGTCACCCCCAACCGCCGATGGGGAGATAATTGCCGCAGGCGTGACGGCAAGGCCGTTTCCCGGCCTCCTCGATCCATAGGTCCGGGACTTGAGGTCGCGATGAATTCTCCTATAATAGACAAATGAATACTTTAATAGACGATTTGAGCACCCGCCTCGCCCAGCGCCTGCGGCTCGAACGCGACAGCCGCGGCTGGTCGCTGGCCGACCTCGCCGAGCGCTCGGGGGTTTCCAAGGCGACCATCAGCAAGATCGAGCGCGCCGAGGCCAGCCCGACCGCGGTGGTGCTGGTGCGGCTCGCCAGCGCCTTCGACCTCACCCTCGCCGGGTTGATGCTGCGCGCGGAAGGCCATGGCGACCGGCTTTCCCGCGCTTCCGATCAACCGGCGTGGCGCGATCCCGAGACCGGCTATCTGCGCACGCAGGTTTTTAGCCAGCCGGATCACCCCGTCGAGCTGATCAAGGTCGAGATGCCGGCGAAGCAGCGCGTGACGCTGCCCGCCTCCTCTTATGCCCGCATCCGACAGGTGCTTTGGGTCCTGTCAGGCGCGCTTGTCCTCACCGATGGCGGCGAGCGCCACGAACTGAAGGCCGGCGACTGCCTCGGCTTCGGCCCGCCCGCGGAAGTGACGTTCGCCAACGAGAGCGCCGCGCCCTGCACCTATGTCGTCGCCTTGGCGCGGAGTTGATGCTTCATGGCCGACATCCAGATCAAGGCACTGAAACCCTCTCCGGATATCTTCGCCGCGCTCAGTGACATGCTGATCGAGACGGTCGCGCATGGCGGCTCGGTCAGCTTCATGGATCCGCTGTCGCTGGAGGATGCAGCAAAATTCTGGACGAATTCGCTCGCCGCCGCTGACCGTGGCGAGCGGATCATCCTCGGCGCCTTCGATGGCGACGACCTGGTCGGCACCGTCACATTGCTGCTGGACCTGCCGCCGAACCAGCCGCACCGCGCCGAGATCGCAAAGATGATGACGCGCATCAGCCACCGCCACCGCGGCATCGCTACCGCGCTGCTGCGCGAAGCCGAGCGTATGGCGAGCGCGCACGGACGCTGGCTATTGGTGCTCGATACCGCCGAGGACGAGGGCGCGGCCGGACTTTACGAGCGGATGGGATTCAAGCTCACGGGATTAATTCCGGACTATGCGCTGAAACCGCAGGGCGGCCTTACCGGCACGTTGATCTACTGGAAGCGGCTGCAGAACGATCAGTCGTAGGAAAGAACTCACAACAATCTTGCCGAAACCTGGCTCGCCTGTCGCCGGATCGAGCGCAACTCGCCCGCGTCCTTACGGTCAAGATTGACGTATTGGTATTTCATTCGAATGTTTGAACCAAGGTGCCGTCGGTTGCGCGCCAGAAAATCCCAATACAACGTCGTAAAAGGACATGCGTTCTCGCCAACAGCCAATTTGGGATCGTAACGGCAATTTCGACAGTGATTGCTCATGCGGTTGATGTAATTGCCCGATGCGGCATAGGGCTTTGTGCCGACCACGCCGCCGTCGCCATGCTGGCTCATGCCCAGCGTGTTCGGCAGCGAGACCCAGTCGATCGCGTCCCAGAACATCGACATGTGCCAGAGATGGACGTCGTAGGGCCGGACGCCCAGCAGGAGCGCGAACAATCCCAGCACCATCAGACGTTCGATGTGGTGGGCGTAGGCGTGGTCGATGGTGTGGCCGATCGCTTCCGACAGGCATCGCATCTCAGTGTCGCCGGTCCAGTAGAATCCTGGCATCGGCAGATGCGCCTCCAACGCGTTCTCGTGGGCGTATTCGGGCATCCGCCGCCAATAGATTCCGCGGACGAATTCCCGCCAGCCCGCGATCTGCCTGACAAACCCCTCGATCGCGTTGAGCGGCGCCGTGGCGCCACGATCGAGAACCTGGTCGATGACTTCCCGGGGATCGAGAACATGCAGGTTCAGCGGACCGGACAGCACGGAGTGGTACAGAAAGGGCTCTCCCCCGCGCATGGCGTCCTGATAGGTGCCGAATTGCGGGAGCCGGTGCGTGACGAAATTTTCCAGCGCGGTCCGCGCCTGCGTTCGCGTCACCGGCAGATTGAAACTTTCGATCCGGCCCGGACTGTCCGGAAAAAGTTTTTTGACGGTATCGATCACGTCGCGTGTCGTCTGATCAGGGTCGAACTTCGGAAGCGGTTCGAACTGCGGTCGCTCGCGCAGGCCGAATGACTTTCGATTCTCCGCGTCGAAATTCCAGGCGCCGCCGACGGGATTGTCGTCATCGTCGACCAGAATTCTCAGCTTCCTGCGCATGAAGCGATAGAACGTCTCCATGACCGGCCTGGGATGGCGATCGCAGAACTCTTTGAACTCGTCGCTCCCGCACAGGAAATGCCGATCAGCTCGAATCTGCGGCGGTCGCGGCAGCGTTCGCAGCTTCTCCGCGACCCGCCAGTCGCCGGGTTCGAGAATGACGCAGGCTTGCGGCTGCAAGGCGGCCTGGAAACGCGCGATCTCGCCTTCCAGGCTGCCCGTATTTGAGGGATCGTCGATCCGGACGTAGAAGCTCCTGATTCCCAGCGCGCTGAGCTCTTCGTGGAAGTGCCGCATCGAAGAGAAGAAATAGGCCAGCCGGAGCTTGTGCTGCGGCACGTAGCTCGCTTCTTGCCTGACCTCCATCTGCAGCACGGCGTCGCAATCGCTGTCGAAGCCATCGAAAGCTGCGGAAGTCGCGTCAAGCTGATCGCCCAGCACGATCACGAGATTGCGGATTTGGCGGCCGCCCACGTTTCGACACTCCCGCGCTGGGTTATGGCAGGCTGATTTTGATTCTGGCTGCCTCAACAAGAATGAATGTCGAACGAAAGGTTTCCTGTTTTGGATCACCCCGCTTGCATAGGCCGTTGAAACTGGACGTGGTTTTGCAGCAGCAACCGTTGTTTTGTGGCTGCAAAGCGGGAGCTAGCAGGCTTCTGCGATCGCCAGAAAATCCACAGCCTTCAGGCTGGCCCCACCGACCAGCGCGCCGTTGACGTCGGTCACCGCCATCAGCTCTTTCGCGTTGGAAGGTTTTACCGAGCCGCCGTAGAGGATCCGGATCTTGCCGCCTTCCGCCTTGAATCGGTCGGTGAGAACGCCGCGGATAAACCGATGAACCTGCTCGACATCCTCGGGCGTCGGCGTCAGCCCGGTACCGATCGCCCAGACCGGCTCGTAGGCCACGACCAGATTGGCCGCCGTCGCGCCGTCCGGCAGCGAGCCCGCAAGCTGGCCGCCGCAGATATCCAGCGTCTGGCCGGCATCGCGCTGCGCCCTCGTCTCGCCGATGCAGACGATCGCGAAGAGCCCGGCCCGCCACGCGGCTTCCGCCTTCTGGCGCACCAGCGCGTCGGTCTCGCCATGGTCGGCGCGTCGCTCCGAATGCCCGACGATGACGGCGCTGGCGCCGGCGTCCGCCAGCATTTCCGCCGAAATATCGCCGGTATGGGCGCCCGAGGCCTTCGGGTGGCAGTCCTCGGCGCCGACGGCGAGTTTCGAGCCCCGCGCCCGATCGGCAAATCCGGCAATCAGCGTGGCCGGTGGGCAGACCAGCAGGTCGGCCTTGCCGGCCAGGGCGCCGGCACCCGCGATCATGGCTTCGAACTCGGCCAGGGAGGATTTCAGGCCGTTCATTTTCCAGTTGCCGGCGATCAGCGGCCGGATGGTGTCGGTCATGTCGTCTATCCCCGCAAATGTCGTTATGCATGCGCTAGCAGAGGCTTGCCGCCAGTTCCAGATGCCCTTTGCCCGTTAACCGCTTCAAATCGTCCGCAGGAGCGAGGTTGCGACGGGAACGCTGCCACTTTATGATGCGATTTCAACTCGGTGACGCCCTGTTGCGGAAGTCGATCCTGAACGGATCCGAACTCCCGCCGGACACGACCCGGTTCCCCTCTCCTTTTAAAACAAGTTGGACCCATGCTTCGAGGAATTCGGAAAGCCTCATCAAACTGGCTCGGCAAGATCGTCATGGCCACCGTGATGGGCGTTTTGATTGTCAGTTTCGCGGTTTGGGGCATTGCCGACATCTTCAAGGGGTTCGGCCAGTCGGCGCTCGCCAAGATCGGCAAGACCGAGATTTCGACCGAGCAGTTCCGCCAGATCTACACCGAACGGCTGCAGCAGCTCGGCCGCAGCTTTGGCCGTCCGCTGACTTCCGAGCAGGCCCGCGCCTTCGGGCTCGACCGCCAGGTGCTGCAGCAGACCATCGCCGAGGCCGCGCTCGATGAGGAAGCGCGCCGCATGGGGCTCGCCCAGTCGCAGGAAGAAACCATGCGGCTGATCTACAACGATCCCAATTTCAAGGGATTGGGCGGCAAGTTCGATGCCGCGCGTTTCCAGGCCACGATCCGCCAGTACGGCTATACCGAGCAGCGCTATCTCAACGAGCAGCGCCGCCTCGGCCTGCGGCGCCAGATTACCAACACCATCTCGGCCGGCGTAGAGCCATCCAAGGTCCTGCTCGACGCCATGACCCGTTTCCAGAACGAGCAGCGCTCGATGGAATACGTCAAGCTCGACGCTGCGCAAGCCGGCACCATCGAACCGCCCTCGCCCGAGGTGCTGGCCGCCTATTTCGAGGAACGCAAGACCCAGTTCCGCGCGCCTGAATACCGCAAGCTGTCCTTTGTCGTTATCAGCCCGGAAGAGATCGGCAAATGGACCGAGGTTTCGGATGAGGATGCCAAGAAAGTTTTCGAACAGAACCGTCAGCGGCTCGGCACGCCGGAAAAGCGCGAAGTCTCGCAGATGGTGTTCCCCAACGAAGCCGATGCCCAGGCGGCGCGCGGGCGCATCGCCTCGGGCACCTCGTTCGACGACATCGCCAAGGAGCGCGATCTCAACCTGGCCGACGTCGACCTCGGCCTGATCGCGAAAAGCGCAATCATCGATCCGGCGATTGCGGACGCGGCGTTTTCGCTGCCGTCGGGCGAAGTCAGCCAGCCGATCAAGGGCCAGTTCGGCGTGGCGCTGGTCAAGATCGGCAAGATCGAGCCGGGCACGACGCCGACCTATGAAAGCGTCGCTGCGCAGATAAAGAAGGAACTCGCGACCGAGCGCGCGCGCGTCAAAGTCAACGAGATTCAGAACAAGATGGAAGACGAGCGTTCCGGCGGCGCCAATGTGGTGGAGGCCTCGCAAAAGCTCGGCCTGACCGCGGTCACCATCGACGCCGTCGACCGCTCCGGACGCAAGCCCGATGGCCAGCCCGTCAGCAACATCCCGCGCGGCCTTGACGTGGTCTCGCAGGCCTTCACCAGCGACGTCGGCGTCGACAACGAACCGATCCAGTTCGCCGGCGGCTATGCCTGGTACGACGTACTCGGCATCACGCCCTCGCGCGAACGCCCGCTCGACGAGGTCCGCGCCCAGGTCGAGGCGAAATGGCGGGAGGACCAGATTTCGAGCAGGCTGAAGACGATGGCGGCCGACATGGTCAAGAAGGTCGAGCAGGGCGCGACGCTTGCCGCCGAGGCGATGGCCGTCGGATCGAAGGTCGAGACCGCGACCGGCTTCCGCCGCGACGCGTCGCTCTCCGGCGTTCCCTCCTCCGCCGTCACCGCCGCGTTCCGCACGCCAAAGGACGGCGTCGGGCAGACGTCGGCGGCCGGCGGCAGCGAGTGGATCGTGTTCCGCGTCACCGACATCACCGTACCGGAGGTCGAAGCCTCCTCCGAGGAGTTGAAGCGGTTGAAGGACACGCTGCAGCGCGGTCTCTCCGACGAACAGGTCGCGCAATATGTCAGCAAGATCGAATCCCAGATCGGCACCTCCATCAACCAGGCCGCCTTCGCGCAGGCGACGGGCGCCAACAACTGACAATCCTGAAGGCGCACGCGATGGACGACCTGAAATCTATCATCGGAAAAGTCGCCACCGGCGCGACGCTGTCGCGTGAGGAATCGGCCTCTGCGTTCGACGCCATGATGTCCGGCGAGGCTACGCCCTCGCAGATGGGCGGGCTGTTGATGGCGCTCAGGGTCCGCGGCGAAACCGTGGACGAGATCACCGGCGCGGTGTCGGCGATGCGCGGCAAGATGCTGCGCGTCAAGGCGCCCGACGAGGCGATCGACGTCGTCGGCACCGGCGGCGACGGCTCCGGTTCGGTCAACGTCTCGACCTGCGCGGCCTTCATCGTCGCGGGTGCCGGCGTGCCGGTCGCCAAGCATGGCAACCGCGCGCTGTCGTCGCGCTCGGGCGCGGCCGACGTGCTGGCGTCGCTCGGCGTCAAGATCGACCTCACCCCCGACCAGGTCGGCCGCTGCGTGGCCGAAGCCGGCATCGGCTTCATGTTCGCGCCGGCGCATCATCCGGCGATGAAGAACGTCGGCCCGACCCGGGTCGAACTCGCCACCCGCACCATCTTCAACCTGCTCGGCCCGCTGTCCAATCCGGCCGGCGTCAAGCGGCAGATGGTCGGCGTGTTTTCGCGGCACTGGGTGCAGCCACTGGCGCAGGTGTTGAAGAACCTCGGCTCCGACTCCGTCTGGGTCGTGCACGGCTCTGACGGGCTCGATGAAATCACCCTCACCGGGCCGAGTTATGTCGCCAGCCTTCACAACGGCGAGATCACCACATTCGAGGTGAAGCCGCAGGACGCGGGCTTCGAGTGTTGCAGCGGCGAGGCGCTGAAGGGCGGCGACGCGGACGCCAATGCGGTGGCTTTGCAAGGCGTTCTCAACGGCCAGCCGGGGCCTTACCGCGACGTCGCGCTGTTGAATGCCGCCGCGGCGCTGATCGTCGCCGGCCGTGCCGCCGACCTCAGGGAAGGCGTCGCGCTCGGCGCCAAATCGCTGGACAGCGGCGCGGCGGCGGCGCGGCTGAAACATCTGATCGCGGTCTCGCGGGGCTGATCGCTGGGAGCATCGCCAATGTCCGATATCCTGACCAGGATCGAAGCCTACAAGCGCGAGGAAATCGCCGCGGCGAAGCAGGCGCATCCGCTGTCCGAGATCGAGGCCCGCGCCAAGACCGCTTCGCCGCCGCGCGGCTTTGTGCGCGCGATCCGCGAAAAAATCTCGCGCGGCGCGTATGCGCTGATCGCCGAGGTAAAAAAGGCCTCGCCGTCCAAGGGGCTGATTCGCGCCGATTTCGATCCGCCCGCGCTTGCCAAGGCCTATGAGGCCGGCGGCGCGGCCTGCCTGTCGGTGTTGACGGACGCCCCCTCGTTCCAGGGCCATCTCGATTTCATGGTGGCGGCGCGCGCCGCGACGAACTTGCCCGTGCTGCGCAAGGACTTTTTGTTCGACACGTATCAGGTCGTGGAGGCGCGCGCCCACGGCGCGGACTGCATCCTGATCATCATGGCCGCGCTCGACGACACGGCCGCGAAAGACATCGAGGACGCGGCGATCGCGCTCGGCATGGACGTGCTGATCGAGATCCACGACCGCGCCGAGCTCGATCGCGCGCTAAAACTCCGCTCGCCGATGATCGGCGTCAACAACCGCAATTTGCGTACCTTCGAGACCACGCTGGCGACCAGCGAGGCGCTGGCGCCGCTGATTCCGAAGGACCGCCTGATGGTCGGCGAAAGCGGCATCTTCACGCCGGACGATCTCGCGCGGCTCGAGCGCGTCGGCATGTCAACCTTCCTCGTCGGCGAAAGCCTGATGCGGCAGCAGGACGTCACCGCGGCCACCCGCGCCTTGCTGACGCGTGCCGATCGCCCGCGCGCCACCGGGACCGGCTGACGGATGGCCGGCAGATCTTCCAAGCAACGAGCTTCCGAGCCAGGCACCGCGCTGACCCATATCGACGCGTCGGGCGAAGCAAGGATGGTGGACGTCTCGGCCAAGGCGGCGACCGAGCGCACGGCGGTGGCCGAAGGCCGCGTGATCATGACCAGGGCGACGCTCGACCTGATCGTTTCCGGCAACGCCAAGAAGGGCGACGTGCTGGGCACGGCCCGCATTGCCGGCATCATGGCCGCCAAGCGCACCTCGGAGCTGATCCCGCTGTGCCACCCGCTGGCGCTGTCAAAGGTCACCCTCGACATCGAGCCCGACAAGAAGCTGCCCGGCTGCGTCGTCCGCGCCACCGTCAAGGTCACCGGGCCGACGGGCGTCGAGATGGAGGCGCTGACGGCGGTGTCGGTCGCGTGTCTCACGATCTACGACATGATCAAGGCGGTCGAGCGCGGGGTTCGCATCGAAGGCATTCATCTCGTCGAGAAGATCGGCGGCAAGTCCGGGCATTATCGCGCCGGGCGGTGAGCCGCGGGGAGTGCCGCGGCGGTTCCATCCCCGTGCCGCGATCCGCTGTGATTGAGGGCGGCGCACGTCGCCACCGGATAACACTCTGTTTACCAAGCTTCCTAACGCCAGCTCCATTCCGAAGCGATATCGCTGTCGGGTGCCGGGAGAGTGCGCGAGAGCGCGCTTCCGGACTTCCTTACCCGGCGGCGATTGCGTTCAATGACTTTGACGGCCACGACTTCTTTCAGGATGACCTCCGCATTTCGCGGTGAACCGATACGCTGGCTGATCTTCGGCGGCGCGCTCCTGATCGCCGCCATCGCCGTCGGCGCCACCCTCATGGCCGGCAATTTCCGCGAGCGCGCGCTGCGCAACAGCGAACGCGAGCTGGAAAACACCGTGCTGCTGCTCGCCCGCCATTTCGATCAGCAATTGGAAGACTTTCAGGTCGTGCAGAAGGACCTGATCGCCTTCATGCGCGCGAATGGAATTTCGACCGTCGAGAACTACAAGCGGCGGATGTCCGGCCATCACATCCACCTGATGCTGAAATCCAAGATCGACGCGCTGTCCTATGTCGGCGCCGTCAACGTGTTCGACGCCGAAGGAAACCTGATCAACTCGTCGGCCGCCTGGCCGCTGCCCACGGTCAATGTGGCGGACCGCCCCTACTTCAAGACTTTCAAGTCCAGCCCGGATTCGCCGGACATGCTGGTCGAGCCCGTGCACAGTCGCATTACCGGCGCCTGGACCACGGTAATCGCCCGCAAGATCACCGGGCCGAAGGGCGAATTCCTCGGCGCCGTAGGCCGCGGCATCGAGCCGGCCAATTTCGAAAGGTTCTTCGCGACCGTGGCGCTCGGGCCCGGCGCCACCATCGCCATGCACCACGCCGACGGAACGCTGCTGGCCCGCTACCCGAACATGGCGGAACTGATCGGCAACAATTTCAGGACCGGACCGGCCACGCAGCGGCGCATCTTCGAGCAGTCGCGCACCACTACCCGCCTGACCAGCCCGTTCGACGGCCAGGACCGGTTGATCGCCTCACGCATGCTGACGAATTTCCCGGTTGTGATCGTTGCCTCCACGCCGGCATCGGCGGCGCTGGCCGATTGGCGCGAGCAGATCGCCATCCTGGTCGCGGTTACCGCGCTCGCCGTGCTGGCGATCACCGCACTGCTGTTTCTCATCGTCCGCAAGCTTTCGCAGCAGCATCGCGCGTCCAAGCAGCGTCTGTCGCTGGAAAAGCAGCGGCTTGACACCGCCGTCAACAACATGACGCAGGGCCTGCTGCTGTTCGACGCCGACCAGAAGCTCGTGATCTGCAACAAGCGCTATCTCGACATGTACGGCCTCTCGGCCGACGTCGTGAAGCCCGGCTGCAGCTTCCGCGAGGTGATCGCCCACCGCAGGGATAGCGGCTCGTTCGTCGGCGACATCGATCCCTACATCGGTTCGGTGCTGCGCGACATCACGAAACGCAACGCCATGGTGATCACGACGCCGGACGGCCGCTCGATCCAGGTCGTCAACGAGCCGGTGCCCGGTGGCGGCTGGCTGGCAACCCATGAGGACATCACCGAACGTCGCCGCGCCGAGGAGCGCATCACCCACCTTGCCCATTACGACGCGCTGACCGACTTGCCGAACCGCACATTGTTCCACGAACGGCTCAAGCGCGAACTTTCCGAGGCGACGCCGGACCGGCAACTGGCGGTGCTCTATATCGACATCGACGAGTTCAAGAGCGTCAACGATTCGCTCGGCCACATGATCGGCGACGCGCTATTGAAAGCGGTCGCGACAAGTCTCGCCGGCTGCCTGCGAAAATCCGATTTCGTAGCGAGGCTCGGCGGTGACGAATTCGCCATCCTCCAGACCGGGATTGCGAATACCGACGACGTCAGAGTCCTCGTCGGCCGCATCTTCGAGGCGATCCGCTCGCCCTACCAATGCCTCGGTCACCAGTTGACCACGGACGCCAGCATCGGCATTGCGATGGCGCCGCGCGACGGCGCCGACATCGACCGCATTCTGAAGAACGCGGATCTGGCGATGTATGCCGCCAAGGCCGCCGGCCGCCGCACCTACCGTTTCTTCGAAACCGGCATGGAAGCCGAGGTCCGCGCCCGTCGCAGCCTGGAGGTGGATTTGCGCCAGGCGCTCACGGACGGCGGTTTTGAGGTGCATTATCAGCCCTGCGTCGGGCTGCAGACCGGCGCCATCAGCGGCTGCGAGGCCCTGGTGCGCTGGCGCCACCCGCAGCGCGGCATGATCTCGCCGGCCGAGTTCATCCCGCTCGCCGAGGACACCGGCCTGATCAACCAGCTCGGCGAATGGGTGCTGAACACCGCCTGCAAGGAAGCCGCAAGCTGGCCCGGTGACACCCGACTGGCGGTCAACGTCTCGCCGATCCAGTTCAGGAGCGGCACGCTGGCGCTGAAGGTGATGGCGGCGCTGGCCAGCTCCGGCCTTGCCGCGGACCGGCTCGAGCTCGAGATCACCGAGGCCGTGCTGATCCGCGACGACGAGGCGGCGCTTGCCGTGCTGCACGATCTGCGCGCCATCGGCGTGCGGATCGCGCTCGACGATTTCGGCACCGGCTATTCCTCGCTGAGCTACCTGCAGCGCTTCCCGTTCGACAAGATCAAGATCGACCGCTGCTTCATCACCGACATCGCCGAGCCGGAAGGCTCGTCCTGCATCGTGCAGGCGGTGGTGAACATCGCCGCCGAACGCCACATGACCACCACCGCCGAAGGCGTCGAGACCGAAACGCAGCGCGAGCTGCTACGCGAACTCGGCTGTTCGGAAATGCAGGGCTACCTGTTCAGCCCGCCGAAGCCGGCGGCGGAGATCAGGGCGATGCTGATGAGGGAGCGGCAGGAACCGGACGCGGCGCAGCCGAACCGGCCGCGCGGATGGAATCCGGTCGCGCGGACGGCGTAGCGCTTGCCGCACTGCGTCAGGTGCTGTTCAGCCAAACCAAAACCGGGTGCAACGCCGGGGCCTCCTGATCGCGTTTCAGCGACCGGCAGCAGGTTCCGGAGCCTCGCTGTCAATGCCCGACAGGTCGTCCGCGCTGCACACGCCGGCCCGGGCCAGATCTCTCAACAGCTTCCTGACAAAAACGATGTTCTTGCGCTGAAGTTCGTGGTTGTTGCCGAACCGGAATTGATTTCCCTGCGACACGATGAGGCCATCCGGCCTTTCCTCGAGGACGCCTTGCTTGATCAGGCGGTTTGCACGCCGGCGGATCGTTTCCATCGGCAGATTGAGAAATCTCACCAGGGAGCCGCGGGAGACCCCGAGCTTGACGACGTCGGGTTCCACCGTATGAACGCTGCCAAACTGACGATCCAGCACCGGATCCTTCATGACGTTCAATACGTTCGCATTCAGAATCGCATGGATGATCAAGAGATCGATGGGATCGAACTCATAGTGGCGGAATAGTTCGCTGATCGAACAAAGCACGTACGACAGCGTGTGTCGCGACACCGTGCGAATGAGATCATCTCCGCCCTGATGCTCTGGATTCACGCGAGTCTCCGCTTCCGCACAACTACCCCTCCCAAAATGGGAGGGTACCCCCTTGAGCGCACCGCGGCTAGATGATTGTCATCATGAAATGCCGGATTCCAGCTTCCGACAAGGCTGGCATCGCCTGCTTTGCGCATCGAAGGGCGGCCAGTCCCGGCCGAATGGACAATAGATGGCGACCGCCCGGCGGCGACTCGTCGTAGGTTGACGCGATGTTCCGGAAAGAAAAAATGCAGCTGGAAGGTACGGAAACAAAAGTCTATTTCGGATGCCAGATGTGCGGAGCCGTGTATCGTGCGGTTCAGATCAAGGCGACAAACGGCGTCCTCGGCGCGCACATTTGCGAGGTTTGCTCCAGTGAAGTCGTATCCGATTCACCCGAGTTCCAGATCCGGAACTGGACCAGAGTAACACCGCTCCAGTCTTTACTGCCCCAGGTCCGCCGGCGAGCCACCGGATGAGATGAGCGATCGGCAAATGCCAATGCACTGCCGGGCGTGTAACGGCAAATAGCGAGCAATCGCCCACCCGCAGGGGCCGATTGCGACCCGCCGGGGGCGCCCCCGCGAGAACCGGTCCGATCTCCCTTGTGGCCCATCCGCCACGATGACGCTCTGATCACGCCTTGGTCCGGCCAAGCGCGGCAACTGACCTCGACAAGGTGCCAGCCGCGGCAATAGGATACTTATGGCGTTTTGGGGAAGATCATGCGACGGCGGCTGGAAGCCTTAATTCCAATCGTGCTGCTTGCGATGACGGTGCAATTGCTGGCACCGATCGCAGCGTTTCGCTTTGTCGCCGACGCCGTCTCCGACCCGCTCTATATGGCGTCGATCTGTGCGGGAATGGCATCCGCTCAGGATGGCTCACAGACCGCCCCCGCCAAGACCCAGCATCATAGCGGCAAGTGCTGTGCGGTTTGCGCGGTGGGTCACGGCGGCGCCTTCGCCATCGATCCGCCGTCACCGGTTTTCGTTACCCTGCAGCGCCATTACCAGCTTGTCTCATGGCTGGAAGCCGCCAAACCAGAGCCGCCCCTCAGGGTCGGCTCGAACGCGCAGGCGCGCGCGCCACCTTCATATTCCTGACCTGCCATACCTCGTGATCGGCGCGGCTTCGGCTTTGCCGATGGGTTGAATTGCGGGCCGAAGATGGATGGCCGGCATCAGGAACATCGCATCGTGAATCGTATCTCTGCCTTGGCAGCGTCAGCGCGGTTGCGCTGCGGCTCGCCAATCTTGCAGCATCCGGCGGAGGCTGCGCCCGATCAATCCTGCCACAGGTTGGCCGTCGACGCACCGGGCCGGAACAGCCCGGTCATCTTGCGGCGGATGTCCGATATCCAGCCTTTCCATAAACCACGCGCATTTCGTTCGGCCATTGCGGGGTGACCCGTTATGGCCGGGCCCGACGCGTGCTGTCCGGAAATACGTGCCATCCGCGAACAGTCATGCGTCGGGCCACTGCGTGCCCGGCCGTTCGCTTCGGGCGTAGGAGACCAAGTTGCGACACTCGCTTATCTATCACATCTGTGTGCCCGCCGTATGGACGAAGGCGAAGGAGAGCGAATATCGTTGTCCGTCGTTGGAAACAGCGGGATTCATCCATTGCTCGACCCCCGATCAACTCATTGAGGTGGCCAGTCATCTATTTCGGGGCCAACGCGGACTTCTATTGCTCGCCATCGATCCGGGACGCGTGACTTCGCCGATCCGGTACGAGGATGCTGGCAATGGCGAGCTTTACCCGCACATATATGGGCCTCTCAACCCAAGCGCGGTCGTCGCGGTCGACCCCTTTGAACTGAAGGCGGACGGAACCTTCGTGCTCCCGCAACACGTTCACTGACTGATCACGACGACGATCGGTCTACGACCGAGAAGCCGGACTCCATCCGGGATTGCTGTGCCAAATGCGGGACTACACCCCACAGTGAAACGCGGCGGTTTCTTGAGGGCAATGGTTCATGTAAGCGCGGCGATATTCGCCCCCAATATCGCAGCGCTCACCCACCCACCCCTTGCTACATTTTCGCCTTGAGGGGCACCCGGAACGTCCGGAACCCCTCCACCTCCGGGAACAGATTAGCCACATCACGCGGGGCGAGCACGACGGCGGCCGGGACGTCGCCGTTCATCAGACGGTCGATCGCGCTGGACTTCACTTCGCTGAACTGCACTTCGGCGGCGCCGGCCGCCATCAGCGCGGCGCTGACGCGGCCGCTGGAGGCGGACTGCTTCTCGGCGATCGCGATGTTGCGGTTGTTGAGGTCCGACAACGAAGTGATCTCGGGGCGCGCCAGCACCAGCGCGACCAGATTGTCGGGATCGTCGAGCGATGCGGCGGATGCCGACTTGGCCATCTCCCTGGCCTTGGCGGGCGCCATCGCAGCAGCTGGCGCGGCGGGTGCGGCGGCAACTTCGAGCGTCGCGGGCGGCGGCAGGGCGGCCTCGGGCTTCTTCTCGACGGCGACCTCGGCCTTCGCTTCGGACTTCGCTTCGGACTTCGGTTCGGACTTGGCTTCGGCCTTGACCTCGGGTGCGGGCGGCTTAGACGCGGGCGCCGCGGCGGGCTGCGACGGCGCGACAGCGACGGTCTGCGGCGGCGGGGTGGCGCTTTCCACCTTCAGCTCCGGCTTCTGAATGGCCGCGACGGCTTGTTCGGCCGGCTTGGCCGGCGCTGCGGCCGTAGCGGCCGGCGGCATGGGCCGGGGCACGGCCGGAGGCGCAGCGTTGGACGCGGCGATCTTCTTGCCATTGGACGTCTTGGCAGCGGGCGCGTTGCCGTTCGACGCGGTTTTGCCGGCAGGCGGCGCGGTGCGGGCTACCGGCGCGGCATGTTTTGGCGCCCGCGGGCGCATTGCGGGCTGCACCTGGCCGAACGCCAGTTCGAGCGGCACCGCGACGATCTCACGCTCTCCATGGCGCCGGGCCGCCTGCGCCCGGTAGGACCAGAACATATAGGTCTGGCACGCGCGGCTGCAGGGTTGGCCGTCGATGTAGACAGTGTCGGGAGAATCGAGCGGTTGCGCCTGCAGTGTTCCCGTCGAACCGACCAACAGGATCAGGGGCAGCAAGGTCCAATGTCTTGACATGATAAACTCCGTTTCAACGCGCCTGCAGCGGGAACCGGCCTGCTGAAGGTCCCATGCGCGAGCTACGCGCGGGTGGAAACGGAGTTTCAAGAAAGGACACCCAGGCTACGGAGCATGGGGTTGTTTTCGATGTTTGTGTTTGGGACAAGGTGGCGCGTGGCGAAATGCCGGTAGGCTATTGGTGCCTGCCCTTAATTAGGCACCGCGCGCTTGGCCATGGCCGGGGCGTTTGCGTTCACCGTCACGCCGCGCAGCAGGTTGAACGCGGCGATCAGCGCCTTGTCGTCCTTTTCGTTCGGCGGCACCCAGGCCTGCGAGCCGCCCTGCTCGGCGCCGTCGGCCGCGAGGTGGCCGCGCATCGAGGCTTCGCCCTTCAGATCGGCGCGGCCCTTCATGTCGTCCGGCACGTCCTGCAGCACCTCGAGGTCGGGCGCGATGCCCTGGGCCTGGATCGAGCGGCCGGACGGGGTGAAGTACCGCGCCGTGGTCAGCGCCAGCGCGCCGTTGCCGGCGCCAAGGGGAATGATGGTCTGCACCGAGCCCTTGCCGAAGCTGCGCGAGCCGATCAGCGTGGCGCGCTTGTGGTCGCGCAGCGCGCCGGCCACGATCTCGGAGGCCGAGGCCGAGCCGCCGTTGATCAGCACCACCAGCGGCTTGCCCTTGGTGATGTCGCCGCCGCGCGCGTTGAAGCGCTGGCTTTCCTCAGGCGTGCGGCCGCGGGTCGAAACCACTTCGCCCCGGTTCATGAACGCGCTCGACACCGACACCGCCTGGTCGAGCAGTCCGCCGGGATTGTTGCGGAGGTCGATGACATAGCCGGCGAGCTTGTCGGAGGGGATCTCCTTCGCAATGCTTGCAAGGGCCTTCTTCAGCCCGTCGGTGGTCTGCTCGTTGAAGCGGGAAATCCTCACATAGCCGATGTCGCCGCCGTCGGTCCGGAAGCGGACCGGCCGTACCCGGATGATCTCGCGCACGATCGCGACATCGAGCGGAGCGGCGACGCCCTTGCGCGCGACCTTCAGGCGGATCTTGCTGTTGGCGGGGCCCTTCATCCGGCCGACCGCCTGCTCCAGTGTCATGCCCTGGATCTGCTCGTCGTCGATCTGGGTGATCACGTCGCCCGACAGCATGCCGGCGCGGGCGGCGGGCGTATCGTCGATCGGCGTCACCACCTTGACGAGGCCGTCTTCCATCGTGACCTCGATGCCGAGCCCGCCGAACTCGCCATGCGTGGTCTCCTGCATGTCGCTCCAGCCCTTCTCATTCATGTAGCGCGAATGAGGGTCGAGCGCAGAGATCATGCCGTTGATGGCGCCTTCCATCAGCTTGGAATCGTCGGGCTTCTCGACATAGCTGGTCTTGATCCGCTCGAACACGCTGCCGAACAGGTTGAGCTGCGCGTAGCCGTCGGAGCGCGCCGCGGCCTTGGCGGCCGCCACCCAGTTGGTGCCCAGCGATCCCGTCACGGCGAGAGTGAGACACACGCCCGTCACCGTGCCGAGCAGAAAGGCAATATTCCTGCGCATGCTGGAGCGCCCCATGTTCATCCACGAGGACGCCGGCGATTCCCCTGAATCAGCGCCCCCTGTCCCGATACCGCCAACTCACAACGGCTTTTTGGTAGGATCAAGGCACGGCGACCCGGAGCATTACGGCTTCGCGGTTATGCTTAACCGACGCACGACACCACCCGCGACGATCCCCGGAGTCCATGCGGGTGGTCGAAGCCACGGATTTACTTGGGCTATTCGGCTTCCTGCAGCCCGTTCTGCCAAGTCGAGGGCCGGGTTCCAAAACCGCGCTTGGCGCGGGTACCGAGCCAGTAGCCGAATTGCGGCGGAACGTTGCGGAAAGGTCCCTCGACGCCGAGCTTGAGCGCGGCATCCATCGGCCAGTTGGGATTGTTGAGGATTTCGCGGCCCACCGCGATCAGGTCCGCTTGCCCGTCGCGCAAAATCTGTTCGGCCTGGTCGCCATGGATGATGAGGCCCACCGCCATGGTCATGATGCCGGCATGGCGGCGGACGTGTTCGGACAGCGGCACCTGATAGCTGTACTTGATTTCCTTGCCGAGGATCGGCGCCATTTCGGTGATGCCGCCCGACGAACAGTCGATGACGTCGACGCCCTTGCTTTTCAGAATCTTCGCCAGCCGCACGCTCTCGTCCGGCCCCCATCCGGCGTTGTCCTCGACCGAGAGGCGCACGAACAGCGGCTTGTCGTCCGGCCAGTGCGCGCGCACGGCTTCGGTAATCTCGATGATGAAGCGCATGCGGTTGGCTTCGGAGCCGCCATATTCATCCGTGCGTTGGTTGGCGCGTTCCGAAAGGAACTGATGCACGAGGTAGCCGTGCGCGCCGTGCAGCTCCAGCACCTCGAAGCCGGCCTCATGCGCACGCCGCGCCGCGTTGCCCCAGGCCTGCACGAGGTCTTTCACCTCGCGCGTCTCCAGCGCCTTCGGCACCGGCCATTTCTCGCTGTGGGCGATCGCGCTCGGCGCCACCGGTGACCACTCATCCCAGTCCTCGATATCGGGCGAGCGCTGCAGCGGCCGGTCGCCCTCCCACGGCCGGGTCGCGCGCGCCTTGCGGCCGGAATGGCCGAGCTGGATGCCCGCGACGGAATTCTGCTGCTTGATGAATGTCACCAGCCGCCCGAGCGGTTCGACGAACGCGTCATCCCAGATGCCGAGATCGCCGACCGTGCCGCAGCCGCGCCGCTCGACCTTGGTCGATTCGACAACGACGAGCCCGGCGCCGCCGGCGGCGAATTTGCCGGCGTTCATCAGATGCCAGTCGGTCGGAAAGCCCTTCACCGCCGAATATTGATGCATCGGCGGCACCACGATGCGGTTCTTCAGCGTCACGCCGCGGATCGTCATCGGGGTGAACAGCAGCGTTTCGGTCATGGTCGTTTCCTCACATGAGACCTCATTGTCCCGGCGACCTCGCCGGGAAGTGTCTTCTTGTCTTGTTTTTACTTTGCAGCGCCTACGGCGGCCTTAGGCTTGGCCGGCGTCTTCGCGGCGGCCTTTGGCGGCGCAGCCTCGCTGCGAACCGTGCCCCAGGGGTCGGTCTTCTGCTGTTCCGGGATGTTGCCGAGCGAACGGCGATAGGCCCGCTCGGCGTCCTTCTCGGCCGCGATCTCCGCCGGCGTCTTGGGCTTGTCCTCCTCGCCATATCTGGCGGGACCTTTTTGGGCCAAGGCAGACCCGGTCAACAGCCCGATCACGGCGATGGCGCCCAATAATTTCCCGGCGGCTTGCATGCAACGGCTCCCTGAATTTGGCGCCAAGCCTTAGCACAGCTTGCGAACGGGCTTAAGTGTCAGGATAGAGCCTCCAGGCAAATCCGCGGCGGCCGTTGATCGGGCCGGCCCGGTTTTGTAAACGGTTGCCATGAACTCGTCGCTCACGCCCTCCTCCGTCGACGTCCTGCTGTTCGATCTCGGCCGCGTCGTGCTCGACATCAATTTCGATTCCGTGATGGCGACATGGGCCGGTCATGCCGGCTGCGCCCCCGCCGATCTGGCCAGCCGTTTTGTCGTCAACGACAGCTTCAAGCATCACGAGACCGGCCGGATTGACGACGCAGCATTCTTTGCCGATTTGCGCCAATCGCTCGGCGTCGAGCTGTCGGACGCGCAGTTCCTGGAAGGCTGGAACGCGATCTTCGCCGGCGAGATGCCGGGCATCGCGCCGCTCCTGGCCAGCGCCGCGCAACGGCTGCCGCTCTACGCGTTTTCCAACACCAACCCGGCCCATGTCGCGCATTTCTCAAAAGCCTATGCCGGCGTGCTCGGCCATTTCCGCGAGATATTTCTCTCGTCCAGCATCGGTTTGCGCAAACCCGACGCAGAGGCTTATGATCACGTGGTAAAGGCGATCGGCGTGCCGGCGTCACGGATCCTGTTCTTCGACGATTCTGCCGCCAATATCGAAGGGGCGCGAGCGCGCGGCCTTCGGGCCGTCCACGTGACATCGATGGATGACGTGGCGCGGGCACTCGCCGCACTCGAAGTCTAGGAGCTGCCGTGGCCCTGATGCCCGTCGCCGATGCGCTTGCCGCGATCCTTGCCGGCGCCGAGCCGTTGCCCGAGGAAATGATCGCGCTCGATGCCGCGCATCACCGCGTGCTGGCGCAAGATGTCGCCGCACGGCGAACGCAGCCGCCGCAGGCAATGTCGGCGATGGACGGCTATGCGGTCCGCGCGGCGGATGCCGCCGACACCAGCGCGCGGCTCAATGTGATCGGCGAGGTCGCCGCTGGCCGGCCGTTCGGGCGCACGGTCGGCCAAGGCGAAGCGGTGCGGATCTTTACCGGCGGCGTGATTCCCGACGGGGCCGACGCCGTCATCATCCAGGAAGACACTGCCGTTGACGGCGACCACATCACCATTACCGAGGCCGCAGCACCTGGGCGGCATATTCGCGCCGCCGGGGTCGATTTCCGCGAGGGCGATGTGCTGCTCAGGCGGGGGCGCCGCCTGACCGACCGCGATCTGTCGCTTGCCGCCGGCATGAACCACCCGGAACTGGCGGTGCGCCGACGCCCGAAAGTCGCGGTGCTCGGCACCGGCGACGAACTGGTGATGCCGGGCACGACGCCCGGTCCCGGCCAGATCGTCTATTCCAACGGCTACGCGCTGCGGGCCCTGGCGCGTGCCGAGGGTGCCGAGGTGGCCGATCTCGGCCTCGCCGCCGACACGGTGACCGCCACCGTGGAAGCCATCCGCCGGGCGCGCGACCAGCAAGCCGATATTTTGATCACCATGGGCGGCGCTTCCGTCGGCGACCATGACCTGGTCAAGCGCGCGCTGGAAGCCGAAGGCACGGTGATGGCGTTCTGGCGCATTGCGATGCGGCCCGGCAAACCGATGATGCACGGCAGGCTCGGCGCGATGCGGGTGATCGGCCTGCCTGGCAATCCCGTCTCTTCTTACGTCTGCGGCTATCTGTTCCTGGTGCCGCTGATTCGTGCATTGTTGGGCCGCGACGCCATCCATCACCGGCGCGAACGCGCGGTGCTCGGCCGCGACCTCGCCGCCAATGACCAGCGCGAAGACTATCTGCGCGCCTGGCTCGAGGAGCCTGCGGACGGGCCGCCGGTTGCGGTGCCGGTGACCCACCAGGATTCGTCGCTATTGGGGAATCTCGCGGCGGCACGGGCACTTGTGATCCGTCCCCCGTTCGCGCCGGCAGCCACCAAAGGATCGCCTTGCGAGCTGCTGCGGCTGCCGGAATGACGTCCTGACCGGTGTGTTAAGCAGAAGTCGAAAAGCGTTCACCGTAAATTAAGTGGTTGCGGAACACATATCGAACATATAGTGTCCGTTCATGATTTGTTTCGACTGCTTGTGTCTGTCGTCGGGAGTTTGGGGACTTCCACCGTGGACCTTGACGACTCGGGACTGAAACTGTGCCAACCGGGGGATTGCTCGCGATGCTTACGCGCAAACAGTATGAACTTCTGCGTTTCATCAATGAACGGTTGAAGGAAGCCGGCGTGCCGCCCTCCTTCGACGAGATGAAGGACGCGCTCGACCTGCGCTCGAAATCCGGCATCCACCGCCTCATTACGGCGCTGGAGGAGCGCGGATTCATCCGCCGGCTGCCCAACCGCGCCCGCGCCATCGAAGTCATCAAACTGCCGGAGCTCGCAACCGCCGGCAATGGCCGCCGCGGCTTCACGCCGAGCGTCATCGAGGGCACGCTCGGCAAGCGCGCCGTGAGCGCGCCGGCCGCCGCCGACGATGGCGAGCGTCCGGTAGCCGTGCCCGTGATGGGCCGGATCGCCGCCGGTACGCCGATCGAGGCGCTGCAGACCCGCAGCCACACCATCAGCGTGCCGCCCGACATGCTCGGCTCCGGCGAGCACTACGCGCTCGAAGTGCGCGGCGATTCCATGGTCGATGCCGGCATTCTCGACGGCGACATGGCGCTGATCCAGCGCAACGAGAACGCCGACACCGGCGACATCGTGGTGGCGCTGATCGACGAGGAGGAAGCCACGCTGAAGCGCTTCCGCCGCCGCGGCGCCTCCATCGCGCTGGAACCGGCGAACGCGGCCTACGAGGTCCGGATCCTTCCGCCCAACCGCGTGCGCATTCAGGGCAAGTTGATCGGTCTGTATCGCAAATACTGATTTGCCTTTCCGGCACCTACACGCGCGAATTTCCGCCCCGGCCGCCAGGCCGGGGTTTTTGCTGGGCGCAGGAACTGCGCTGCGTTGTCGCGCTTGTGAAGGTCGCCGCAGTGCGGAAGCCGCAGAATTGCCCCGAAGCAGGCAAAGGCTTGCTCGCCGTCCACTCTGATAGAGGCCGGTGCCTCGTTCCAGACACGGGTCTGCTATCTCAATCGAGGGAGCCATCCGATGTGCGACTACAGCCTGCATGCCGTGAAGAGCCGGCCCGCCGAAGTTGGCGAGACCCTGGTCACCACCACCTTCCGCGGTACATCGACCCGCGGCTTCGCTTCGGAACACGAACCGGCAGTGGCGGTCTGCCTGCTTCCGGGCACCGAACTCGCGTTCGCCGAAGAGGTTCGATACGACAGCCGCTGGATCTGGACGCGAACCACCGACTGGCGGGTTGGCAAGTTCAACCAGATCGAACTCGAGGTTTCCGACCGTCACCACGACGCGATCGAATTTCCGGACGGCAGCCACGTGCTGGTGACTCTGCTCTGCAAGGGCCAGCGCGCGACCGTCCTGCAATTGCCGGTGACCGAGCGCGGGCCCGCACCGAGATTGACTGAAACCCGGCCGGTCCGATCGATCGTGACTGGATAACCGTCTGAGCCCGCGATCCGCCGGTCAAGCCCGGCGGATCCTGTGCTATGATGGCCGGGTTCCGGGTAGAGCGTCGCCGGGGGCCATCGGTGGTCAACAAGGTTACATGGCAAAAGGCCGGACGAGTGACCGCGCCGGGACGGTACATGTTCCGCTACGGCTGGGTCACCGTCACCGCCGAAGACCTCGCAGTCTGGCAAAGATTCCCCGAGGCGGCGTTCACGCTGGTCAGCCTGCCCTCGCCCGCGGACGCGCCCGACGAATATCATCTCGGCGCGTTCGAGATACCGGCTCATCCGCCGACGCCCGCGATCGACGAGCACTGAGAGACTATTCCTCCGCCTGCAGATCGGCTTCGGCCGGCGTGGCGTCAACGGCGCGCGGCGGCACGATGCGCGGCGCCAGCACGTTCGCGTCGGATTCGCTTTCATCGGCGGCCGCCGGCGACCACGGGCGATCGGTGCCCCTCGGTTTCGCGGCCTCGGCGATAAATCCCGCGCGGCCGCGCCGCAACGCCATCGCGCCCTGACGTCGCAGCCGGTCGGCGTCGATCACGGACGCCGCGCACGATGAAGGCGCCTGGCGCAGGGTCACGATCAGCACTGCGCGCTCGCAATCGTCCGCAAGCGCCTCCGCCTTGTAGGCCTGCGCGACCAGGCCGCCGCCGGCCGACTGCATCACGCAGCCGAGATCGTCGCAGGAGACGCCTTCGGTCAATGACGCGTCCGACGGCACGCGCGCATCGGCATCCGCCGCGAGCCATTCCTTCAGCAGGAACGAATCCCGCGAACCCTTGACGGCGTGATCACATGCAGCTTGCCGTCGCTGCCGCGCACGCCGACATGGCGGCCGTCGGCGGAAATCAAAATGTCCGGCTGCGGCGTCCGCGCCGCCCATAGCGCCGCCGCCAGCACCAGCATCGCACCCGACCAGCGCAGCGGCGTGCGCAGCAGGCCGAGCAGGATAATTCCGAGGCTCGCCGCGATCAGCGGGCCGATGCCGAACGCCGGCACCCGGCCGACCGCGCCGGGCAACGCGGCGACCCATTGCGTCACGAAAATCATCCAGTCGATGCCGATTCCCATGATCGCCCAGAACGGGCGGTCGAAGCCGAACGGCATCGCAACGAGGCCGAACAGGCCCGCCGGCATCACGACCGCCGACACCACCGGCATCGCCGCGAGATTGGCGAGCACGCCATAGGGCGTCACCCGGTGGAAGTGAAACGCCGCATAGGGCAACGTCGCGAGCCCTGCCACCAGCGAGGCCAGCAGCAGCATCGAAATCTCGCGGCCACCCCACAGCGCCGCGCGTGCGGTCGCAGTATGGTCGGCGGTCGCGAACAGGCGCGGCATGCCGATCTGCACCAGCGCCACCAGGCCCAGCGTGGCGGCGAACGACATCTGGAAACTCGGATGCACGAGGGCTTCCGGCGCCACCGACAGCACGATCAGCGCGGCGACGGCGAGCGTGCGAAACGTGATCGCCCGGCGATCGACCATGACCGCGATCAGCACCACCGCCGTCATGAAGAACGATCTTTGCGTTGCGACTTCAGCGCCCGACAGCAGCAGATAGAACGCCGCGGCAGCGAGCGCTGCGGCGGCCGACCATTTCTTGATGGCATAGCCGACCGTCAGCACCGGAAACAGCGCCAGCAGCGCCCGCACCGCGAAGAACACCACGCCGGCGACGACCGCCATGTGATAGCCGGATATCGAAAGCACGTGGCCGAGACCCGAGACGAACATCGCATCGTTCACCGGCGGCGAGATCGCATCGCGCCGCCCGGTCAGCAGCGCGGTGGGGATCGCCCGCTTGTCGCCTTCCAGCGTGGTGCCGATCCGCGCGTCGATCGTATCGCGCAGGCCCTGCATCACGGCCGAATAGCGCAGCCGCCATCCCCCGCCCTCCGGCGGCGCCTTCAGCTTGATCGCGCCCATCACGAAACCGGAAGCACCGATGCCGGCAAAGAACATGTCGCGGCTGAAATCGTAGCTGCCCGGCCGCACCGGCGTGAGCGGCGGCAACAGCCGCGCCTTCAACTCGACAAAGCTGCCGACCGCGGGCGCCGTGCCCTTCTTCACCGACAGCCGCACGCGTTCGAGTTTTGTCGTGCCCCGCGCGCTCTCCATGGTGACGACGCGCAGCACGAACCGGTCGGTGCGCGCGCGGATGTCGCGCGTCTCGACAAAGCCGGTCAGCGCCACCGAAAACACCGGGCGCGCCAGCACGCCATGCGCGATCCGCGCCGTCTTCCAGGTCGCCACCGCAAAGCCGGCGGCCACGGCTGCGATCATCACCAAGGCGGGAAAGAATTTTTGCCGCCGCAGCAGCACCGCGGAGGTGCAGAGCGCAATCGCGACGACGGCAGCCACCGACAGCACCGGCTCATGATCGGCCGCAAAGTAAAGCGCGATGCCGCTACCGAACGCCACAGGTACCCAGGGCAGCAGCCGCCCGGCGCCGGCTTCCGCGCGAACCCATTCACGCAGCGTCTCGATCAGCGGCGGCCAGAACGCCGGCCGCGAAGGCACCAACCCGCCGACCGGCGCGGCCGCGCGCGGCGGCCAGGTGCCGGCATAGCCCCGCTTCCGGCCCGACGTGTCGCCCTGCTCCGCCACCGAGCCTACACCCTTACGCTCTCATGAAGGTAGCCAGACTACCGGAAGCTGCATTCGTCGCTAGCGGAACGGATGCAGAAACCTCAGGCGTTGGAAGCGGCTTCTTGATTGACGGGTCATATGTACGTATTTATGTACATATACAGGAGGACTACTCGATGGCCCACGTTTCCTACACCGAGCTTCGCAACAACCTCTCGTCCTACATGGACGAGGTGTGCGACAGCCGCGCGCCGCTCCTGGTGACGCGTCAGAATGCCCGCAGCGTCGTAATCCTTTCCGAGGAAGACTATGACGGCCTGATGGAAACCGTTCATTTGCTCAAGAGCCCGGCCAACGCCGCGCGCCTGTTGCGCTCGATCGGCGAGGCTGAAGCGGGCAAGACCGTCGAACACGATCCGATCGCGCCGGCCGCACCGAAACCATGAAGGTTGTCTGTACCGAGCACGCCTGGGAAGAACATCTGCAGTGGCAGAAAGAAGATCAGAAAACGCTTTCTGCCATCAACGATCTGATCAAGGACATCAGGCGCGACCCGTTCAAGGGGCTGGGAAAGCCCGAACCTCTCAAACATGCGCTTCAGGGCTGGTGGTCGCGTCGAATTTCCGGCGAGCATCGCCTCGTCTATCGCGTGGCCGGCAAGGGCGACGAGCAGCGTCTTGAAATCGTCCAGTGCCGGTATCACTACTGATCGTCCGATTCCTCCGTCACGGCAACGCACATGAATTTTGGGAATGACGCCGGAAGGCAATATGGTCGATTTTCGGCGTGTCTTTTATTCGCGGCGCTGATGACCACGCTCGCCTCCAGCGCACAAGCCGCCGAGCAGTGTCGCTTGATCGAAGTGCGTGCCGAGCGCGAGGCCTGCTATCAGCGCCAGGAGGCGGCCCGCGCAGCACGGCAGAAGGCTCAGGAAGCCCAGCAGGCCGCCCAGCCAAAGCCCTATGAGCCGATGGATGCGGAGGACGCCCAGCTTGCGCGGGCGATCCGGGGCATTTGTCGGGGCTGCTAGATACGATAGCTACTGCGCGATCAGCGGTGCCTTCGACGAGACGTGATGGCTGGCGATCTTCCATGCGCCGTCTTCGCGCACGATCACCCAGGTGATCTTGACCGTCAGAGGCTCGGCGCCCGCTTCCGCCATGAAGATCGCGGTGCCCGCAACGTTGATCACGTCGGGCGTAGCTTGGGTGGTGCTGACGTCGGTGAATTGTACTGTTGGCGATCGCCAGCGCGGCAGTCCTTCGAAATAGGCCTGCACGCCGTCATTGCCGCGGTAGAGCTTTGGGTTCGAGCCGAAAAAGAATGCGTTTCGAGAGTAGAGCGAGGCAAGTGTCTTCGCGTCCAGCCTGGTGAACGCAGCCGCCCAATTCTGCATGATGCCGGAGACGATTTCGTCAGTCATGGACAAGCCTCACGACAGATCAAGCGACAACTTCTGCATCCGGGCATTCGAGAAGTATTCCACATGGCTGTTGGATAGCTGCCGTCCGACAGACCTCGCGATTGCCAAGCCTTCCTGATCGAGCCAGTCGTTCTCTGCCTTGTCTGCGAATTGGCCATAATGCGCAATTTCGTACGCAGACAGCCAACGCTCAATTCGTTTCGTCAGATCGGTGGAAAGCCCAAGGCTCTTCACATCGAGATACCCGCCAGCGCTTCCATCCCGCACGCCGGTTCCCGATAGCATTCCGTCGATGATCAAATTTGGCATGAGCGGACTCGGCGAGCTTCACCCCTTGCCGCCGACTTCCTTCGCAAAGGTGTCGCGCAGGCCGATGGTGCGGTTGAACACCGGCTTGCCGGGCGCGGAATCCCTGTCGCGCACGAAATAGCCCTGGCGTTCGAACTGCATCACCTCGTTGGAATTGTCCGCCGCCACTGAAGGCTCGATCCGCGCATCGTGCAGCACTTCCAGCGACTCCGGATTGAGATCGGCGGCAAAATTCGCGGCGTTCGGGCTCGGGTTGGCGAACAGCTGGTTGTAGACGCGGATTTCCGCCGGCACGGAATCCTTCGCCGACAGCCAGTGCATGGTGGCCTTGACCTTGCGTCCGTCGGGCGCGTTGCCGCCCTTGGTCGCGGGATCGTAGGTGCACCGCAGCTCGACGACTTCGCCGGCGTCGTTCTTGATGACGCCGGTGCATTTGACGAAGTATGCGTAGCGCAGCCGCACCTCGTTGCCCGGCGACAGGCGGAAGAATTTTTTGGGTGGGTTCTCCATGAAATCGTCGCGCTCGATATAGAGCTCGCGGCCGAACGTGATCTTTCGCGTGCCGGCGGCCGCATCGTCGGGGTGGTTGACCGCCTCGAGTTCTTCGGTCTGACCTTCCGGGTAGTTCTCGATCACGACCTTGAGCGGCCGCAGCACCGCCATCCGCCGCTGCGCGCTCTTGTTGAGATGCTCGCGGATGCAGAACTCCAGCATGCCGACATCGACCACGCTGTTGGCTTTGGCGACGCCGATGCGCTTGACGAATTCGCGCAACGCGGCCGGCGGCACGCCGCGCCGCTTCATCCCGGCAATGGTCGGCATGCGCGGATCGTCCCATCCCGAAACGTGGCCCTCGCGCACGAGCTGCGTCAGCACGCGCTTGGACAGCAATGTATAGGTCAGGTTGAGCCGGGCGAATTCGTACTGCCGCGGCTTTGACGGCACCGGCAGCTTTTCGAGCAGCCACTCATAGAGCGGCCGGTGATCCTCGAATTCCAGCGTGCAGATCGAATGCGTGATGCCCTCGATGGCGTCCGACTGGCCGTGGGCGTAGTCGTAGCTCGGGTAGATCGACCATGTGTCGCCGGTGCGCGGATGGTGCGCATGCAGGATGCGATACAGCACGGGGTCGCGCAAATTGATGTTGCCCGACGCCATGTCGATCTTGGCGCGCAGCACGCGCGTGCCGTTCGGAAACTCGCCGGCCTTCATGCGGCGGAACAGGTCGAGGTTTTCCTCTACGCTGCGGTCGCGGAACGGCGAGTTCTTGCCGGGCTCGGTCAGCGTGCCGCGGTTGACGCGGATCTCCTCCTGCGACTGGTCGTCGACATAGGCGTAGCCCGCCTTGATCAGGCCTTCGGCCCAGTCGTACAGGCGCTCGAAATAGTCCGAGGCGTAATAGAGATCGGTGCCCCAATCGTAGCCGAGCCAGTGCACGTCGGCCTGGATGGAATCGATATATTCCTGCTCTTCCTTGGTCGGGTTGGTGTCGTCGAAGCGCAGATGGCACTTGCCGCCGAACTCCTGCGCGATGCCGAAATTCAGGGCGATCGACTTGGCATGGCCGATGTGCAGGTAGCCGTTCGGCTCCGGCGGAAACCGGGTCACGATCCGGCTATGCTTCTTGGAGGAGAGATCGGCCTGCACGATGTCGCGGATGAAATCCCGCCCTGCCTCGGCCATTACCGGTTCTGTGGTCATCCTGGGTTCCTGTTAGGGATCGGCGAACCTTCTGCCAAATTCGCCCCTGCGAGCCAAGCCTGCTTTGCCCATCCGAGGCTTTAGTTATGCACCGTTCCTGCTATACACCACCGCCAATTCACCCCTGACCCGCCCGGTAAATGACCTCTCCTGTCGTCACACGCTTTGCCCCCTCGCCCACCGGCTTCCTCCATATCGGCGGCGCCCGCACCGCGCTGTTCAACTGGCTGTACGCCAAAAAGACCGGCGGCAAGATGCTGCTGCGGATCGAGGACACCGATCGCGAGCGTTCCACGGAGCCCGCGATCGCGGCCATTCTCGACGGGCTGAAGTGGCTGGAGCTCGATTGGGACGGCGACGTCGTCTACCAGTTCAGCCGCGCCGCGCGCCACCGCGAGGTCGCCGAGCAGCTGCTCGCCAGCGGCAAGGCCTACCGCTGCTACGCCACCGCGGAGGAGTTGACGGCGATGCGCGAGAAGGCGCGCGCCGAGGGCCGCACCCGCCTCTATGACGGGCTGTGGCGCGACCGCGATCCGGCGCTGGCGCCCGCCGGCATGAAGCCGACCATCCGCCTCAAGGCCGAGCAGACCGGCGAGACGGTGATCGAGGACCAGGTGCAGGGCCGCGTGGTCTGGCAGAACGAGAACCTCGATGATCTCGTGCTGCTGCGCGGCGACGGCAATCCAACCTACATGCTCGCCGTCGTGGTCGACGACCATGACATGGGCGTCACCCACGTGATCCGCGGCGACGACCACCTGATCAACGCCGCGCGCCAGAAGCAGATCTACGATGCGCTCGGCTGGGACATCCCGAACATGTCCCACATCCCGCTGATCCACGGGCCGGATGGCGCAAAGCTGTCCAAGCGCCACGGCGCGCTCGGCGTCGAAGCCTATCGCGCCATGGGCTACCTGCCGGCGGCGCTGCGCAACTACCTGGTCCGGCTCGGCTGGAGCCATGGCGATCAGGAAATCTTCTCCACCGAGGAAATGATCGCGGCGTTCGATCTGCCCGCCATCGGGCGCTCGGCGGCGCGGTTCGATTTCGCCAAGCTGGAAAACCTCAACGGCCATTACATCCGCCATGCCGACGACCGCGATCTGGTATCCCAGTTCGAGAGCGTACTGGAGTACGTCCCCGAAGGCGCCGAGTTGAAGGCAAAACTTAACGATACGACGCGGGGCCAGCTGCTGCGGGCGATGCCAAGCCTGAAGGAGCGCGCCAAAACCCTGATCGAACTGATCTCGGGTGCCTACTTCATCTTTGCCGATCGGCCGCTCCATGTCGAACCGAAGGCGGCCGCCCTGCTGACGCCGGAGACGCGAGCGCTGATCGGCGAACTGCGGACCGCGCTGGAATCCGTTAACGATTGGCAGGCTGAAACCACGGAAGCTGCCATGCGGAATTTCGCCGAGCAGAAAAACCTCAAGCTCGGCGCCGTCGCGCAGCCACTGCGGGTGGCGCTGACCGGGCGCACGACTTCGCCGGGCATTTTCGACGTTTTGGGGGTACTGGGGCGGGAAGAATGCCTCGGTCGCCTGGCCGACCAGGCGGCCGGCTGACGTCTCTTTTTGGTGCACCTGCGACATCTTGCAGCGCACAGGGCAATAAGCTACGCCTTTGAGGTCGCCTCTCGACATGCGCCTACCATGCTGCCGCCGCAAAATGGCACCACGGTCGGCACAGTTTTCGTAACGATTTCATCGGGGAACCACGATGGACGCAAAATCCAGCAACAAGACTGCAACGCTTACGGTCGGCAACAAGACCTACGATTTCCCGATCCTCAGCGGCACGGTGGGGCCCGATGTCATTGACATCGCGAAGCTCTACGCTCAGGCAGGGATGTTCACCTATGACCCCGGCTTCACCTCGACCGGCAGCTGCCAGTCAAAGATCACCTACATCGACGGCGACGCGGGCGTGCTGGAATACCGCGGCTACCCGATCGAGCAGCTCGCCGAAAAGGGCGACTTCCTGGAGACCTGCTATCTGCTGCTCTACGGGGAGCTTCCGACCCCGGCCCAGAAGCAGGATTTCGACCATCGCGTGATCCATCACACCATGGTTCACGAGCAGATGGCCCGGTTCTTCCAGGGCTTCCGCCGCGACGCCCATCCGATGGCGATCATGGTCGCCGCCGTCGGCGCCCTTGCCGCGTTTTATCACGACTCCACCGACATCAACGATCCCAAGCAGCGCATGATCGCCTCGATGCGCATGATCGCGAAGGTGCCGACGCTGGCCGCGATGGCCTACAAATACACCGTCGGCCAGCCCTTCATGTATCCGAAGAACGCGCTCTCGTTCGCGGAAAACTTCCTCCACATGTGCTTTGCGGTGCCTTGTGAGGAATACAAGATCAATCCGGTGCTGGCCGACGCGCTCGACAAGATCTTCATCCTGCACGCCGACCACGAGCAGAACGCCTCGACCTCGACGGTGCGCATCTCCGGTTCTTCCGGCGCCAACCCGTTCGCCTGCATCGCGGCCGGCATCGCCTGCCTTTGGGGCCCGGCGCATGGCGGCGCCAATGAAGCCGCGCTTGCGATGCTCGCCGAGATCGGCACGGTCGACAAGATTCCGGAATTCATCGCCAAGGTGAAGGACAAGAATTCCGAAGTCCGCCTGATGGGCTTCGGCCACCGCGTCTACAAGAACTACGATCCGCGCGCCAAGATCATGCAGAAGATGTGTCACGCCGTGCTGGCCGAGACCGGCCATGGCGACGACCCGATGCTGAAGGTGGCGCTGGAGCTGGAGAAGATCGCGCTCTCCGATCAGTACTTCATCGACCGCAAGCTCTACCCGAACGTCGACTTCTATTCGGGCATCACGCTGAAGGCGATGGGCTTCCCGACCTCGATGTTCACCGTGCTGTTCGCGGTCGCCCGCACCGTCGGCTGGATCAGCCAGTGGAGCGAAATGATCGAGGACCCCCAGCAGAAGATCGGCCGCCCGCGCCAGCTCTACATGGGCGTCACCCGCCGCGACTATGTGGACATGGACAAGCGGAAGTAGGCGAAAGCGTATACACGACCAATGCGAAAGGCCGGATGCGATCATCGCATCCGGCTTTTTTTACTGGCAGTTTGTAGGTGGCCGCCTCCTACCCCTGCCGCCCCTTGTACATCGTGGCCAGCACGATATCGGCGGCGCGGACGCTGGGCGGCTGGTTGCCGGTCGATAGAATCCCGTCGATCTTGCCGAACGCTTCCACCTGCTTGCGGCGCAGTTCGCTGTCGCTGAGCACTTCGCGCAGGGCGGCGGCGAGTTTTTCCGGCGTGCAGTCTTCCTGCAGGAATTCGGGAATGACGTTCTCGCCGATCACGAGGTTGGCGAGGATCACCGAGCTTACCTTGATGACACGGCGCAGGATCCAGGCTTCGATGTCGCCGGTGCGGTAGGCCGTCACCATCGGCACGCCGGCCAATGCGAGTTCGAGCGTCACGGTGCCCGACTTGGCGAGCGCGGCGTGCGCGGTGCGGAACTTGGCGCGCTTCTCCTGCTCGCCGATCACGACCTGCGGCTGCACCGGCCACGTCTTGACGGCTTCGACCACCGCTTCCTGCAGATGCGGCATGGTCGGCAGTACCAGTTCGAACTTGGTCCCCTGCTCCTGCAGCCGCGCCACCGCCTGGCCGAACACCGTCATGTGGTGGCGGATTTCGCTGCGGCGGCTGCCCGGCAGCACCAGCAGCACCGGCGGCGATTCCGCCCGCCGCGCGGCCTCCTCGGCGTTCGGGCGCAGCGTGGCCAGTTGCTCGGTCAGGGGATGGCCGACATAACTGCAGGGCGGCCCGCGCAGTTTTTGATAGGCCTCCGGCTCGAACGGCAGCAGCGCCAGCACATGGTCGACATATTTCAGCATCGCGCGCGCCCGTCCCGGCCGCCACGCCCACACCGTGGGCGAGACGTAATTCACGATCGGCAGCCGGGGAGCCTTGGCGCGAACGCGCTTCGCCACGCGATGGGTGAAGTCCGGGCTGTCGATGATGACGAGAATGTCGGGTTCGGCCTCGGTCACCGCGATCGCCGTTTCCTTGATCAGCCCGAGGATCTTCGGCAGGTCTCTCACCACCGCGGCAAGCCCGATGATGGATAGCTCCTCGATCGGAAACAGCGAGTCGAGGCCCTCGCGCGCCATCGCGCGGCCGCCGATGCCCTCAAAACGCACCCCGTCGCCGAGGCGCTGGCGCAGCACCTTCATCAGATTGGCGCCGAGCCGGTCGCCGGACTCCTCCGTCGCGATCAGAAAGATCCGCCGCTCCATTCCGGCAATGGCGCTGGACGGAGTCACGCCTGCAGTCCCTGAATGAAGACGCCGGCGCGATCGGCAGCCTCGATCATGGCCTGCGCGTCAGCGGCAATCGTATGGCCGGCGATCACGGCGATGCCGGCGAGCCCGGCCTTGGCCGCGCCCTCGACGGTCCTGGCGCCGACGGTCGGCAGGTCGAAGCGCAGATCCTGGCTGCTCTTCGGCGCCTTCACCAACACACCGCGGCCTGCCTTTGCACGGATGCGGCCGGCCTCGCGCAGCCGCGCCACGCGCGCCAGTAGCGCGTCGGTGCCCTCGATGTCTTCAACGGCCACCACATGCCCGTCGATCACCACCACGGCCTGCCCGATGTCGAACGGCCCGAGCGCGCCGAGCACCTCGCGCCCTTTCCCGATATCGGCGACGGCCGCGGCATCGGGCGCCGCGCGCGCGATGCTTCCTTCCGGCATCAACATGTCGGGCGCGACATCGCGAACCCCGACCATCCGGAAGCCGTCCTGTTCGAGGATGCGGCCTATCCCCGACAGCAAATGATCGTCGCCGCCGCGAAACGCGGCGAAGACGCGGCCGAGCACGCGGATCGTCCCCCAGTCGAGCCGGATTTCGGACAGCGCCGGACGCACCAGCGTGCCGATGAAGATCAGGTCGCGGCAGCCCTCGCTGCGAAACAGTTTTGTGGCGCGGCCGAGTTGCCCGACCGAGATCCAGTGGTGGCGGAAGCGTTCGACGCGGTCGGGATCGCAGGCGCCGCGCAGCGCGAACAGCACTGGCGCCATCCCTCTGCCCTGCAGCGATTCCGCCACCGCGAACGGCATGGCGCCGCCGCCGGCGATGACGCCGACGGGCGAGGACATGTCGGAGGCCGCTGACTTCATGGCTGCGGCGATCCCGTCGTCACGGCTTGCCGCCGTCTTCGGCGGGAAGACACAGCGGCCGATGCTTGCCCTGAGCGATGAAAGCAAGGATCTCGGCGATCGCCGGATCCTCGGCGGCAAGCGGCTGCACCTCGTTCAGCCGCTCCGCAAAGACGCCGGGGCCGTGAAACAGTTTTTGGTAGAACGCACGCACTGTGGCGAGCCGCTGCTTGGTGAATTGGCGGCGCTTCATGCCGATGATATTCAACCCTTCCAGCGCGGCATACTGGCCGTTGACGAGGCCGAACGGGATGATGTCGCCGCGCACGCCGCAGACGCCGCCGACCATCACCTGCGATCCGATCCGGGTCAACTGATGCACCGCGGAGAGCCCGCCGATATAGACGAAGTCGCCGATTTCGCAGTGGCCGCCGAGCGTCGCCGAGGTCGCAAAAATCGCGTTGTTGCCGACCACGCAGTCATGACCGACATGGCTATTGTTCATGAAGTAGCCGCGGTCGCCGACCCGCGTCAGCCCGCCGCCCTTCACGGTGCCGACATTCATGGTCGCACCTTCGCGAATGATGTTGGCGGAGCCGATTTCGAGCCGCGTCGGCTCGCCGCGATAGCTCAGATCCTGCGGCGCGCCGCCCAGCACGGCGAAGGGCGAAATGGTGCAATCGGCGCCGATCGACGTGTGACCCATCACCTGCACATGCGAGATCAGCTTGCAGTTCGCGCCGATCACCACGTTGGGTCCGATGATGCAATAAGGACCGATCGTGGTCCCCTCGCCGATCACAGCGCCATCCTCAACCCGCGCGGTTGGATCGATCGTACCCATCAAGCAGCCCAGCCTATCGATTTGAACGCAAATATCGCGTGATTTCGGGTGGTTAGCGCGGCATCCTGATGCTGTCCAATGACGTATCGTTACGTCATGTTGCGATGCGCTGGCGGCCAAGGCCCTCACATCATGAGCAGGGACATTGGGAGCATATCGATTCTATGAGCGATCGACCGGTCCCATTCAATCCGTCAGCATCGCGCCGACATCGGCCTCGGCGACCACGCTGCCATTGACCTTGGCGTCGCCGTGAAACCACCACATCGCCTTGCGTCGGCCGATCGAGCGCATGTGATACTCGACGGTGTCGCCGGGCATCACGGGTTTCCTGAACTTGCACTTGTCGATGGTGAGGAAATACACCGCGCGCGGCTTCTGGGTGCCTTCGACCGACTTGATGCCGATGACGCCGGCGGTCTGCGCCATCGCCTCGATCATCATCACGCCAGGGTAGACCGGCCGTTCGGGAAAATGTCCGAGGAACGGCGGCTCGTTGAAAGTGACGTTCTTGATGCCGATGCCGGAGTAATCGGTGCGGATGTTGATCACCCGGTCGATCAGCAGCATCGGATAACGGTGTGGGAGCGTCTTGAGGATCTCATTGATATCCACGAGTTCGAATCTGACCGCCGCCTCCTCCATCACTCCCGTCCCTCGCCTTTCGGATCGGCAGAGCCGCCTTGCGCCAGCCGCTCCACTGCAACGATCTCCCTGAACCACTGCTTGGTCGGCTTGGCGAAATGGCCGCCCCAGCGACCGCCCGGCGGAATGTCGTCCTTGACCGCGCTCATGGCCGTGACCTGGGCGCCATCACCGATCTTGAGGTGGTTGTTGATACCTACCTTCGCGCCCAGCGCAACGTTGTCGCCGATCGTCAGGCTGCCCGCGAGCCCGATCTGGGCCGCGAGCAGGCAGTGCCTGCCGATGGTTACATTGTGGCCGATCTGAACTTGGTTGTCGATTTTGGTGCCCTCGCCGATCACCGTGTCGCGCAGGCTGCCGCGGTCGATGCAGGTGCCGGCGCCGACCTCGACGTGGTTCTGGATCAGCACCCGGCCGGTCTGCGGCACCTTCAGATGGCCCTCCGGGCCGAAGAAGATGAAACCATAGCCGTCCTGGCCGATGCTGCAGCCGGGGTGGATCAGCACGTTGTTGCCGATCAGCGCGAACTGGATCGCGCTACGCGCCCCGACATTGCAGTCGCGGCCGATCTTGACGTCGGCGCCGATGACGGCACCCGCGCCGATCACGGTCCCCGAACCGATCTCGACCCGGGGGCCGATCACCGCCAGCGGATCGACGATGACGTCGTCCTCCAGATGGGCCGACGGGTCGATGATGGCCGACGGCGCGATGCCTTCAACGCCGAACCATGATTGCGGGCGCAGCGCGTCGGCGTGCCATTCGCGGGCCAGCTTCACGAAGGCACGGAACGGCTGCGCGGCCCGCAGCACCGCCACATGGGCGGGCACCCGGGCCTCGAAGCGCGGGCTGACCAGGACCGCGCCGGCCTTTGTCGCTGCAAGCTGGTCGGCGTATTTGAGGTTGTCGAAGAACGCCAGGTGCATGGGACCCGCTTCGTCGAGCGAAGCCAACGCCCTGATCACCTGCCCGCCCCGCGCGGAATCGGCCAATACCGCTCCGGTCAGCGTGGCCAGTTCGGCCAGCGTCGCAGAAGCAGGTTGCTTGAAGAATATCGGCTGCGCCATTTTACCCGTCGCAGTCCGGCCGATCACCCCATTAGAGCGTCGGCCCCGTGGAAACGGAGCCGACCCTCATCATGTCCTGCAACGTTCTCGTCACGCGGACCTGAGGTCCGTCGCTTCAAGCCGCCTCAGAACGAGGTGCCACCGCCAAACTTGAATTCCTGGACGCGGTCATACGCACCCTTGGTGAGCGGAACCGCGTAGTCGAAGCGCAGCGGGCCGAACGGCGAAGCCCAGATGATGCCGACACCGACCGAGCTGCGGACCACGTTGCCGTCGTCATACTGCAGGCCAAGGCAGGTTCCGGCATTGGCATTGGTCGTGGTCGTCGCCTGGGTCGGCTTGATACAGCCGGGCACGTTGACCTCACCCGTCGCCGCCCACGATGTCGGACCCTTGTAGTCCCACAAGCCGCCGGCGTCGGCATAGACCGAGCCCTTGAGCCCGACTTCCTTCGGCAGGAACCAGAATGGCATCTGCAGTTCCAGCGACGCGCCCCAGTACTTGGTGCCGCCGAGCGCGTCACGCGTACCGAAGGGATTCAAGTCGCGCGGGCCGATGCCGTTCGGGGCGAAACCGCGAACCAGGTTCGGACCCATCTGGAAGTGGTCGAGCATGCGCAGCTCGCTGCCGCCGAACTGGTTCAGCATGCCGCCCTGCAGGCGGATCAAGCCGACGATATCGGCGACCAGCGGAGTGTAGTACTTCGCATCGACCGCCGACTTGATGTACTTCACGTCGCCGCCGACGCCCGCGAAGTCCTGCTTCCAGTCGATCAGCAGGCCGTCCGTCGGGTTCTTGTTGTTGTCCAGCGTGTTGTAGTTCAGCGAGTAGCCGACCGACGAGGTCAACGCCTTGCCGCTCTGCAGTTCCCGGCGGACCGGCAGCGAGGCTTCGCCATCGCTGTAGCACCACAGGCCCGTACCGGAGGTGTCGGTGGCGGTCTGGCCGCCCGACGTGATCGTGCCACCGTTCGGCGCGCCGACAAGGTTCGCATAGGCCGGGCTCGGGTTGAACGCGAGCAACGAATTCGACGAATTGTTGTTACAGTTCGCCAGCGAGCTCGGCAGCGAAATTTCCTGCTGATAGATCGAGTAACGCAGCTGCAGCGCGAGATCTTCCCGCAGCGTGAAGCCGAGCCGCGGGCTGAAGCCGAGCGTCTTGGTGCCGTAGGCGATATAGCTGTTGGCGAGTTGCTCGCGGTAGAACAGGTCGAGGCCCAGCGCGACGCGGTAGTCGAACAGGTAGGGATCGACGAACGACAGCGAACCGCCGCGCGCATACTGGCCATAGGTCACGGCCGCCTTGGCATAGAGGCCGCGGCCGAGGAAGTTGCGCTCGGAGATGCTGACTTCGGCCAGCGCGCCATCGGTGGTCGAATAGCCGCCCGACACCGAGAAGTCGCCGGTCGACTTTTCTTCGAGATCGACGACCAGGATCACGCGGTCGGTCGACGACCCCGGCTCGGTCACGATCTTCACGGCCTTGAAGAAATCGAGGTTCTTCAGCCGACGCTCGGCGCGATCGACCAGCGCGCGGTTGTAGGCGTCGCCTTCGGAGAGGTCGAACTCGCGCCGGATCACGTAGTCGCGGGTACGGGTGTTGCCGCGGATATTGATGCGCTCGATATAGGTGCGCGGGCCTTCGTCCACCGCGAACACGATCGAAACCGTGTGCGCCTCGAAATTGCGGTCGCCGCGCGGGCGAACCACGGCGAAGGCGTAGCCGCGCCGCGAGGCTTCGATCTGCATTTCCTCGACCGACTTCTCCAGCGCCTCGGCATTGTAGACCGAACCGACGCTGACGCGCGAGAAGCTGCGCAGCGAGTTCGCATCCAGCGTCGCGATCGAGGTCTGGAAGTCGACGGAGCCGACGCGATATTGCTGGCCCTCCTCGATCTTGAAGGTAACCAGGAAGCCCTTCTTGTCGGGATCGTATTCGGTCAGCGCGGCAACCACCTGCACGTCGGCATAGCCGTTCTTGAGATAGAAACGGCGAATCAGGTCACGGTCGGCCTCAACCCGGTCCGGATCGTAGACGTCGTTACCGCCGAGGAAGCTCAGCAGGTTGGACTCGCGGGTCTTGATGACGTCCTTCAGGCGGTAGGACGAATAGGCGACGTTACCGACGAATTCGATCGACCGCACGCCGGTCTTGCTGCCCTCGACGACAGTAAAGATCAGGTCGACGCGGTTGTTCGGCTGCTCGATGATTTCAGGCGTCACGCGCACGTCATAGCGGCCGGAGCGCCGGTAGATTTCAGTGATGCGCTGGGCGTCCGACTGAACCATGGGGCGAGAGAACGTGCCGCGTGGCTTGGACTGGATTTCAGCCGAAAGCTGCTCGTCCTTGACCTTCTTGTTGCCTTCAAACGCAATACGGCCGATCACCGCGTTTTCGACCACGGTTACGACCAGCCGGCCGCCGACCTGATTGATACGCACGTCCTGGAACAGACCGGTCTCGATCAGCGCCTTGAGGCCGTCGTCGATCTGGGCCTGGCCGAGTCGGCCGCCGGGGCCGGGCTTGAAGTAGGAACGGATGGTCTCGACTTCGACGCGCCGGTTTCCTTCAACAGCGATCGAAGCTGGGGTCTGGGCGGCAGCCGGCCCAGACACCAGCGCCCCCCCCACAGGGGCCGAAACCATGATCAGAGCGCCCAGCAGAGCCCCCCGCACTCGCATTCCCAACATCATGCGCAACGCGCCCTCGTCCTTCAAATGCCGGTCCGCACCCCCTGCAAACCGGCAGATTCCCTAAGTTGCATTGCTTGTAGCCAATTTCGAGGGGGTGGCAAACCGGACATCGCGCTGCTTTTCCATTTTCATTCCAAGACGTTGCCGATGGGCAACGTCACAAAAAAGCCTCGCCTCAGGACTTTCCGAACAGCCCCTTCAGCCATGGCACCTGATGGAAATCATTATAGAAAGCAAAAACCATCAACATCAGCACCAGAACCAGCCCCACACGGAACCCATATTCCTGTGACTTTTCCGAGAGCGGACGGCCGCGCAGCACCTCGGCCGCGTAGAACATAAGGTGTCCGCCGTCCAGCAGGGGCACCGGGAACAGGTTCAAAAGCCCGATCGAAATGGACAGCACCGCGGCCAGGTGCAGCAGGGGAATCAGTCCGAGGGTGGCGACCTGCCCCGAAATCTGGGCGATTCGGATCGGACCCCCGATCTGGTCCGCGCTCGCCCGCCCCGTGAAGATGTTGCCGATATACGACAGCGTCTGGTCGATGACGAACCAGGTTTCCTTGATTCCCAGCCAGAACGCGCTGGCGGGATCGACCTTCTCGGTGGTGACTTCGCCCGGCGAGGTGGCGCGGGTGATGCCGAGGATGCCGAGACGCTGCGTGTTGCCGAACGGGTCCTTCACTTCGCGCAGTTCCGGCGTGCCCTTCAGTTCCAGCGTGGAATCGCCGCGCTTGACGGTAAAGGTCAGGGTGTCGCCGGCGCGGGTGCTGACCAGGCGCTGCATGTCGGAGAAGCTGCCGATCTTCTTGCCGTCGATCGCGGTGACGATGTCGCCGGTCTGGAACCCGGCCCTCTCGGCAGCGCTGCCAACCTCGATCTTGTCGACGCGAGCCGTCGTGCTCGGCTTGCCGAAAAAGGTGAAAAGACAGGTGAAGATAACAATCGCCAGGATGAAATTGGCGATCGGACCGGCGGCGACGATGGCCGCACGCGCGCCGACTTTCTTGTGGTGGAAGCTGCCCGCTCGCTCCTCGGCGCTCATGCTGGCCAGCGTCTCCGCCGAGGCCGGCGTCGAGGCCTCCGACTCGTCGCCGAAGAACTTCACATAGCCGCCGAGCGGGATTGCGGAGACCTTCCAGCGCGTGCCATGGCGATCATTGAAGCCGGCGAGTTCCGGCCCGAAGCCGAGCGAGAAGGTCAGCACCTTCACGCCCGCCCAGCGTGCGACCAGAAAATGGCCGAGTTCGTGGAAGAACACGACGATGGTCAGGACGAACAGGAAGGGAATGATATAGCCGACGAGCCCATGGCCCAACGTATTGAAGCTGTTCAGCAAAAAGTCGGTCATCAGATTCCCCTCGACAAGAGCCGATGGCTCCGTTCCCAACCCCTCTAGGATGCCTTTAAGGCGATTTGAGGCAATAGGGCGGCAGCCCGATTTCGTGCGTTATGGTCAACGGAAATCGCGTCGTCGGCCGAGCTCAGAGGCGCAAGGTTCCCGGCGCGAATCCAGTCGTTGATGGTGGCTTCGACGAGACGCGCGATCGCCCCGAACTTGATCTGTCCGGCAATGAACGCCGCCACTGCCACCTCGTTGGCTGCGTTGAAGACCGTGGTCGCACCACGGCCCGTACGTAGCGATTCGTAGGCCAGCCGCAAGCCCGGGAACCGCTCGAAGTCCGGCGCCTCGAAGGTGAGCTGACCGATTTTGGCCAGATCCAGCCGTGCCGACGGGCCAACGATGCGGTCCGGCCACCCCAGGCAATGCGCGATCGGGATGCGCATGTCGGGAGCGCCTAGCTGCGCCACCACGGAGCGATCGGAGAATTCGACCATGCCGTGGATGATCGACTGCGGATGCACGAGGACGTCGATTTCGTCGGCCGAGAGCGCGAACAGGTAGGACGCTTCAATGACCTCGAGGCCCTTGTTCATCATCGACGCCGAATCGATGGTGATCTTCTGGCCCATGCTCCAGTTCGGATGCTTGAGCGCCTGCGCCAGCGTCGCCTGCTCGATGTCCCGCGCCGCCCAGGTGCGGAACGGGCCGCCGGAGGCGGTGATGATCACGCGCACCAGCTCCTCGCGATTGCCGGACGACAGCGCCTGGAACAGCGCGTTGTGTTCGGAATCCGCCGGCAGGATGCAGGCGCCGGCTTTGGCCGCACGCTGCATGAAGAAATCGCCGGCGCACACCAGGCATTCCTTGTTGGCAAGCGCCACTGCCGCGCCGCGGTCCACCGCGGCCAGCGCGGGCTTCAAGCCAGCCGCGCCGCTGACCGCCGCCATCACCCAGTCGGCCGGCCGCGCCGCGGCCTCGATCACGGCGCTTTCGCCAGCGCCGCATTCGATACCGGTGCCGGCCAGCGCGTTCTTCAACTCGCCGAGCCGCGCCGGATCGGCGATCGCGGCAAACCGCGCGCCGAATTCTCTTGCGAGTTTGGCCAGCGCCTCGACGTTGGAATTGGCCGTCAGCGCCTCGACCTGATAGCGGTCGCGCGCGCCGCGCAGCAGGTCCATCGTGCTGTCGCCGATGGAGCCGGTGGCACCCAGCACCGTCACGGTACGGGCGTCGGAAACCGGAACCTTGTTATTCCGCAATGGAACTGCGCTCATTATTTCACCAAACCATAAGACCGCGGCCGACGCCATCCGCTCCGGCCCGGAGAAAACCCAAAACGGCCGCCACGATGACGGCTGCGATAAATCCATCCAGACGGTCCATTAGCCCGCCGTGACCCGGAATGATGTGACTTGAGTCCTTTACGCCGAAACGCCGCTTCACCGCGGATTCGAACAGGTCGCCGAGCTGGGAGACCACCGAAAGTATTGCAGACAGCAGCAGTAGCGGCCCGATTCGGCCGAGATCGAGGGCGGCAAAGCCGGCCGCCACGACAAGGCTGGCGGCCAGACTGCCGACAGCCCCCGCCCAGGTCTTTTTCGGACTGACGCGCGGCCAGAGTTTTGGCCCGCCGATGCCGCGGCCGGCGAAATAGCCGCCGGTATCGGCCCCCCATACGATCAGCAGCACGAACATCAGCGCTGCAAATCCCTTCACGGGATCGAGGCGTATCAACACCGAGGCGGTCTCCGCCGCCGCCGCGTACAAAAATCCAGCCGCCGCCCAGTTTCGCCGCTCCGGTACGATCGCAGCGACCGTCACCAGACCGACGCCAAGCACCACCAGCGCCGCGTCGAGCCGGCCGGATGCCAGACAAATCCCCGATATCGCCAGCGCGGCGACGCCGGGCACCATCGCGCGCGTGACGCCCGCAAGTCCGACGACAGCGAGCCATTCCGCGAACAGGCCGATGGCCGCCAGCGTCACCAGCGTGGCCCAAAGCCAGCCGCCCGCATAGGCAATCGCGACCACGACCGGGATCAGCACGGCAGCGGCGGCAATGCGCATTGCCAGATTGCGGGAATCCGACTCGCGAACTGGCTGATCTGAGGGGGGCGCCGCCGCCGGCGCGGCCTTGTCCCGGGTCACGAGCCGGTTTTCGCAGCCAGGCCGCCGAAGCGGCGTTCGCGCCTGGCGTATTCGGCAATCGCGCTTTCCAGCGCCGCCTTGTCGAAATCCGGCCAGTGGATCGGCACGAAGACGAGTTCGCTGTAGGCCGCCTGCCACATCAGGAAGTTCGACAGCCGCTGCTCGCCGCTGGTGCGGATGATCAGGTCGGGATCGGGAATGTCGGGCGCGTCGAGATAGCGGCCGAGCGCATCGGCGTCGATCGAGGCCGGATCGCGCTTGCCCTCCGCCACTTCGCGAGCGAGTTTTTGCGCGGCATTGGCGATTTCCTGGCGCGACCCGTAGTTGAAGGCGACCACGAGGTTGAGCTTGGTGTTGCCGCGGGTCAGTTCCTCGGCTTCGGCCAACAACGCGCAGATATCGGGCTCGAGCCCTGCCCGCTCCCCGATCACGCGAACGCACACGCCGTCGCGATGCAATGTCGCGAGATCGTTACGGATGAAACGGCGCAGCAGTCCGAACAGGTCGCCGATTTCGCTCGCCGGCCGCGACCAGTTCTCGGAGCTGAACGAAAAGATGGTCAGATAGAGCACGCCGAGTTCATGGGCGGCGCGAACGACGCGGCGCAGCGCGTCGACGCCGCGGCGGTGGCCCTCGGCGCGCGGCAGGCCGCGCGCGGCGGCCCAGCGCCCGTTTCCGTCCATGATGATCGCCACATGCAACGGGACGGATCGATCCGGTCCTTCCGTGGCGGGGGCGGCGGCGTTCGGCATTCTCTGATTTCCAGACCCGTCTTGCTATTGGACGTTGCCGTCAAACGGTGAGGATTTCCTTTTCCTTCGCCGCCAGCAACTGGTCGATTTCCGCGATCGTGGCGTCGGTCGCCTTCTGCACATCGTTGGCGAGCCGCTCCTGATCGTCCTCGGAAATCTCGTGATTCTTCTCGAGCTTCTTTGCGATATCGAGCCCGTCGCGACGGACATGACGGACCGCCACCTTGGCCGCTTCGGCATATTTATGCGCGACCTTCACCAGTTCCTTGCGGCGGTCGGCATTGAGTTCGGGAATCCGCAACCGCAGCACCTGCCCTTCCGTCGCCGGCGACAGGCCGAGATTGGAATCGACGATCGCCTTTTCGACGGCCTTCACCATAGACTTGTCCCACACCTGCACGGAAAGCAGGCGCGGCTCCGGCACGCTGACGGTCGCGAGCTGGTTGAGCGGCATGTGGGAGCCGTAGGCCTCGACCTGCACCGGCTCCAGCATCGAGGCCGACGCGCGGCCGGTCCGCAGCCCGCCGAGTTCGTGCTTGAGCGAGTTGGTGGCGCCCTGCATGCGGCGCTTCAATTCGTTGATGTCAAAACCGGGCGTGGGCATAATGCTCTCCCCTCCTTCAGTAAACCGACCGCCGGCGTTACGCAGCCCGCGGTTCGAGATAGCAACGGAATTTCAGCCGGCGACCACCGTGCCATGGCCGGTCCCGCGCAGGATCGCGCCGATCGAACCCGGCTCGGCGATCGAGAATACGATGATAGGCAGTGACGTCTCGCGGGCAAGCGCGAATGCGGTCGCATCCATCACCTTGTAGTCGCCGGCGATCGCCTGCGAGTGCGTCAGGCGGTCGAAGCGCTTGGCCTGCGGGTCCTTTTTCGGGTCGGCGCTGTAGACGCCGTCGACATTGGTGGCCTTGAGCACGGCCTGCGCGCCGATCTCGGCCGCCCGCAACACGGCCGTTGTGTCGGTGGTGAAGAACGGGTTGCCAGTTCCGCCGCCGAGCAGCACGACCCGTCCTTCGGAAAGGTATTTGTGCGCCGCGCTTCGGGTGAACAGTTCGGAAATCTCGGGCATCACAAACGCCGACAGGGTGCGCGCCGGCGTGCCCTTGCGTTCGATCGCCGACTCCAGCGCCAGGCAGTTCATCATGGTGGCGAGCATGCCCATGGTGTCGCCGGTCGGACGCGACACGCCGCGCGAGGAAACCTCGACGCCGCGGACGATGTTGCCGCCGCCGATCACGACGGCGACCTCGATGCCAAGCTTCTGGGCTGCAATCAGGTCCTCGGCGATGCGGTCAACGGTGGGCTGATCGATGCCGAAGGAGTGGCTGCCGGCGAGATATTCGCCCGAGAGCTTGATCACGACGCGACGATAGACCGGCTCAGCCATTGCTTACGCTTCCCTCTCGCGCGCAGGTGACCTCCGGCGCGCTGGCGCCGGAAGCTTCGCGGTTACTTCTTGCCGCTGGCCGCAGCGACTTCGGCTGCGAAATCGGATTCCTGCTTTTCGATTCCCTCGCCGAGAGCATAACGCACAAATCCGGCAATCTTCACCGGGGCGCCGACCTTGCCTTCGGATTCCTTGACCGCCTGCGCCACCGACTTGCCGGTGTCGTGGATGAATGCCTGCTCCAGCAGGCAGACTTCCTTGTAGTAGGTCTTCAGGCCGGATTCGACGATCTTCTCGATCACGTTCTCCGGCTTGCCCTGCTGGCGATACTTGTCGGCAAGCACGTCCTTCTCGCGCTTCACGATCTCGGGGTCGAGGCCGGACGGGTCGAGCGCCTGCGGGTTGGTCGCAGCGACATGCATCGCGATCTGGCGGCCGAGCTGGCCGAGTTCATCGGTCTTGCCGGTCGATTCGAGCGCGACCAGCACGCCCATCTTGCCGGCGCCCTCGATCACCGCGCCATGGACGTAGCTCGACACTACGCCATTCGCCACCTCGAGCGACGTCGCGCGGCGCAGCGACATGTTCTCGCCGATCGTGGCGATCGCATCGTTGATCGCGGTCTCGACCGTGACGTCGCCGACCTTGGCCGCCTTGATCTTCTCGACATCGGCGCCGTGATGCAGCGCGACCTGGGCGATCATCTTGACCAGCCCCTGGAACTGCTCGTTGCGCGCGACGAAGTCGGTCTCGGAATTGACTTCGACCACCACACCC
>CAZSRR010000025.1:0-94911 GCA_964609175.1 uncultured Bradyrhizobium sp.
TCTCGCCCTACGAGTCCAACGCGCGCCGGCACACCTCGTGTTCGTCGGGGGCGATTTGCCCGGTCGTGGATTAATCGATCAAGATCGAGATCAAGGAGTCCGACGTGCGCACCGACACGATGCGTTCGGGCGGCGCCGGCGGCCAGCACGTCAACAAGACCGAATCTGCGGTGCGCCTGACGCATATCCCGACGGGCGTCGCCGTGGTCTGTCAGGCCGGCCGTTCGCAGCACAAGAACCGCGCGCAGGCCTGGGACATGTTGCGCGCGCGGCTCTATGAAATCGAGCTGAAGAAGCGCGAGGAGCAGGCCGCCGCCGACCAGGCCGCCAAGACCGACATCGGCTGGGGCCACCAGATCCGCTCCTACGTGCTGCAGCCCTATCAAATGGTCAAGGATCTGCGCACCGGCGTGCAGACCTCGGACACCGCGGGCGTGCTCGACGGCGACCTCGATGAGTTCATGGCCGCGACCTTGGCGCAGCGCGCTTTCGGCACCTCGCCGGGCCAGGTCGAGGACGTCGATTAGCGCATGACAAAGGTCGGCTTCATCGGGCTCGGGCGCATGGGCCATGGCATGGCCGGCCGCTATCTCGACGCCGGCTTTGACGTTGCGGTGTGGAATCGCAGCAAGGCCAAGGCGGACAATTTGATCGCGCGCGGTGCCCGCTGGGCTTCGTCGCCCGCGGACGCGGCTGAAGGCGCCGATGCGGTCGTGACAATGGTGGCCGACGACGAGGCCTCGCGCCGCGTCTGGCTCGGCAAGGACGGCGCCGCGTCGGCGATGAAGCCCGGCAGCCTAGCCATCGAATGCTCAACGGTGTCGCATCAGCACGCGCTAGACATGGCGCGCGACCTGCGCGGCCGCGGGCTCGTCTATATCGATTGCCCCGTCACCGGCCTGCCGCAAGCCGCCGCGGAAGGAAAGCTGACCTTGCTGGTCGGCGCCGCGCCTGCCGACCTCGATCGCGCACAGCCTTTTCTCGCACCGATCGGCAATGTGATCCGGCATTTCGGCGCGGTCGGCACCGGCACCGTCTTCAAGCTGATCAACAATCTGATGGGCGCGGTGCAGATCGCGAGCCTCGCCGAGGGCATAGCGATCGCCGAACAGGCCGGCCTCGACATGAAGCTGGTGGCCGAGGCGCTGGGGAGCGGCGCGGTCGCGAGCCCGCAGGTGATCCGGCACTCCAACCGCATGGTCGCGCGCGATTTCTCCGGCGCGTCGTTTACAACCGCGCTGCGTCACAAGGATGCGCTCTATGCGGTGAGGCTGGCCGAAGGCCTGCTCGCCGGTGCGCCGCTGGTCGGGAAAGCCGCCGTCGAGGCCTATGCAAAGGCAAAGGCTGAAATTCCCGATGACGACGAAGGCCGGATGATCGAACTGGTGTCGCGGCCGAAATAGCTCCCCCAGTCGATATCCGGAAATCGGGTGGCCCGTCCCGTTGTGGCGGAATAAATCTGCGGAATCGCAGAAATGACTGCCATGACCGCCAAAGACGCTTCGATCGACGCCCGCGACTGGTTGCTGCTCGGCCTGCTCTCGGTCCTGTGGGGCGGGTCGTTCTTTTTCAACGGCGTGGTGCTGAGGGAATTGCCGCCGTTCACGCTGGTGCTGCTGCGCGTGGCGCTGGCGGCGCTGATGCTGCTGCCGCTGCTCTGGCTCTATCGCATTCGTTTTCCGGTTGGCCTTTCCGGATGGAAACCGTTCATCGCGATCGGGCTGTTCAACAACGTTCTGCCGTTCTCGCTGATCGTGGTCGGGCAGACTTTTGTTCCAAGCGGGCTGGCCTCGATCCTCAACGCGACGACACCGCTGTTCACGGTGGCCGTGATGACCGCAGCCGGCGAGGAAAAGCTGCAGGCGCGGCGGATTGCGGGTGTCATTGTCGGCCTGATCGGCGTGATCATTCTCCACGGCGATGGTCTGGGGCTGGAGCGCGGGCAGGGGCTCGGCATCCTGCTCTGTCTGGCGGGTGCGCTGTCCTACGGCGTGTCGGCGCTGGTGGCGCGACGGCTGCCGTCGGATGTTCCGCCGCTCGGCGCCGCGACGTTTCAGTTGCTGGTTTCAACGGCGATGATGACCGTTGTTGCGGGGGTGGTAGAGCGTCCCTGGCACTTGCCGATGCCGGGCGTCACGACATGGCTTGCCGCGATCGGGCTCGCCGCGCTGTCGACGGCACTCGCCTATATCGTGTTCTTCCAGATTGTGCGGCGCTCCGGCGCCACCAATGTCATGCTGGTGACGCTGCTGATTCCGGTGACCGCGATCCTGCTCGGGGTCCTCGTGCTGGGCGAGGCGATCTCCTTGCGCGAAATCGTGGGCGCGCTGGTGATCGGCAGCGCCTTGCTGCTGATCGACGGGCGCGTGCTGAAACTGTTTCAGCGTTGAACGGCCGCTGTTCGGCTTTTCCAGGTTTCAAGCCAGCCCAGGAATCTTCCGCTGTCGCGCCCGCCGCCGTGCCAGGCCGCGTGCGTCTCGCCGTTGCTTGCGACGAGTATTACGACGTCGAGCCCTTTGGAGCGGCGCAGCGTATCGATCGCCTGTTGCGGGGTCTGCGCGATGGGACCGGCGACGTTGAAGGACGTGTTGACGGAAAGCTCGACGCCGATGTGGCGGCCGAGCGCCTTGAGATAGGCATAGGTGAGGGGATCGTCGGCGGCGCGCACGATCTGGATTCGGCCTGTGCCGTCGGCATGGATCACCGCGGGGATTTTTTCGCGCGCCTGCGATTTTGAACGCGCCGTCAGCACCATGTAATTATAGGCGTTATAGTCGCCGTCGGCGGCGCCCGGCAGGAACTCGAAATATTCCCGCGCCGCCTCCAGCGTTGCCATCGGCGCCAGCGGGCGGATCGCCTCGCGGTATTTGACGCGCTCGTTGAGCCGCTCGCGCGCGAGGGGATCGCAGGGGTTGGCGAGAATCGAGCGGTGGCCGAGCGCGCGGGGGCCGGTTTCGGCGGCGCCTTGGTACAGCGCGATCACACCGCCTTGCGCCACCATGAACGCCATCAGGTCGGCGACCGCGTCGCGTCCTTCCGCCGTCGCGACGTTGCCGATGGGCTGCGAGGCGATATCGTCGGCTGCAAGCGCGCCGACAACATCGTCCTGCGCCGGCGGCGTGCCGCAGTAGAATGCGTGCGTCATCGGCGCGCCGCGCGGGGCGCCGGCCAGATGCGCGAACAGCCAGGCGGCGCCGATGGTGACGCCGGGATCGCCGGGCACCGGCGGCACCCACAGATGCAGGCGCGCCTTGCGCTGCTGCGCCTCGGCGAACCAGGCCTCGTCGAAATGTTCGAGCAGCCTCATGTTGCCGACCGCGTTCAGCGCCACGCCCCCGGTCAGCACCAGCCGGCTGGTGCCGGTGGTACGCAGCAGATGATCGACGACGTGGATCATCGCGTCCTCGAACACCAATTGGGTCGCGGCCGCCTTGTCGAGGCGGTCCTTCGTGTCGGGCCGGTGCTGGATGTCCTCGACGCGCAGCACGGCATCCGGATTCCAGAGCTGGTCCGGCCGAAGCGGTTCGCCGAGGATGTCGATCAAAGCCTGCTTGTAGGGACGGTCGAACGGATCGCAATACCAGTTGGCCATCGCGCGGTTGAGGCGGATTTCGCCGCCGCTGCCGAAATGCAGCACGTGCCGCAAACGCGCGTAATAGGGATTGGTCGCGCGGTCCATGTCGCCCCATGCGGCCGCGCCCATGTAGCGGCCTTCGCTGGACAGCCAGGTCCATCCGCCCTGCGTCGAGGAGATCACGCTGTAGAACGCGCCGAGTGAATCGAACATGCTGTCGTTGCAGTAAAGCCGGCGCATCGCGCCACGCTCGACGACATAAAGCGAGATCGAGCCCTGGTCGCCGGTGCCGTCGAGCACGGCGATGGCGGTCGGTTTGCCATCGTCAGCGAAGGGCGAGGCGGCATAGGAAAACCAGGCGTGGTTGTCGTGATGCGGCAGACAGATCAGCGGCACCCGCTCGGCGAGCCCGAGCTGGCGGGCGAGGATCTTTGGTGTCCGCGTCATCTGGTCGAGGCGGCGGCCATCGAAGCCGGCGGCTTCCGTGGTGCGCACAAGCTTGAAACTTGGCGGCAGCTCCTCGAGCACCGAGCGCGCCAGCGTACCGGCGAGCGTCGGGTAATCCCAGCTCGTCAGCCAGGCATCGATGTCGCCGATGTCGCGGCCCATGTCGCGCAGCGTCGCCACCGCGGCGTCGATCGACAGTTTTGGATATTCGGTGGTGTGCTTGTTGCCGGAAAAGCGTTCTTCCTCGTTGTTGACGATCAGCCGCGGCCCATTTGCCTGCGTCACCTCGACCAGCGCCAGCCCTGAATTGTGCGTGCCAGGCGCGCCGAGGCCTGCGAGATAGACCGTCTCGCCGCGCGCCAGCTTTTCGCGCACCTGCGCAATCCGCGCGTCGCAAAACGCCGAGCCGAGCTGGTGGAATCCGGCAGCCCCCATCGTCTTCGCCGCCAACCAGCGCGCGACGCGGAAGCCAAAGGCGGCAAGCCGTGGATGCCGCGGCCCAATTCGTATGTTCTGTTCCAACCCCGTCCAGCCTTTGGGCCTTGCGATCACGCCAGCCTGCATCAATCACAATTGACGGCGCGCAACAATGCCGTTTCGTGATGCGAGCCAAGCGGGCGTCAACACGGGCCGGACGCGTATTTCCCGACGAGCAAGAGGCGGACGAGGGCGCCGCAGCCCGGCGCCCTCGCTTTGGACGCGCTATCCCGGGATGTCCGGCTCGACGAGCAACGCGAGCTGGGCGAGCGATTGCTGCCAGCCGAGATAGCAGGACTCGACCGGAATCGCCGCCGGCAGGTTTGCCTGCTCGATGTCGATCTCGGTGCCGCAGGACACCGCCTTCAGCGTGACGGTGACCTCGATCACCCCGGGAAGATTGGGATCGTCGAACTTGTCGGTGTAGCGAATCCGTTCGTTGGGCACGATCTCCAGAAATTCTCCGCCGAACGAATGGCCGGTGCCGGTGGTAAAGTTCGAAAACGACATCTTGAATGTGCCGCCGGCTTTCGGCTCGAAATGATGCACCTTGCAGGTGAAGCCGTGGGGCGGCAGCCATTTGGCCATCGCGTCCGCATCGAGGAAGGCGCGAAAGAGCTTCTCGGGCTTGGTGGCGAAGACACGGTGCAGGCGAACGGTATTGCCGTTGCGATTTCCTTCGCGATTTCCTTGGGACATGGCGTCATTTTCTCCATCGACTGAGCGGGATGTATCGCTGGATTGGCGCAGGTTGGCTCAGTCCTCGCCACAAGGACGTCCGGCCGCTACCGGAGCCGACACCGGACGCAAAGAATTATGGCGAGCGAGTTCCAGTCCGGAGCACGCGAGCGCGGCGGGTTGCAGTCCGCAGCGACATGCCGCCGGCTATGCCGACGCCGAGCACGTAGAGCCAGCCCTCGTGAAAATCGAACAGATGGGAGTTCAGCAGCGAGCTGACGAGATTTTGCACGACAACGACAAGCCCGATCCATGCCGCGAGCGTTCGTGCGGCGAACAGGCGGAGGTGGCTCAGCCACATCGCGTACAGCAGCAGCGTGCCGGCGATCCCCCATTGCACGGCGACGGCCAGCGTCTGGTTGTGCGGGTTGCTGACGATTTCGGCATTCAACCCCTGTTGTCCGGCTGCGTCGCGCTCGAACTGCGCCTTGATCGATCCGGTGCCGTGGCCGACCAGCGGAGCCTCGGCGAAGAATTTCAGCGACTTTCTCCAGTAGGTCAGCCGCTGGGCCGTCGATGCGATCCCGCTGATATCCTGCGCCCGGTATTCGACGGCGATATCGGCGACGCGCTGGCGCAAATAGGGCGAGGACGTCCAGGCCAGCGCGCCGGCGAGGAGGGTCCCGATCAGCAGCACGAGCGTTGGACGCCGGCTGAGATGGCGCGCGGCGAACAGCAGCAGCAATACCGGCATGTAGATCAGCGCGGTGCGCGCCGAAGCCACGAACACCATGTTGGCGATGAAGGCCAGCATCAACGCGCCGCATAGAACGGTCAGTTTCCAGTTCCGGCGGCGAACCGCGATCAGCGCAGGAACGGCCAGTGCGAAGGCGCAAAGCGCAAATTCCTGGCTCTGGTCGACATAGTTCTTCACCGGCACGCCGGCGGACAGCGTGTGCGCGGGCTTCAGGCCCGGTGCGAACAGCACGATCCAGGACAGCGTCACGGAACGTTCCCGTCCGAGCTTCGTCGTCAATGGCGAGCGCATCGGCTACGCGCCGAACGTGCCGGTGCGGATCGATGGCGAGGCCGCGTCGGCGAAAGCGCTGCGAATCGGACAGGTGGTGCGCGTGGTGGCGCGCCGCCAGGCGAACGGCGCCCTGGCGACAGCGCGCATCGATGTGGTCAGCGAAGTCGTCGGGCCGATCGAGAGCATCAAGGGCGGCGAGATGACGGTGCTGGGGCAGAAAGTGCTCTCGACCGGCAGCGAAAGCTGGCGTCGGGTCGGCGTCCAGGTCGCCGTATCGGGCCTTCGGCGAACCGACGGCGCGATCGTGGCAAGCCTGGTCGAGCGGCGTCGCAGCGCCGCCGTGCGGGTGACCGGACCGCTCGAGCGGGACCGCGACGGCTTGCGGATCGGCGGCCTTCGAATCCGGGGTGTGGACGCTGCGCTCGCCGGCCGACGCATCATGGCCGAGGGAAGCATCGTTCAGAGCGCGATGCAGGTCTTGCGCGCAAGGGTCGACGATTTCTCGGATCTGAGGGGCGCGTCGCGCCTGTCGATCGAAGCCTATGTGCGGCGGGCCGGTCCCAATCTGCAACTCGGTTCGGGGCTTGTGGTGCGCGATCCATCGCGGTTCGAGCCGGGTCAGGACATGCGCGTGGTGGTGAACGCCGTGCACGACGGCGCGCAGGGCCTGCGCGCGGAATCGGTCCATTCGGTAACTCATTTTCCGGGTTCGTCGATGCAGGGGCCGCAGGGACCCGACCGGCCCCCGGGTGGTGCGCCGGGGCATGGCGGCGGCGCGGGACCGAACATGCCCGGCGGCGGTCCTCCCGACGCGCCCGGTGGGCGCGGACCTGCTTCCGTCGCGCCGCCAGGCGGGGGAGCCGGCGGTCCCGGTGGCAGCATGGGACCTCCACCGGGCGGTCCGGGTGGAATCGGAGGTCCAGGGGGATTCGGCGGTGGTCCGGGCGGCGGTGGCATGCGGCGCTGACGCACTTGGCATGATCCGGAAAGTGGAATCCGGTTTTCACAAAGATCATGCCCAACAAGAAGATGCGGCCATGCTGCGACCCCCTTGGCTCGCAGCATGGCCTCGTCCGCGTGTCGGCAGCGACGCGTGGCGTTGGAGCGCGGCGGTCAGCCCGAACTCAGTCTCACGCCCGCCCGCAAGAACTTCTGCGGGTCGACGGCCTCGCCATCGATCCTTGTCTCGTAATGCAGATGCGGGCCGGTGGAGCGGCCGGTGGAGCCGACCGCGCCGATCACCTGGCCGATCTTGACGACGTCGCCGACCCTGACGTGGATTTCCGAGAGATGGCCGTAGCGGGTGGAGAGTCCGTTGCCGTGGTCGATCTCCACCATGCGGCCATAGCCACCCATCCAGCCCGATGACACCACCTTGCCGTTGGCGGTGGCGCGCACGGGATCGCCGGTCGCGGCGCGGAAGTCGAGGCCGGTATGCATGGCCGGCCGGCCGAGGAAGGGATCGTTGCGAATGCCGAAGCCCGAGGTGAATTCCACCTCGCCGACGACGGGCTTGCGGTAGGGCACCAGCGCCAGCGTCGCGTTGAGACGCTGCATCTGGGCGCGGGTGATGTTGATCCGGTAGAGCTGTCGCTCGAACGCGCCGGCGTCGGCCGAAAGTTTCACCGGCACGAACGGGCCACCGATCGCCGAGCGCGGCGTCGCCGCCTCGAGCTGGGCCATGTCGAGGCCGAGATCGTTGAATACGCCGCGCATCCGGCGTAGCCGCGATTCCATGCCGTCCTCGACCGAACTCAAGGCCGCCATCTGGCGCCGCTCGACGGAATCGAGCGAGCTCTGCAAGCGGATCAGCACGTTGTCGACGCCCTGAACCTTGGCGTATTGGCTCGGCTGCGTCTTGGCGGCGGCAGGCGTGCGCGATTCCAGCCGCGCTTCGCGATCCGGCGGCGCCACGAAGATCACGGTGTCGCTGATCGGGGAGGGTTTAGGCGGTCCAGCCGCAGGCGTCTCCACCGCTGCGCCGCGACCCGTAGACCTGATTGAACCGGTCGTTGCGGCATCCGGGATGGCGCCAAGCGCTGCGGCGCGCGATTCGAGCGCGGTCTGGCGGCGCATGATATGCTCAAGTTTCTGATCGAACTGTTCCTGGTCGAGCAACTGGCGGCTGGTGGTGCGGTCGACCTTGGCGCGCAGTTCGGCGATTCGGTCCTCATAGGCGTATTGCATCTCCGCCTGGCGGGCGATCAACCGGGTCAGGACGTCGTCGCGAAACGCGAAATAGGTGGCGGTCGCCGCCGACCACATGCCGAGCAGCACGATCGTGCCGACCACGATCCAGAACACCACCGGACCGAACCGGACCTGCTTGCCGGCATGGACGATCGTGTAGCCGTCGCCGTCGATCGCGGCCGCCCTGGCCGCGGGACGGCGGGGCGGTATGCGGCCATGATCCTGCGGGTGGTGGTGATCGGAATAATGATGACCCGAACGGTACGACATCGGCACTCCCGCGCCGGTCGGACATGAGTTCCGTACGGCTTACTTGGCCTGCCGATTTGAACCGCTCATGGTTAATTTTCGGAAAATGGGCCGGCCGCTCACAGCGCGCGGACGGCCGCCAGCACCTCCTCGGCATGCCCATCGACCCGCACATGGCGCCAGATCTTTGCGACCAGCCCATCGGCGCCGATCAGAACCGTCGTTCGAATAATCCCCATGAAGTTCCTGCCATACATCGATTTTTCGCCCCAGGCGCCATACGCCTCCAGCATCTGATGCCGTTCATCCGAAATCAAAGGAACCAAAAGCTGGTGTTTGGCGCGGAACGATTCCTGCACTTTCACGGGATCCGCAGAGACGCCGAGCACCTCCGCCCCCGCTTCGGCAAAATCGTCCTGCAACCGGGTGAAATCGATCGCTTCCCGGGTGCAGCCGGGAGTGTCGGCGCGGGGATAGAAAAACAACACCAGCTTCTTTCCCGCGTAATCGGCCAGCGAGACAAGGCTGCCGCCATCCCGGGGCAGGCTGAAATCGGGGGCTGTGGCCCCCTCGGTCAATTCGGTTCCGGCAACCGGCGGGGGCGCCGCCGATAGGTCAGATTTTATTAACTTTTTCGATGTCGGCTTGTGCGACGATTTGGCAGCAGCGGAGGTGGCCGGTTTGCTGGCCGCCGTTCTGGCGACGGATTTGGCGGTCTTGCTCGCCGACCTGGACGTGGTCTTGGCTGCGGTTTTGGCTGCGGTCTTGGCAGCAGGCTTTTTGGCCGATGTGCGGGCGGCGGGGCGGCCGGTCTTCGCCGCAGATGTTTTTCGGGCGGGCGTCTTGCGGCCTTTGGGGGCTGGCTTGGAGGATTTCTTGCGCGTTTTCTTGGACATACGCCTTCCTTTCGTCGCTTTCCGCAGATCAACCATTGGGGTATTGCGGGTCTTGTCTCGGACCGTCAGATTCGCTCTGCCCGCCGGGCATGTGTGATGACCCGGGAGTACGGTTACAAGGAATTCGACGCTACCCCCGTCTGCTCATCGATGGGACCGCCCAATGAGTTCTTGGGCCCGACCACGAGTAACAGTATTAATCGAGGATTGGCAGCGATGCCGGCACGGGAGCGTTCGATAAGTGTCGAAGAGCGCCCCCCTGGCGGCGATCAACCTCAGCGCCGGCACCGAGAGGCAATGGTTAGGAATACGTCGCCCAAGGGGTCGAATCCGCGTGCCGAGGTCCACATCTCGCAATGGGATGATGCGGCGGGCTGGGATCACGAAACCGACGAAGCAGGACGTCGTCGTGCGCGACGGTTGTTGTCCCGTCGAAGTTCCCGATTTCACGGGCTGGGTGACCGGTTCGAAGCGATTCAGCGGCGGCTGAGCGAACGCTCGGTCAAGCGCCTGGCGGTCGTGGTCGTCGTATTGGGCTTCGTCTTCTCCGTTTGTTTCGGCGGTCTGTGGCTGCGGCTCGGTGCTGGTCCGATCAATCTCGACATCGCGACGCCCTGGCTCGCGGCCGCGATCGAGGACAATATCGGTCACGGCAATACGGTCGAGGTCGGCGGCACGCAGATCGAGCGTGCGGGACGCATCGGGATCGCGGTGCGCATCCGCGACATCGTGGTTCGCGATCGCGATAACGCCGTCGTTGCCACCGCTCCGAAGGCCGAAGTGAAACTGTCCGGCACCGCGCTCCTGACAGGGCGGTTGCGCGCGGAGCGACTCAGTCTGGTCGATGCCGAACTGGCGGTGAAGATCACGCCGGACGGTCAGGTCTCGGTGTCGGCCGGTGATACCGCCAAACCGCTCGCAACCGGCGTTGCTTCCAAGCGCGATGCCGGCATGGCGCCGACATTCCCGCGCCCGGCGCCTGCGCCGGCTCCCGGGGGCACGGCACCTGACCCCTCTGCACAAAACGGATTGCTGGCCGGTCTCGACTGGCTCGACAGCTTCAGCCTGACCGGGCTCGACGGCCAGAACCTGAACGAGATCGGCCTCAAGAACGGCAACCTCATCGTCGACGACCAGCAGCGCGGCAATAAATGGACCTTCGAAAACATCAGCCTGAGCATGCGCCGGCCAAGCGGCGGCGGAGTCGCGGTCCGGCTTGGCGAGGAGGGCGCCAATCCCTGGTCGCTGCGGGTCGCGATCGGGCCGCAGCACAACGGCGTACGGTCGGTCGATCTGCGCGCCGACAAGGTTCCAGCCGCCAACATCCTGCTGGCGATGCGGGTCAAGGATCTCACCTATAGCGCCGACCTGCCGCTGTCCGGCGAGCTGAAGGGCGAATTGGGCCGTGACGGCCTGCCGACCTATTTCCGCGGCAAGGTCACGGCCGGTGCCGGCAACCTGATCGACACCGACACACCGGATTACCCGATGCCGATCGATTCGGCCGAGTTGAGCGTCGAATGGGACTCCGGCCGGCGCGTGCTGGTTGCGCCGTTCAAGATCGTTTCCGGCGCGAACCGCATCACGCTGCTCGCGCATCTCGAGCCGCCGAACGGCGCCACCAACGAATGGAAGGCCGGCTTCAGCGGTGGCACGATCCTGTTGGCTGGCACCGGCAACGAAGCACCGCTGATCTTCAACCGCATCGCGATCGGGATGAAGTTCGACACCGACCGCAAGCGCGTCTTGCTCACCCAGGCCGATATCAGCAACGGCGAGATCGGCATCGCCGGTACCGGCAGCATCGACTACGCCAATGAGGCTCGCCTCCAGCTCGGTTTTGCCGGCACGCCGATGTCGGCGTCGGCCTTGAAACGAATGTGGCCGATCATCATCGTGCCCGAAGTGCGCGAATGGGTGATCGACCGGATCGAGAAGGGCACGCTCCAGCGCATCGAGGTCGGCGTCAATTCGCCGGTGCGCAACCTGTCGCGCAAGGGCCCGCCGATTCCGGACGACGGCCTCGCCGTCAACATCGTGGCTTCGGGCGTCACCGTGCGTCCCGTCGATCAAATGCCCTCGGTCCGCGATGCCGACCTGAAGGCGCGGGTAACCGGACGAACCGCCACCGTCACGATCGGGCAGGGCGTTGCCGACACGCCGGGCGGCCGCAAGATCAACATTTCGGACTTCACGTTCGAGGTGCCGGACATGGCGCCTAAACCGTCGCCGTCGAAGGTGAAGTTCAGGGTCGATGCGCCGGTGCCGGCGGCCGCCGAAATACTTGCCTCCGACCGCCTCAGCGACGTCTCCGGCAGCCTGATCGATCCGAATTCCAGCAAGGGCAACCTGACGGCCTCGATCTCGATGGGCATGCCGGTCAAGGGCTCGATGACCAAGGAAGAGACGACCTACGCCGTCACGGCCGATCTCTCCGGGTTTTCCGCCGACAAGCTCGTGATGAACCACAAGCTGGAAGCCAACACGCTGAAGGTGGTGGCCAACAACAACGGCTATCAGGTCAAGGGAGACGTCAAGATCAACGGGCAGCAGGCCTCGCTGGACTATCGCAAGCCGAGCGAGGGCGACGCCGATATCCGCCTGCAGGCCACGCTGGACGACGCCAGCCGCGCGCGACTAGGGATCGATCTGGGGTCCGCCGTCACCGGCTCGATCCCGATCAAGGTGATCGGCAAGATCGGCGAGAACGACAGCCGCGTCGGCATCGAGGCCGACCTGACCTCGCTGCGGCTCGACAACATCCTGCCCGGCTGGGTGAAGGTGCCCGGCAAGTCGAGCAAGGCGACGTTCATCGTCGTCAAGAAGGAACAGTCGACGCTGTTCCAGGACATCGTTGTCGAGGGCGGTGGCGTTTCGATCAAGGGCTCGCTGGAAGTCGACCAGAACGGCGATCTCCTGGCCGCAAACTTCCCGACCTATTCGCCGTCGGACGGCGACAAGACTTCGCTGAAGGCGGAACGCGGCGCCGACGGCGTGGTCAAGGTCACGATGCGCGGCGACGTGTTCGACGGCCGCGGCTTCCTCAAATCGGCGATCTCGGGCAAGAACGATCCCAAGAGCAAGACCAGGAACATCGACCTCGACGTCGACCTCAAGCTCGGCGCGGTCGCCGGCTTCAACGGCGAGGCATTGCGCAGCGTCGACAGCAAGTTCTCGCGGCGCAACGGCATTGTCAGGACCTTTGCGCTGTCCGGCAAGGTCGGCCGCGATACGCCCGTGACGGCCGATCTGCGCGGCCGCGGCGCCGGGCAGGGACGCGACATCATCATCCTGCAGACCAACGACGCCGGCGCCTTCTTCCGCTTCACCGACATGTATTCCAAGGTCGTCGGCGGACAATTGTCGCTGGCGCTGGAGCCGCCGACGGCCGAACCCACCGCCAAGGAAGGCCTGATCAACGTCCGCGACTTCTCGATCAGGGGCGAGTCTTCGCTCGATCGCGTAGCGGCTGGCAACTCGACGGGTTCGCAGAGCGGCGTTTCGTTTTCGGCGTTGCGCGCCGAGTTCACCCGGCAGAGCGGCGTGCTTTCGATCAAGGATGGCGTCGTGAAGGGGCCTATGATCGGCGCCACCATCGAAGGCACTATCGATACCGCCGCCAACCAGGTCCGGATGAGCGGCACTTTCGTTCCGATGTACGGGCTGAACAACATGTTCGGCCAGCTTCCGATCATCGGCACGTTGCTTGGCAACGGCAACAATGAAGGCCTGATCGGCGTCACCTACGAAGTCGTCGGCACGCCCAGTGCGCCGGTGCTGCGCGTCAATCCGATCTCGGCCATGTTCCCCGGCGTGACGCGCAAGATCATGGAATTCAACACAGGCAAGCAGAACAGCGGCCCGACCGAGTTTCCGCCGAACAATTAGCGCCGCAGCGCCGGCACGACGAGAAACGGAATCAATCCCAGCACGACGGCAACCAGCGCGAACGCCATCACCGGGTTGTAGCTGTGGGTCCAGTCGTGAATCAGGCCGCCCGCCCAGGCCCCCAGCGCCGAGCCGAGACCGCTGCCGATCGAGATCGTGCCGAATATGGTTCCGACCCGCTCGCCGCGAAAGATCTTCATCGCGGTTGCCGTGATCAGCGGACCGCGCGAACCGATCATGCTGCCGAAGGTGACGACGAAGGCGATCAGCATCCAGTAGTTCGGGTAGTATTGCAGCAGAAAGAGCAGGCCGATGCCGATGATGGAGATCGCGTAGCTCAGCAGCACCGAGGGACGGCGTCCGATCATGGCGTCGAGCTGGGTGACGCCGAGCATGCCGAACAGCAGCGCGACGCCGGAAAAGCCCCAGGCGGTCGCGGCCTCGAGCGGCGGAAAGCCGACGTCGATCAGATAGGCGACGATCTGCGCCGACAGCGCGTACATGCCGATCGCCGTGAAGAAGAAGGTCGAGAAAAGCGCCCAGAACGTGTGGTGGCGCATCGCGCTCGCGAGCGTCCAGTCGCCCTTGACGAACTCGGCATTGGCCTTCCTGACGATGTCAGGCGAGCCTTTTGCGAACAGTCGCCACGGCAGCAGCGACAATGGCAGCAGCAGGCCGAGCGTGGTGATCCCGAAGATCTGATAGGCGCCGCGCCAGCCGACGTGATCGATCAGGAGCTGCGATGCCGGCAGCAGCACCAGCACGCCGGCGCCCATCGCTGAATAGACGAAGGCCATGGCGGTCGGCAAACGCGGACCGAACCAGCGGCCGAGCAGGATCGAATTGGGCACATTGCCGACAAAGGCGACGCCGATGCCGACGCAGAGGCCGATGCTCAGCTGCAATTGCCACAGTGTCTGCGCCCACGACGCCAACAGGAACGCGCCGCCGATCAGGAGCAGGCCCAGCGAGTAAACCGTGCGTGGGCCATAGCGATCGAACAGCCGGCCGATCACCGGCGCCATCAGGCCGGCGGCGAGCCAGGTCAGCGAATAGACCGACACCACCTGCGCGCGGTCCCAGCCGAAGCTCTCGGAGATCGGCTTGAGGAACACCGTAAAGCTGTCGGAGAGGCCGCGGCCGAGCAGCGCCAGCACGAAGCACAGCGCCAGCACGTTGAGTGCGGTGCGCTGAGATTTGATCGCTCTGGCGGGCGCGCCTCCCTTGGGCGTCTGTTTATCCATTCATGGCAGGGAGCGCGTTTCCGCAGTTCCTCGCAAGGCTCAAAAACGAATGCGGCTATGCGGGCGAACTCAGGCCGGCTTGAGCAGCACGTGCTTTTTCTTTCCCATGGAAAGCTTGATGACGCCTTCCGGCGTCAGGTTCGACGGGGTCAGCACCATCCTCTCGTCGGTCACGGCGGCATCGTTGACGCGCAGGCCGCCGCCCTTGATCTGGCGCCGCGCTTCGCCGTTCGAGGCAACGAGGCCGGCCTTGACGAACAGCCCCAGCACGGCGGCGCCGGCTTCCAGCTCGCCTGAGGAGATTTCCACCGTCGGCAGGTTTTCCGCGATCGCGCCTTGCTCGAACGTCTGCCGCGCAGTTTCTGCCGAGGTATTGGCGGCGTCGCGGCCGTGCAGCAGCGCGGTTGCTTCCGTCGCCAGCACCTTCTTGGCCTCGTTGATCTCGCCGCCCTGCAGCGCCGCCAGCTTCTCGATCTCGGCCATCGGCAGGATCGTGAACAGTTTCAGGAACTTGACGACGTCGGCGTCCTCGACATTGCGCCAATATTGCCAGAAATCGTAGGGCGAGAACTGGTCGGCGTTGAGCCACACCGCGCCCTGCGCGGTCTTGCCCATCTTGGCGCCGGACGCCGTCGTCAGCAGCGGCGTGGTCAGCGCATAGAGTTGCTCCGTGCCCATGCGGCGGCCGAGATCGACGCCGTTGACGATGTTGCCCCACTGGTCGGAGCCGCCCATCTGCAGCCGGCAGCCGGTGCGCCGCGCCAGCTCGACGAAATCGTAGGCCTGGCAGACCATGTAGTTGAACTCGATGAAACTCATCTCCTGCTCGCGCTCGAGGCGCAGCCGGACCGAGTCCATGGTCAGCATGCGATTGACCGAGAAATGCCGGCCGATGTCGCGCAGCATCTCGATCCAGTTCAGCTTGGTCAGCCATTCGGCATTGTCGAGCATGATCGCATCGCTCGCGCCGTTGCCGTAGCGCAGCACTTTGGAAAACACGCCGCGGATCGAGGCCTTGTTGGCCTCGATTTCGGCGATCGAGCGGATCGCGCGCGACTCGTCCTTGCCCGAGGGGTCGCCGACCATGGTGGTGCCGCCGCCCATCAAGGTGATCGGCTTGTTGCCGCTCTGCTGCAGCCAGTACAGCATCATCATGGTGAGGTAGTTGCCGATATGCAGCGACGGTGCGGTGCAGTCGTAGCCGACATAGGCGGTCGCCTGCCCCTTGGCCGCCAGCGCGTCGAGGCCCTCGAAATCGGAACATTGGTGGATGAAGCCGCGTTCGCTTAAAATGTTCAGGAAATCCGATTTAAATGCGGTCATGGGCGGGCTGCTCTGATCATTCTATTTTCACTGTAATTGTAACAGTTTGCGGAACCGGGATGAAACGGGCTGCCGCAAGACCGGGCGCTGTGGCATTATAAGATGTCCGTGTTTGGCACAAGCTGATCGTCGTCGGCGGGACGGTTCGAGCAGGGCGTTGCAGAGGCACGTTTTGAGATGATGTTGACGGCATTGGGTCTGATGAGCGGCACCTCGCTCGACGGGGTCGATGTCGCTTTGATCGAGACCGACGGCCGCAAGGTGAACGCGCTCGGGCCGTCCGGCTACCGGGCCTATACCGACGCGGAGCGGGGCGTGCTGCGTCAGGCGCTTTATGAAGCCGCCGATCTGTCGGACCGCGCCGCGCGGCCGGGCTGTCTGCGCGAGGCCGAGCGGATCGTCACGTCAGCCCATGCCGAGGCGGTCGCAGCCTTCACCGCGCAAAACCGCCTGCGATTCGACGACATCGACATCGTCGGCTTTCACGGCCAGACCGTGCTGCACCGGCCGGAGAAGAAGCTGACGGTGCAGATCGGCGACGGCCCCGCGCTGGCCAGGACGCTGCATATTCCCGTGATGTATGATTTCCGCGCCGCCGATGTCGACGCCGGCGGGCAGGGCGCGCCATTCGTGCCGGTCTATCACCGCGCGCTGGCCCAGTCGCTGGACTGGGAAGGGCCGACGGTGGTGGTCAATATCGGCGGGGTCGCCAACATCACCTATATCGACGGCGACACCCTGATCGCCTGCGATACCGGCCCCGGCAACGCGCTGCTCGACGACCACATGTTCCGCTGGCTGAACCAGCGTTTCGACGCCGAGGGCCGCACCGCGGCGCTGGGCCGGGTCGATGCGGCCTGGATCAACCGCGCACTGCAGCTGCCGTTCTTTTCGCTGCCGCCGCCGAAATCGCTCGACCGCAACGAATTCGCCGGCCTGAAGATCGGCGACGTGCCGCCCGAGGATGGCGCGGCGACGCTGACCGCCTTCACCGCCGCCGCCATCGCCCGCGTGGTGCCGCTGCTGCCGAAGGAGCCGAAGAACTGGATCGTGGCCGGCGGCGGCGCCCGCAACCTGACCATGCTGCGGATGCTGCGTGAGTGCCTGGCACCCGCCACCGTCCGCGCCGCCGACACGCTGGGCTGGGCGTCGGATGCGATCGAGGCGCAGGCGTTCGGCTTCCTGGCGGCGCGCGGTCTGAAGGGCCTGCCGCTGAGCTACCCCGCCACAACGGGCGTGCCGTTCCCGATGACCGGCGGGATGATCGCCCGGCCTTGAGGGCGGGCTGACCGCGCCGATCGATCGCGGGTTTCCAGCGCAACGCATCGAAACAACCGCAGGCACGGTGTCGATGTCTCCGGGCACGCTGCGCTTTTCGCCGCGCCGACAGAACAGAAAAGGCACATCCCGAGCCCCCGGCACGTGACCGTTGACATATTGATGCATTTGCATCTAGTTTAATGCAGATGCATCAATATGGAGGATGTCATGGCCGCTGTCCTGAAGCTGATCAGCCACACGCTTTGTCCCTATGTGCAGCGCGCGGTGATCGCGCTGACGGAAAAGGGCATCCCGTTCGAGCGGATCGATATCGACCTCGCCGACAAGCCCGACTGGTTCTTGAAGATCTCGCCGCTCGGCAAGGTGCCGGTGCTGCTGGTCGAGACCGCCAACGGCGAGGTGGCGCTGTTCGAGAGCAACGTCATCTGCGAATACATCGAGGACACGTTGGGCGGCGCCAAACTGCATCCGCAGGATCCGCTGCAGCGCGCGCAGCACCGCGCCTGGATGGAGTTCGGCTCGACGATTCTGAGCGAACTGTGGGGACTGGAGACGACGGGCGACCCCGCGGTGTTCGAAACCAAGCGGCAGGCGGTCGCCGCAAAGTTCGCGCAGGTCGAGAAGACGCTCGGCGCGGGGCAGTACTTCGCGGGTCAGGATTTCAGTCTGGTGGACGCGGTGTTCGCGCCGATCTTCCGCTATTTCGACGTGTTCGATCAGCTCACAGAGTTGTCGGTGTTTGACGAGACGCCGAAGGTGCGCGACTGGCGCAAGGCGCTGGCGCAGCGGCCGAGCGTGCGCTCGGCGGTGAGTTCAGACTATCCGCAATTGCTTCGTGCGTTTCTGGTGCGCCATGACGCGCATATGCTGAAGCTGGCAGCGTAGCATCTTGTAGGATGGGTTGAGCTCTTCGCGAAACCCATCATTCTTCCGCGCAAGGATTGATGGGTTTCGCGAAGAGCTCAACCCATCCTTCACGTCCCGTTACCGCACGTTCGCCAACCGCATGTCCAGATAACCCGTCACCGTCTCCATCAGCGGCTCGAGCTTGCCGTCGAAGAAGTGGTTGGCGCCGGGGATGATCTGCTGGTCGATCACGATGCCCTTTTGGGTCTTCAGCTTTTCGACCAGCGTGTTGACGTCCTTGGGCGGCACCACCGCGTCCTTTTCGCCGTGCACGATCAGGCCCGAGGACGGGCAGGGCGCGAGGAAGGAGAAGTCGTAGAGGTTGGCGGGCGGCGCGATCGAGATGAAGCCTTCGACCTCGGGGCGGCGCATCAACAGCTGCATGCCGATCCAGGCGCCGAACGAGAAGCCGGCGACCCAGCAGGCGCGCGCTTCCGGGTTGATGGTCTGCGCCCAGTCGAGCGCGGACGCCGCGTCGGAGAGTTCGCCGGTGCCGTGATCGAACGAGCCCTGGCTGCGGCCGACGCCGCGGAAGTTGAACCGCAGCACCGAGAAGCCGCGATGCGCAAACGCGTAGTAGCACTGGTAGACGATCTGGTGATTCATCGTGCCGTGAAACTGCGGATGCGGGTGCAGGATCATCGCGATCGGCGCGTTCTTCTGCTTGGCCGGATGATAACGGCCCTCGAGGCGGCCAGCGGGGCCGGTGAAAATGACTTCAGGCATTGGTGATCCCTGGGCAACAACGGACATGATCTGGCGGAGAGGAAATGGTGATCATGCGTCGTTGGCGATGCGCGGACGGGCGCTTTGTTAACTGGTCGCGGGCCTTCTAGCATGAGGCGAGGGGCAAAAAGCAAGCATCTTGAACATCTGGATGGCGTTTCAAGGCGTTAGCCACAATTGCAAGAGACGGCGCGATCCCCGTTTGGCATAAGGCGTGGGGTGCCGCCCGGCGAGCGGCCGAGGCGCGCGGACGCCATTGGTCCAATTGGGTAATATTGTACGGAAAAATGCCGGAGCGGGTCTATCTCGACTGGAATGCGACGACGCCGCTGCGCCCGGAGGCGCGGCAGGCCATGGCGGCGGCATGGGAAATCGCCGGCAATCCGTCCTCTGTCCATGCCGAGGGACGCCGGGCGCGCGGGCTGGTCGAGGACGCCCGTGCCGTTGTCGCGGCAGCCGTCGGCGTTCGTGCCGGGGACGTGGTGTTCACCTCCGGCGGCACGGAGGCGAACGCGTTGGCGCTGGCGCCTGGGCTGCGCCGGGGAGCGGGCCCGGTCCGCCGGCTGCTGGTTTCGGCCATCGAACATCCGTCGGTGCTGTCGGGCGGGCGTTTCTTGCCGGAGGCGATCGGGAGCATCCGGGTTACCGGATCCGGCGTGATCGACCTCGACGATGTGCGCCGGCTGTTGGCCGACGGGCCGCCGGCGCTGGTTTCGGTGATGCTGGCCAACAACGAGACGGGGGCGGTTCAACCGGTCGGCGAAGTCGCCGACATCGTCCATCAAGCGGGTGGGCTTCTGCATGTCGATGCGATCCAGGCGCTTGGAAAAATACCTCTTGATATCAGCACATTGAAGGCCGATCTGGTGACGCTTTCCGCGCACAAGATCGGCGGTCCCAAGGGTGTCGGGGCGCTGGTGCTGACGGAGGCGGTGCAGGGGCTGGAGCCGCTGCTGCGGGGCGGCGGGCAGGAGCTGGGCCGCCGGGCCGGCACCGAGAATGTCGCGGGGATATCGGCGTTCGGCGCTGCCGTGCGGGCTGCCATGGCGGACCTGGAGGGCGACGCGGCGCGGCAGCGGGGCTTGCGGGACCGGCTGGAGGCAGGCCTGAAGGCGACGCCCGGCATGATCGTGTTCTCCGATGGCGTGCCGCGGTTGCCTAACACCACCCTGTTCACGGTTCCCGGGCTCAAGGCCGAAACGGCCGTGATCGGCTTCGATTTGGCCGGAATTTCAGTGTCTTCCGGCTCCGCCTGCTCGTCGGGCAAGGTGCAGCCGTCCCATGTCCTGGAGGCCATGGGGTTCGACAAGGAGCTGGCCCAGGGAGCGGTGCGGCTCAGTCTGGGCTGGTCTACCTCCACGGAGGACATTGAATTGGCCCTAAAGGCTTGGCGAAAGCTTGCCGATGCCTTACTTAAGGGGCGACGAAACACGGCTTGAAACGTTCTAAGTCCGTTTCGCCGACGCTTCGTCAGCGACCTTGAATTATTCCACCGCGGTCCTTGAAACCGCGAGCGGAGGATGTGAATGCCAGCCGTACAAGAGACGGTCGAGCGCGTACGCCGCATCGACGTCGACCAGTATCGATATGGGTTTGAGACCCATATCGAATCCGAGAAGGCCCCGAAGGGGCTGTCGGAAGAAATCGTCCGCTTCATCTCGGCGAAAAAGAACGAGCCGGCCTGGATGCTGGAATGGCGGCTGGAGGCCTATCGCCGCTGGCTGACCATGACCGAGCCGACCTGGGCGCGCGTCAATTACCCGAAGATCGACTACCAGGATCTCTATTATTACGCCGCGCCGAAGCCGAAGAAGTCGATCTCTTCGCTCGACGAGATCGACCCGGAAATCCTCAAGACCTACGAGAAGCTCGGCATCCCCCTGCGGGAGGTTGCCATGCTGGAAGGCGTCGAGCCCAAGCCCGGCGAGAAGGACCCGGCCGCGCGCAAGATCGCCGTCGACGCCGTGTTCGATTCGGTGTCGGTGGCCACGACCTTCAAGGAAGAGCTGAAGAAGGCCGGCGTGATCTTCATGCCGATCTCGGAGGCGATCCGCGAACATCCCGACCTGGTGCAGAAGTACCTCGGCACGGTCGTGCCGACCTCGGACAATTATTTCGCGACGCTGAACTCGGCGGTGTTCTCCGACGGCTCGTTCGTCTACGTGCCGCCGGGCGTGCGCTGCCCGATGGAGCTGTCGACCTATTTCCGAATCAACGAGCGCAATACCGGCCAGTTCGAGCGCACGCTGATCATCGCCGACAAGGGCGCCTATGTCAGCTACCTCGAAGGCTGCACCGCGCCGCAGCGCGACGAGAATCAGCTGCATGCCGCCGTGGTCGAACTGGTCGCGCTCGACGACGCCGAGATCAAATACTCGACGGTGCAGAACTGGTATCCCGGCAATTCCGAGGGCGTCGGTGGCATCTACAATTTCGTCACCAAGCGTGGCGACTGCCGCGGCAACAACTCAAAAATCTCCTGGACCCAGGTCGAGACCGGGTCGGCGATCACCTGGAAATATCCGAGCTGCATCCTGCGCGGCGACAATTCGCGCGGCGAGTTCTACTCGATCGCGATCTCGAACGGTCACCAGCAGGTCGATAGCGGCACCAAGATGATCCATCTCGGCAAGAACACGACCAGCCGGATCATCTCCAAGGGCATCGCCGCCGGCGTTTCGCAAAACACCTATCGCGGCCTTGTCACCGCCCATCGCAAGGCGACCGGCGCGCGCAATTTTACGGCCTGCGACTCGCTGCTGATCGGCGACAAATGCGGCGCGCACACCGTGCCGTATGTCGAGGCGAAGAATTCGTCGGCGCAGTTCGAGCACGAAGCGACGACGTCGAAGATTTCAGAGGACGTGCTGTTTTACTGTATCCAGCGCGGGCTCTCGCAGGAAGAAGCCGTCGGCCTCGTGGTCAACGGGTTCGTCAAGGACGTGCTGCAGCAACTGCCGATGGAGTTCGCGGTGGAAGCGCAGAAGCTGATCTCGATCTCGCTAGAAGGAAGCGTCGGATGAGCCGCCTGCCGCAGGCATGCATGGCCTTGGCAGTTATGCTCGTTTGCCTGGGTGGAGGGTTACGAGAGGCCGCGGCGTGTTCGTGTGTGCTTCCGGACAATGCAGGCCGGATGACGAAGAAAGAACTCGACGCCTGGCATTTCGAACGGGCGCAAACCATCGTGTCCGGACGTGTGACGGAGGTCCATGCGGGTGATGGTGTTACGCGATCGGACCGGCGCGTCGTCGTCGCGAAGCTTAAGGTGGCGTCCGTCCTCAAAGGCGATGCGCCTGTGGGCGAAATGACGCTTTTGACCGGTTTCGGGAACGGCGATTGCGGTCTCGCGGTAGCGTTGCTCGTCGCTGCGTCGGGAGACACTGACCTTGAGGTAGAAGTTGAGAAAGTGCCGGAGTTTCCAAACGAATACGCTGTGAACATGTGTGGGTACGGCAAACTCGCTGCAGTTCGCAAACATTGAAGAGATGAAGAATGGCGTTGCTTGAAGTGAAAGACCTGAAAGTCCGAGTCGAGGAGCGTGAGATCCTCCACGGACTGACGCTGACCGTGAATCCCGGCGAAGTGCACGCGATCATGGGGCCGAACGGCTCCGGCAAATCGACGCTGTCGCATGTGATCGCCGGCAAGCCGGGCTACGAAGTCACCGGCGGCGAAATCCTGTTCAAGGGCGAGGATTTGCTGGAGATGGATCCCGACGAGCGCGCCGCCAAGGGCGTGTTTTTGGCGTTCCAGTATCCGGTCGAAATTCCCGGCGTCGCCACCATGAACTTCCTGCACGTGGCGCTGAATGCGCAACGCAAGGCGCGCGGCGAAAGCCAGCTCACGACGCCGGAGTTTCTTAAAAAAGCGTATGCCGCCGCGGCTAGTCTGAATATTCCGCGCGACATGCTCAAGCGTGGCGTCAATGTCGGCTTTTCCGGCGGCGAGAAGAAGCGCAACGAGATTCTGCAGATGGCGCTGTTCGAGCCGGCCGTCTGCATCCTCGACGAAATGGATTCCGGCCTCGACATCGACGCGCTGCGCGTGGCTGCCGACGGCGTCAACGCGCTGCGGTCGCCCGAGCGCGCCATGGTGGTCATCACGCACTACCAGCGGCTGCTCAACTACATCGTGCCTGACGTGGTGCACGTGATGTCGAAGGGCCGGGTGGTGAAAAGCGGCGGCAAGGAGCTGGCGCTGGAACTGGAAGCTTCCGGCTACGCGCAGTTCGAAGACGCGGCCTGACGGGTAATGTGATGAATTTGGCGTTGGCAAAGAACGAAACCGGACGCGCGCTGAGCGACAGCTTTGCCGTCGCGCGCGACCGGCTGCCGGGCACCGGCAAGGTCGCGGAGGCGCGACGGGCTGCCTTCGAGGCTTACGAGACCATCGGCCTGCCGCATCGCCGGCTCGAAGACTGGAAGTACACCGATCTGCGCGCGCTGATGCGCGAGGTGCTGCCGCTGGCGCCTGCGCCGGATGCCGCTGCGTTGAAGCGGGCGACCGCCGCCGTGAAGCTGCAGGCGGTGAAGGGCGCGCGACGGCTGGTGCTGGTGGACGGCGAGTTCGCGCCAAAGCTTTCCGACCTGGACGGGCTGGAGAAGGGTGTTGCCGTCGGAACCCTGCGCGGCGTTCTGGAATCCGGCGAGGCCGGCTTGCAGGGCCAACTGGTGACGCTCGACAACGCCAATCCGATGGTCGCGCTCAATACCGCCGTTATGACCGACGGCGTGGTGATCCAGATCGCCGATGGTGTCGTGCTGACGCAGCCGCTGCAGATCATTCATGTCGCGACGGGCACAGCCCCCGCGGCGATGTTCACCCGCTCGCTGCTGCAGCTTGGCAAGGATGCCGGCGCGACGCTGATCGAGAGCTATGTCGCCGCTGAAGGTGCTGCGGCTTATCAGGTCCATGACTCCCTTGTCGTTGGGATTGGCGACAATGCACGGCTCGACCATGTCCGCCTGGTCGAGGATGCGCGCGAGGCCTTCAACATTTCCTCCGCCGTCGTCTCGCTGGGCGCGCATGCGCACTTCAACACCTTTGGCATGACCTCGGGCGCGGCCGTCAGCCGTTATCAGGCGACGATTGCGTTTGCGGGCGAGCATTCGAAGGTGGAAACCAACGGCGTCAACCTGCTCAACGGCCGCCAGCACGCCGACACCACGCTGTTCATGGACCATGCGGTGCCGAACTGCGCCAGCCGCGAGGTGTTCCGCGCGGTCTGCGACGACCGCGGCCATTCGGTGTTCCAGGGCCGCATCATCGTGCGGCCGGACGCGCAGAAGACCGACGCCAAGATGATGACGCGGGCGCTGCTGCTCTCCGACGAGGCCGAGGCCGACAACAAGCCAGAGCTGGAAATCTTTGCCGACGACGTCACCTGCGGCCATGGTGCGACCACCGGCGCGCTCGACGACAGCCTGCTGTTCTATCTGCGCGCCCGCGGCCTGTCCGAAAAGCAGGCGCAGGCGCTGCTGATCCAGGCCTTTGTCGGCGAGGCGATCGAATCGATCGTCAATGACGATCTGCGCGAGCTGGCGATCTCGGCGGCGCAGCGCTGGCTGGAGGCGAGGGCATGACGCAGCATCCGGCGGTCAGGAACGGCGCCTATGACGTTGCCCGCGTGCGGGAGGATTTTCCGGCGCTGGCGATGCAGGTCTATGGCAAGCCGCTGGTCTATCTCGACAACGCCGCGTCTGCCCAGAAGCCGACCGCCGTGCTCGACCGCATGACGGAAGCCTACAAGCGCGAATACGCCAACGTGCATCGCGGCCTGCATTACCTCGCCAACGCCGCGACCGAGGCCTATGAGGGTGGCCGCGCCAAGGTGGCAAAGTTCCTCAACGCGGCGCGCACTGAGGAGATCGTCTTCACCCGCAACGCCACCGAGGCGATCAACCTCGTGGCGTCGTCATGGGGCGAGCCCAACATCAAGGCGGGCGACGAGATCGTGATCTCCATCATGGAGCATCACTCCAACATCGTGCCCTGGCACTTCCTGCGCGAGCGCCATGGCGCCGTGATCAAATGGGCGCCGGTCGACGACGAGGGCAATTTCCTGATCGAGGAGTTCGAAAAGCTCCTGACCGACCGTACCAAGATCGTCGCGATCACCCAGATGTCGAACGCGCTCGGCACCATCGTGCCGGTCAAGGACGTGGTGAAGCTCGCGCATGCCCGCGGCATCCCCGTGCTGGTCGACGGCAGCCAGGCGGCCGTGCATCTGGCGATCGACGTGCAGGACATCGACGCCGACTTCTACGTCTTTACCGGCCATAAGCTGTATGGCCCGACCGGCATCGGCGTGCTCTATGCCAAGCACGAGCATCTGGTCGCGATGCGGCCGTTCAACGGCGGTGGCGAGATGATCCGCGAGGTCGCCCGCGACTGGGTGACCTACGGCGACCCGCCGCACAAGTTCGAGGCCGGCACGCCGGCAATCGTGGAATCGATCGGGCTGGGCGCTGCGATCGACTACGTCAATTCGATCGGCAAGGAGCGGATCGCCGCCCATGAGCACGACCTCCTGACCTACGCCGAGGGGCGGCTGCGCGAAATCAATTCGCTGCGGGTGATCGGCACCGCGCGCGGCAAGGGGCCCGTGATCTCGTTCGAGATGAAGGGGGCGCACGCCCATGACGTCGCGACGGTGATCGACCGCCAGGGCATCGCCGTGCGCGCCGGCACCCATTGCGTCATGCCGCTTTTAGAGCGGTTCAACGTCACGGCGACCTGCCGGGCCTCGTTCGGCATGTATAATACCCGAGAAGAAGTCGATCATCTGGCACAGGCGCTGCTCAAGGCGCGGGATTTGTTCGCATGAGTGACACGGCCGAAGTCAAGACGACCAACATGGAAACCCAGTCGGCGCTGCCGCCGGAAGAGACCGAGCGGCTCGGCACCGAAATCGTGGCCGCGCTGAAGACGGTGTTCGATCCGGAAATTCCGGCCGACATCTACGAGTTGGGCCTGATCTACAAGGTCGATCTCAAGGACGACCGCGGCGTGGACGTGACGATGACCTTGACTACGCCGAACTGCCCGGCCGCCGGCGAACTGCCGACCATGGTGGAGAACGCGATCGCCAGCGTACCCGGCGTCGGCGTCGTCAACGTCAATCTGGTGTGGGACCCGGCCTGGACGCCGGACCGGATGTCGGATGAGGCCCGCCTCGTGCTGAACATGTGGTGAGGGCTTAACCGCTTTACGGGAAGATGACAGGCATCGATTTGCCGCCGATTGATTTTCCGCTGGGAATGACGACATGGCTAGCATGAACCCTCCTTCACCCACCAACGCTGAAAAGCCGAAGCCGCGGCCGCGCCCGCAGGTCATGAAGCTGACCGATGCGGCTGCCGCGCGGATCACGGAGCTGACCAAGCGCGCCGATTCCGAAATCGTCGGCCTGCGCGTCGGCATCAAGAACGGCGGCTGCGCCGGGCAGTCCTACACCGTCGAATACGCCCATGAGGTCCGGCCGACCGACGAGGTGGTCGAGGACAAGGGCGTCAAGATCCTGGTCGACCCCAAGGCGGTGCTGTTCCTGCTCGGCACCGAGATGGACTACAAGGCCGACAAGATGCAGGCCCAGTTCATCTTCAACAACCCGAACCAGGTCTCGGCCTGCGGTTGCGGCGAGTCCGTGCAACTGACGCCTGCGAAGGTGTGAGGCGTCTCCTTTCCCCGCCCTCGAGGGGCGGGCATGCTGCGCCTCGCTACAACAGCACGACCTTTGACGAACGCGTCGATTGTTGCGACAACTTGCTCCCGCAAGAACAACAACCTTGGGAGCCAAGCCGATGATCATGGAAATGCGCGTCTATCGCTGCCTGCCGGGCCGCCTGCCGGCGCTGATGAAGCGCTTCGATACGCTGACGCTGAAACTGTGGGACAAGCACGGCATCAAGCAGGCCGGCTTCTACACCACGCTGATCGGCACCTCCAACCAGGAGCTGACCTATTTCGTGGCCTGGGATTCGCTCGCCGACCGCGAGAAGAAGTGGACCGCGTTCCAGAGCGATCCGGACTGGATCGCCGGCCGGGCCAAGAGCGAAGAAGACGGCCAGATCATCGACAACATCGTCAGCCAGTTGCTGGTGCCGACGCCGTTTTCGGCGGTGAAATAGCCGCTCGTGCAACCCTGTTATTCAGGGGCTAAACGGGGTTGATCCCGATGGCGCGGACCGGCATGGTCCGCGCCGGGCGTGGAGAAAATCCCTTGAACGCGAATATCCGGGCAGCAACAGTCGTACCCGTCGGCAACGTCAAATTCGGCAATGACCTGCCGATTTCGGTTATTGCCGGGCCGTGCCAGCTCGAAAGCCGGTCGCATGCGCTGGAAGTGGCCGGCGCGCTGAAGGAGATCGCCGGCCGCCTGAAGATCGGACTCGTCTTCAAGACCTCGTTCGACAAGGCCAATCGTACCTCGGGCACGGCCGCGCGGGGCATCGGGCTGGCGCAGGCGTTGCCGATCTTTGCCGAGATCCGTTCATCGCTTGGCTTGCCCGTGCTGACCGACGTGCACGAGGCCACGCAATGCGCCGAGGCCGCGCAGGCGGTGGATGTGTTGCAGATCCCTGCCTTCCTGTGCCGGCAGACCGATCTGCTGCTCGCCGCGGCCGCGACCGGCAAGGCCGTCAACGTCAAAAAGGGGCAATTTCTGGCGCCGTGGGACATGGCCAACGTCGTCGCCAAGATCACCGGCGGCGGCAACCCAAACGTCCTGCTGACCGAACGCGGCGCCTCGTTCGGCTACAACACGCTGGTCTCGGACATGCGCGCGCTGCCGATCATGGCGCAGACCGGCGCGCCGGTGATTTTCGACGCCACCCATTCGGTGCAGCAGCCGGGCGGGCAGGGTACTTCCTCCGGCGGCCAGCGCGAATTCGTGCCGGTGCTGGCACGGGCGGCGGTCGCCGTCGGCGTCGCCGGCGTGTTCATCGAGACCCATCCCGATCCGGATCGTGCGCCGTCCGACGGACCCAACATGGTGCCGCTGCGCGAGTTCGAGGCATTGCTCACAACCCTGATGGAGTTCGACGCGCTGGCCAAGCGCGGCGCGCGCCCATGATGCGGGTGTCGCGGTGACCGCATCCAGCCGCATGCCGCCGGCGCTCAACATCATCGCGCTGGCGACGTTTTCTGCGGCCCTGTCCGCCCGCGCGCTCGACCCGGTGCTGCCTCACGTGGCCGAGGATTTTTCGGTCAGCATTGCGACCGCCGCCGGTTTCGCCGCGGCGTTTGCCTTCACCTTCGCCATCATCCAGCCGGTGCTCGGCGCCTTCGCCGACATGTTCGGCAAGGCGAGGCTGATGATCGTGGCGCTTGCGCTGCTCGGTCTCGCCAACATCCTGGGCGCGATGGCGACGTCGTTTCCGCTCCTGTTCGCCAGCCGCATCCTGGCCGGCATCGGCTCCGGCGGCGTGTTTCCGATCGCGCTGGGGCTGACCAGCGATCTCGTCGGCGCCGACAAACGCCAGATCGCGATCGGGCGCACGCTCGCCGGCGCCATGACCGGCAACCTTCTGGGCGCCACAGTATCCGGCCTGATCGGAGATTTTCTCGGCTGGCGGGGCGTGCTGGCTTTTCTAGGTGCGATCGTGGTGCTGGCCTCGATCGTGGTCGCCGTCGGGTTTCGCGGCGCGGCGCTGAAAAATCCGCCGCGGACCAGCCTGTCGGCCCTCAGGCAGGGCTATCGCACGATCTTCTCCAACCCGAACGCGCGCATCTGCTACTCGGCCGTGTTCATCGAAGGCTGCTGCGTGCTGGGGCTGTTTCCCTTCATCGCCGCCTTCCTGTTCGAGCTCGGCGAAACCTCGCTGTCGATCGCCGGTATCGTCATCGCGGGCTTCGCCGTCGGCGGGCTGTTCTACACCATGACGGTGTCGCGCTTCCTGCCCAGGATCGGCGTCAACGGCATGATGATCGCAGGCGCCACGATGGTCGGCCTGCAGCTCGCCGTGGTCGCGATCGGCCTGCCCTGGAAGCTTCAGACGCTCAGCCTGATCTTGATGGGCTGGGGGTTCTACATGATCCACGGCTGCCTGCAGGTGTTTGCCAGCGAATTGTCGGTCGAAGCGCGCGCCACCGCGCTGTCGCTGCATTCGTTCTTTTTCTTCATTGGTCAGACCATCGGGCCGATCGCCTACGGCGTTGGAATCCAGCATGCGGGCAAGGTGCCGACCCTGCTGACGTCGGCAGCGATCATGATCGCGCTCGGCATTCTCTGCGCTAAACTGTTGCGTCAGACCCGGCCGGCGGATCAGGCGGCGGGCTAGCTTCGCCTTGCGATTCGCTCACTGCGTGTTGAGGGCGGCCGCCAACAGCCTTTCGGCCTGCCGCGCGGCCTCGGCGAAGAATGGTCGGTTTGGCGCATTCTGCGTGAAGCAGCGCTTGTAGGCGTTATCGCCCTTTTGCCTGAGGTCGCCGAGCCTGTCGTGGGTCTTGCGGTCGATCTTCCCGGACTGAAGATCATCGGCCGCCTGCTCGGCCTTCTTGACGTAATCATTCCGGATGGAGAGGCAGTCCGGCGCCTGGACCGGCGGGTCGATCATTCCATAGGCGATGTAGACCTTGCCTTTGGCGATCGCTGCGACGAACACGTGGTCGGCAGCATCGGGAAGGGCATCCTGGGTTCGCCCGGCCAGCATGGCGTGGACGAAGCTCGTGCCGGCAGGCTTTTCGATCGGCAGCGAATTGAAGTTCACCACCGCGGCGCCGCTCGATATCGCCTGGGTGTAAAAGCTCTCGTGCTTCAGCGCCGCGCCGGCCTGCTGCGGCACGTTTTTGCTTGTCTGGCCCCACCAGTCCTTGTGGCCACGCAGCCAGCGCTCGAACAGCGTCTGCGTGGTGATGATGATGTGCGACTTCGGCTCGACATAGTTGCCGTCGGCGCCGTTCTGGCCCGCGGTCTCTCCGTTCTTTCCGAGCTTCGCATCGAACCGCAACCCGTCGAGCGTGCCAAAGCCTTCGTCGCCCTTGGAGAAGGTATCGACGTTCAGTTTCGGCGGTCCAAAGCCGTCGCGGTCGGGCTCGCTGACAATGACGCGCATCTGCTCGAGGAGATCGGCACCGGCCGCTTCCTCGGCCTTGCGCGCGTCTTCTTCGCGGTTGCCGGCATCGTGAATCGCCGAAATCTTCGCAATCGCAGCATCACGCGCGGCGATGTAGCGGTCTTCAGCGGTCCTGGCCGGTGGTGCGGCGATGGCAATCGTGGCGGCGAGGCAAAACGGGATCGTAAGCCGGAAAACGGAGAAAAAGGTGATTTGCATATACCGTGGTCTGGCGCACAGGCCGTCCGGTTCAACGCGGACGATCCCGGGTCAGCTCACGCTCGCGTTACGGTAAAGGCGTTCAGTCTTTGCCACGCCGTGTCTCGTCCCTTTCTCGGGCGCGTACGAATCTGCTGAACTGGAAAATCTGGGATGCACCCCAGGGCGTACGGTGCTCTTCCACGCGGCTTGCCAGCAGCCGAAACCGCGGACCGAGAACCGCCGCCAGGCCGGCTGCGTCATATCGCATCACGGGCAGTCCGCTGCACCGCTCGGGGCCATTCAAGGCGAATGTTCCGATGATGGCCTGCCCGCCCTCGCGCAGGGCTGCCGTCAGGCGAGAGACATAGGCCCGGCGGTCGTCCTCTTCCGTCAGAAAATGGAAGGCCGCGCGGTCGTGCCAAACATCGTACTGCTCGGGGGGCTGCCACACCGTCACGTCAGCGGCCACCCATTTGACGGACGGCGCACGTGGCCCGATCCGCTTGCGCGAGGCGGCGAGGGCTGCCTCCGACAGATCCAGAACGGTCAGGTTCTTATAGCCGGTATCCAGCAACGCATCGACAAGCCGGGAGGCGCCGCTGCCGATATCGATGATGGCGGCGTCTGGCCGCACTCCCGCCGCCGCGATGAATTCAAGCGAGGTGTCGGGCCGGTCCTGGAACCAACTGACTTCCTGCTCTTCCTTGCTGGTGTAGACGTTCTGCCAATGCGCCTGTCGGTCCGTCGCAGACATGGCCGCGGCCTCCAGATCTAACCCCGCCCGCGATAGGATGCGACGCCCTGGTCGGGCACCCACATTCCCTTGGGCAGTTTGCCGGTCTGCCAGAACACGTCGATCGGGATGCCGCCACGCGGATACCAGTAGCCGCCGATGCGCAGCCACTTTGGCTTGGTTTCGGCCGCGATCCGCTTGCCGATCATCACGGTGCAATCCTCGTGAAAGGCGCCGTGGTTGCGGAAACTTGCGACGTAGAGTTTCAGCGATTTTGATTCCAGCAGCCACTGGCCCGGGACATAGTCGATGACGAGATGCGCGAAATCCGGTTGGCCCGTGACCGGGCAGAGCGAGGTGAACTCCGGCGCGGTGAAGCGCACCACGTAGTTGGTGCCGGCCTGCGGATTGGGCACGCGGTCGAGCTTTGCCTGTTCCGGGCTGTCCGGCCATTCCACGGCACGGCCGAGCTGCAATAATTTTGGCGCTGCTTTCTTGGCCATCTGGATCGTCCTTTGCGAGGGCTGACATGGACGCATCGGGCCATGGTCGTCAAGGCGGCGGCGCCAGGCAGGAAGCTGCGGTTCCGGGAAAACCCACTGCAGATTCATTGCGTTAGCCCGGTATGCAAATGTTGGGATGGGGAGGCTTCCGGTTGTCCCCTCCGAGCCGGCCCGCGGTGCAAAAAAGGCCGGCCCCCAAGCGTTCACATTTGCCTGCGCGCCGTGTAAGACGCCCCGAAACCTGCCCCGCCATCTTCCAGGAAAGTTTTGGACATGACCGCCATCGTCGACATCATTGGCCGCGAAATTCTCGACAGCCGGGGCAATCCCACCGTCGAGGTGGACGTGGTGCTGGAAGACGGCTCGATCGGGCGGGCCGCGGTGCCGTCGGGGGCCTCCACAGGCGCCCATGAGGCGGTCGAGCTGCGCGACGGCGACAAGCAGCGCTACCTCGGCAAGGGCGTGCAGAAGGCGGTCGAGGCCGTCAACGGCGAGATTTTCGAGGCGCTGAGCGACCAGTCGGTCGAGGAACAGGTTCAGATCGACCAGATCCTGATCGACCTCGACGGCACGCCGAACAAGAGCCGGCTCGGCGCCAACGCCATTTTGGGCGTGTCGCTGGCCTGCGCCAAGGCGGCGGCGGAATCCTTCGATGTGCCGCTCTATCGCTATGTCGGCGGCACCTCGGCGCGGACGCTGCCGGTGCCGATGATGAACATCATCAATGGCGGCGTGCATGCCGACAACCCGATCGACTTCCAGGAATTCATGATCCTGCCGGTGGGCGCCGAGAGTTTTGCCGAGGCGTTGCGCTGTGGCGCCGAGGTCTTCCATACGCTGAAAAGCGAACTGAAGAAGGCCGGACACAACACCAATGTCGGCGACGAGGGCGGCTTCGCGCCGAACCTGCCGTCGGCGGACGCCGCGCTCGAGTTCGTGGTGAACGCGATCGGCAAGGCCGGCTACAAGGCGGGCAGCGATGTGATGATCGGGCTCGATTGCGCGGCCACCGAGTTCTTCAAGGACGGCGCCTATGTCTATGGCGGCGAAAACAAGACCCGTTCGCGCTCCGAACAGGCGAAATACCTCGCCGATCTCGTTTCGCGCTATCCGATCGTCACCATCGAGGACGGCATGTCGGAAGACGACATGGAGGGCTGGAAGGAACTGACCGATCTGATCGGCAAGAAGTGCCAGCTGGTCGGCGACGACCTGTTCGTCACCAACGTCACGCGGCTGGCCGACGGCATCAAGAACGGCCGCGCCAACTCGATCCTGATCAAGGTCAACCAGATCGGCACGCTGACCGAGACGCTCGCCGCCGTCGAACTCGCGCACAAATGGGGCTACACCTCCGTGATGTCGCACCGCTCCGGCGAGACCGAAGATTCCACCATCGCCGACCTCGCGGTCGCCACCAATTGCGGCCAGATCAAAACCGGCTCGCTGGCGCGCTCCGACCGCACCGCGAAATACAACCAGCTCCTGCGCATCGAGCAGCAGCTCGGCGAGCAGGCGAAATATGCCGGCAAGGCGGCGCTGAAGGCGCTGGCGTAACGCGTCGACGCGCCCAGATATAGCGAAGCATAAACGGGGAGGATTGCGATGAGCGACGGCACGAGCGGGCTGCAACTGCGTTCGCTGCTTAAGAAGAGCGGCGAACTCGAACTGTCGCTGGTCAACATTCCGACGCCTGAACCGGCCGACGATGAAGTCGTGGTCCGGGTCGAGGCGACGCCGATCAACCCGTCCGATCTCGGGCTGATGATCGGCCCGGCCGACATGTCGACCGCAAAAGTTTCAGGCACCGCGGAGGCGCCGGTGGTTACCGCCAGGATGCCCGACGCCGCGATGCGGATGATGACGGCGCGGCTCGACCAGTCGCTCCCGGTCGGCAACGAGGGCGCCGGCGTCGTGATCCGTACCGGGGCCTCGGACGCCGCCAAGGCGCTGATGGGCAAGAACGTCTCGATGATCGGCGGCGCGATGTACTCGCAGTACCGCACCGTGAAGGTGCGCGACGTGATGGAAATCCCCGCCGGCGCCACATGCGCCGACGGTGCGTCCTGGTTCGTCAACCCGCTGACCGCGCTCGGCATGACCGAGACCATGCGCCGGGAAAACCACAAGGCGCTGGTGCATACCGCCGCCGCCTCCAACCTCGGCCAGATGCTCAACAAGATCTGCCTCAAGGACGGCATCGCCCTCGTCAACATCGTGCGCAGCAAGGAGCAGGCCGACATCCTGCGCAAGATCGGCGCCAAATATGTCGTCGATTCCACCGCCGAAACCTTCATGGACGATCTGACCGCCGCGCTGGTGGAGACCGGCGCCACGATCGCGTTCGACGCCATCGGCGGCGGCAAGCTGGCAAGCCAGATCCTGACCTGTATGGAGGCCGCGGCCAACAAGACCGCCAAGGAATACAGCCGCTACGGTTCCAACGTGTTCAAGCAGGTCTATATCTACGGCAGCCTGAATACGGGTCCGACCGAATTGAGCCGTGCTTTCGGCCTGACCTGGGCGGTCGGCGGCTGGCTGCTGACGCCGTTCCTGCAGAAGATCGGCCCCGCCGAAATCGGCCGTTTGCGCCAGCGCGTGGCGAACGAACTGAAGACCACCTTTGCCAGCCACTACACGCAGGTGGTGTCGCTGCAAGAGGCGCTGCAACTCTCCAACATCGCCGTCTACAATAAGCGCTCCACCGGCGAGAAATTCCTGATCAACCCGAGCAAGGGCTGAGACGCGCTGCACTTCACCCGCCCCTCGAGGCAGGGATATCGCATATAGACAAAATCGCCTTTGCCGCAACTCTCCCTCATGCCCGGGCTTGTCCCGGGCATCCACGTCTTTGGCGTCAGAAGCGAGGACGTGGGTGGCCGGGACAAGCCCGGCCACGACGAGAAAAAGGCAACTCCTCCTCAATACGTGCAGCGCCATATGCGATGGCCCGGGGCAGGCAAAGGAAACGCACCGCCACGTTACATGCACTTGCATCTTTTATGCGTTTTGACGTAAGCAAGGGCCAGCGCTTTTGCTTCACAAGGGACATCCAATGGCCACCCATACCATCGTCACGATCGCAGGCTCGCTTCGCAAGGAAAGCTTTTCGCTCAAGGTCGCCCATGCGCTGGCCAAACTGGCGCCCGCCTCGCTGAAGCTTGACGTGATGACGCCCGCCGGCATTTCGTTCTTCAGCCAGGATCTGGAAGCCAATCCGCCGGCCGACTGGCTGGCGTTCCGCGAAAGGTTACAGAAGTCGAACGGCGTGCTGTTCGTGACGCCGGAATATAACCGCTCGATCCCCGGCGTGCTGAAGAATGCCATCGACGTCGCCTCGCGGCCCTATGGCAAGAGTTCCTTCCTCGGCAAGCCGATCGGCATCGTCGGCAATGCGCCCGGCGCGCTCGGCGGCGTCAACGCGGTCAAGCATCTGCAGAACATCCTGCCGGGCATTGCCGGCCCGATCCTCGGCCAGCCGGAAATCTACCTGAACGCCATCGGCGACGCGTTTGACGACAAGGGCCAGCTTACGAAGGAGCCGGTGCAAAAGCTGCTGCAGCAGTACATCGACGCGTTCGCGGCGTTCGTCGAGAAGCAAAACGGATAAGCGGGCTCTCGGCCGTCGTTCGTCAACGGTGGGAGATTTGTGCCCCGACCGGCAGCCTTAGGATTCCGTTAACCCGGCCGTCGCATCTTGGGCGCATGGTATCTCGTACGCGTCTGAAGTCCATTCTCACCGGCCTCGCCCTCTACACGATGGCGGCATTGATGGTCGGCTATTTCGGGGTCAACGCCTATACCGGCAAGTACGGCCTGAATGCGCGTCAGGAACTCGATCAGGAGATCATCGCGCTGACCTCGGAACTGGCGCGGCTGAAGCGGGAGCGGGCGGAGGGCGAGCAGCGGGTTTCGCTGTTGCGGTCCAACCGGGTCGATCCCGACATGCTGGACGAGCGGGCGCGCTACCAGCTCGATTACGCCAATCCGCGCGACCTGATCCGGCCCCTCAAGCCAAACTGATTTTCGTGCCGCCGATGCGAGCGCTTGCAACCGGCCCACGCATGGGCCGGTCCGCAAATTTCAAAAAACCGTAAAATCAGTTTCGAAAATGTCGCGTCGCGCTGCACTGCGGCATAGCATTATTTTCCGCAGCGCAGGCAATCCTTTCGCGGCAGTTTGAGTTGGGATAGAGAGGGCTGAGCTTCTCTCTCATCCGGATTTGCCATGGCCGCACCCAAGAAAAGCGTCGACAAGGAATCAGGGCAGAAGGCAAACGGGTCGCCACCGGAATTCACCAAGGCGCAGGAACTGGCCGCGCTGCGGGACATGCTGCTGATCCGCCGCTTCGAGGAGAAGGCCGGCCAGCTCTACGGCATGGGTGCGATCGGCGGTTTCTGCCATCTCTATATCGGCCAGGAGGCCGTCGTGGTCGGCATGCAGATGGCGCTGAAACAAGGCGACCAGGTCATCACCGGCTACCGCGACCACGGCCACATGCTGGCCTGCGGCATGGACGCCAACGGCGTGATGGCCGAACTGACCGGACGGCGCGGCGGCTATTCCAAGGGCAAGGGCGGCTCCATGCACATGTTCAGCCTGGAGAAGAACTTTTTCGGCGGCCACGGCATCGTCGGCGCCCAGGTCTCGCTCGGGACCGGGCTGGCCTTTGCCAACCGCTACCGGGGCAACGACTTCGTCAGCGTCGCCTATTTCGGCGACGGCGCCTCCAACCAGGGACAGGTCTACGAAAGCTTCAACATGGCGGAGCTGTGGAAGCTCCCGGTGGTCTACGTGATCGAGAACAACCGATATGCCATGGGTACCTCGGTGACGCGCGCCTCGGCGCAGACCGATTTCTCCAAGCGCGGCGTTTCCTTCAACATTCCCGGCAAGCAGGTCGACGGCATGGACGTCCGCGCCGTCAAGGCGGCCGGCGACGAGGCGGTCGCCTGGTGCCGCGGCGGCAATGGGCCTTTCATCCTGGAAATGCAGACCTACCGCTACCGCGGCCACTCGATGTCCGACCCCGCCAAATACCGGACCCGCGAGGAGGTCGAGAAGATCCGCCACGATCAGGACCCGATCGAGCAGGTGCGCAATCGCCTCCTGGCCGCCAAGGTCAGCGAACAGGAATTGAAGGCGATCGACGCCGAGGTGCGCGAGATCGTCAATGCCTCGGCGGACTTCGCCCAGCGCGACCCCGAGCCTGATCCCGCCGAACTCTGGACCGACGTCTACAGGTAATCCAACCCATATTCCGCAAGACCGGTTTTGCGCCCCTGGCGACGTGCAACCAAACGAGCGCAGAGCCTACTGACAAGTGATTTCGGGAGCCGATATGCCCATTCAAGTGCTGATGCCCGCGCTGTCGCCCACCATGGAAAAGGGCAACCTCGCGAAGTGGCTGAAGAAGGAAGGCGAGGCGATCAAGTCCGGCGATGTGATCGCCGAGATCGAGACCGACAAGGCGACGATGGAAGTCGAGGCGACCGACGAGGGCACGCTCGGCAAGATATTGATCCCCGAGGGCACCGCCGACGTCGCGGTCAACACGCCGATCGCGACCATTCTGGCGGACGGCGAAAGCGCCGCCGATCTCGGCAAGGCGCCCGCGGCTGCGGCGCCGTCGCCCAGCGTGCAGAAGCAAGTGGAAGAGTCCCGTTCTCCGGTGGGCGAGGGCAAGCCGATGATTTCGGCGCCGCCGAGCCAGCCGGCTTCCGCGCCCGTTGCCGAGCCCGATCCGGAAGTTCCCGCCGGCACCGAGATGATCACCCAGACCATCCGCGAAGCCCTGCGCGACGCGATGGCCGAGGAGATGCGGCGCGACGGCGACGTCTTCATCATGGGCGAGGAGGTCGCCGAGTATCAGGGCGCCTACAAGGTGACGCAGGGCCTGCTGCAGGAGTTCGGCGCGCGGCGCGTGATCGATACCCCGATCACCGAGCACGGCTTTGCCGGCGTCGGCGTCGGCGCCGCGATGTCCGGGCTGAAGCCGATCGTCGAGTTCATGACCTTCAACTTCGCCATGCAGGCGATCGACCAGATCATCAATTCCGCGGCCAAGACGCTGTACATGTCCGGCGGCCAGATGGGCTGCTCGATCGTGTTCCGCGGCCCCAACGGCGCAGCCGCCCGCGTCGCCGCCCAGCACAGCCAGGACTATTCGGCCTGGTATTCGCAGATTCCGGGGCTGAAGGTGATCGCGCCGTTCTCGGCCGCCGACTACAAGGGGCTGCTGAAGGCCGCGATCCGCGATCCCAATCCGGTCATCTTTCTCGAAAACGAGGTATTGTACGGCCATTCCGGCGAGGTGCCGAAGCTCGATGACTATGTGATCCCGATCGGGAAGGCAAAAATCGCCCGAACCGGCAAGGACGTGACGATCATCTCCTGGTCGAACGGCATGACCTACGCGCTGAAGGCTGCCGATGAACTCGCCAAGGAAGGCATCGAGGCCGAGGTGATCGACCTGCGCACGCTGCGCCCGATGGATACCGAAACCATCGTCGCCTCCGTCAAGAAGACCGGCCGCGCGGTGACGGTGGAGGAGGGCTGGCAGCAATCCGGCGTTGGCGCCGAGATCGCCGCCCGCATCATGGAACACGCGTTCGACTATCTGGACGCGCCGGTGGCGCGGGTGTCCGGCAAGGATGTGCCGATGCCTTACGCCGCCAATCTGGAAAAGCTAGCGCTGCCCAACGTCGCCGAGGTGGTCGCGGCCGCCAAGGCCGTTTCCTATCGGTAGCTCGATATGGCCGGACCCAGCGAACAGCCATTGCCGCCCGACGTCATCGGCCGCGAGGATGCGGTCGAGGTGCTGCGCGCCTTTGTCGTCGACGGCGGACTCTCGATCGCGTTCCAGCGCGCCTTCGAAGAACCCGACATGTGGGGCATGCTGCTGGTCGACATCGCGCGCCACGCCGCCCGCGCCTATGCGCGCGAGAGCGGCTACACCGAGGACGAGGCGCTGACGCGGATCGTCGACATGTTCGAAGCCGAGATCAACCGGCCGACCGATACGGGCTCCACCACACCCCGGTCGCAACAGGGTCACTGACAATGCCGATCAACATTTTGATGCCCGCGCTGTCGCCCACGATGGAAAAGGGCAATCTTGCCAAGTGGCTGAAGAAGGAGGGCGACAAGGTCAAGTCCGGCGACGTCATCGCGGAGATCGAGACCGACAAGGCGACGATGGAAGTCGAAGCGGTCGACGAGGGGACCATCGCAAAGATTCTGGTGCCGGAGGGGACGCAGGACGTCCCGGTCAACGACGTCATCGCCGTCCTCGCCAGCGACGGCGAGGATGTGAAGGCGGCCGCCAGCGGCGCCGGCGCGGCGGCCAAGCCTGCCGAAGCACCGGCGGCCAAGCCTGCTACTGCGCCGGCACCGGCTGCAGCGGCGCCCGCACCGGCTCCAGCCGCCCCAGCGGCGGCTCCGGCACCTGCGCCTCAGGCAGCAGCCGCGCCTGCCAAGGCCAACGGCCACGCGCGCATCTTCTCGTCGCCGCTGGCGCGCCGGCTTGCGAAGGAAGCCGGCATCGACATTGCGCGGATCAACGGCTCCGGCCCGCACGGCCGCATCGTCGCCCGCGACGTCGAGGACGCCAAGTCCGGCAAGGGCCTCAAGGCGCCGGCCGCGGCACCGGGGGCTGCGCCTGCGATCGCACCGGCGATGTCGGATAAACAGATCCTGTCGCTGTTCGAGGAAGGCTCCTACGAGATCGTGCCGCACGACGGCATGCGCCGCACCATCGCGCAGCGCCTGACCGCGGCGACGCAGAGCGTTCCGACCTTCTACCTCACCATCGACTGCGACATCGGCCGCCTGCTCGACGCGCGCGAGCAGATCAATGCCGCCGCACCGAAGGACAAGGAGAAGAAGCCGCTCTACAAGCTCTCGGTCAACGACTTCGTCATCAAGGCGCTCGCGGTCGCGCTGCAGCAGGTGCCGGACTGCAATGTCAGCTGGACCGAGGGCGGCATGGTCAAGCACAAGCATTCCGATATCGGCGTCGCCGTCGCGATGCCCGGCGGGCTGATCACGCCGATCATCCGCAACGCCGAGAGCAAGTCGTTGTCGACCATCTCCAACGAGATGAAGGATCTGGCGGCCCGCGCACGGACGCGAAAGCTCAAGCCGCAGGAATACCAGGGCGGCACGTCGTCGGTTTCCAACCTCGGCATGTTCGGCATCAGCCACTTCACCGCCGTGATCAACCCGCCGCAGTCGACCATCCTCGCGGTTGGCGCCAGCGAGGAACGTGCGGTGGTGCGCAACGGCAAGATCGAGGCCGCGCACATCATGAGCGTGACGCTGTCCTGCGATCATCGCGCTATCGATGGCGCGCTCGGTGCCGAGTTGATCGGCGCGTTCAAGCGGCTGGTCGAAAACCCCGTGATGATGATGGTGTGATCGGCGGACGGGAATACGTAGAGGTGAGAAAGAATAGTAGCCGGCATGAGCGTAGCGACATGCGGGACCGAGAGTGCGGCCCCGCATGTCGCTACGCTCATGCGGGCTACGCAGTGACGAACCGTAGGGTGGGCAAAGGCGCAAGGCGCCGTGCCCACCTTATTTCATAGCGTTGGAAGGCGGTGGGCACGCTTCGGTTTGCCCACCCTGCGAAGTAAGTTGAACGGGAGCCGCCATGGCCGATACATCCTTCGACGTCATCATCATCGGCTCCGGCCCCGGCGGCTACGTGACCGCGATCCGCGCGGCGCAGCTTGGCTTCAAGACCGCGATCATCGAAAAATCCTATCTCGGCGGCATCTGCCTGAACTGGGGCTGCATCCCGACCAAGGCGCTGCTGCGCTCGGCGGAAATCTATCACTACATGCAGCATGCCAAGGACTACGGGCTATCGGCTGAAAACGTATCGTTCGATCCGAAGGCCGTGGTGCAGCGCTCGCGCGGCGTCTCGAAACGCCTCAACGACGGCGTCGGTTTTCTGATGAAGAAGAACAAGGTCACGGTGATCTGGGGCGAGGCCGCGATAGACGCGCCCGGCAAGGTCACGGTGAAGAAGTCTTCCGTCGAAGGCCCGAAGGGCGCGCTGGGCGAGGGCGCTTATCAGGCCAAGCACATCATCGTCGCCACCGGCGCACGGCCGCGCGTGCTGCCTGGGCTGGAGCCCGACAAGAAGCTTATCTGGACCTATTTCGAGGCGATGGTGCCGGAGCGGATGCCGAAATCGCTGCTGGTGGTCGGGTCCGGCGCGATCGGCGTCGAATTCGCCTCGTTCTTCCACACCATGGGGGCCGACGTCACCATCGTCGAGGTGCTGCCGCAGATCCTGCCCGTCGAGGACGCGGAGATCGCGGGGCTGGCGCGAAAACGGTTCGAGAAGCAGGGCATCAAGATCCTCTCGAATACCAAAGTCACAAAACTGGAGAAGAAGGCCGACAGCGTCGTCGCCACCATCGACGACGGCAAGAAGCCGCAGACGGTCGAGTTCGAGCGGGTGATTTCGGCGGTCGGCGTGGTCGGCAACATCGAGGGTCTCGGGCTCGAAAAGCTCGGCGTCAAGACCGATCGCGGCTGCGTCGTGATCGACGGTTACGGCAAGACCAATGTGCCCGGCATTTACGCCATCGGCGACGTCGCGGGCCCGCCGATGCTGGCGCACAAGGCCGAGCACGAGGGCGTGGTCTGCATCGAGGCGATCAAGGGGCTTCATCCGCACGCCATGGACAAGAATTTGATCCCCGGCTGCACCTACTGCCATCCGCAGATCGCCTCCGTCGGCCTGACCGAAGCGCGGGCGAAAGAAGGCGGTCGCGAAATCCGCGTCGGCCGCTTCCCGTTCGTCGGCAACGGCAAGGCGATCGCGCTCGGCGAGGACCAGGGCCTGGTCAAGGTGATTTTCGACAAGAAGACCGGGCAGCTGCTCGGCGCGCACATGATCGGCGCTGAGGTCACCGAACTGATCCAGGGCTATGTGGTCGCGATGAACCTGGAGACCACGGAAGAAGAGTTGATGCACACCATCTTCCCGCACCCGACGCTGTCGGAGATGATGAAGGAAGCGGTGTTGGATGCCTACGGGCGGGTGTTAAATATATAATCCGTCATTGCGAGCGCAGCGAAGCAATCCAGAGCGTCGCGCGCGGAAGCATGGATTGCTTCGCTGCGCTCACAATGACGAATGGAGGGGCCACGTGAACAAGAAAGAAAGCCAAACGTGAAAGACAACGACAATCTCACCATCGAACGCCCGACCTTCGTCACCCATCTCGAATGCGCGATGGAGGGCGACCATTATCCCGCAGACCAGGTCCATAACCTCTCGAAGGCCGGCAAGCCGCTGCTGGTGCGCTACGACCTCGCCGGCGTGAAGAAGGCGCTGACCAAGGATGCACTGGCGCAGCGCCCGGCCGACATGTGGCGCTACCGCGAGCTGCTGCCGGTCCGAAAAGTTTCCGACATCGTCAGCCTCGGCGAAGTGATGACGCCGCTCATTCGTCTGCCAAAACTTGCGAAGAAGCTCGGCGGCGGCGAGATCATCGTCAAGGATGAAGGCCGGCTGCCGACCGGGTCGTTCAAGGCGCGCGGCCTCGTCATGGCGGTGTCGATGGGCAAGGCGCTCGGCATCAGGCACATGGCGATGCCGACCAACGGCAATGCCGGCGCGGCGCTGGCGGCGTATGCGACCTCCTGCGGCATCAAGACCACGATCTTCTGCCCGGCCGATACGCCCGAGGTGAACGTCAGCGAGATCGAGCTGCAGGGCGCCACGGTGTATCGCGTCAACGGGCTGATCGACGATTGCGGCAAGATCGTCGGCGAGGGGAAAGCAAAAGTCGGCTGGTTCGATACCTCGACATTGAAGGAGCCGTACCGGATCGAGGGCAAGAAGACGATGGGCCTCGAACTCGCCGAGCAGCTCGGCTGGGACGTGCCCGACGTGATCTTCTATCCGACCGGCGGCGGCACCGGCCTGATCGGGATGTGGAAGGCGTTCGACGAGCTGGAAAAGATCGGCTTCATCGGCTCCAAGCGGCCGCGGATGGTTGCGGTGCAGGCCTCCGGCTGCGCGCCGATGGTGCGGGCTTATGAAGCCGGCACCGAGCACGCGCCGCGCTGGGAAGACGCCCACACCATCGCGTCGGGCATCCGCGTGCCGCAGGCGGTCGGAGATTTCCTGATCCTGCGCGCGGTCCGCGAGAGCAAGGGATTTGCCATTGCCGTGCCGGACGAGAAGATTTCTGCTGCGCTGAACGAAGTGGCGCGCGAGGAAGGTCTGCTGCTGTGTCCGGAAGGGGCTGCGACCTACGCCGCCTACCATCAGAGCCTCGCCGAAGGTCGTGTTTCAAAGAGCGATCGCGTCATGCTGTTCAATTGCGCGACCGGGCTCAAATATCCGCTGCCGCCGGTGGCGCGCACGCTCGATCGCCACAAGCCGATCGACTATGCGCAGTTCTGATTAGTCATGCTGGTGAGGCGCGCTTAGCCGCGCTCCCCACCATAGGTCTGACATACGCAAGTGGGATTTTACGTGTAAGCTTCTCGACGCAAAAACAAAAGACTGCAGGGAGGAATGTCGTGCGTAAGGCGATCTGGGCCGCGTTAGCGGTATTGATGACCATTGGCGGCCAGGCGGCCGCCCAGAATTTCCCGTCGCGTCCTGTCACCATCATCGTGCCGTTCGCCGCCGGCGGGCCGTCGGATGCGATGGCGCGGATTCTCGCCGAGCGCATGAAGACGACGCTCGGCGAAACCGTGCTGGTCGAGAATGTGACCGGGGCGGGCGGCTCGGTCGGCGTCGGCCGCGCGTTGCGATCGCCGCCTGACGGCTACACGATCAGTTTCGGCCACCTCGGCACCCATGTTGCCAACGGCGCGATCTACAAGCTGGGCTACGACCTCGTCACCGACCTCGAACCGGTGGTGCTGCTGCCGAGCAACCCGATGATCATCGTCAGCAAGAAAGACGTGCCGGCAGCATCGCTGAAGGATTTTATCGCCTGGCTGAAGGCGCAATCTTCGCCGCCGACGGCGGGCACCGCGGGCGCCGGCTCCGGGAGCCACATCGCCGGGCTCTATCTGGAGAACGCCGCCGGCGTGAAGCTGCAGTATGTCCCGTATCGCGGCACCGGCCCCGCCATGACCGATCTGGTCGCCGGCCAGATCGACCTGATCGTCGACCAGACGTCGAATTCGCTGCCGCAGGTGCGGGCCGGCACTATCCGCGCTTACGCCGTCACCGATTCGAAACGCGTCGAATCGGCACCTGACGTTCCGACCGTCGACGAAGCCGGCCTGCCGGGTTTCCACATGACGCTGTGGTCCGGCCTCTGGGTGCCCAAGGGCACGCCGAAGGACGTGGTTGCCAAGCTGAACGCCGCGACGGTGGAAGCCCTGAACGATCCCGCGGTGCGCAAGCAGTTCGAAAATCTCGGCCTGCAGATGCCGCCCAAGGACAAGCTCACGCCCGAGGCGCTGGGGGCTTGGCAAAAGGCGGAAATCGCCAAATGGTGGCCGATGATCAAGGCCGCCAACGTCAAGGTGGATTGACCGCAGGCAGGCGGGACAAACGAACCATCCGAAGTTTGTGCAGGATGCGGCGCGGTTAGCGCGCCGCATCGTCCGGCGCGGCGTTGGTCTCCCGCGTGACGACCCGCGCATCGGTTTTCGCCGTTGCCGTCCCGGTCGCGCCGTCGTCGAAACGGACGCGGTACACCGCCAGATTCTCCATCACCCGCTGGACGTAGTTGCGCGTTTCGGAAAACGGGATGCGTTCGACCCAGTCGACCGGATCGACCTTGGGATCGCGCGGATCGCCATAGGCCTTGACCCAGTCGCGCACGCGGCCCCTGCCGGCGTTGTAACCGGCGAAGGTCATGATGTGATTGCCCTTGTATTCCCGCAGCAGCGCGCTGAGTTCGGCCGCGCCCATCTGCGTGTTGTAGACGGGGTCGGAGACCATCCGGTCCCAGTCGTACTCGACCTTGAAGCGTTTGGCGGTATCGCGCGCGGCTTCCGGCGTCACCTGCATCAGGCCGACGGCGTTTGCCGCGGACTTGTCACGCTGGTCGAACGCACTCTCGGTGCGCGCCACCGAATAGATCATGCTGTGCTCGATCTCGGGCGCGACCTGGCGGTGCGGCGGAATCCCGATGGTCGGAAAGGCGTAATGGTCGAGCGGCAGTCCCCGGCCGAGCGAAGGCTTTCCGACCTGCAGCATTGCGCGAGCGTCGTTACGACGGCCGGTCAGGTCGCCGAGCGCTTCGAGCAGCACGATATTCGCGCTTTGCTGGCCGAGATCGGCGGCAAAATACAGCACGACATCGCGCTCGCCGATCTCGTATAGCATGTCGGCGGCGCGTAGCCGTTCGTCCGTGACCGGCGCTTCCGGGGAGGCGAGGTCGGGCAGGGGCGCGCGCAGTTCGATCTCGCTGCGGCCGAGCCTGGCGCGCGCGAGTTGTCCGTAATAGGCGGTCGGATAGCCGGCGGCAGCCTCGTAGCTCGTGCGCATCGCGTCCGCCTCGCCAAGGGCTTCGGCGGCGCGTCCGCGCCAGTAATTGGCCCGCGCCAGCACGGTCGGGTTGCTCGCGCCCTCGTCGATGCGGGCGAAATGAGTAACCGCGGTTTTGGGATCGTCGAGATAGCGCAGCGCGATCCAGCCGCACATGAAGTGGAAGTCGGCCCGGTAGTATTCATTGGCGGGCGTCGCGGCCGGGCGGACGACATCGTAGGCGGTCTGGAACTTGCCCTGGTCGAGCAGCTTGCGGGCCAGCGAACGCCGCTCGCGCCACCATTGATCGGTGTCCTGCAGCGCCATCGTCTCCGGCGACGCCGCGACCATCAGGCGGGCAGCCTCGTCGATCTGGTCCTTGGCGACCAGGAACTGGATCCGGCAGAGCGTGTAGCCGAGATCCTGCCGCGCCCCGACCGCGACGTCGTTGAGCAGGTCCTTGGCCTTGTCCGCCTTACCCCTGACCGCGGCGCAGGCCTTCACGATGGCAAGCTCGTCGCTGCCGAGGCGCTGCGCGGCACGCCTGGCGCCGGCAAGATCCCTGGCGCCGATGCGCTTGTCCATGCGCGCGCGATGATCATCGCGGGTGAAAAGGTCACGGAACGTCTCGAGCACGTCGGCCTCGAGCCGTTCCGACAATTCATCTGCCTGCCACGCGTCGCGCGCCATCCGGGCTGCGCCGTCGCGGTCGCCTTCCGCGAGCAGCACGCGCGCCAGCGCCAGCTTGCCCTTGGCGGTGACCGGCTGTCCGCCGGTGAAACTGCGAACCGTTGCGGGGTCGCCGCGCTGCTCCCACAGCCGCGCCTCGGCTCGCCGCCGCAACTGCGCTGCGCTCGGCCATTCCGGATTGGCGGCGATGAACGCGGCGTACCGCCTGAAAGGCGCGATCGTTTCGGGATGACGCAGGATGTACCACTCGACGAGTTTTTGCGCCGCCGGATCCGTGATCCGGCTCCCGACCTCCGTCGCCTCCGAGGTCTTTGCCTTGCGCGCAAGTTCGATGGCCTGCTTCACCAGCGCCAGATCGCCGGTCAGCGCCGGTACGGCTTCCTTGGACGCGGGCGGTTCTTTCGGCGCTGCCGTGTTGCGTGGTGCGGGGGCCTGTTTGGCGGCCTTGCTCTTTTTTTGCGCGGAGCGGATGTCCTTCGCGTGCAGCTTCTTGACTGCCGCCTGCGACTTCTGGGCGTGCGGCTTGTGGCTGGTCCGCGCGGTCGCATCCGTCGAGCAGAACGCGAGGCCGGCGATGGTGAAAAGGCAGGACAGCGAATGCAAGCGCCGGTTCATTCCATGGTCCCCCTGCGAAGCCCACGTCACCAGACTGTCAGACCAGAACGTCGCGTGATGCGTGGCCGGAATGTCTTGAAATGCAGTACCAGTGCAGCCCCGTGCCTCGGGAGCCATCGTCGCGTCTGAACGACGTCACGTTTGAACAACAAACGCGCGCAAAATGAGGCAGATGAAGCAGGGCGGGCCGCCGCTGCCCGCTGGAACTGGGAAACGGTAAAGCGGCTTGCGCAAGATTGACCCCAGCGCCCGGAAACGCAGGAACTCGACCCCGGGCGCTGGAGAACAAGGGCCGGGAGGCGGCCCTTGTCGGTGCTCGTGCCGTGCTTTTGTGGCTTACATGTACATGTTGGCCATGGCGGTCGCTTCGTTGTGGTGGCCGCCGTCGGTGCCGCCATCGGGCAGCACGCCGTCGTCCTCCAGTTCGAAGTGCACGCCTTCGCCGAGTTCGCCCACCGATTCGTAAGCTCCGTACACAGTCTGTGTGACGGTGATGTCGCTCTGCTGCACGAGGTTGCCGTAGACGGTGATGGTGCCGAGCAGATCCTCGTCATGCGCACCGGCGTTGCCCTGCTGGCTGATGACGGTGATCACGCTGTAGTCGTTCCTGCCGTCGCCGTTGCTGTCCTTGTGCTCGATCGACTGCACCTCGGCGGTGTGCGCCGAGATTTCGATCTTGTCGCCCTGCGCCCGGTTGAAGTCGCGGATCACGTCATTGCCGAAGCCGTCGACCCAGTGGTCGTGAACGTCATTGTTCTCGCCGGTGACGCCGACCCAGTCGATGGTGCCGTCGTCATTGACGTGCTTGGCGACGATTTCGTCCTTGGCGTTGACATTGCCTTCGAAGCGGAAGGTGTCGCCGCCGGCGCCCCCGATCAGCGTGTCGTTGACGGCTGTAAAAGCTGCGGTCTCATCCGCGAAGATCTGCGTGGTGCCGTCCTGGGCGGCGACCATTTCACCCGCGTCCGAGCGGCTGAGCAGGACATCGTTGCCGGTGCCGCCGTCCATCCGGTCGGCGCCGAAGCCGCCGACGAGAACGTCAGCGCCGGAGCCGCCCGAGAGGTAGTCGTTACCCGAACCGCCCCACACATTGTCTGTGCCGGAGCCGCCGTAGAGCGAGTCGTTGCCGGCCATGCCGGCAACTTCGTCGTTGCCCGTGCCGGCGAACAAAGTGTTGCCGCCCGTCGAGCCGTTAAGGTGGTCATGGCCGGCGGTGCCGCCAGTAAGTCTAGCGAAGACATCCTCGAAGCGGCTGTTGTCGAGGAAGCCTTTCAGATTGAAGCGTGCCATTTATACAAACCTCTTACGCAAGAGGCCTCACGAAACAAGAACGATCACCGTGGATTTTGGGAATCGTCGAGGTGATGCGTGTGCGGGGAGAACGTGAGGCTGGATTCCCTCACCCGCACCGAAGAATGATCAGCCAAACGGGTCCATGGCTGGACGTGCAGGCGGCGGATTTGCGCGAGGCAGGGGCAATATGGTGACGCGAAAGGCGCTGGTGCGACCGATTTTCAGGCGCGTGCCTTATTCAGACGATCACCGAAAACGCCTGCGACAATCGGCGCACGACGTTGAGTTACCTTGGTTCAACGGCAAAAGCGCCACGCAAGCGAGCCGCAGCACGGCATGACGAAAACGCGCGAAAAAAGTGCCGGCCCCACATAAGTGTCGCGATTGCGGCGATGCAATTTGCATCCGCGGTGCCGCAACTTTCGGCGTGCCCATCAGATCGGATACGAATCGCGTTTGCCCGTCAGCGACGACGATGGCGCCGGTCGATACGCGGGCACTCCAATTTGATGGCTCTGATCCGCGGGCAGACGATGTTTGGGTCGTCCGAAAAATAGGGTTGCCGCAGTGCCACGAATGTTGCGAGGCCGCAACAGTAACCGAACATTTGGTTAACGGCCGCGTCCACCTCTTGCGTGCGCCGCTATTTGGCCACACCCCTGCGTGAAACATTTTTTTTCTTTGCTGATTTGCCTCAGCGTCGGCGATGGCTCGGGGAGTGCTCCCGAGGCCAGCGTAAGAAGTAGCTGGGAAAGCAGGTTCCGCGGATGGACGCCAAGACCGACATCAAGAAGAGGTTGCCGAGCCGTCACGTGACGGAGGGGCCGGAGCGCGCCCCGCATCGGTCCTACCTCTACGCGATGGGCTTGACCACCGAGCAGATCCACCAGCCGCTTGTTGGCGTCGCCTCCTGCTGGAACGAGGCTGCTCCCTGCAACATCTCGCTGATGCGCCAGGCGCAGGCGGTCAAGAAGGGCGTCGCGGCCGCGGGCGGCACCCCACGCGAATTCTGCACCATCACCGTCACCGACGGGATCGCGATGGGCCATGACGGCATGCGTTCTTCGCTGCCGTCGCGGGAGTGCATTGCCGATTCGGTCGAACTCACGGTTCGCGGCCATGCCTACGACGCCCTGGTCGGGTTGGCCGGCTGCGACAAGTCGCTGCCGGGCATGATGATGGCCATGGTTCGCCTCAACGTGCCGTCGATCTTCATCTATGGCGGCTCAATCCTGCCCGGCAATTTCCGCGGCCAGCAGGTCACGGTGCAGGACATGTTCGAGGCCGTCGGCAAGCACTCGGTCGGCGAGATGTCGGACGCCGATCTCGACGAAATCGAGCGCGTGGCCTGCCCCTCGGCTGGCGCGTGCGGTGCACAATTCACCGCCAACACCATGGCCACGGTATCCGAGGCGATCGGGCTGGCGTTGCCATACTCGGCCGGTGCGCCCGCGCCCTACGAGATCCGCGACGCGTTTTGTGCGGCTGCCGGAGAAAAGGTGCTGGAGCTGATCTCCGCCAATCTCCGGCCGCGCGACATCGTCACCCGCCGCTCCCTGGAAAACGCTGCCGCCGTGGTGGCCGCCTCCGGCGGCTCCACCAATGCTGCGCTGCACCTGCCGGCCATCGCCCATGAGTGCGGTATCAAGTTTGACTTATTCGACGTGGCCGAAATCTTCAAAAAGACACCGTATGTCGCGGATTTGAAGCCAGGGGGCCGTTATGTTGCCAAAGACATGTTCGAGGTTGGTGGCATACCGCTTCTGATGAAGACGCTGCTCGACAATGGCTACTTGCACGGAGATTGCCTAACCGTCACGGGCCGTACGATCGCCGAAAACCTCAAGAGCGTGAAATGGAATCCGCACCAGGATGTGGTGCGGTCCGCCGACAACCCGATCACCGTTACGGGAGGGGTGGTCGGACTGAAGGGTAATCTTGCTCCGGAGGGTGCGATCGTGAAGGTCGCGGGCATGTCGAAGCTGAAATTTACCGGTCCTGCCCGCTGCTTCGATCGGGAAGAAGACGCGTTCGAGTCGGTCCAGAAACGGACCTATAAGGAAGGCGAGGTCATCGTGATCCGCTACGAGGGGCCGCGCGGCGGTCCCGGGATGCGGGAGATGCTCTCGACCACGGCGGCGCTGACCGGGCAGGGGATGGGCGGCAAAGTCGCCCTTATCACCGACGGCCGGTTCTCCGGCGCCACCCGCGGGTTCTGCATCGGCCATGTCGGGCCGGAGGCGGCGGTGGGTGGGCCGATCGCGCTGTTGCAGAATGGTGACATTATCGAGATCGACGCGGAGGCCGGTAGCCTTAACGTGAAATTGACCGACGCCGAACTCGCCGATCGCAAGACCAAGTGGGTGCCCCGACAGACTAACCATACGTCGGGTGCTCTGTGGAAATATGCCCAACAGGTTGGGCCGGCGGTGGATGGGGCTGTGACACATCCTGGCGGTGCGCACGAGAAGCAATGCTATGCGGACATCTAGGGGTATCTTACTTGCGTTGATGCTGGGCACCGCGCCAGTGGCCGCTCCCGGTTTCGCGTTCGATGGCGCGCCGGTGAGGCCGGACTCCACGCTGCCCATGGGCAACCAGCCTTCCGCGGCGCAAGCGGTCACGGCCCAGGCCATGAAGAAGGTGCCGCCTGCGTCGCAGCAGGCCGCCGCTGCCGCACCGTCGCTGAACTCGCTGCAATACGCCGCCGAGGGAGGCCATCCCGTGGCGCAGTGGAAGCTCGGCCGGATGTATGCAGATGGCGATGGCGTCATTCAGGACGACCTGCGCGCCTTCGAGTACTTCAGCCGTATCGCCAACGCGCATGCCGAGGACAGCCCGTCTGCCCCGCAGGCGACGATCGTGGCCAATGCCTTTGTCGCGCTCGGACGCTACTATCTCAACGGCATCCCGAACTCCAAGATCAAGCCGGACGCCGACCGGGCCCGCGAGATGTTCTCCTACGCCGCGTCCTATTTCGGCAACGCCGACGCGCAATACGATCTGGCGCGGCTCTACCTGAAGACGCCGGACGCTTCGCGGGACGATTTCCGCTACGGCGCGCGCTGGCTCGGTCTGGCGGCCCAGAAGGGCCAGCATCAGGCGCAGGCCATGCTCGGCCAGATGCTGTTCAACGGCGACCGCCTGCCGCGGCAGGCGGCCCGCGGCCTGATGTGGCTGACCCTGGCGCGCGACAACGCCGCCCCTGACGAGACCTGGATTCGCGAAAGCTACAATCGCGCGTTTGCCAAGGCCTCCGACGAGGATCGCGCCACCGCGCTGCAGATGCTCGAGCACTGGGTGCAGGGCAAGCGCGACTGAGCAGTTCGTAGCCCGGGCGAGCGAAGCGACCCCGGGAGACGTGCTCCCGCACATCGCTGGCGCTCATGGCGGGCAACGAGTTGGCGCTTCGTTGCCTCACGCCGTCTCCAGATCGAAATCAGCCCACACCGGCACGTGATCGGACGGCTTCTCCCAGGCGCGGACGTAGCTGTCGATGCCGACATGGGTCAGCCGGTCGCTGGCCTGCGGCGACAGCAGCAAATGGTCGATCCGGATGCCCCAGTTCTTCTGCCAGGCGCCGGCCTGATAGTCCCAGAACGTGTAGAGGTTCGGCTCATCAGTCACCGCGCGTAGGGCATCCGTGAGGCCAAGACCGAGCAGCGTTTGAAAGGCCTCGCGGGTTTCCGGGCGGAACAACGCGTCGCCCGCCCAGGCGGCGGGGTTGTAGACATCGCGGGCGGCCGGAATGACGTTGAAATCGCCCGCGAGCACGAACGGTTCTTCCGCCTTGAGCCGCTCCTTCGAATATTCAAGAAGGCGGGACATCCAGCTGAGCTTATAGGGAAATTTGTCGGTGTCGGGCGGGTTGCCGTTGGGCAGATAAAGGCATGCGATCCGCATCACGCCGCTCTTCAGCGTCACCACGCCTTCGAGGAATCTGGCATGTGCGTCCGCATCATCGCCCGCGAGCCCCGATTTGGTTTCTTCGAACGGCAGTTTCGATAGCAGCGCCACGCCATTGAAGGTCTTCTGGCCGTGGCTGACGACGTTGTAGCCCAATGATTCAATTTCCAGGCGCGGGAACGCCTCATCGACGCATTTGATTTCCTGCAGGCAGACGATATCGGGCGAGCACTCCTTGAGCCAGGTGAGGAGATGCTCGAGCCGCTGCCGGATCGAATTGACGTTCCATGTGGCAATACGCATGAATTGAAACCCAGGTCGGAGGGGGAAAATCCCGGCTCTTCACAAAGTGGTAACTACACATTTCCCGGCAGTGGCATACCATGTGAACCACGGGCTGTGCTAACCGTTTAGAAATATGGCGTAAAGTCGCCGTCAAGGGGATGAGGAGAACCGTTCGGTCCCAAGGGGGCCGGCGGCGGAAACAACCATGAAGAAACGTACGTTGATCCTCCTTGTCGTCGCCATTGCAACGGCGGCGGGCTTCATCACCCGCTCCTCGTGGATGAGCGGCAGCAGCAACGCCCAGGCGCCGCAGCGGCCGCGGACGGTTTCTGTCGAACTGGCCAAGGCCGAGCGCAGATCCATGCCGGTCGATGTCGATGCGAATGGAACGGTCACGCCGATCTCAAGCGTGGCGCTGAAGTCGCGGCTGGAGACCACGATCGTCGCCGTCCATTTCGAGGACGGGGCCAGGGTCAATCAGGGCGACCTGCTGTTCACGCTCGACAGCCGCCAGATCGATGCGCAGATCGAGCAGGCCGAAGGCGTGCTGGCCAGGGACCAGGCGCAGCTCGAGGGCGCGCAGCGCGACCTCCGGCGGTACAACGATCTGGTCGGCAAGGGCGCGACCACGCAGGTCAATGTCGACAACGCCAAAACGCAGTCCGACGTCCTCACCGGCACCATCAAGGCCAATCAGGCTGCGCTCGAAAATCTCAAGGTCCAGAAGAGCTATACGGCGATCCGCGCGCCGTTTTCCGGCCGGATCAGCGTGGCCAACGTGAAGGTCGGCAATTTCGTGCGCCCGGCCGATGTGACGCCGCTCGCCGTTATCAACCAGATGGCGCCGGTCTATGTCACCTTCGCGGTTCCACAGCGTGTGCTGGTGGATCTGCGCGAGTCGATGGCAGCAGGACTCTCCAGCGTCACCGCGACGATTCCCGGCCATCAGCGTTCCGAAACCGGCAAGGTGGCGATGGTGGAAAACACGGTCGACGCCACGACCGGCATGGTTACGGTTCGCGGCATCATGAACAACGCCAACGAGATGCTGTGGCCCGGAACCCTGGTTGCGACCAAGCTCGTTATCCGCAACGAGGATTCGATCGTGGTGCCCACGGTCGCGGTGCAGCGCAGCCAGAGCGGCAACTTCGTCTTCGTGGTCAAGGACGGTGTCGCCAAGGTCCAACCCGTCAAGGTCGACCGTACCTCGCAGGGCCTGTCGGTGATTTCAGAGGGACTTGCCGGCGACGAAAGCGTCGTCGTCGACGGGCAGTTGCTGTTGTCGGACGGTTCGCGGGTCGAACCGCGCACCAGGAAAGCCGGGGCATAGCCGATGACGCTGTCCGAACTCTGCATCCGCCGGCCGGTCATGACGACGCTGATCACGGCGTCGATCATTGCGTTCGGTATTTTCGGCTTCCGTCTGCTTCCGGTCTCGGCGCTGCCGCGGGTCGACTTTCCGACGATTGCCGTGACCGCGACCTTGCCCGGCGCGAGCGCGGACACGATGGCATCGTCGGTGGCCGGCGTCATCGAGCGCCAGCTCTCGACGATCGCCGGCATCTCGTCGATGTCGTCGAACTCCTCGCAGGGCACCAGCCAGATCACCATCCAGTTCGATCTCAATCGCAACATCGATTCCGCGGCGCTCGACGTGCAGACCGCGCTGACGATCGCGCAACGGCGGTTGCCGATCGAGATGCGGATTCCGCCGAGTTTCCGCAAGGTGAATCCGGCCGAGTTCCCGGTGCTGTTCGTCGTCCTCAACTCGTCCACGCTGCCGCTGTCGGCGGTCAACGAATATGCCGAGATCACCATCGGCCAGACGCTGTCGCAGATTCCGGGCGTGGCCCAGGTCAGCGTCTATGGCGCGCAGAAATTCGCCATCCGCGTCCAGGCCGATCCGGAAGCGGCGGCGGCGCGCGGGATTTCGCTCGAGGACATCCGCGCGGCGGTTTCGGCCGCCAACTCCTCGACGCCGGTAGGAACGCTGAACGGACCGAAACAGGACGTCGCGCTGCAGGCCTCCGGCCAGATGGACAAGGCGATGGACTATCGCCAGATCGTGGTGGCCTGGCGGAACGGCTCTCCGGTCAAGCTCGACGAAGTCGCGCGGATCTATGACAGCGTCGAGAATGAGCGGATCGCAAGCTGGCTGAACGGCGACCGTTCCATCGTGCTCGGCATCCAGAAGCAGCCGGACGCCAACACGGTGGCGGTGGTCGATTCCATTCTCGCCAAACTGCCGGTGCTGCGGGCGCAGATTCCGTCGTCGGTCTCGATCAACGTGCTGATGGACCGTTCGATATCCATCCGCCAGGCGGTGGCGGACGTCGAGGAAACGCTGCTGATCGCGATCGGGCTGGTCATCCTGGTGATTTTCCTGTTCCTGCGCTCGGCGTCCGCGACCTTCATTCCGGCGCTGGCGGTTCCGATCTCGCTGTTCGGCACCTGTGCGGTGATGTACGCGCTCGACTATTCCATCAACAACATGACGCTGCTGGCGCTGACGCTGTCGGTCGGCTTCGTGGTCGACGACGCCATCGTCATGCTGGAGAACATCGTCCGTCACATCGAGAACGGCATGCGCCCGTTCGAAGCGGCGCTGAAGGGCGCCCGCGAGATCGGCTTCACGATCATCTCGATCACCTTTTCGCTGATCGCCGTGTTCATTCCGGTGCTGCTGATGGGCGGCATCGTTGGCCGCGTGTTCCGCGAATTCGCCGTCACGATATCGGTGGCGATCATCGTATCCGGATTCGTCTCGCTGACGCTGACGCCGATGCTCTGCGCGCGGGTTCTGCGGGCGCACGACGCGACCAAGCGCCCCAATATCGTGTTTCGCGCCTTCGAGGCGTTGTTCGACGCCTCTCTTCGAGCCTATGAGTGGACGCTGGACTGGGTGCTGGCGCGGAAATTCCTGATGCTCATGGTGACGCTGGCCACCCTCGGCGGCACCGTCTACCTCTACATGATCGTGCCGAAGGGCTTCTTTCCGCGGGAGGACACCGGGTTCCTGATCGGCGTGACCGAGGCTGCCACGGATACGTCCTTCGACGCGATGAAGGAGCGACAGCAGGCGCTGGTCGATGTGCTCAAATCCGATCCCGCTATCGAGTACATCAATTCGACCGTGGGTGCCGGCGGACCGAATACCACGGCGAATTACGGGCGGCTGTTCATTGCGCTGAAGCCGAAAAAGGAGCGCGACAACCTCAACAAGATCATCGCGCGGCTGCGCGCCAATGCGAGTCGCGTTCCGGGCATGCAGGCGTTCTTCCAGCCGATCCAGAACCTCAATATCGGCGGCCGGATTTCGAAGAGCCAGTATCAGTACGTGATGCAGAGCGGCGACACCGAGTCGCTGTACCGGGTGGCGCCCGAGATGCGCGACAGGATCGAGAAGCTGCCGGGCCTGCTCGACGTCACCACCGACCTCTACATCAAGAATCCGCAGATGACGGTCGATATCGACCGCGAGAAGGCCGCGGTCTACGGCGTCACCGTCGACCAGGTTCGCAACCAGCTCTACAACGCGTATGGCGGGCGCCAGATCGGCACCATTTATATGCCGTCGAACGACTATCAGATCATCCTGGAGGTGCAGCCGCAGTTCCGGGCCGATCCGTCCGATCTGTCCAAGATCTATGTCAAAACCCAGAACAACCAGACGATCCCGCTGTCGGCGGTGGCGAAGCTGGTTCCATCGGTCGGTCCGCTGCAGATCAATCACCAGGCGCAGCAGCCGGCGGTGACGATCTCGTTCAACCTCGCGCCCGGCCATTCGCTGGGCTATGCGGTCGACGAGATCACCAAGCTGGAGCAGAACTCGAACCTGCCGGCGACGATCGCTACCGGATTCTCCGGTACCGCGCAGGTGTTCCAGGATTCGCTGCGCGGGCAGGGCGTCCTGATCCTCGCCGCGGTGTTCGCCGCCTTCGTCATTCTCGGCATCCTTTACGAGAGCTTCATCCACCCGATCACCATCATCTCCGGCCTGCCGTCGGCCGGCATCGGCGCGATCCTGACGCTGATGCTGTTCGGGATGGAGATGTCCGTCATCGCGATGATCGGCATCGTGATGCTGGTGGGTATCGTCAAGAAGAACGCCATCATGATGGTGGATTTTGCGCTGGAGCGCCGCCGGGTCGGATTGAGCGCCGAGCACGCGATCCGCGAAGCGGCGCTGTTGCGCTTCCGTCCGATCATGATGACGACGTTCGCTGCGATTTTCGGCACGCTGCCGATCGCGCTCGGCGCCGGCGCCGGCGCTGAACTGCGCCAGCCGCTCGGCGTCGCCGTGGTCGGCGGCCTTTGCCTGTCGCAACTGTTGACGCTCTACATCACGCCCGTCGTCTACATCTATCTCGACCGCATCGACCGGCGCCTGAAGCGCAAGCTCGAGCCGCAACTGGAAGAAGCCGGCGAGGGCGCGCGTCCGCACGTCGTCGCCGCCGAATGACGGCGTTCGGACAGGCGATGCGGCTGGTCGCGCAGGGTGCCGCGATGCTTGCGGCTGTAGTCTTCATCGTGGGTACGGCGCGTGCCGCCGACGAGCCGATCGAGATCTTCGACGCCCATATGCACTATAATTGGGAGCCGAAACCGTATTACGGCGTGGACGAGGTCCTGGCGCTGTTTCGAAAGCATCGCGTCACCGGAATTCTCGCCACCAGCCGGCCCAACACGGGCACGCACGCGCTGATGGACGCCAGGCCACCGGGGCTGCAGATCGTGCCCTTCATCCGGCCCTACCGGGTGCGCGCGGATATCCAGACCTGGTTCGGCGATCCCTTCATCTTCGACCTGGTGCAGGAGGAGTTCAAACGCGGCTATTACCGCGGCATCGGCGAATTCCACATTTCGGGCCGCGCCGCCGAAGGCGAGTGGGTGAAGAAGACCGTGGATTTTGCGGTCGAACACGACCTTTACCTGCACGCCCATGCCGACGACGTCGCCGTGGAGATCTTGATGCGCCACAATCCGCGCGCCCGGATTATCTGGGCCCATACCGGTTTCGGGCTCTCCACCGAGCGGGTCGCGGAAATGCTGTCAACGTACCCAAAACTGTGGGGAGAACTGTCGTACCGCAGCGGCATCGTCGACGGCGGCGGCAAGCTGACCGCCGAATGGCGCGCCTTGTTCGAGCGTTATCCCGATCGATTCCTGGTTGGTTCCGACACCTGGATCAACGAGCGCTGGCAAAGCTACGGCGACATCATAGCCGGTTACCGCGTCTGGCTGGCGCAGTTGCCGCCGAAGACCGCAGCGCAGATCGCGCACGGCAATGCGCGGGCGCTTTTTAGCGGCGGACCCTAACGCGGCGCGGTATCCAGGGCTGCTTCCCCCGTAGTAATACGGCCCCGTGCTTTAACGACGTGGAATGGCTACAGGGCCCATTCTCAGACCTTGCGAAGAGGTCTGAGATACATGAAACGTTTGGATGGCCCGGCGGCCGACCCGTCTGTGCAAGGCCGCCCGTTGGGCGCGCTGATGCGCTATGTCGGCGGCTTTTCGGCCATCGCGCCGCTCGACGCCAGCGAAATCAGCGACAGCGAGATGGGCCGCATTCGCGCCAAGCAGATCGGCGCGGTGACGCAGCTCGTGCCGCTCACCATGACCGTCAATTTCATCAACATGTCGATTATCGTGGTCCTGTTCTGGGATACGGGCTCAAACCTGTTTCTCAGCCTGTGGGGACTCTTGATCGCGTCGATGGTGGCTTTCGCGGTGAGATCATGGCTGCGCATTCGTCGCCTGCCCCCGCTCACGGCGTCACCACGGGCCGCACAGCGGATGGTCGCTCAGGCTTTCCTGCTTGCGGCCGCGTGGGGCGCGTTGCCGCTGGCCCTGCTCGCCAAGTCCGATCCGATCGATCAAATGATCATTTCGTCGCTGATGGCCGGCATGATCGCGGGCGGCTCGATTACGCTTTCCACGGTTCCGCGGGCAGGACTGGTCTACACCTGGACGATGGCGTTTGCTTGCGTGATTGCCCTGCTTCTATGCGGCGACAAGGTTTATCTTTGTACCGCGCTGCTCCTGCTGGTCTACTCGGCCTTCATGGCGCGCAACATCGCGGCGCATGGCAATCTCTTCCAGGACAATCTGCTGGCGCAACTGCAACTCGAGCGGCAGACGGACATCATCTCGCTGCTGCTGAAGGAATTCCAGGAAAATGCCAGCGACTGGCTGTGGCAGACCGACGCGCAGGGCAGGTTGAGCGACGTGCCCGCGCGTTTTTCCGAGGTGGCACAGATGCCGCTGCCGCTGCTGAAGGGCGCGCGTTTTTCCGAACTGCTGGAAATGCTTTGCCCGGAAGATTCGATCACGGCTTCCAACATTGCCGCGCTGATGCAGCGGCGGGCGCCGCTTCACGAGATCAACCTGCGGGTCGTCGCGGGCGGCAAGACGCGGCTGTGGTCGTTGACCGCAAAACCGAAGTTCGACAGCGACGGCCATTTTCTCGGTTATCGCGGATTCGGCCGCGATGTGACCGAGCGCTGGCGCGCCGAGCAGGCTGAGGCGCAGAACAAGGCCAAGTCCGAATTCCTCGCCGTGATGAGCCACGAAATACGCACGCCGATGAACGGGGTGCTGGGACTCGCGGGGCTGCTGCTGGAGACCAAGCTCGATCCGGAGCAACAGCAAGCGGTCGCCACTATCAGGGATTCCGGCGACAATCTGCTGCGGGTTCTCAATGATATTCTGGACCTCTCGAAACTGGAGGCCGGCCGGTTTCAGTTCGAGTCGGCCGACTTCTCGCCCGCCGCGATGGTCGGCGCCACCGCCGCGGTGGTCCGGACCAATGCGGGAAAAAAGGGCCTGGCCGTGGAAGTCGAACTCGACCCCGATCTGCCTGCGGCGCTGCGCGGCGACGCCGCCCGCATCCGTCAGGTGCTGTTGAACCTGGCCTCCAATGCCGTGAAATTCACCGAGCGCGGCGCAGTCAAGATCAAGGCGACCTGCCACTCCCGCGGCGATATGCTGGCCCGGGTGGAGTGGTCCGTGTCGGACACCGGAATCGGCATTCCTGCCGACAAGATCGGCCGCCTGTTCACCGAGTTCGAGCAGGCCGATGCCTCGATCAGCCGCCGCTTCGGCGGCACCGGGCTGGGGCTGGCGATTTCCCGGCGCATCATCGAGCAGATGGGTGGCAAGATCGGCGTCACGTCGGAGCCCGGACAGGGCTCGACGTTCCATTTCTCGCTGACACTGCCATGGAGCGACAAGGCCGTCGCCGATCCTTCGGCCGATCGCACCGGCGCCGAGGCACTGAAGGAACGCCTCGCCCAACTGGAGCGTCCGCTGCGAATTCTGATCGCGGAGGACGACGCGACCAACCGCATGGTGGTCACCAAGATGCTGAAGGAGTTCGAGCTTGACGTGCACGTCGTGACCGACGGCGCGCAGGCCGTTCAGGCCGTCCTGGAGTCCGAATACGACATGATTCTGATGGACGTGCAGATGCCCGAGATGGACGGGTTCACCGCGACGCGGTCAATCCGTGCGGGTGGTTTCGCATCGCTGCCGATCATCGCGCTGACCGCCAATGCCTTTCCCGAAGACGCGCGACGTTGCCGCGACGCCGGCATGTCGGACTTCCTGGCCAAACCGTTGCGCAAGCCGCTGCTGGTGAATGCGATATTGCAAGCGATGCGATCTGCCCAGCCGGACGGGGCCTCGTCGCCGTCTCTCGCGCCATCTGACGCGCCGGCCGCCGCCGAGGCCGACGACGTCCAACTGGTGGGATGACAAGGGCACGCGCAGGCGGCGTAGGTCACGATGTAGCGCGGGCGAGCGAAGCGACCCCGGGAATACCGTCCCGCATATCTCTGTCGCTCATGCAGGCTGCGACTATTGCCTCGCCTTTCGAGAGCGGGTGAACGCGTATTAAATCGAAAAGCTGGTGCCGCAGCCGCACGACGCCGTCGCGTTCGGATTGACCACGCGGAACGACGCGCCGATCAGGTCGTCGACGAAATCGACTTCGGAGCCGGCGAGGAACGGCACCGAGGCCGGATCGACCAGCACCACGGCACCTTCGCGCGCGATGACCAGATCATCCTCGGCCTTGTCGTGGTCGACGTCGAATTTGTACTGGAAGCCGGAGCAGCCGCCGCCCTCCACCGATATGCGCAGCATGGCGCCGTCGCCTTCGCCCTTGAGGATTTCCCCGATGCGGCGGGCAGCCCGCTCGCTGACGGTGATGGCAGTGGTCATAATCTCTCTCCGGCGCATCTCCGGCCCGTCATGCCCAATTCATTTGGCCCGGGGCGCGAGACATAGTTAAGTGCGTAATCTCGCGGAATCAAATGGATAAGGACTAAAAAATCGTGTCGGTCGGAATGGCTGCCCCCCGTGCGCCCTATGGCTGCGACCCCGATTCCAGCCGTGGAAGGCTGTTTGCCGAGCCGCCGAGCCGGACCCGCAGCCCGTTCCGGCGCGATTGCGACCGGGTGATCCATTCCACCGCCTTCCGCCGGCTGAAGCACAAGACCCAGGTGTTCGTGTTTCACGAGGGCGATCATTACCGCACCCGCCTGACGCATTCGCTGGAGGTGGCGCAGATCGCCCGCGCGCTGGCCCGCCAGCTTGGCCTTGACGAGGATCTCACCGAGACGCTGGCGCTGGCGCATGACCTCGGCCATCCGCCGTTCGGCCATGCCGGCGAGCGGGCGCTCGACAAATGCCTCGCCGATCACGGCGGCTTCGACCACAACGCGCAGGCGCTGCGGGTGGTAACATCGCTGGAGCACCGCTATCCCGAATTCGACGGGCTGAACCTGACCTGGGAAACGCTGGAAGGCATCGTCAAGCACAACGGTCCGCTGACCACGCGGGACGGGAGCCCGATCGGGCGCTACCGCGAAAACGGCATTCCGGTCGGTATCGCCAATTTCAACCAAAAATTCGATCTGGAACTGTGGAGCCATGCCTCGCTGGAGGCGCAGGTCGCCGCCTTTGCCGACGATATCGCCTATGACGCCCATGACATTGACGACGGCCTGCGCGCCGGCCTGTTCAGCGTCGACGACCTGAAAGTCATGCCGCTGATGGCTGCCATCATCGCCGAGATCGACCGCGATTATCCCGGTCTCGACGACATCAGGCGCGGCGCGGAACTGGTGCGCGAGCTGATTTCCTACATGATCGGCGCCGTCATGGCGGAGGCGGGCCGGCGTCTTGCCGCCGCAAAGCCGCAATCGGCGCATGACGTCCGTCACCACCATCAGCCGCTGGTCGCCTTTCCGGCCGACGTGGCTGAGCAGGAAGCGGCGATCAAGGCGTTTCTCTACCAGCACATGTACCGCCATTCCCGGGTGATGCGGGTGATGGGGGAGGCGGAAGGGATTTTGTTCGACCTGTTCGCGCGTTATCAAAATTCCCCGGGCGACCTGCCGCCGGAATGGGTCGAGGGCACCGAGCGCGAAGGCGAGGGGGAACGGGCGCGCCGGATCGGCAATTTCATCGCCGGAATGACCGACCGTTTTGCCTTGATCGAGCACCAACGGCTTTTTGACTCGACCCCGGATTTGCGTTAGGCGGCGGCCATGTCCGACAACCAAGCCTCCCAGCACCTGTTTGCCGTCGTGCTTTCGCGCGTGCAGGCGATCTGCGCCGCGCTCGCGGCCGAGGGCCAATGGCCCGCCGGCATCGATTTCTCCCGCGTCGTGGTCGAGCCGCCGCGCGATGCCAGCCATGGCGACATGGCGACCAACGCCGCGATGGTGCTGGCCAAGGATGCCAAGGCGAAGCCGCGCGAACTGGCCGACCGGATCGCGGAAAAACTGCGCGCCGACGATCTGGTCGCTTCCGTCGATGTCGCCGGTCCCGGCTTCATCAACCTCACTCTTAAACCGCAGGTCTGGGCGGACGAGCTGCGCACCATGCTGCGCGAAGGCGCCTCTTACGGGAAGAGCGCGATCGGCCACGGCGCGAAGGTCAACGTCGAATACGTCTCGGCCAACCCGACCGGACCGATGCATGTCGGTCACTGCCGGGGCGCGGTGTTCGGCGATGCGCTGTGCGGGCTGCTCGATTTTGCCGGCTACGACGTCACGCGCGAATACTACATCAACGACGCCGGCGCCCAGGTCGACGTGCTCGCGCGTTCGGCATTCCTGCGCTATCGCGAAGCGCTGGGCGAGGTGATCGGCGAGATTCCGGAAGGGCTCTATCCCGGCGATTATCTGGTGCCGGTCGGGCAGGCGCTCGCCGCCGAGCACGGCGACAAGCTGAAGGCGATGCCGGAGACGGCGTGGCTGCCGATCGTGCGCGCAAAATCGATCGCCATGATGATGGAGATGATCAAGGGCGATCTCGCCGCGCTGAACATCGAGCACGAGGTGTTCTTTTCGGAGCGCTCGCTGATCGAGAGCGGCAACAACAGGGTTACCGAGACGATCGATTTCCTGCGCGCCAAGGGCGACATCTACGAAGGCCGCCTGCCGCCGCCGAAAGGCAAGCCGGTCGAAGACTACGAGGACCGCATCCAGACGCTGTTCCGCGCCACCGCATATGGCGACGATGTTGATCGTCCACTGATCAAGTCGGACGGCAGCTACACCTATTTCGCGTCCGATATCGCCTATCACAAGAACAAGGTCGATCGCGGCTTCCTCGACATGATCGACGTGTTCGGCGCCGATCACGGGGGCTACATCAAGCGCATGCAGGCCGCGGTGAAGGGCGTGAGCGACGGCAAGGCCGCGCTCGACGTCAAGGTGGTGCAACTCGTGCGGTTGCTGCGCAACGGCGAACAGGTGCGGATGTCGAAACGATCCGGCGATTTCGTCACGCTGCGCGAAGTCGTCGACGAAGTCGGTTCCGACGCGGTGCGGTTCATGATGCTGTTCCGCAAGAACGACGCCGTGCTCGATTTCGATCTCGCCAAGGTGCTCGAACAGTCCAAGGACAATCCGGTCTTCTACGTCCAGTACGGACATGCCCGCGGCCATTCGATCTTCAAGAATGCCCGCGAGGTGATTCCGGATCTGCCGGAGGACGATGCGGCGCGGTCCGCCTGGCTGGGAACCGCTCCGGTTGAGCGGCTGACCGACCCCGCGGAACTCGACCTATTGAAACGGCTGGCGCTTTATCCCAGAATGGTCGAGTCCGCCGCTTTGGCCCATGAGCCGCACCGAATCGCCTTTTATCTATATGATTTGGCCAGTGAATTTCACGCGTTATGGACGAAAGGGCGGGATTTGCCCTATTTACGCTTCATTATGACTAATGATGCAGAGATCACGAGGGCGCGACTGGCTATGGTCCAGGGCGTCGTCTCGGTTCTGGCATCGGGCTTAGCCGTTCTCGGCGTCCACGCTCCAACCGAGATGCGGTAGGCAGGGGCGAAGGCTTTCACGAATGGGGGTTCGTGAGGGCATCTGGCAGGGGCCATGCTCGTCACGCTTGGGTGTGACCTGACGGGTTTGGCGCTGTCCCGAAGGGGATGCATCATCACGATGGCTGATCGATATCAGAACCGACCTTTTCCCTCTCCCGACCAGGGGCGCGGCGAGGGCGATCCGCTTGCGGAGCTGGCAAGGCTGATTGGGCAGAATGATCCGAATGGGGCCGCCAGCGCCAGGCCGGCGCCACGCCCGCTGCAGTCGCGGGCCAACATACGGCCGCAGCAGCAGTACGATCTGCCGGACGAGGAGCCTGCGGCGCCGCCGACCCCGCCGTCATGGATGCAGCGGACGCGCCATGAAACCCCGCTGCCGCCGCCCCCGCTGCCACAGATTTACGACGAGGAACCGGAATACGAGCAGCCGGCGCCGGTGCATCCCTTGCACCGCTACGCAGCCCCGCCGCCGTTGCCGCGCGCAGCCGCGCAGGACTTCGAGGAGCCTCAGCAAGACTACCCCCGGCAGGACTACCCCCGGCAGGACTACCCCAAGCAGGACTATCGCCAGCAGGACTATCGCCAGCAGGATGATGCGCAGCAGGATTATCCGCAGCAGGACTATTACGAGGCGCCGCAACAATACGCCGACGAGCGGCAGCAGGATCCGTCGCGCTACGACGACGCGTTGTATGGACGGCTGGAGACCGGCGAGCACGACTATCAGCGCGATCCGGCCTATCCGGACGATCCCTACGCCTATCAGGGCGAGGAGTATGAGGAAGAGCCTGAGCCCAAGAAACGCTCCAAGGGCTTGATGACGGTTGTCGCCGTGCTGTCGCTGGCCGTGGTCGGCACCGGCGCGGCCTTCGCCTATCGCACCTTTGTCGGTTCGCCCCGCTCGGGCGAGCCGCCGATCATCCGCGCCGACAACAGCCCGACCAAGGTGCTTCCGGCGCCGCAGGACGGTGGCGCCGCGAAGGCCCCCGACCGGCTGCCGTCGAGCGATGGCGGGGAAAAGCTGGTGTCGCGTGAAGAAACCCCCGTCGACGTCAACGCGACGCCCGGCGGGCCGCGCGTGGTGTTTCCGCCGCTGAACCCGAACAACAACCCGCCGGCGGCCGCGAGCGTTTCGCCGTCGGCGCCGATGGCCACCGCCGCCAACGGCACGATGCCGAACAATGAACCGCGACCGGTCCGGACGTTCGCCGTCAAGGGCAATGCCGCCGAGAATGGCGGCATCCCCGCCGGCGCCAGCGCGCCGCCGCCGCGGCCGGCCCCGACGACCCGAAACGTGACCGCAGCCGCGCCTGCGCGTAACCCGGCGTCGGCCAATGCCAGCGCCAATACGCCGATTTCGATCGCCCCGCAGGCGGCAGAGGCCGAGCCGCCGACCCGCGTGGCCGCCACCAACCCCGCGCCGGCCGCGGAGGGCGCGGGTTCGGTCCTGGTCTCGGTGACTTCGCAGGACAGCGAGGCGGCGGCCAGGGAGTCGTTCCGCGTGGCACAGGGCAAGTACGCCTCGGTGCTCGGGTCGCGCTCGCCGGTGATCCGGCAGGTCAACCTGCCCAATGGCAGGACCACCTATCGCGCGATGGTCGGCCCGTACCGGACGCGGCAGGAGGCCGCCGCGTTCTGCACCGAGCTGAAAGCCGCCGGCGGGCAGTGCTTTATCCCGTAGTATTATCTGCGGTTTCCTTGACCCTGGGGCTGTGACGGGCCTAATCGGCCGTTATGAGCAGCCGCGCATTCATCACGGGCGTATCGGGACTGGAACTTGACGCCGCGGAGCGTCAGTTCATCGCCGAGACGCGCCCGTGGGGCTTCATCCTGTTCAAACGCAATATCGACACACCGAACCAAGTATCTGAACTGGTCCGGGAATTGCGAGATTGCCTCGGCGAGGCCGATGCGCCGGTCCTGATCGACCAGGAAGGCGGCCGCGTGGCCCGGCTGGGACCACCGCATTGGCCGGTCTATCCGCCGGGAGCGACATTTGGGGCGCTCTACGACCTCGACAAGGCGCTGGGGCTGCGGTCGGCGTGGCTTTCCTCACGGCTGATCGCGGCCGACCTGATCGACCTCGGGATTACCGTGGACTGCCTGCCGCTGGCGGACGTGCCGGTCGCCGGGGCAGATGCCGTGATCGGGAACCGTGCCTACGGAACCGAACCGGCAAAGGTGGCGGCCATCGCCCGGGCGGTCACCGAGGGACTGGAAGAGGGCGGGGTGCTGCCCGTCCTGAAACACATTCCCGGCCATGGCAGGGCTACGGCCGATAGCCATTTCCGCCTGCCGACCGTCGATACGGCGCGGGATGAGCTGGAGCGGACTGATTTCGCGGCCTTTCGGCCGCTCGCGGACCTGCCCATGGCCATGACCGCACATGTTGTGTTTAGCGCGCTGGACCCCGCCCAACCGGCGACGACTTCTGCGAGAATTGTCGAGCAGGTGATTCGCGGCGGAATTGGGTTCCAGGGTCTGTTGATGAGTGACGACGTGTCGATGAATGCGCTCGCCGGATCGATCGCCGAGCGGACCCGCGCCATCGTTGCCGCCGGGTGCGACATGGTCCTGCACTGCAACGGCAAGCTCGACGAGATGCGCGACGTGGCGCGCGAGACGCCGGAACTGGCCGGCGAAGCGCTGCAGCGCGCAAAGCGGGCGCTGGCCTCGCGAAAGCAACCAAAACCGTTCGACCGGGCGGCGGCGCGGGCCGAATTTGAGACGTTGATGGATCGGGTAGGAACGGCATGACGGCAGAGATTCTATCGTTCGAAACCGGGCGGCCCGCCGAAATGACCGATGGCGAGGCTGCCCTCGTGGTCGACGTCGAGGGGTATGAAGGCCCGCTCGACCTGCTGCTGACGCTGGCGCGGCAGCAGAAGGTCGACCTCGCCAAGATTTCGATCCTGGCGCTGGCCGACCAGTATCTGAGCTTCATCGAGGCCGCGCGAAAGATCCGCCTCGAACTCGCGGCCGACTATCTGGTGATGGCGGCCTGGCTCGCCTACCTGAAATCGCGCCTGCTGCTGCCCGAACCGCCGACTCCGGACGGGCCGAGCGCCGAGGAAATGGCCACCGCGCTGGCCAACCGGCTGCGCCGGCTGGAGGCGATCCGCGAAGCCGCCAACCGGCTGATGAACCGGCCGCAGTTCCAGCGCGATATCTTTCCGCGCGGCAATCCGGAATCGATTGCCGAGATCAGGCGCCCGAAATTCACCGCCACCCTGTTCGACCTGCTGACGGCTTACGCCACGCAACGGCAGCAGCGCGTGCTGGCGACCGTGCATCTGGCCAAGCGCACGGTGTGGTCGCTGGCGGAAGCGCGCGCCTCGCTGGAGCGGCTGGTCGGAATGACCGAGTCCGAAGACTGGAGTTGCCTCGACGATTTCCTGCTCAGCTACGTCGTCGATCCCTCGCAGAAGGCGACGGTATTCGCGTCGAGCTTTGCCGCCGCGCTCGAACTGGTGCGCGAGGGCGAGATGGAATTGAACCAGAAAGAGGCGTTCGCGCCGCTGTATTTTCGTAAGCGCCCGCCGCAGGCCGCACAGCCCGCGCCGGACATGACGGTCGAGTAGTGGAAGGAGACCCAGCCATGGCTAGCCTGGCGGAAAAACGCATGGAAGATGCCGAGGATTATCCCATCGACCAGAACACCGGAGCCGAAGCGCGTCCGGAGGAGTTGCGGCTGCTCGAAGCGTTGCTGTTTGCCTCTGCCGAGCCGATCGACCAGGCGACGCTCGCCAAGCGCATGCCCGACGGCGTCGACGTCAAGGCGGCCCTGGCGCGCCTGCAGGCGGAATATGCGCCGCGCGGCGTCAACCTGGTGCGGGTTGCCAACAAATGGACGTTCCGCACCGCCGGCGATCTGTCGTGGCTGATGACGCGCGAAAGCACCGAGACGCGGCGGCTGTCGCGCGCGGCCATCGAGGTGCTCGCGATCATCGCCTATCACCAGCCGGTGACGCGCGCCGAGATCGAGGACATCCGCGGCGTGATCACCTCCAAGGGAACACTCGACGTGCTTTTGGAAACCGGATGGATCCGCCCGCGCGGCCGCCGCAAGACGCCGGGCCGTCCGCTGACGTTCGGCACCACCGAAGCGTTCCTGTCGCAATTCAGCCTGGAAGCGCTGGGCGACCTGCCGGGCCTGGAAGAGCTGAAGGGTACGGGACTGCTGGATTCGCGGCTGCCTTCCGGCTTCAGCGTGCCGACCCCGTCCGACGACGTTGCGTTGCGCGAGGACGAGGATCCGCTGGAAGCGGGCGACAGTCTGGAGCTGCTGCTGGCGCCGGCCGCCGAGCCCGAAGAAGGCGGGGACGCGGGTTCCGAGGGATCCGCCGGTTAGGCCCGCAAGCGGGGTTAATGATAGCCGTAATACGTAGCCGCGACAGCGATTTGCCGCGGCTTGGGTTCTTGTTTTTGACACCTCGCGGGCCTACCTTCCGCCCAAGCTTGGTCGGAAGCCGGCCGTCTCGTTTTGGAGGTTTGCAGGATGGGTTCGCTTAGCATTTGGCACTGGATCGTCGTGATCGTAGTGGTCCTGCTGTTGTTCGGCCGCGGCAAGATTTCGGACCTGATGGGCGACGTCGCGCAGGGCATCAAGGCCTTCAAGAAGGGCATGCAGGACGACACCAAGGAGGCCGAAAAGCCCGCCGAGCCGGTCAAGACCATCGACCATACCGCGACTCCAGCGCCGACAGCGGCGCGTACGGACGTCGGCAGCAAGGCTGTCTGAGTCGGGCATCTGGGGACTGGTCGTCGGCCGAGCGGCGCCGGCTGAGAAAAGACGCGGGCAGCCTCAAATCTGCTAATAGGGATTTGGGCGCGGCTGTTCCGCGCGAGCGGAAGAATTCATGTTCGACATCGGGTGGAGTGAACTGGTCGTCATCGCGGTCGTCGCGCTGATCGCCATCGGCCCGAAAGAGCTGCCGGGCGTGCTGCGCATGGTCGGCCAGTGGATGGGCAAGGCCCGCAAGATGGCCGCCGAATTCCAGGGCCAGTTCCAGGAGGCGATGCGCGAGGCCGAAATGGCCGACCTCAAGAAGAGCTTTGACGAGGTCAAGGACGTCGCGACCGGGCTTTCACCGACCGGTCTGATGACGTCGCTGCAGAAGGACGTCAGCGACTCCCTCCAGATCGGCGATCTCGACAAGCCTCCCAGCGACAAGCCCGTTGGCGACAAGCCCGCCACGGATATTTCGGCCGATGCGCAGGTCGCGGGCGTGATCGGAGAGCCCGTCACGCCGACGACACCGGCCGCGCCGACGCCCGAAACCTTCGTCGAAGCCGAAGCGCATCAGGCCGCTTCCGAGCCGCTGGCGATCACCCGTGAAGTTCAGGCCGTGCCGCAGGACACTGCGGCGCCTGACGTGCTCAAGGACGCCAAAGCGTCATGACCATCGAGGACATCGAGGCCAGCAAGGCGCCGTTGATGGATCATTTGATCGAGCTGCGCTCGCGGCTGATCAAGGCGCTGCTGGGATTCGGCATCGCATTCATCTTCTGCTTCTTCTTCGCCAAGCAGATCTACAACGTGCTGGTCTGGCCGTTCGTCTGGGTGGCGGGGGCGGAGAATTCGAAATTCATCTACACCGCGCTGCTGGAATATTTCCTGACCCAGTTGAAGCTCGCGCTGTTCGGCGCCGGCTTCATCTCGTTCCCGATCGTGGCGACGCAGATCTACAAATTCGTGGCGCCCGGACTGTACAAGCACGAGCGCGGCGCGTTCCTGCCTTACCTGATCGCCACCCCGTTCTTCTTCGTGCTCGGCTCGATGCTGGTCTATTTCATCGTGCTGCCGATGCTGGTGCGGTTCTCGCTCGGCATGCAGCAGGTGGGCGGCGACGAGACGGCGCAGATCCAGTTGCTGCCCAAGGTCGGCGAGTATCTGTCGCTGATGATGTCGCTGATCTTCGCCTTCGGCATCGCGTTCCAGTTGCCGGTCATCCTGACGCTGCTCGGCCGTATCGGCATCGTCACCTCGAAAATGCTGCGCGAGAAGCGGCGCTATTTCATCGTCATCGCCTTCGTGATCGCCGCCGTCCTGACCCCGCCCGACGTCATCAGCCAGGCCTCGCTCGCGATCCCGCTGATGGCGCTCTACGAGGGCGCGATCGTCGCCGTGCGCATCGTGGAAAAGAAAGCGGCCGCCGCACAGGCCGCGTCCGGCACGCCGCCCGCGGCAGCCAATCCGGCGGAATAGGGCGATTCCGCCGCGTTTCTCGTATCATCACGCTGTGCTGCCCATGATTCGTCATGCCCGGGCTTGACCCGGGCATCCACGACTTGGTCTAACGCTGGCAGCAAGAACGTGGATGGCCGGGACAAGCCCGGCCATGACGGGAAGTACCAATGCACGACATCAAATCGATCCGCGACAACCCGCAGGCTTTTGACGCCGGACTGAAGCGCCGGGGGCTGGCGCCGTTGTCGGCGTCGCTGCTCGCGATCGACGAGAAGCGCCGCGCGGCGATCCTGGCGTCCGAGCAGGCGCAGGCGCGCCGCAACGCGGCCTCGAAGGAAATCGGCGAGGCCAAGAAGGCCCGCGACGACGCGCGCGCCGCGAAGCTGATGGCCGAAGTCGCCGAGCTGAAGACCACGATGCCGGAGCTCGAACTGGCCGCGAAAAGCGCGGACGAGGAGTTGGTGAAAGAACTCGCCGCGATTCCCAACCTGCCGCTCGACGACGTGCCGGACGGCGCCGACGAGCACGGCAACGTGCAGCGCTCGCTCTACGGCACCATCCGCAACTACGCCTTTACGCCAAAACCGCATGACGATCTCGGCGGTGCGCTCGGCACCATGGATTTCGAGGCCGCCGCAAAACTGTCGGGCGCGCGGTTCGTGGTGCTGAAGAAGGGGCTGGCGCGGCTGGAGCGCGCGATCGGCCAGTTCATGCTCGATCTCCACACCAACGAGCACGGCTATACCGAGATCAATCCGCCGCTGCTGGTGCGCAACGACGTGATGTTCGGCACCGGACAATTGCCGAAATTCGAGGACGACCAGTTCTGGGCGATCAAGGGCGAATTGCTTGCCGCGCCCGACGATCGCTTGAAGACAGAGCGGCTCGGGCTCATCCCCACCGCCGAAGTCTCGCTGACCAATCTCGTCCGCGAATCCATCGTCGACGAAAAAGAACTGCCGATGCGGCTGACCGCGCTGACGCCGTGTTTTCGCGCCGAGGCTGGCGCGGCGGGCCGCGATACCCGCGGCATGATCCGGCAGCATCAATTTACAAAAGTCGAGCTGGTGTCGATCACGACGCCGGAAACCTCGCGCGACGAGCACGAGCGCATGCTGTCCTGCGCCGAGGAAGTGCTCAAGCGGCTCGACCTGCATTACCGCGTGATGACGCTGTGCGCCGGTGACATGGGTTTTTCCGCGCAAAAAACCTACGACATCGAGGTCTGGATGCCGGGGCAAGGGGAGGGCGGCGCCTTCAGGGAAATCTCGAGCTGCTCGGTGTGCGGCGATTTTCAGGCACGCCGCATGGACGCGCGCTCCCGCGGGCCCGACGGCAAGCCGCGTTTCGTGCACACGCTGAACGGCTCCGGCACCGCGGTCGGCCGCGCGCTGATCGCGGTGATGGAAACCTACCAGCAGGAGAACGGTGCGATCGCCGTGCCCGAGGTGCTGCAGCCCTATATGGGCGGGCTCAAGACCATCGAGCGGGACAAATAGCGCAAGCGTCTAATGGCATTGCACCGCGACATCCTTTGGATCGGGAGGCAATGGGCTGTTACCGGCCACGGCATGCAATTGATCGACCAGCGGCTGGAGGGCGCCTTCGACATCGAGGCGGCCAGGCTGTGGGACGACGATCTGATCGAGAGCCTGCGCGCCAAGGCGTGGTTGAAGGCCGAGGATTTCGAGAAGGGCCTGGAGGTCGCGCGCACGCGGCATTCGCGGCCGCAGCCGGGCTTGACGGCGGCCGTTGAGCCTCCGCCGCCGCCCCCGATACCTGCGCAGGACGTCAGCCCGGAGCCGCCATTCGTCGAGTCAGCAAAAGACGAATTGCCGGCCCTGCAGATCAAAACCGACGGCAGCGCCAGATTCGCGCGCCCCTGGCGGGTCTGGATGAAGAAAACCTGAGCAAATCAGGCCGGTTTGCCTCGATCGCGATAGCCGGATAAGACGGCGCAAGCGCCCCGACCTGAACCAGAAGGCATTGTGACGGATGCGAATTCTCTGCACCAACGATGACGGCATTCATGCCCCCGGATTGAAGATCGTCGAGGAGATCGCACGCGGGCTGTCCGACGACGTCTGGGTGGTGGCGCCGGAGCTCGACCAGTCGGGCGTCTCGCATTCGCTGTCGCTGAACGATCCGTTGCGGCTGCGCGAGGTCGGCCCGCGGCATTTCGCGGTGCGCGGCACGCCGACCGATTGCGTGATCATGGGCTCGCGCCACATCATGGGCGAGAAGGGGCCTGATCTGGTGCTGTCGGGCGTCAACCGCGGCCGCAACGTCGCCGAGGACGTGGTTTATTCCGGCACCATCGCCGGCGCGCTCGAAGGCACGATTTTGGGCATTCCGTCGTTTGCGCTGAGCCAGGAATTTTCCGTCGAAACCCGTCACGCGCCGCTGTGGGACACGGCACTGAAATTCGGCCCCGATATCCTGCGCAAGGTGATCGACGCGGGGGTGCCCAAGAACACGGTCATCAACGTCAACTTTCCCGCCTGCACGCCCGACGAGGTCCAGGGCGTCCGGGTCACGCGGCAGGGCAAGCGCAATCTCGGCTTCCTCAAGGTCGACAAACGCCACGACGGCCGCGGCAATCCCTATTTCTGGATCGGTTTCGAGCGCGCCGCGATGCTGGATACGCCGGCTGAAGGCACCGATCTCGCCGCGCTCGCGGCGCGCTACGTTTCGGTGACGCCGCTGCGGCTCGACCGCACGGATGAGGCGTTTTCGGCAGCGCTGACGACGACGCTGAAGTGACGATCTGGCCCGGTAATGAAGTAGCCTGGATGAGCGCAGCGATATCCAGGTAAGGGTCTCGACCAGGAATCCTGGATGTCGCTGCGCTCATCCACGCTACAGGTTTCAGACCGTCGCGCCCTTCATGGTGGCGGTGATCGCCTGGGCCAGCGTTTCCAGCTGAAACGGTTTTTGCAGCGCCGGACGGTCGCGGTATTCCGGCGGCAGGCCAGACGAGCCGTAGCCGGTCGCGAAGATGAACGGGCGGTTGCGCGCCGATATCAGCTCGGCCACCGGCGTAATGACCTTGCCGTTGACGTTGACGTCGAGGATCGCGAGATCGAACTCGGTCGACTGCACCAGCTTCACCGCCTCGCCGATTTCGCCGGCCTCGGCAGCGACGGTGTGGCCGAGCTCTTCCAGCATGTCGGCGACCATCATCCGGATCATGACCTCGTCTTCGACGAGGAAAACAGAACAGCCCGCCGGCGGCATCGCCATCATAGAAATCCTTGCCCTTCCAGGATTGAGGTTCGCAAAAAACACCCTTTGGCGCAACGCCGGGATTGGTCAAGGCGCTTGGAGGCGAGGCTTCCCCGCGATGGATTTTCGAGCCCCCAACGCCGCAGGGCGGCGGAGGTTCCCTAAGATGGAACCAAATTTTGCGGAAATTCTTCCCGAAGCGCGCAGACGCTATTACATCTCGCGTGGCCCGAGCATTGGATGGGCGGCAGAAGCCGCTGCGAGACCGCGATGTCGCAAGAACCGCCGGAAAAGATGAAGTTTCAGCTCAACCTGCGGCGGCGCGGGATCAGCGACCAGGCGGTGCTGCGCGCGATGGAAGAGGTGCCGCGGGAGGTGTTCGTGGCGCCAGCCGATCGCGACCAAGCCTATCGCGACAGCGCGCTCGGCATCGAATGCGGCCAGACCATCAGCCAGCCCTTCGTGGTGGCCTACATGACCGAGCAGTTGAAGCTGCAGAAGAACCACAAGGTGCTCGAGATCGGCACCGGCTCCGGCTATCAGGCCGCGATCCTGTCAAGGTTGTGCGCGCACGTGCTCACCATCGAGCGTTACCGGACCTTGGCGGACACCGCCCGCGACCGGCTCGAAGCGCTCGGCTACTTCAACATCGAGGTGATGCTCGGCGACGGCTTCGACATCCCGGCCGGCGCCGGCGATTTCGACCGCATCATCGTCACCGCGGCGATGGAGCAGATTCCGGAAAAGCTGCAGGAGCGGCTGTTGCCGGGCGGCATCCTGATCGCGCCGGTCGGGCCCCATCACGGCACCCAGACGCTGGTCAGGGTGACGCGAACGGACAGCGGTTTCGAGCGCAAGGAGCTGGTCGACGTCCGCTTCGTCCCGGCGCTGCCGGGCATCGCGCGAGAGCTGTAGGACGCGGTTTTGTCCGCCTCAACATCCTGTTTGCAGGGTTAAGCGCTTATTTACTCGGCACGTGTTTACTCAAAACAGTATTTTGTTGCGTACGAGTGAGTAACCATGTCCCGTATCGTCGAGTTGCTTCGCTCGCGTCGGGTGCCGCAGATCGCGGTGCTGGCGCTGATGTCGGTCGGCTTTGCCGGCTGCAGCGCCGATATGCAGACGCGCCTTTCCGACAGCTCGTTCTCCAATCCCTTTGCGTCGCAGCCTGATGCCACCGGTTCGGTGCGCGGACCCGTCGCCGAGCGGCGCGAGCCGCCGCAGTACGCCCCCCAATACGCTCCCCAATACGCCCGGCCGCAGGCGTCGCCCGCGCCGCAGTTTCAGTCCCAATCCTTGCCGCCGCCGCCAGCCGCCGTTGCACCTGCGCCAGTCGCGCCACCCGCCTATCCGGTCAGCTCCAACGGCGTATCCGGAGGCGGGCGCGGGATCTCGTCCTATGCGCCGCCGTCCCAGCCGCCGATCGAGACGGCCGCAACGGTGCCGCCGCGTTCGGTTGCCGCCGCCCGCCCGGTCGCTGCCATCGCGCGCCCGGTGGCACCGAACGGCACCACGATCATCGTGGGCACCAGCGACACGCTCGATATTCTGGCGAAGCGCTACAACGTTTCGTCTGCCGCGATCCTGCAGGCCAACGGCTACAAGGGCCCGCGGGTTCTGTCGCCCGGCCAGCAACTGATCATTCCGAGGCCAACCGCGGTGGCCGCGGCACCGGCGCCTGCCGTCGGCAGACCGGCCGCCGTCGCGTCGGCGCCCGCAAGCGTTCATGTCGTCAATCGCGGCGATACGCTGATGGGCATCGCGCGCCGCAACAACGTTTCGGTGGATGAGCTCGCCAGGGCCAACAATCTCGACCAGACCGCCCGGCTCAGCCTCGGCATGAAGCTCGCCGTGCCCGGCTCGAAATCCGCGGTCGCCGCGGCGCCTGCCGCCCAGCCGGCCGTCGCCGTGTCCGCCCAGCCCGCCACGGCAGTTGCCGCCCCGGCCACCAGGATGGCCGCAGCCGGCGGTCCGCCGCAGGCCGCGCGGCTGGCATCCACAACCACCAATGTCGTCGAGGAAAAGCCTGCCGCCGAGCCGGTCGTCGCGAAGTCCAGCGAAACCGCCGGCGGGCTGCCGACGTTCCGCTGGCCGGTGCGCGGCAAGGTGATCACGAGCTATGGCGCCAAGACCAACGGCAAGTCCAATGACGGCATCAACGTCGCGGTGCCGGAAGGCACGCCGGTGAAGGCGGCGGAAGACGGCGTGGTCGCCTATTCCGGCAACGAACTGAAGGGTTACGGCAATCTGGTTCTGGTGCGGCACTCCAACGGTTACGTCACCGCATATGCCCATGCGAGTGAGCTGCTGGTGAAGCGCGGCGACCCCATCAAGCGCGGCCAGATCATTGCCAAGTCGGGTCAATCGGGTGAGGTGAGCTCGCCGCAGCTTCACTTCGAGATCCGCAAGGGATCTACCCCGGTTGACCCGCTGCAATTCCTGAACGGGGCGTGAGGGCACTCGATCCGTAGCCCGGGTGCGCGAACCTGCGCCCGGGAAACGAAGACGCCTACTTCCCCGCAAGCCGCACGCCCAGCCGTCCCGCCAGTTCCTGCGTGAATTGCCAGGCCACGCGGCCCGAACGCGAGCCGCGCGTGGTGGACCATTCCAGCGCCTCGCGCTCCAGCGCTTCGTCGTCCACCTTGATGCCGAAATGGCCGCAATAGCCGCGCACCATCGCGAGGTATTCGTCCTGGCTGCAGCGGTGGAAGCCGAGCCAGAGTCCAAAACGGTCCGACAGCGACACCTTCTCCTCGACGGCTTCGCCCGGGTTGATCGCGGTCGAGCGCTCGTTCTCGATCATCTCGCGCGCCAGCAGATGGCGACGGTTGGAGGTGGCGTAGAGGATGACGTTGTCGGGCCGTCCCTCGATGCCGCCTTCCAGCACCGCCTTGAGCGATTTGTAGGAGGCGTCGTTGCCGTCGAAGGAGAGGTCGTCGCAGAAAACGATGAAGCGGAAACTCGAGCTGCGCAGCAGGTCCATCAGGCCGGGCAGGCTTTCGATGTCCTCGCGGTGGATCTCGATCAGCTTGAGCCGGTCGGCCGGCTTGCGGTCGATGTTGATGTTGGCGTGCGTGGCCTTGACCAGCGACGACTTGCCCATGCCGCGCGCGCCCCACAGCAGCGCGTTGTTGGCGGGCAGGCCGTCGGCAAAGCGCTCGGTGTTCTCGATCAGGATGTCGCGCATCCGGTCGATGCCCTTGAGCAGGCCGAGGTCGACGCGGCTGACGCGCGGCACCGGCGACAGCCGCCCGTCCGGATGCCAGACAAAGGCGTCGGCAGAACCGAACGATTCTGGCGTGGATGCGGCCGGAGCGGCCGCCGAGAGGTGTCCGGCGATGGCTTCCAGCGCGATCGCGATCCGCTCCGCGGTGGCGCCGTCGAACGGGCTTGCCGGACCTTTTGTCGCGGTTTTTGCAGCGGCTCGGGAGGTGGCTTTGGGGGTGGCGCGGGGCGTTGTTTTCTTGGCTTTTTTCGGCATTTTGGCAGTTCCTCACGGCGCAGCCTTAACGGGCCTTGGCAGGTCCCGCAAGCGACCTAAATGAGGGGCTTGGCCACGTTGCAATTGGGCTGGCCGACGCTATAGTCCGCGCGAATTTGCCCGGACCGGCGATTTGCCCAAGGCTTAAGCCCAGCAAAGCGCTAAGCCATCATGGCCGGTTCTTTTCCGTCTCACGAGGATTGTTCGAATGCTGATTACCCCTGCGTACGCCCAGGCAGCAGCCGGTGGCGATGCCAACAGCATGTTGATGTCGCTGCTGCCCTTCGCGCTGATCTTCGTGATCATGTACTTCCTGATTCTGCGCCCGCAGCAGAAGAAGGTGAAAGACCACCAGGAGTTGGTCAAGAACATCCGCCGCGGCGACACCGTCATCACCTCGGGCGGCCTCGTCGGCAAGGTGACCAAGGTGGTCGACGACGACCAGATCGAGTTCGAGATTTCGGATGGCGTCCGGGTGCGGCAGATGCGGCAGATGATCTCGGGCGTCCGCGCCAAGGGCGAGCCGGCCAAGGAGAAGGGCGAATCCAAGGACAAGGAAAAGGCCGAGAAGGACGAGACGTCCGCGAGCTGAGTTTTCCGCGCCGCACCCTGCGGCGTATTTCCTGGATCTGACGGGTCTACTCAATGTTGTATTTTTCGCGGTGGAAGGCGCTGGCGATCATTCTGACCGCGCTGATCGTCTGCCTGTTCGCGGTGCCGAACTTCTTTCCCCAGGAGCGGGTGAAGACCTGGCCGGTATGGGCGCAACGCCATATCGTGCTCGGCCTCGATTTGCAGGGCGGTTCGTACCTGCTGCTCGAAGTCGATTCCAACTACGTGAAGAAGGAAAAGCTCGACCAGGTGCGCGACGAGGTCCGCCGCGTGCTGCGCGAAGCCAAGATCGGCTATACCGGACTTGCCGCGCGCGCCGATGCGGTCGAAGTCCGCGTCAAGGATTCCGACCTTGGGGCGGCGCTGCCCAAGCTGCGTGATCTGTCGCAGCCGCTCGGCGGCCTGCTTGGCTCCTCGGGACAGCGCAGCCTCGAAGTCTCGGATGCCGGCGGCGGGCTGATCCGCCTGACCGTGCCGCAGGCTGCCATTACCGACCGCATCCGGCAGACCATCGAACAGTCGATCCAGATCGTCGAGCGCCGCATCAACCAACTCGGCACGGTCGAGCCGCTGATCCAGCGCCAGGGCACCGACCGCATCCTGGTTCAGGTGCCGGGCCTGCAGGATCCGACCGAACTGAAGCGCATTCTCGGCACGACCGCCAAGATGGAATTCCGCATGGTCGATCCGTCGATCTCGCCGGATCAGGCCCAGCAGGGACGCGTACCGGCCGACTCGGAAATCCTGATGAGCGAGGCCTCGCCGAAGGTGCCTTACGTCGTCAAGCGGCAGGTGCTGGTCTCCGGCGGCGATCTTACCGATGCGCAGCCGGGTTTCGACCAGCGCACCAATGAGCCGATCGTCAACTTCAAGTTCAACAGCTCGGGCTCGCGTAAATTCGCGCAGGCAACTTCGGAGAACGTCGGCGTTCCCTTCGCGATCATCCTCGATGGCAAGGTGATTTCCGCTCCCGTGATCCGGGAGCCGATCACCGGTGGCCAGGGTCAGATCTCCGGTAACTTTACCGTGCAGGGAGCCAACGAACTCGCGCTTTTGATGCGGGCAGGCGCACTGCCGGCGCCTCTGACCGTAATCGAGGAGCGCACCGTCGGCCCGGGCCTCGGCCAGGACTCGATCGAAAAGGGCGAACTGGCGGCCTATGTCGGCTCGATCCTGGTCATCGTGTTCATGCTGCTGACTTACCGGCTGTTCGGCGTGTTCGCCAACATCGCGGTCGCCATCAACGTCGCGATGATCTTCGGAATTCTGTCGCTGCTCAACGCCACGCTGACGCTGCCCGGCATTGCCGGTGTCGTGCTCACTGTCGGCATCGCGGTCGACTCCAACGTGCTGATCTACGAGCGCATCCGCGAGGAACTGCGCGGCGGCCGTAATGCGATTTCGGCGATCGACGCCGGTTTCCGCCGCGCGCTGGCGACCATTCTGGACTCCAACATCACCACCTTCATTGCCGCCGCGGTGCTGTTCTACATCGGCACCGGCCCGGTCCGCGGCTTCGCCGTGACGCTCGGCATTGGCATCATCACGACCGTCTTCACCGCCTTTACCCTCACCAGCCTGATCGTCGCCGGCTGGGTGCGGTGGAAGCGTCCGAAGACCGTGCCGATCTAGGGACCTCATTGTGACTCAATACGTTCTCATCGGGCTTGGCGTTCTGATCGCCGTGCTGACCGTGGTCGCCATATTCGATCTGCTGCCGCCGCTGCGCATCGTTCCCGACGACACGCATTTCGATTTCACCCGTTTCCGCCGCATCAGCTTTCCGATCTCGGCGGCGCTGTCGATTCTGGCGATCGTGCTGTTTTTCACCCACGGGCTGAATTTTGGCATCGACTTTCGCGGCGGCACGCTTCTTGAAGTGCAGAACAAGGCAGGTCCCGCCGATATCGGCGCGATGCGCAGTACGCTGAGCACGCTCGGACTCGGCGACATCCAGCTGCAGCAGTTCGGTGGCCCGAATGACGTGCTGATCCGGGTGGCGGAACAGCCCGGTGGCGACGCTGCGCAGCAGGCCGCCGTGCAAAAGGTTCGCGGCGCGCTCGGCGACAGCGTGGAATATCGTCGCGTCGAGGTGGTCGGACCGCGCGTGTCAGGCGAATTGCTGGCTTATGGCATGCTCGGCCTGATGCTCGCGATCGTCGGCATCCTGATCTATCTCTGGTTCCGCTTCGAATGGCAGTTCGCACTCGGCGCCATGATCGCCAACGTCCACGACATCGTGCTGACGATCGGCTTCATGTCGATCTCGCAGGTCGACTTCGACCTCACCAGCATCGCGGCGCTGTTGACCATCCTCGGCTACTCGCTGAACGACACGGTCGTCATCTACGACCGCATCCGGGAAATGCTGCGGCGCTACAAGAAAATGCCGATGCCGCAGCTTCTGAACGAATCCATCAATTCGACATTGTCGCGTTCGATCATCACCCACGTCACGGTGACATTGGCCTTGTTCGCGCTGCTGCTGTTCGGCGGCCATGCGATCCACAGCTTCACGGCGGTGATGATGTTCGGCGTGGTGCTGGTCGGCACCTACACCTCGATCTTCATCGCCGCGCCGATCCTGATCTATCTCGGCGTCGGCGAGCACCGGGACGCGCCGGACGTTCCAGCCAAGAAGTAGTTGCCCATGGCTAACTCCTCGGACGCTCCCCATCTTCCGAGGTCGGCGCCGATCGAGGCCTACGGCAAAGGCGGCTTCGCCTTCGCCGACATGTCGCATCGCGGCTCGCTGCTGTGCCTGCCGGATGCGATCTGGGCCTGGGAGGTGACGCAGCCATCCCAGATCGACCGATATTCGCTCGACAAGATCTTCAAGGCCGCCAACGCCATCGACACGCTGATCGTCGGCACCGGCAGTGAGGTCTGGATCCCGCCAAAAGGCCTGCGCGAAGCGCTGCGGGCCGTGCGCGTGGTGCTCGATGCGATGCAGACAGGCCCTGCGATCCGCACCTACAACATCATGCTGGGCGAGCGGCGGCGGGTCGCGGCGGCGCTGATCGCGGTGCCATGAGCGAGGCGGCGACGTCGAACGAGTCAGCGGCGTTCTGCGCCGACCTCGTGCGCACGCACGACTTTGCCCGTTACGCCGCGACGCTGTTCCTGCCGCAGGCGCAACGCCGCGCGCTGTTGTCGATCTACGCCTTCAACGTCGAGATTTCGCGGGTGCGCGACCAGGTCAGCCAGCCCTTGCCCGGCGAGATCCGGATGCAGTGGTGGACCGACATGCTGACCGGCGCCGGCCATGGCGGCGTCGAAGGCAATCCGGTCGCCGCCGAACTGCTGCAGACCACCAGCGAGTACCGCCTGCCGGCCGAACCGCTGCTGCGGCTGATCGAGGAGCATCAATTCGACCTGTACAACGACCCGATGCCGTCGATGGCGGCGCTTGAGGGTTATGTCACCGACACGTCCTCCGCACTGTTTTCGCTCGGCGCCAGGGTGGTGGCGCCGCCGTCGGCCATGATCGACCATCTCGCCCGCCATGCCGGATTGGCCCAGGGCATAGCGCAGGTGATCGCCGCGCTACCGTTCGATGCCGCCCGGCGGCAGCTGTTCCTGCCGCTGCAACTGCTGCAGCAGCACGGCAGCGGCACGGAAGAAATCTATTCCGGCAAGCAGACGCCGCGATCTCGCGCGGCGATCGACCAATTGGCAGGGGAAGCGCGCAAGCATCTCGACACGGCGTTCGAACTGCTCACGCACCTGCCGCGACCGGTGCGGCCGATCTTCCTGCCGCTGGCGCTGGTGCGCCGTGAACTCGCGCGGATGGCGCGGGCCGATTTCGATCCTTTCGTGCTGGAGCCCACGTCGCGGCTGCGGACCTTGTGGACGCTGTGGCGCGCGTCGCGGACGAAGGAGTTTCGGGGGTAGTAAAGCTTGCCACGCATCGAGGCCGTCATCCCCGCGAAGGCCGGGACCAGTACGCCGCGGCTTCTCGAATTGATCTCGGACGCCTCTGGAATACGGGTCACCCGCCCCAGTGCGCAATTGCGCACAAGGCGGATGACGACGGGAGAGGCTAACGAGACTGCGAATTCAACTCGCTGCTCTCGAAATTGAACCGATCGCGCAAGTTCTTCCGGCTCTCCAGAATGTCCTTCAGGAACGCACGATCCGTCTCGTTGCTGAGCAGCGGCTCGATCAGGTCCACCTGGTTCATGGCGACGAGCTGCAAAATCTCGGTGCGCGGCTTGCCGGCCGCATCGCGCGGCAGGGCGTGCACCACCTGGATATGCTCCGGCGGCTTGACGCCCTTGGCGGTGGATAGTTCGCTGCGCAGCTGCTTTTCCAGCGCCACCTGATCGGCCTCGACGAACGCATAGAGTCCGACGCCGCTGCGGCGGTCAGCGAATGCGACGATGGCGGTGTCGCGCACCTCGGGGTTTTTCCGGATCAGATCAATCAGCACGGGCGCGTCATTGACCAGCCTTCTCCCGCCGCCTTCGCGGTCCGTAAAATTGAACAGGCCGCGGGTGATGGCCTGGTAGACCTTCTTGCCGGTCTTCAGCCAGACGCTGGCGAAAACGGATTTGCGCGCCAAAACCTTGCGCTCCATCGCGGTCAGCGCCTGCGGCGCGTAGCTGCGCTTGTGCTTCAGTAGATGACGCAGATCCTCATAGGCCGCGATCCGAAAAAGCCGGCTGCGAGTCTTGAAACAGGCGGCGAGCTGGAAATCGGTCACATACGCACGCCCGTCGCTGCCACGCAGCCAGTTCTGCTCCTTGGCGAGGTCGTTGTGGCAGATGCCGGCGCGGTGCAGTTTTCGCAGCGCCAGTTTGGCGGAGCGGAAATAGGCGAGGTCGCCATGCGGCTTTGCCAGATGCAGCGCGACGCCGTCGATGAAGCCGCGCACCAGCGCCTGCCGGCCGGCCCACAGCAGCTTTGGGCCGACGTCGAGATCGCGCGCCAGCGTCAACGCACGGCGTTCCCGGGCGAACAGATGCCGGGCCAGCGGATAGGACCACAGCGGCACCTGGTCGAGCCGGCGCAGCACTGCATCGACCTCGCCCGACTCGTCGCGGAAGCGGCCGCGCTCGACGGTCGAGAACACGTCGCGCTTCAGCAGCACGCCTTCGGTCCAGCGCGCCGACAGGGTGGCGGCATCGTCTTTCGGCAAACCCATGATGTTACGCCGCCGCCGCGACGCGCAGGTGGTCCGCGATCCAGCGATCGAGATCGGACAGCGCGCGGGCGCTGAGCGCCTGCTTCTTGGCGACCGTCTTCTCGTTGCCGCGCAGCCGCGTGCCGTCGGGCTTTTTCGTCGGCACGCTCGCCAGCGGCGGAAACAGGCCGAAATTGATGTTCATCGGCTGGAAGGAGCGGGTGCCGGCCTCGATGGTCTCGATATGCCCCCCGGTGATGTGGCCGAGCAGCGCGCCCAGCGCCGTGGTGGCGGGCGGCGGCGCCAGCGACTGCCCACGCGCGTTGGCGGCGGCATAGAGGCCGGCGATCAGGCCGATGCTGGCGGATTCCACATAGCCCTCGCAGCCCGTCATCTGGCCGGCAAAGCGCAGCCGCGGCTGCGCGCGTAGCCGGAGCTGGCCGTCGAGCAGCTTTGGCGAATTCAGAAAAGTGTTGCGATGCAGGCCGCCGAGCCGGGCGAATTCGGCGTTCTCAAGACCCGGAATGGTGCGGAACACCCGCTGCTGCGCGCCGTAGTTCAGCTTGGTCTGGAAGCCGACGATGTTGTAAAGCGTGCCGAGCTTGTTGTCCTGGCGCAACTGCACGATGGCGTAGGGCTTGACGGTCGGATCGTGCGGGTTGGTCAGTCCGACCGGCTTCATCGGGCCGTGCCGCAGCGTCTCGTGGCCGCGCTCGGCCATCACTTCGACCGGCAGGCAGCCGTCGAAATAGGGCGTATTTGTTTCCCAGTCCTTGAAGTCGACCTTCTCGCCGGCCAGCAGCGCCGCGACGAAGCCGTCATACTGCTCCTTCGTCATCGGGCAATTGATGTAGTCCGCGCCGGTGCCGCCGGGTCCGACCTTGTCGTAGCGCGACTGGAACCAGGCCACCGACATGTCGATGGAATCCTTGTGCACGATCGGCGCGATCGCATCGAAGAACGCCAGCGCGTTCTCGTCCGTCAGCGCGCGAATGGCTTCGGCCAGCGGCGCGGAGGTGAGGGGGCCGGTCGCGACGATCACGTTGCCCCATTCGGCCGGCGGCAGGCCGGCGATCTCGGCGCGGTCGATGTCGATCAGGGGATGGTCGTGCAACGCCTTGGTGACGGCGGCGGAAAACCCGTCGCGGTCGACCGCCAGCGCCCCGCCCGCGGGCACCTGGTTGGCGTCGGCAGAGCGCATGATCAGGGAGCCCAGCCGGCGCATTTCGGCATGCAGCAGGCCAACGGCGTTGTTGGCGGCGTCGTCGGAGCGGAACGAGTTGGAGCAGACCAGTTCGGCCAGGCCCTCGGTCCGGTGAGCCTCGGTCATCCGCTGCGGGCGCATCTCGTGCAGGGTGACCCGAACGCCGGCATTGGCGAGCTGCCAGGCGGCTTCCGAACCGGCGAGGCCGCCGCCGATCACGTGGACGGTATCAGTCTGGGGCGTGAAGGAAATCATGCGCGCAGCGTTAGCGCGTTTTTGTCCCAAGCGCACCGGTCAGCGTCGAATAAAACGCCTCACGCCTGGCGGCAAAAGACCTGTGGCAGACACGACAACGCCCGCGGCGTGGCGGGCGTTATCCGGTCGTCAGGCGGCCGAACGGGACTCAGTTGGCGTAGTTGCCGGCAGCAACGCGCGGAATGTCCGCACGATCGAGGCCGATATCGGCCAGTTCGCGATCGCTGAGCTGGGACAGTTCGCTGACATTGCGCTGATAATCCCGGAAAGCCTGGATCATGCGGATGAGCGAAAGAAGCATGGTAGTCTCCTTGAAGTTCCGATTCAGCCTTTGATGTCGGCGTCATCGTTGAAATGAACATAGCGGAGATTCCGCATTGCAGAAGATGTTATGTTGCGATGCAGCTAAGCATTTGGCGCATGGCATTGGTAAGATCTGCTTAACTTTCGAGGCGGCCGTAGAGCCGGTGCTCCAACGGGTTCCCCAAGGATCTCGTGAAGGCAGGAAATGCTTAAATTCGCAGTTTTTTTGAAATTCTATGATCCCTTGCGCCGCTTGCCGGTATCAATAAACCGAGACTGGCAGCCGCAACATTCCGACTTAACTGTGCAAGGCAAAGAAATATGTGAACGTTTCTTATGCAGAAAAGCATGTGTCATAGAGAAATAAAATGAACTTATATTCAATTATTTGTCAGATTCGCGTGTCTTACGGCGCCCGCGAAAGCTGGGTTGCGAAATGGGCGATGGTCCTGGCGTAGACCTCGCTTTTGTTCCACTCCTTGATGACCGCGAAATTGTCGCTGCCGGGCTCCCAGTCCTTGCCGCGTTTCCAGCCATGGCCGGCCAGGAAGTTCGCGGTCGAGGCCAGCACGTCAGGCGCGCTGCGCAGGAGATCGCGACGGCCGTTGCTGTCGAAATCGACGGCGTATTTGATGTAGGACGACGGCATGAACTGGGTCTGGCCGATTTCGCCCGCCCAGGCGCCGCGCAGATCCTGTGGCGCGATGTCGCCGCGCTCGACGATGCGCAGCGCATCCATCAGTTCGGCCTTGAACAGGTCGCTGCGGCGGCAGTCATAGGCCAGCGTCGCCAGTGCGCGCAGCGTCTGGAATTTCCCGATGTTGACGCCGTAGTCGGTTTCCAGGCCCCAGATCGCCACCAGCACCTCGCCGGGCACGCCGTAGTTTTCCTCGATGCGACCGAGCACCGAACCATACTGCTTGAGCATGTTGGCGCCGCGGGTCATCCGTGGCGGCACCATGCGGCCGGAAAATTCCTCGAACGTCTGGCTGAACACCTTTTGCGACTGGTCTCGCGTGAGCACGCTCTTGTCGAGGGTGACGCCGGTCAGGCCGGCCTGGATCGCGGCGGCCGAGATTCCCTTGGCGGTGGCTTCTTTCTTGAAATCCTCCAGCCAGGTTTCGAACGGGCCCGTGCCGCAGGGCGCCGCCCACGCGGGGATTGCTGATGCGAGCAATACGGCGCCCAGCGTCAGGGCGCGCAGGGAAATAAGGGAAGTCATCGGCGGGCCGTCGGCTCCAGGATCGATACATCGCCGGTGGTTAGTGTCCACGCGATGTCGGATGTTCGAAGCAAGATCGGCCAAAACAAGGCTGACGCCATTGCCTTCGACGGCTTTGGCGTGAGGGCGCTCAATTCATCGTCACTGGCTCGTGAAAGAAAACACCGCCGGTCGATCGGCCGGCGGTGTCGTCATCGTGTTCCACGCGCCTAGGCGCTGTCCTTGCTTCGCCACGGGAACAGATTGGCCGGGAAATCGGCTGCCGGCTTGCGCTCGCGATGCGGGCGCGGCGGTAACGGCTGCGGATTGAGTTCCGGCTCGATCGTCGCGCGGTAGAGATGCCAGGTGGCATGCCCGAGCAGGGGTATGACGACGGCAAGGCCGAGGAACGCCGGCACCGTTCCAGCGATCAACAGCGCCGTCACGACCAGTCCCCAGGCTGCCATCGGCACCGGATTTCGCGCGACGGCGCGCAGCGAGGTCACCATCGCTTCGCCGGCGCCGGCATGGCGGTCGAGCATCAGGGGGAACGACACCACGCTGATGCACAGCGCGACGAGGGCAAACAAAAACCCGACGCCACAGCCGACTACGATCAGCCACCAGCCCTGCGGCGTCGTCAGCACGCGTTCGACGAAATCGGAAAAGCTGGTCGCGCCTGCATAGCCGAAGGCGGCGATATAGATGGCTTGCGCGGTAGCTACCCACGTGACGAACAGTGCGAGCAGCAGCACGCCGAGCCCCAGCATCGCGCCGAACGAAGGGGCGCGCACGACTTCGAGCGCGTCCCAGGCGGTCGCTTCCTCGCCGCGTTCGCGGCGGCGGCTCAATTCGTAGAGGCCGATCGCGGCGAACGGGCCGATCAGGGCAAAGCCGGCCGCGAGCGGAAACAGCAGCGGCAGCACCGAATAGCCGAGCACGGCCCGCGCCAGCATCAATCCGAGTACGGGATAGATAACGCACAAGACGATCGCATGACTGGGGACGGCCTTGAAGTCTTCCCAGCCGCGATGCAGGGCCTGATGTAGTTGCGTCAGGCCGATGGTTCGGATGACCGGTGCGGAATCTGGCCCGCTTTGCGTCATCGGTGTGACATTGCCGTGATACGTCGCCATGGTCGCTGTCTCCCTCGCGGCCGCCTGTGCGCCGACGAAAGACGCGGAAGTGCCGCCGCTTCAAAGAATGATCGCGATCAGGTCAGACGCGCGAAGACAGATGGAACTGGCCATGTCGCGAACTGTGCAAGCAGCGTACTCCCAATCGACGGCGCGCGAACTCACGCTTCGGTGAATGTTTCATTGGCAAGCTTGGCCCGGCTGGCTAGAGTTGGCGGCGATCTCGGCGCGGCAATACCGGTCGGATGGGCCGCGAGAGTCTGAAACTCCATCCTCAATTGATTGGGAGCGAACGATGAGCATTTTCGGAAAAATCATGGGCGCGATTTTCGGCACCAAGGCGGACGCCGCGCCGGCCGGCGGCGGCGCAGCCGCAGGCGGCGGATCATCGGGGAGCGCCGCAGCGGCACCCGCACCCGCTACCGTCGATGTCGCCCCCATTCTCGACCAGGCGGTAAAGGCCAAGGGCGAGAAGCTGGAATGGCGCACCTCGATCGTCGACCTGATGAAGGCGCTCGACATCGATTCCAGCTTTGCGGCGCGCAAGGAACTCGCGAAGGAGCTCGGCTACACCGGCGACAGCAACGATTCCGCCAGCATGAACATCTGGCTGCACAAGCAGGTCATGACCAAGCTCGCCGCCAATGGCGGCAAGCTGCCGCCCGAGATCAAGCACTGATCCTTTCGTTCGCACATGCAAAGGCCCGCGGCAACGCGGGCCTTTGTCATGAGCGCTCGCAGTGCAACGAGGCGGTGGCGGTGTTTCACGCCGTCAGATCGACGAACTCCGGATTCTTCTGCAGATAGTCCACCACGAATCCGCAGCCGGCGATCACCTTGCGACCGTCGGCGCGGATCAGTTCGAGCGCACCCCTGACCAGTTGGGAAGCAATGCCGCGGCCGCGCAGCGCGCGGGGTGTTTCGGTGTGGGTGATGATGATGGCCGCCGGCGTGACGCGATAATTCGCAAAGGCCACAGCGCCTTCGACGTCGAGTTCGAAGCGATTTTGAGTCTTGTTGTCACGAACGGCGGTCATGCGGTGATCCTCGTATGATGGTTGGGGTCATGTAGGACGTGCTCGCTGCGATGCAAACCGCAGAAACGGCGGGCGCAGGATCGTTGCGGGCAGGACTTGCAACGAAGTCCGGGGTTCCTAGTTCTCTTGAACGTGCGCCGCCCAGCAGCCCGGTCTGCGCTCAAGCGGCCATGCAGTGATATGCGACCTCTGGCTTAATGCATCTTTTCAAGAGAGGTTGCCAAAGGAGGCTGCCAAGGGAGGCTCCAAGGGAGGCTGCCAAGGGAGACTGCCATGTCGGGCTTTGGTTTCATCCGCAAGCATCAAAGCTGGGAAGACTGGCTCGGCATGCTGCTGGGCGTGTTGATCGTGGTGTCGCCATGGTTTCCATTTTCCAGCCACGACGTGATGAACGCCGAACGCGGCACCATGATCCTCAATACTTTTGTGGTTGGCATGCTGGTGTTCGGACTGGGCCAGCTCGAATATGTCGCACTGCAGCGCTGGGAGGAGGTGGGAGAGATCGCGCTCGGACTCTGGCTGATCGCCTCACCGTTCATCCTTGGATATTCCGGCGACGAGGCGCTCCGGGTCTGGCACATCGTGCTCGGTACGATTGTGGCTCTGCTGGGTGCACTGCAGCTCTGGCAGGATTGGCGCTTGAGCGAGCAGGAGCTCGGCAAGCATCCGCGGTAGTTTTCAAACCGGCCGCGTCGGCTGGGGGGCCGGCCTGCATGCCCACGACTGGCCAGGCCCGGCCTGCGGATTTGAGCATGTCTCGGGCTTTCTGCTATCGTTGAAGCATGCCCATCCTTTCAACATGTCTCTCCGTCCAAAGCGCAGGTTGATTTGCCGTGACTGAAACCGTGACACTTCCCGTTCCGCGCGGCGGCCTGGCGCGGATGTCGCGCCGGGTGATGAATCTCGCACACATGCTGACCCAGAATGCCCGGCGCCATGGCGGCCGCATCGGTTTCGTCTGGGGCGACCGCTCCTGGACCTGGGGGGAGATCGACGGCCATGTTTCCGCGCTGGCCGCGGGACTTGCCGCGCGCGGCATCGGCAAGGGCGACCGCCTGCTGGTTCATTCCAAGAATGGCGACGAGATGTTCTGGTCGATGTTCGCGGCGTTCCGGCTGGGTGCAGTCTGGGTGCCGACCAATTTCCGCCTGATGCCCGACGAGGTCGCCTATCTCGCCTCCGCCTCCGGTGCAAAAGGGTTTTTGTGTCACGGCGATTTCCCCGATCATGCCAGCGCGGCGGCCAATCCCGCGCTTGAATTCGTCTGGCGGATCGGCGAGGGCGCATTCGGCGAGCGGTCGGTCAGCGAGGTGATCGCGTCGCAAGCCGGCGCCAAGGTCGAGAACGTCGCGGTCGATTACGACGATCCCTGCTGGTTCTTCTTCACGTCCGGCACCACCGGCCGCTCCAAGGCGGCGGTGCTCACCCACGGCCAGATGGCCTTCGTGGTGACCAACCATCTCGCCGATCTGACGCCCGGCACGACGGAGACCGACGCCTCGCTGGTGGTCGCGCCGCTGTCGCATGGCGCCGGCGTGCACCAGCTCATGCAGACCGCGCGCGGCGTGCCGACCATTTTGTTGCCGACCGAAAAATTCGACATCGCCGAGGCGTTCCGCCTGATCGAGACGCACCGCGTCAGCAACATGTTTACCGTGCCGACCATTCTGAAGATGATGGTCGAGCATCCTGCCGTCGACAAATTCGATCACTCGTCGCTGCGCTACGTGATCTATGCCGGCGCGCCGATGTATCGCGAGGACCAGAAGGCGGCGCTGAAAAAACTCGGCCCGGTGCTGGTGCAGTATTTTGGGTTAGGCGAGGTCACCGGCAACATCACGGTCATGCCGACCAGCCTGCACGACCCCGAGGACGGCCCGCGGGCGCGCATCGGCACCTGCGGCTTCGAACGCACCGGCATGCAGGTCTCGATCCAGGGCGATGACGGGCGCGAGTTGAAACCGTTCCAGACCGGCGAGATCTGCGTGATCGGTCCCGCCGTGTTCGCCGGCTACTACGACAACGCCGAAGCGAATGCAAAAGCGTTTCGCGACGGCTGGTTTCGCACCGGCGATCTCGGCCACATGGACGAGGAGGGCTTCGTCTACATCACCGGCCGCGCCTCCGACATGTATATCTCGGGCGGCTCCAACATCTATCCGCGCGAGATCGAGGAGAAGATTCTCACCCATCCCGCGATCGGCGAGGTTGCCGTGCTCGGCGTGCCCGACCCGTTCTGGGGCGAAGTCGGGGTTGCGGTCTGCGTTGCGCGCGAAGGCGCGGCTGAAGTGAGCGAGGCGGAGCTGGCGGCGTACCTCGCGCCAAAGGTGCCGCGCTACAAGATGCCGAAGCGCTTCTTCTTCTGGGAGGCGCTGCCGAAATCAGGCTACGGAAAAATTCCGAAGCGGTTGGTGCGCGACGAACTCGAGGCGAGGGGTCTGCTCGAACTCGTTGCGAAGTCCACGGGCAACTGAACGATGCGAAGCATTGAGCAGCCGGGCGCAGCGGCGCCTGAACGTATCCAATGGGTCGAGGCGACGGGCCGGGCGTTTTCGTTCACGCTCGCTGCCGGCCTGCCGCTGCTGGAAGCCGCGCGGCGTGGTTTTTCGGAAGCCGGATTTTGCGGCGGCGTGCTGGGCATGCGGGGCGGGGCGCTGGGACCGTTTGCCTATGTGATGCCGGCGCTGTCGAAGACCGGCGCGAATGCGGCATTCTACAGCGAGACGTTTCGGCCTTCCGGAATCACGCGGCTGAAATGTGGCGCGATGACGTTGGGCGAGCGCGACGGCGCGCCGTTTTTCCACTGCCATGGCTTGTGGACGGAGACCGATGGGCACCGGCATGGCGGCCATATTCTGCCCGAGGAGAGCATCGTCGCCGAATCGTTCGAGGTGGAAGCCTTCGGTATCGACGGCGCGATGTTCTCGGCGGAGCCTGATTCGGAAACCAATTTCAAACTGTTCGGTCCGGTCGCGCGCGCCGGCATGAATGTAAGAGCCGAGCGGCGGGCCTTTGCTGTTCGGCTGCGGCCGAATCAGGATGTTGCCGCGGCGCTGGAGACGTTCTGCCGGCAGCACGGCATCTTGCGGGCGCGAATCCATGGCGGCGTCGGCTCCACCATCGGCGCGCATTTCACGGATGGACGAATCGTAGTGCCGTTTGCGACCGAACTCGCCATCACGTCCGGTACGATCGCGCCCGGCCCTGACGGCACGCTGCAGGCGGAGATCGATATCGCGCTGGTGGATTATCTCGGCGGCATCGCGGAGGGCCGGCTGCTGCGCGGCGACAATCCGGTGCTGATGACGATGGAACTGGTGCTCGAGATAGTCTGAATTTTGAAGAGACGGCAGCGGCGCGCGGGCGCAGCGCTACGGTGCCGGATCCACCGTCTCATCGAGGAGATCGCCATCAACCGCTGGCGTGCGGCCTTCGTCGGGCCTGCATTCACGGACCCCGTTGGAATCGGCACCCACAACAGCCTTTGACCACGCCAGGGCTTTCGGGTCCTGCAAAGGATGTCACCCGCCTTCGCGGGTGACAATTGTCGATACGCCGTTCTGGAACACGTGGCTGACGGTGGCGACTACCTGAAGTGATAGTTCACACCGACCTTGACGGTGTGGAAGTCGATGTTGCCGGAGTCCAGCGGAACTCCAAACAGGTTATAGGTCTCGCCGCCGAGGCTGGTGTACATGTACTCGGCCTTGGCCGACCAAGCCGGGCTGAACAGATATTCGACGCCGCCGCCGAGCGTGTAGCCGGTGTGGGTGTGGCTGTCCGAGGACGAGGCGCCAAGCAGAGGTACCGAGACCGTGGCCTTGTTGTTCCCCCAGGCGAAACCGCCCTTGGCGTAGAGCAGCACCGCATCCATCGCGAAGCCGGCACGGCCGGTCACGCTTCCGAACGCATCGATCTTGGATTCCGTTGTGCCGAGAACGCCGCCACCAAGATCTTCGGTGAAGCTGTCCTTGATGCTGGCGGCCGCGGCATCGACTTCGATACCGAACACGAACTGGCTGCCGGGGAACTGCCAGTTGTAGCCCACCGTTCCGCCGCCGAAGCCGCCGCTACCGGCGTCGTCTCCCCAGCCATAGCCGCCCATCGCGCCGATATAGAAGCCAGACCAGTTATAGGCCGGAGACAATACCGCCGCCGGAGGAGGGGCCTTGTAAGGACGCGCCTGCATGTCGGCAGCCGAGGCCGCGCTCGCGACCGAAAGCGCCACACCAGCGAGAAGTAGTTGTTTCATATTCTGTCCCCTAAAGTTGATCACTCTTACAAACCCCCTTCGGGCTCGATAGCGAACCGATCGCACCGGGATGGTGACGTATCGTTGTGAAAGCGGGCACGAACGCGCCCGGATGAGCCGTCTGCAAGCAACGCTCATGCAGGTATCGGAACGCCTGCTTGCGGATTAACCATACGATGGGTGTGGCGGCAGAAATTGGACTGAAGCGCGACCATGCATTGGCGTGGACGGGTTGCTATTTCGACGGCAGCGCGACGATGTGTGGCGCGAATGCGTTCACGATCTGTGGACAGCGTGGCATTTGAATTCACCCGATCGCGATTGCGCGCGCGGGCTTCGGAATCTGCATCCGATCGGGGTCATTGCGACGGCAAACGACAGCCCATGCATTGTGGCACAGCGCGAAATGTGAACGGTGCGGTGGTGCGCTGACGGGGACGGAGTGTCGCACTATCGCGGTTGGCGTGCGTTGCTCTGGGGCGTCGTGCGGCGACGGGTACGTCACTCATCGCCGCTTGCGAACATGGACGTTGATGTCGAGATCGATATCGCTCACGCAGGTCTGCGTCGCTTGATGCGAATCTCCCTCGTGCCAGCGCCCCTCGCGCGGTCTCGCTTGACTGATGTTCGCGAGCTTGAAGCATCGCCATTGCGGCAGAAGCCCCGAGCTTGCACCGCCGAACTGCCAGGCCAGCGCGACTTCTTCGCCGCGCTTGTTGGTGCCGAGGATATGTGGACACAATTCGCGCGGCCGGCTGTCGTAGAGACAGACGATCTGCAGCTCGTTGAGGATCGCGTTGCGGAAAATGGCGTAAGTGATGGAGGGCATGCGTTTTTCCGGCAGTGCGGGGCGCGATCTGGGGTTGCGTGACGGTAGGGGTATATGCAGAGAATGCAGGGTTGTTCCACCGGACCCCAGCCATGGCCGCACGACGCAATCGCCCGATCAACCTGCCGGCACCCTACCTCAAGCGCATCTGGCTCGATCCGTCGAAGATCGCCGACCGTGAGGCCTATCCGTTCTGCCTGCCGTTGTTGCGCGACGATTTCGAACTGCGCTTCGACAAGGCCATCACCATCATCGTCGGCGAAAACGGAACGGGCAAGTCCACGCTGCTGGAAGGCATCGCCGTGCTCGCCGGATTCAATGAGGCCGGCGGCGCCAAGGGCTATATGACCGTGGACCATTCGCGGGCGCGTGAAGAAATGGGTGGGCAGCTTTCGACAGCGCTGCGCGCAAGCTGGCTACCACGGATCGTCGGCGATGGCTGGTTTTTTCGAGCCGAGAGCTTCTTCTCGGTCGCAAGATATCTCGATAGCACCGGCACGCCATATGCCGACTTCCTCTCCCATTCCCACGGCGAAGGCTTTTTGCGCTTCTTCGAGGAGCGCTGCCAGCGCCAGGGCATCTTCATCTTCGACGAACCGGAATCCGCATTGTCGCCCTCGCGCCAGATCATGTTTCTGAAACTGATGCGGCGGATGGAGGAGATCGGCCACTGCCAGGTCATCATGGCCACGCACGCGCCGATGCTGATGGCCTACCCGAACGCGACGCTGCTGCGGCTGACGAAACACGGGCTGGAGCCGGTGAAGGTGAAGGACACCGACCATTACAAGGTCATGCGCGAGTTCTGCGAGGACCCGAAGGGATTTGTCGATGCGGCGATCGTGGAGTGAATAACGAATGTCAATCGATCAAACCCAGCTGAGTAAGTTCTTGAGCTTCGTGCTCCGGCACAAGCCGGACGCTATCGGGCTGACCCTCAGTGCTGACGGCTGGGTAAACATAGACGAGTTGATAGAGAAGGCCGCCGCAGCAGGGACGCGATTTGAACGAGATGACCTGCTGCATGTGGTGGTGACCAGCGACAAGAAGCGTTTTTCGGTCTCCGAAGACGGGCTGCGGATTCGTGCGGCGCAAGGACACTCCATTTCCGTGGAGCTTGGACTGATGCCGCAGGAGCCGCCGGCGGTGCTCTATCACGGCACCGCGACGCGATTCCTGGACTCGATACGGTCGCAAGGCCTGAAGCCGCAGGCGCGCCGGCAGGTCCATCTGTCGATCGATGAAGCCACGGCGCAACGGGTGGGCCAGCGGCACGGCAAGCCGATCGTCCTAAGGGTAAACGCCCGCGCCATGCACGCGGCGGGAGTTCGGTTCTATCGCGCGGACAACGGTGTGTGGCTGACCGACGAGGTACCGCCAGAATTTCTTACAGTGGACGAAGCATGACAGGTTGACTTCGTTCCAGCCATCCTGCGCGCTGAACGTCAACCGCCAGCGGACACATGAACATGCCAACAAAAAGCCCCGGAAAACCGGGGCTCAAGTTGTTGAAGTGTGGTTGTCCCTTGCCGATCGGCCCGGAACAACCACGCCGGCCTGTTATTTGAAGTGATAGTTGACGCCGACCTTGACCGAATTGAATTCGGCGGTACCGGAATCGAATACGATGCCACCCACATTGTAGCTCTGGCTATCGAAGTGCGAGTACATGTACTCGGCTTTGACGGACCAGTTCGGCGCGAACAGGTATTCGACGCCGCCGCCGATGGTGTATCCGGAGTGGATCTTGCTGTCGGAAAAGGTAACGCCGAGTGCCGTGGCGGACACCTTGTTGTTCAACCAGGCATAGCCGCCCTTGGCGTAGAACAGCGCAGCATTCGCCGCGACGCCGACACGGCCCGTGACGCTTCCGAGTGCGTCGATCTTGTCTTCAGCTGTGACCAGGACACCGCCGAACACGCCCGTCGCGCTATCCTTGATGCTCGCGCCGGCGGCATCGACCTCGATGCCGAACACGAACTGGCTGCCCGGAACCTGCCAATTGTAGCCGATCGTGCCACCCCCGAAACCGCCGCCATCGGCGCTGTTAAAGGCGTAGCCGCCCATCGCGCCGATATAGAATCCGGACCAGTTGATCGCCGGAGAGAGCGGCGGCGCCTTGGCGTACGGCCGGGCCGCGAGATCGGCGGCCGAGGCCGCGGTCATCAGCGAAGCCAAAGCGACGCCTGCGAGAAGTGTTTTCTTCATTACTCATCCCCTGTAGTTGAGGACTAGGAAAAACCACCTCGCAGCCCCGCTTACAAGTCTTTCGCCATAGTGGGGTACCGCTTTCGTCGAAGCTGCGGCAGCGGTGCCACACCTCAATATCGCGTCGGTTGAAATATTCTCTTGTTGGTTGAATTATAAAATTTATGCGACAAGGCCGCGGCTCTTACTCCGCCGCCTCGCTCGCCACTCCGCTCTTCCTGGGCTTGCCGTCCGCCTTCTTCAGCACAGGGGCCAGGAATTTCCCCGTATAGCTGCGCGGCGCCTTGACGATGTCCTCCGGCGGACCCCAAGCCACGATCTCGCCACCGCCGTCGCCGCCCTCGGGGCCCAGGTCGATGACCCAGTCGGCGGTCTTGATCACTTCAAGGTTGTGCTCGATCACGACCACCGTGTTGCCCTGCGCGACCAGCTCGTGCAGCACTTCCAGAAGTTTTGCGACGTCGTGGAAGTGCAGGCCAGTGGTCGGTTCGTCCAGGATGTAGAGCGTGCGGCCGGTGGCGCGCTTGGACAGCTCCTTGGCGAGCTTGACGCGCTGGGCTTCGCCGCCGGAGAGCGTCGTCGCCTGCTGGCCGACATGGATGTAGTCCAGGCCGACGCGGTGCAAGGTCTTGAACGTCTCGCGGACGCGGGGGACGGCCTTGAAGAACTCGGCGGCTTCCTCGACCGTCATGTCGAGCACGTCGGCGATGCTCTTGCCCTTGAACAGGACTTCCAGCGTCTCTCGGTTGTAGCGCTTGCCCTTGCAGGTGTCGCAGGTGACGTAGACGTCGGGCAAAAAGTGCATCTCGATCTTGATGACGCCGTCGCCCTGGCAGGCCTCGCAGCGGCCGC